>DATBHE010000096.1:0-60421 GCA_036557605.1 Pseudolabrys sp.
TTGCGCGCTCAATCCCGGACGCGACGAGATGCAAATTGCCTGGGACATCCGGCGCTCGTCACGCACGGCCCAGCCCAATTCGCGCATTGTTTCGATCGCGGATCGCCTGCTCCAGCGCAATGGCCGGATGATCCGGGCGGTTGATGCTATCGGCCTCGGCGATGCCGCGACCGAAGGTCATCCGTTTCGGATAGACCTTCTCTAAACCGTCACCCACAGGCTCCGAAAGCGCCGCTACACGACTCTCCCGCGGCAAAGTACATTGTCGCGACTCAAAGCGAGCCGGGGGACGGGCAATGCCGGGAATCATAGGCCTTGCGCTTCTGATTCTGGCGATTCCTGTCATCGCCATCGTCGCCTTTGTAATGACGCTCAAGGCGCGCGAGAAAATCGGGCGCCTTGAGCTTCGCGTCGCGGCTTTGGAAGCAGGACAAGCCATACAACCGGTAGCCGCTCCAACCGACAGGGCGCCTGCCCCGGCGGCGGTCGTGAGCGAGCCAGAGCCGCCCGTTGCCGCACCGGTTGCCGAATCCGCATCACCGAAGCCCGCCGTTTTCACGCCGCCACGGGCGACACTGGAGGAGCGGTTCGGCACGCAATGGGTGGTGTGGATCGGCGGAATTGCACTCGCCCTCGGCGCCATCTTTCTTGTTCGCTACACCGTCGAGATGGGTCTGCTCGGCCCCGGCGTGCGAATATTTCTCGCGGCAGTGTTCTCGGCCATTTTGGTTGCAGCCGGCGAATGGGCGCGCCGCAACGAGATCGCTGCCGGCATCGTTCCTATTTCGAGCCGACACATCCCGGGCATCCTCACCGCGGCCGGCACCATCGCCGCCTATGCGACCGTTTACGCGGCTTTCACGCTCTATGGCTTCCTTTCACCGGCTGCCGCATTCGTACTGCTGGGCCTCGTTGCGCTCGCCACATTGGCGGCTGCGCTTCTGCACGGCCCCGCGCTCGCCGGTCTTGGCCTGGTGGGTGCTTTCATCACGCCCGTGCTCGTCACTACGGGATCGGCGGACTACTGGGCACTTTATGTCTATCTCGCAATTGTCACGGCCGCGGCCTTCGCGCTGGCGCGCGTGAGGCTTTGGCGATGGCTTGCGATCACCGCGACGGTGCTGGGTGTGCTCTGGACATGGGCGGGCGCCGAACCTGACCACATCGAAGCACTGGCCGCACATCTGTTTCATGTCGTTGCGGGCTTCGCGCTTGCCGCCACCCTTATCGTATCCGGCCTGGCGTACGGCCCATCTGCGGAGCGCGGGAAAACAGATGAAGTGTCTTCGGGCGCGCTCGGCGCGTATCTGTTTGCGGCAGCGTTCCTTGTCATTAACAGCGATCACAGCAATTCGGCACTTGCAATCTTTACCCTGCTGACAGCAGCAACCGTCGCAATCGCGTGGCGCACCGAGGCCGCGCTCTGGGCCGTGCCAGCCGCGGGTGTTCTGGTCGCCGCCGTGATGATCCAGTGGGCGGCGCCGGAATTTGTGGATTCACTTTTGCTTTCGCCCGGCGTGACGGCGGGCGCCATTCCCGGGCCGCCGGCAGGCACAAGCTTGCATCTGGTGCTCGGTGCTGCACTCGCGGCAATATTCGGATTGTCTGCATTTGCGGTCCAGGGCCGCACCGCAAATGCATTCAACGCGCAACTATGGAGCCTGAGCGGCGTCGTCGTTCCGATCGTTATCCTGATCGCTCTTTATCTGCGAATTGCTCAGCTCGATCGCTCGATTCCGTTTGCCCTTCTCGCGCTCGGACTAGCCGCGCTCTACGGCTATGCAACGGAACATCTCGGCAAGCGTCAGCCGCAGGCGGGCCTCGCTTCGGCGGCCGCTATCTATGCGGCAGGCGCCGTGGCCTCGCTTGCGCTGGCCCTGACATTTGCGCTCGACCGAGGCTGGCTGACAGTCGGCCTTGCGCTGATGGTGCCGGGTATCGCCTGGATTTCGGAGCGACGTCCGCTGCCGGCGCTGCGCTATCTGGCAGCTGCCATCATCGTCGTCGTGCTCCTCCGCATCGGTTACGAACCGCGCATCGTGGGAAACGATGTCGGCACGACGCCGATCTTCAACTGGTTGCTTTATGGGTATGGCGTGCCGGCCGCTTCGTTCTGGTATGCCGGCCATCTGTTGCGCCGGCGAGCCGACGACCTGCCCGCACGAATGGCGGATGCCGCGGCAATCCTGTTCACAGTCTTGCTCGTGCTGCTCCAGATCCGGCACTTCATGAACAATGGCGACATTTTCCGCCGGTCGGCGGCCTTGGCGGAAATCGCCATGCAGGTTTCCGTCGGCCTTGCGATGACGATCGGGCTTGAGCATGTGCGTATGCGGACCAACAGCATCATGCACAATGCGGGTGCACTGCTGATCTTTGCCGCGACAATGTTGGCGGCGCTATTCGGTCTGGGCGTCAGCGTCAATCCGCTTTTCACCGGGCGCCCGGTCGGCGGAGCGTTCTTCAATCTGGTGCTGCTTGGCTACGGCATTCCCGCGCTTCTCGCCGGGATCCTTGCTTTGACCGCACGAAAAACCCGGCCGCTCGCCTATCGCGCGGTGGCGGCGACAGCCGCCGTGGGTCTGGCGCTGATGTATCTCGGTCTCGAAGTCCGGACGCTTTTCCATGGCGAAATCCTCACGCGGGGCGCGACAACCGATGCCGAGCAATACACCTATTCTGCAGTTTGGCTTGCATTCGGAGTATTGCTGCTGATTGCCGGATTCCGCCTGCAATCTCAGCCCGCTCGCCTCGCCTCCGCGGCGGTTGTGGCGCTCACCATCGGCAAAGTGTTCCTTGTCGACATGTCCGGACTGACCGGAATTTTTCGCGCCCTGTCTTTCATCGGCCTGGGTGCGGTTCTGGTCGGCATCGGCTGGATCTACCAACGCATGCTGTTCCCATCCCGCAGGGACGCTATAACGTCGGCGTAACGCCGCGGGGAATAGCATGGACAAGAGCGTGAAAACCTACGGCGTTGTGCCGCCGGAAATCCTGAAGTCCTATGATGGACTGTCATTTCTCCAGGCGATCATCGCCGGCACGGTGCCAAATCCGCCGATCAGCGAACTGATGGGGTTTCACCTGACCGAGGCCGAAAACGGCCGCGCGGTTTTCGAAGGCGTGCCGGATTTCCGTCACTACAATCCGATCGGAACAGTGCACGCCGGCTTTGCCGCAACCCTTCTGGATTCCGCGCTCGGTTGTGCGATCTTTTCGACAGTTTCAAAAGGCGACACGTGGACGACGCTGGAGCTCAAGCTCAATCTCGTGCGCCCGATCACCAAAGACACCGGCCCCATCCGTGCGGAAGGCCGCATCGTGCACCGCGGCCGCACAGTTGCAACATCGGAAGGCGATCTCAAGGATCGTGCCGGAAAGCTCTACGCGCACGCCACCACGACGTGCATGATCTTCCCGGCGAAAGGCTGAAGGTCAGTTGTTGTCGGCTTCAAGCGATGGCCGAAGACCCACCGGGTGCGCCGTGCGCGTCCGTTGCACGCTATGCGCAACAGTCGTTCGGCCTCCGTGCCGGGTGAAATCGCAATAGGCAAAGCCCAGCCCCGATATCGAGCCGCGGAAGCTGGTGGCGCTCGTGCGCTCGAGATTGAAGCACGGTTGCATGGGTAATCCGCGCAGCGACGCGCAGACGGCTTCGCCTTTGACCTGGAGCGTATTAGCTGGCAGATGCGCATAACGCACATCGCCCCCGCCCTGGAACTGAATAGAGCCGGTCACCGAGCCGTCGGCGTTCACGCGGCCTTGCCCGCGCGTACCCTCAAAACAGGTGTAATTGAACATCTTGCCGATGACGAACCGGCGAGCCTCTTCGGCAGTCATCTCGCCCGCGACCGCCGGTAGCGCGGCCATCAGGCCGACCGTCAATGCAAAACCCCGCACCATCCCCGTACTCCGACTGACGCAACAGTTTACAATACTCACAGGCTGATTTTCAGACCTAAACAATTATGCACGGCTTTCGTCGACAAATCCTGAACGCGTTTACCCGATCTTGACCACGATGCGGCCCCGAACCGCGCCCGACAGGATTTCGGAAGCAGCCCCGAAGACGTCCGGAAGGCTTATTTCGCGGGTTATCGTGGCTAGTTTTTGACGGTCCAGGTCGGTTTCTAGCCTTTTCCAGGCTTCCTTGCGCCGGTCCAGGGGACACATCACGGAGTCGATGCCGTAAAGACACACCCCGCGCAGAATAAAAGGCGCAACCGACCCCGGCAGGTCCATGCCACCCGCTAGTCCGCACGCGGCTACCGCTCCGCCGTAGCGGGTCATGGACAAGAGGTTCGCGAGCGTTGTCGATCCGACCGCATCGATGGCACCGGCCCAGCGTTCCTTGGCCAGCGGCTTTGGCGGACCAGCAAGCTCCTTGCGATCGACAATCTCGGTGGCGCCGAGGCTCTTCAGGTAATCGGCCTCCTGCGGCCGGCCAGTGACGGCATGAACGGCAAAGCCACGTTTCGACAGGATCGCAATGGCGACGGATCCAACGCCGCCGGCCGCGCCGGTCACCGCGATCGGGCCGCTCGCGGGGCCAATGCCATGACGTTCGAGCGCCATCACCGCCAGCATGGCGGTGTAGCCGGCGGTACCGATCGCCATTGCCTCGCGCGCGCTCGTCGTCTTGGGCAACGGCACCAGCCATTCGCCTTTCACGCGCGCCTTTTCGGCGTAAGCGCCGAGATGCGTCTCACCGCAGCCCCAGCCGTTGAGGATGACCTTGTCGCCCGGCTTCCATGCCGCACTCGTCGAGGATTCCACCGTCCCCGCAAAGTCGATGCCGGCGATCATCGGAAAGCGGCGCACCACCGGCGCCTTGCCGGTGATGGCGAGCCCATCCTTGTAGTTCACGGTGGAATATTCGACGCGGACGGTTACGTCGCCTTCCATCAGATTGGCTTCGTCGAATTCGGTGAGCGCGGCCTTTGTGCCGCTCTCCGCTTTCTCGATCACGACCGCCTTGAATGCCGCCACATGAACCTCGCCGCTTCAGCAGCGGCATTCATGGCGCGGTCCGCGGCCGCGCGCAAGCGTTCAGGCGGGGACCGGCTCGGCGCGGACGACCGGCTTTTCGATGATCGGGAGGTTGATGATGGCCGAAACAATGCCAAGCGCGATCGAGAGCCACCAGATCACCTGATAGGAGCCGGTCTGCTCGAACAGCACACCGCCCAGCCATACGCCGAGGAAGCCGCCGACCTGATGGCTGAAGAAGGCAAAACCGAACAAGGTTGCCATCCAGCGCGTGCCGAACATCAGTGCCACCAGACCGGAAGTCGGCGGCACGGTTGAAAGCCACAACAGACCCATCGACGCACCGAAGACGATCGCGGAAACCGAAGTGACCGGCAGGCTGATGAAGACCGCAACCGCAAGCGAGCGCAAGAGATAGATCACCGAAAGCAAATAGCGCTTCGGCATTCTGTCGCCGATCCAGCCGGCGGCGATGGAGCCGAAAATGTTGAACAAGCCGATGACGCCGATCGTCCAAGCCCCGGCATCGACCGAGAGGCCGCGGTCGACGAGATAGGCAGGCAAGTGCACCGTGATGAAGAGCAGCTGGAAACCGCAGGTGAAAAAGCCGATCACGAGCAGAACGTAGCTGCGATGACCGAACGCTTCTGACAGCGCCTGCACAAGCGACTGGTTCTGTCCCGCCCCCGGAACGGCAACAACATCCATCGGCGGTGTTCGCACACCAAACGCACAGGGAATAATCAGAAGCGTGAAGATGCCAAGCGTGATCAAGGCCTGCTGCCATCCCAGAAAATCAATCAACCCGACCGCCAGCGGCGAGAACAGGAACTGGCCGACCGAGCCCGCTGCCGTGCCGACGCCGAATGCAAAGCCACGCCAATCCGCCGGCATCAATTTGCTGAACGCTGCGAGAACAAGCGTGAAAGACGTCCCTGCAATGCCGAGGCCGGTCAGGATCCCGGCGGAGAAATCGAGCATGCCGGGAGTCGTCGAATGCGCCATCAGAACGAGGCCCGCGCAATAGAGCACGGCACCCGCAGCCAGCACACGAAATGACCCGAAGCGATCGGCGATGGCGCCCGCAAACGGAGTTGCTGCGCCCCAGATCAGCACCTGGATTGCGAGCGCGAGCGCGAAGACATCGCGACCCCAGCTATAGGTCGACGACATCGGCGTGAGAAACAAACCGAGCGCCGCACGGGGGCCGAAACCGATTGCGCCAATCAGGCAACCACAGGTGATTATGATCAGCGGCGTACGTGACGCTCCGACTGCCGCCGTTTTCCCCGTCGTCGATTGCACTGACATTGAATTGCTCCGGCCGAAATTGCGCCACCGCAATCGCAATCGGCCGCGGCAGGCAGGCGCGGAACATATAGGCTCATGAAGCCTCCCCAAAACGAAAATTCGTGATCGCCAGCATTTGAGCGACCAATGGCGTATGGCGGAACCACTATCTGCGCGCGCTATGGCGCAGCGACGCCTGGCCCTCTTCAGATTTAAGCCATTCTTTGCTGTGGCTTACGGGGCCTTGCGCTTCTTCTTTCGCGGCTTCTTTCTCGGTTTCCGCAGGATCGCCCCAGGTCGGCTCGTCTTCGCCGTTGCCCCATGCGCGGGGGCGATAGAAGGTATGCACGCCAAGCTTATAAACTTTATGCATCTCGCGAACCCAATCCGGGTGGACCCAATAGGCGTGGTAGTGAGTCGATTTCGATACTTCCGGCATCCAGAGTTTGCCGTCGAGCATGTCGCGTGCAATTCGCCTGGCGCGCTCCCAGGCGTCGGGTTCGGTGACGATGTCGGGAATGCCGTCGCAGGCGAAGGTGAACTGGCACGCCAGGTGGCGGCCAACGTTCTGGTAGACCACCCCGCAGACGTCGTTCGGATAGAACGGCGAAAATACGCGATTCATGACCACCTGCGCGACCGCAATCTGCCCGCGCACGGATTCGCCACGCGCCTCGAAGTAGACCGCATTGGCGAGGCACTTTTCGGCCTTGGCGCGCGTGGGGCCGGCAAGCGCCAGCCGCTCCGCCGGCGATCGCGGCCGTTGTTCGACGCCGGTGACCTCTCCTTTGCTCGCGACGCTTTCTCCGCCTTTGCCTTCGTCGCCCGGCGCCATGGGCGCAAGCGCGGACTGCTTGATGTCGGGATCGCCGTGCGACGCGAGCACCACCGGAGCCTCCCCCGGGGCCCACGGCGCCATTTTTCGACGGCCGGCAGCCATCGAGTTGGCACCGAAGAATAATTCGGCCGCATCTTTGCCCGCCGCCTTCGGAGATCTCATCGGCGTCAGGTTCGCTGGCGGAATATCGGCGTAAGGAAGATCGATATCCGGCATTGCCGTTCGCTGATCCGGAGGTACAAATTCGTATTGCGAGTACGAATCGAAGCGCGCGGTTTCATCTTTCTTCGGCGACGCGTCGAGCTCCGCCTGCGGCACTGGCTCGATCGCAAACTCGGGCGGCATTGGCGGCATCGGCTCCCGCGGTCGCGCAACGAGTGAATCCTGTTTTGCCTTGCGATTGGGCTTGGGAAACTGGATCGGCGCGGTCGGATCGCCGAGAATTTGCCTGCCGATCGAACCGGTGATGTCGGCCGGATCGAAATTCGCCAGCGCGTAGACAGGCGGATGCGGAATGCTGGTGCCGATGGGCCGCGGCAGACTGAACATTGCCGCGTGAATCGTTCCGAAGGGTGATGCAATCAAGTGCTGCTGCCAGCGCCTGGCTACGGCCGGCTGCCGCGCCAGCATGGCCCCGAGATCCTGAAAGCCGATCGAGTCCGGGAACAGCGCGAGTAGTGCGAGGGCCATGCCGATTGATGCAGCTTTCGGCTGCCGACGCAAAAGCGAAACAACACTCCGTCCGCTCAACGCCACAACGCAACGTCCTGCCACCGCCTGCCGCCGGGTGGCGACAATGCGACCTGTTTTCTTATGAACCGATTAACCTTGCGAAGACGTTAATCGAACCCGCGCGCGTCGCCCGCGTCGTAAATGGTTGGTCAATAGCCGGTTTGCGTGGGGCGATGGGAGGACGTCGACCAGTGGGAAGTAAGCCTTAACTATATCGCAATCGCTGCTCCCCAATATCGCCGGAGGTAATTTCGGGTCCGGCATGCTCGTTTCCTTTTTTCCATCAACCTTCGTGGGTCAAATGTTGCTGGCCGGCCTCTGCCTTGTGGCTTTCGGCACGCTATGCGTGACCTATCGGACCCTGCGTGAACAAAACCGCCGGCTCTCCACTGCGGTCAACAACATGTCCCAGGGCCTGAACATGTTCGATGGGCAGGGGCGCATCACCCTGCTGAATACCCGCTACCTCAATATGTACAAGCTCGACCCCACGATCGTGAAACCGGGCTGCTCGATCAAAAAACTGATCGAACACCGAAAGGCGACCGGATTGTTCTCCGGCGATGTCGACAGTTACGTGCAGAAGATTCTCGACGCGATGACCGAGGGCAAAAGTCAGTCGCACTACGTGCAGGCAAGCGACGGCCGCATCGTGCTTGCAAAGAACGAGCCACTGCCTGGCGGCGGATGGGTCTCCACGCACGAGGACGTTACCGAACAGCGCCAGGCCGAGCAGGAGCGCGCCGCCATTCGCGGCCAGGAGCAGCGCCGCGCCACTATCGAATCCGCCATCGTGTCATTTCGGCCAAACATCGAAAAGCTTCTGTCGAGCGTGAGCGGCAGCGCAACCGCAATGCGCTCGACCGCACGTGCATTGTTCGGCTCGTCCGAGCACACCTCGCAGCGCGCGGAGAGCGCGGTGCAGGCCTTCAACGAAGCATCGGCCAACGTGGAGACGGCGGCCGTCGCCGCCGACGAGCTGTCCCGGTCGATCGGCGAGATCAGCCGCCAGTTGACCCAGACGAGCAGCGTGGTCGGACTGGCAACCAACGAAGCGCGTGCTACCGACAGCGAGATCGCGAGCCTTGCCGAGGGCGCGCAGAAGATCGGCGACGTCGTCAAGCTTATCCGCAACATTGCCGGGCAGACGAATTTGCTTGCGCTCAACGCTACCATCGAGGCCGCGCGTGCCGGTGAGGCCGGCAAGGGCTTTGCGGTCGTTGCCGCCGAAGTGAAGTCGCTTGCAGTGCAGACCGCCAAGGCCACCGAGGACATCGCCAATCATATTCTGGCGGTACAGGAATCGACATCGGGCGCCGTGGAAGCGATCCGTCAGATAGCGGGGCGCATGCAGGACATCAACAGCAACACGACAGCCGTCGCCGCTTCGGTGGAACAACAGAACCTGGCGACGGGTGAAATTTCACGCAGCGTCACGAGCGCAGCGGAAGGCACAAATCACGTGGTAGCGGTGCTTGGCGAAGTCGCCGGCGCCGCAACGCAGACCCGAAGCTCCGCCGAAGTGGTGCGCGACGCCTCGGAAGCGGTGGAGCATGCGGTCGCCGACCTGCGGCTCGAGGTCGAGGATTTCCTCAGCAAGGTGGCCGTCTAACGCTTGCGCGGCCGCCAATCGCTAGACCTGAGCGGAGTATCCGCCGTCGACCGCAATCGCCACGCCCGTGATGAAGTTCGAAGCGGGCGAGGCCAGGAACACGGCGATGCCGGCAAAATCGCCCGGAACACCCCAGCGCTGAGCGGGCGTGCGCGCCAAAACCTTTTCGTGGAGCCCCTGCACCTGCCGCCGTGCGCCTTGGGTAAGCTCCGTATCGATCCATCCGGGCAAGACCGCATTGACCTGAATGTTGTCCTTCGCCCATGCAACCGCCATCGATTTCGCCAGCTGCACGATTCCACCCTTGCTTGCCGCATAAGGTGCGCCATAGGACGAGGCGAATACCGACATCATCGATCCGATATTGATGATCTTGCCGCCGCCGGCGCGCACCATGTGAGGATAAGCGGCCTGCGAGCACAAAAAAGCTCCCGTGAGATTGGTGTTCATCACCAGATGCCATTCTTGCGCCGTCAGATCTTCCGGTTGTTTGCGAACTGTGGTCCCTGCATTGTTGACAAGGATGTCAAGACGGCCGAACCGATCGGCGGCCTGGCTGACGGCCTGGCGACAGGATGTCTCGTCGAGAACGTCCAGTTCCACAAATTCGGCGGGCGAGCCGAGCGAACGAAGCTCCGATAAGGCCGACTCTGCCTTCGTCCTGTTTCGTCCCCCGATCACGACCGAGACGCCGGCCTGCGCCAATCCCTTCGCCATGCCGAGTCCGATACCGCCATTGCCGCCCGTTATGAGGGCAACGCGGTTCTTCAGGTCGAAGAGTGTCATTGCGCTAACGGGCTAGGCCTGGCTGGCAACAGCTTTGCCGAGCGCGGCCTGCGCGGCGGCAAGGCGTGCAATCGGCACGCGGAAAGGCGAGCACGACACGTAGTCAAGCCCGGCTTCGTGACAGAATGCAACGGATGCCGGGTCGCCGCCATGTTCGCCGCAAATGCCGACCTTGAGCCTGGGACGCACCTTGCGGCCACGTTCAACCCCGATCTTCACGAGCTCGCCGACACCCTGCGGGTCGATCGACACAAACGGATCGACCGGGAGAATTCCACGCGCTGTGTAGATTCCGAGGAAGCTCGCAGCGTCGTCGCGCGAAATGCCGAAGGTCGTTTGCGTGAGATCGTTGGTGCCGAACGAGAAAAATTCGGCGGTTTGCGCAATTTCGCCCGCCATCAGGGATGCGCGCGGCAGTTCAATCATTGTGCCGACCTGATAGTCGACCTTGGCGCCCTTTTCCTTTGCAACCGCCTGCGCCATCGCATCGATATGTGTTTTGACCAGGTCAAATTCTGCCTTGGTCGCAATCAGCGGAACCATCACTTCCGGCACCACCGGTTTGCCGGTGCGCTTGGCGGCATCGACCGCCGCCTCGAAAATTGCGCGAGCCTGCATCTCGGCGATTTCCGGGTAAGCGATGGCGATCCGGCAGCCGCGGAAACCAAGCATGGGATTGAATTCTGAAAGTTCATTTGCGCGCCCCGCGAGTTTCGCGGGATCGGCGCCCATGGCGGCGGCGACTTCGGCGATTTCCTCCGCGCCATGCGGCAGAAACTCGTGCAGCGGCGGATCGAGCAGCCGGATCGTCACCGGCCGCCCTGCCATGATTTCGAACAGTTCGACGAAGTCGGCGCGCTGCATCGGCAACAACTTGGCGATTGCCGCTCGGCGTGTTTTCTCATCGTCGGCAAGAATCATCTCGCGCACGGCCTGGATACGATCCTCATCGAAGAACATGTGCTCGGTGCGGCAGAGGCCGATGCCTTCGGCGCCGAAGCGCATGGCTGCTTTGGCGTCCGCCGGCGTATCGGCATTGGCGCGCACGCCGAGCTTGCGCACTTTGTCGGCCCAGCCGATCAGCGTGGCGAACTCGCCCGACAACTGCGGCTCGATCATCTCGACCTTGCCGGCCAGAACCTGGCCGGTCGATCCGTCAACGGTTATGTAGTCGCCCTTTTTGAATGTCTGTCCGCCCGCCGTCATCGAGCCGCCCGCATAATCGACCCGCAGGGAGCCCGCGCCCGAAACACACGGTTTGCCCATGCCTCGCGCGACGACCGCCGCGTGCGAAGTCATGCCCCCGCGCGTGGTGAGGATGCCTTCGGCCGCGTGCATCCCGTGGATATCTTCCGGCGAGGTTTCCACGCGCACGAGGACGACCTTGCGGCCGTCCGATTTGAGCTGCGCAGCCTCATCCGGCGAAAAGACAATCTCACCACTGGCAGCACCCGGTGACGCGGGAAGGCCGGTCGCAATCACGCGCCGGTGTGCGCGCGGATCGATCGTCGGATGCAGGAGCTGGTCCAGGCTGAGCGGATCGATGCGCAACACGGCATCGTTTTTCGAGATCAGCCCCTCGTTGGCCAGTTCGACCGCAATCCGCAACGCAGCGCTGGCTGTACGTTTTCCGGAACGCGTTTGCAGCATCCAGAGCTTGCCCTGCTCAACCGTGAATTCCAGATCCTGCATGTCGCGGTAGTGGCGCTCGAGCGTGTTGTAGATGCGTTTGAGCTCGGCGTAGGCCTTCGGCAATGTGTATTCCATCGATGGCTTGTCGGAGCCGGCTTCCTTGCGCGCTGCCTCGCTGATTTCCTGCGGTGTGCGAATGCCGGCAACGACGTCCTCGCCCTGCGCGTTGATAAGAAATTCGCCGTAAAGCTTCCTTTCACCCGTCGAGGGATTGCGAGTGAACGCCACGCCGGTCGCAGAGGTGTCGCCCATATTGCCGAAGACCATGGCCTGCACATTCACGGCCGTGCCCCAGCTTTCCGGTAGGCTGTGCAGCTTGCGGTACGTGATGGCGCGCTGGTTCATCCATGAGCCGAAAACGGCGCCGATCGCGCCCCAGAGCTGCTCGTGCGGATCCTGCGGGAAATCACGTTCCAGTTCGTCCTTTACGCGCTTCTTGTAGCGCACGACCAGTTCCGCCCAATCGTCGGCGGACAGATCCGTGTCGAGACTGTAGCCCTGGCGTTCCTTGTGGTGGTCGAGCAACTCTTCGAAATGCTCGTGGCCGACGCCCAGCACGACGTCAGAATACATCGTGATGAAGCGGCGGTAGCTGTCATAGGCAAAGCGCCGGTCGCCTGATTTTTTCGCGAGTGCTTCGACGGTCTCGTCATTGAGCCCGAGGTTGAGCACCGTATCCATCATACCCGGCATCGAGGCGCGCGCCCCCGACCGGACCGACACCAGCAGCGGGTTGGACTTGTCGCCGAAGGTCTTGCCGGCAATACGGCCGACCTGAGCCAGCGCTTTCTCAACCTGCCTGCGCAGGTCCTTCGGATATTGCTTGTCGTGCGCGTAGAAATAGGTGCAGACGTCGGTCGTGATCGTAAATCCGGGCGGCACCGGAAGGCCGAGATTGGCCATCTCGGCAAGCCCGGAGCCTTTGCCACCGAGCAGGTTGCGCATGGAGGCTTTGCCTTCGGCGCGTCCGTCTCCGAAACTGTAGACCCATTTGCCCTTGGTTTCCCGCGCCGCCGGCTTCGCTTTTCGCCGCGCAGGTTTGCGCAATGCTTTTTCCGTTGACTTTGCGCGCAGACGTTTTCGTTTGGCCATGGGTCAATAGCTATCGTTGGGGGCCGGGGCCTTAAAAACACTTCCAAAGCGGCGGGCGCAAGCCGGAATTTTAGCTAGCGCAAAAGCCCGAGGCCGAGCAATCCGGCAATAATAAGATAGGCGGCGACGATGATGTTGAGCAGCCGCGGAATGACAAGAATGAGAATACCGGCAATGAGAGCGATAATTGGCTGTAAATGCGCAATACCGACGATCATGATAAGCTCCCTGATAGGCCCTTGTTAAACGGAATTGAGATACGGTAGTTCCTCGTAATGTCGTCCCGGCCGAGCGCTCTTGCTACCCTTCGATTTTCGAAAAATCGGCAACCGCGCGAGTGGCCTCGCGGATTTCGTTGAGCAGTTTGAGACGGTTCTCGCGCACGGCCTTGTCCTCGACGTTAACGGTCACCTTGTCGAAGAAGGCGTCGACGCGCGGACGCAGCTTGGCGATCGCCCGCATCGCCGCCGCAAAATCCTCCTTGCCGACGGCGGCTGAGGCCTCTTTCTTCGTAACATCGATCGCCTCGGCGAGCGCCTTTTCTTCCGGCAATTGATAGCGCCTGGCATCGGGCGCGCCGGCATAGGCGCGCTTGTCCTTTTTCTCTTCGATGCGGATGATGTTGGTTGCGCGCTTGTAGCCGGCGAGCAAATTCTTGCCGTCGTCGGTGTCGAGGAATTTCCCGAGCGCCTCGACCCGGCGCACGATCATCAGCAGATCGTCCTGACCCTCGAGCGCGAACACTGCGTCCACGAGATCGTGCCGTGCGCCCTGCTCGCGCAGCTGCACTTTGAGACGATCGGCAAAGAAAGAGAGAAGATCGCCGACGACACCGGATATCTTCGTCAGATTGAGCCGCAACGAATTGTCGAGAACAATTCGGATTACACCTAACGCTGCCCGGCGAAGCGCGTAAGGATCCTTGCTGCCCGTCGGCTTCTCGTCGATCTTCCAGAAGCCCGCTAACGTGTCGATCTTGTCGGCAAGCGCGACTGCAACCGATACCGGATCGGAAGGCACAAGATCATCGGGCCCTTTCGGCCTGTAGTGATCCTCGATAGCGTGTGCGACCGCCTCATCCTCGTCTTGCGCCTCGGCGTAATAGCGCCCCAGCAAGCCCTGCAGTTCCGGGAATTCGCCCACGACGTCGGTCAGCAGGTCGGCCTTGCAAAGTTGCGCGGCACGCTCGGTTTTCGCGACGTCGGCGCCGACCAGCGGCGCGAGCTTACCGGCGAGCGCGACGATGCGCGCGATGCGCTCGGCCTGCGAGCCTAGTTTTTCATGAAAAACAATCTGCTCGAACTTCGGCAGCCGGTCTTCCAATCGTGTCCTGAGGTCAGTCTCGTAAAAGAATTTCGCGTCGGACAGGCGCGCGCGGATCACCCGCTCGTTGCCGGCGATGATCGCCTTGCCACCGTCTGCAGCCTCCTCGTTGGCAACCAAAATGAACTTGTTGACGAGCTTCGCGGTCTGCGGATCGCGCAGCACGAAGCACTTCTGGTTGTTGCGGATGGTGGCGCGGATCACTTCGTCGGGAATCGCCAGAAACGCCTTGTCGAACGTCCCCATCAGTGCGACCGGCCACTCGACCAGCCCGGCGACCTCCGCCAGCAGGCCTTCGTCGTCCACAAGCTCGAAGCCCTGCGCGAAAGCCAGATTCTTCGCATCGGCTAGGATGATGTCGGCGCGCCGCGCCGGGTCGAGAACGACTTTTGCTTTTTCAAGCTTCGCCACGTAGTCGTCCAAATGGCGGACCTTGAACGGCGCCGGCGCCATGAAGCGGTGGCCTTGGGTTTCGTCGCCTGCCGTCAGGCCATCCACATGGAAACGTACGACATCGGGCTCTTCGGTCTCGGGCCCAAAGGTCGCGACGATCGAATGCAGTGGCCGCACCCAATTCAAGCTTCCCGAACCCCACCGCATCGATTTCGGCCATGGGAATGTTTGCACGATGTCGGGAATCATCTCCGCAATGACGTCGATCGCCGGCCTGCCCTGCTTCTCGATCACCGCGACGTAGAAGTCACCCTTCTTGTCGGGCTGCACCTTGGCTTCCTTGATCGACTTGAGCCCCGCCGCCTTCAGAAACCCGGCAATTGCGTTTTCCGGGGCACCGACGCGAGGACCTTTCTTTTCTTCCTTGATATCGGGCTGGCGCGCAGGAATGCCGTGCACCGAGAGTGCCAGCCGCCGCGGCGTCGCAAAAGCCTTTGCCCCCTCGTAGACCAGCCCAACGGCCACCAGCCGGTCCGTGACCAGTCTGCGCAGGTCGTCGGCCGCGCGTGCCTGCATGCGCGCCGGAATCTCTTCGGACAAAAATTCGAGCAGCAGGTCGGGCATATCGGGCGGACTTGATGAGGCTGTTCGCGCGCGCTTGCCTAGCAAGGCGGCCCGCGACTGTCACGCGCGAGCGCGAGTTTTACCAGCCCCCTCCACCCCCGCCGCCTCCCCCTCCGCCCGAACCGCCACCTCCTCCGAAACCTGAGGATCCTGAGGAAACCGGCACCGAACTGGCGAGCGCGCTGCTCACGCCTGAAATCGACGACGACACGGCGCTGCTGAAATTGCTGCTCGACCAGCTGCCTGAACTCCAGCCCGAGTGGTAGTTGCGCATCGGGTCTGCGTCGCCCGGATGTGCGCGGCGCAGCGCAGAGGCAAAAGCATCCGACCACGGTTTCTCCACGTCCAGCGCAACCGCATAGGGCAGCAACGCTTCGAAACGCGCGGCGGTGATTTCCGGCGCATTCAGATTAAGACGATCGGATTCGGCGGTCTGAAGATAAAGCCGCAAGCCGGCGAGCTGGTCCATGATCGGACGCCCGAGCGAGGTCGGCGCGCGCAGCAAATAGACGAACAGGCCGTTCACCATCGCAAACGCTCCGACCAGGACGAAAGAGAACGGATAGCTCTCGACGAAGGACCACACCTGCGGAAACGCATCCATCAGCGCCTTCGGCGACCAATTCTTCAGAAGCGAGTTTGAGATGGAGATGAAAATAACGAAAAAGATGACAGACATGACTCCCCGGATCAGCCCGCTAAAGCTGAAACCGGCAAGAAACGTCTGGAGGATTTGCACCACAAATATGCCGGCGAGAAAACCGAAGAAGGCAAAGCCGCCGAGGATCGCAATGTCCTTGTCCTGCAGTCCGCCGAAAACGAGCACACCGCCGGTCACGGCAGCCGTCATCGCAAGGCCGGCAATAACGTAGCCCAGATTTCGTTTGAAGAAGCGGTTTCGGTTTTCACGCTCGATACTTTTTGTGAATTTATCGCCGACCTTGGCAATCGATTCGCCATGAGCATCGCTGATGATCGCCAGACCGCCTTGCCCAGTCACCCAATCGAGAATTGTGCGTTCGCCAACCGGCAGCCGGCTGGTCGGCTGCTTGCCGGTGGCCTTCAACGTCAGCGCGCCGCTGGAATCGTCGAAGCGCAGCAACCCTCGCACCGCCAGCGACAGGGCGGCGGCCGTAAACGCGCGCCACTTTTCGCGGCCGAACCCCCAATCGTGGATGTAGTTGGCAAGCGCTGGCGAAATATTCGGCGGCGGATGAAACAGCGGGATAATGGCGCCGCCCTTTGGATCGCGCCCGACCATCCCCCATGCGATGAAATAGTAGCCGAGCACGACGAGCAGACCGAGGCCGGCAAATATCCAGGCACGATTGTCATGAAGCCGGTACCACAGCAGCTGCGACTCGCTCGGCGGATCGACGGCGTTGGACGGGAGTTCGGCGACAACCGTCAGCCCCTCGCCACCCCCAAGCGGCCGCGTGGTCGCGACCATCAACGCTCCGGATGTATCCATCGTGGCGCGCCAGCTGCCACCGCGCGCGCCCAGTGGCCCAGTATAGGCAGTCCAGCGCAGCGGCCTGGCTCCGTCGGCGAGATCGAGGCTGTAGTTCACCTGCAAGATCGGAAAACGCCAGAAGTTCCCGGTGACGTTCCAGTTGAGCTCCGGCTTGCCATCGAACCAGCGGATCTGACGCCCTGTGCGGTAGCGAAAGACATAAGTGTGCTCCCCGCGCGGGACATCGACGTCCTTGCTGCCGGCGTAGATGCGAATGACGCCGTGCTGGCGGGTCGTCGAATATCTTTCCGGCCTGCCGTCACGCTCGACGCCTAGCAGCTTGAAGTCTACTTCCCGCACGGCACCACCCGCGTCTTTGAAAGTCAGCGGAAAATCGCGGTAGATGCCATGCCTGATGTCGCGGCCTTCCGCCTCGACTCGGATCGCCTCAACGACGGTCAGTTCGCCGTCCTTTGCAACGCGCACGGTTGAATCGAACGAGTGTATGACTTCCGCGGCAAACGCGGTTGTCGCGCTGCCCGACAGCGGGGAAAGCACAAGCAATGGCCAGATCTGAAGGATTTTCAACGCAGCAGGCCGGCGGTATCTCATGCGACCGGAGTCCGTCAGCGAGACCGCGCGGATAACGCAACCTGCGGCACATTACATTCGGCTGCATCGGACGACTCGAAATAGTCGCGCGGTGTGAAACCGAACAACCCGGAGATGAGATTGCTTGGAAACGACTGCACCAGGACATTCTGGTTCCGCACCGTTCCGTTATAGTAACGGCGCGCCATCTGCAGTTCGTCCTCGAGGTGACTCAGCTCGTGCTGTAATTCCAGAAAATTCGCATTGGCTTTGAGGTCGGGATAGCTCTCGGCCAGCGCGACCAGCTTTCCGATCGCGGTCGACAGCGCACGCTCTGCCTGCGCACGGCCGGCAACGTCGTCGACCCGAATCTCGCGTGCGGCATTGCGCAGTCGCGTCACCTCTTCGAGGACGGACCGTTCATGCGTGGCATAGCCCTTGACGGTTTCAACAAGATTCGGAACGAGCTCGGAACGCCGCTTGAGCTGGACATCAATGCCACTCCAGGCCTCGTTTGCCATCTGGCGCGTGCGCACCAGGCTGTTGAACATGATGATCGCGTACAGCACGACGGCCGCCGCGATGAAGATAAATGCCCAGAACAGCATGATTTCTCGGCGCCCCCCGTGCCGGATGATTCGAATCTGAATATAGCTCCTTACGAATGCCAGCGGCGCCGCTTCACCCCTCCCCCTTGTGGGGAGGGGTCGGGGGTGGGGGTCGTTGTATGCGCTGGATTTCGGCCAGAACACCTTCGATATTTGAGAGCACTTCGTTATTCCAGAACCGCAGCACGCGGTAGCCATCCAGCTCAAGACGTTGGGTGCGCGCCTGATCTTGCACCCAATTGCATCCCGTGCTGGCCGCCATCCACTTCGATAACCAGTCTCAACCTATGGGAGACGAAGTCCGCAACGTAGGGACCGATTTGCACCTGTCTGCGAAAATGTGAGCCACTCAGCGAAAGCCTATGACGCAAATGCCACCACAATTTGCGTTCGGCTTCGGTTGGCCGCGCGCGCATCTGCCGTGCAAACTCGCGCTGCGGCGGCTCCATTGCGCGATCGATGCGCGCCCAAATCCGATCGACTTCGGTGTCTCTAGTCATAGCTAACTACATCGACCCCCACCCCTAACCCCTCCCCACAAGTGGGAGGGGAAAAGTGACGCGCCACATTCAAAGTCTGCCGCGGAAATATGGACAATCATCCTTGTGGATGACGCCGGAAAATCAGCTAGCCCCGCCACCTTCGGTCGCCAGCCAAGCCTCGCCGCACGCCTTGGCAAGTTCACGCACGCGCAAGATGTAGCTCTGCCGCTCGGTCACCGAGATGACGCCGCGCGCATCGAGCAGATTGAACACGTGGCTGGCCTTGATGCACTGGTCATAGGCCGGCAATGCCATCAAGTGGCGTTCTTTCTTGCCGTTGGCCCAGCCCGCTGCGAGATACTTCTTGCAGGCCGCCTCCGCCATCTTGAACTGCTCGAACAGCATTGCCGTATCGGCGAATTCGAAATTGTGCCGCGAATATTCCTGCTCGGCCTGCAGGAAGACGTCGCCATAGGTAACCTTCCTGTCGTCGTCGCGGCCGTTGAAGTTGAGCGCAAACACATTGTCGACGCCCTGCACGTACATCGCGAGCCGCTCGAGCCCGTAAGTAAGCTCGCCGGCGACCGGCGCGCATTCAAATCCCGCCACCTGCTGAAAGTAAGTGAACTGCGATACCTCCATTCCGTCGCACCAGCATTCCCAGCCGAGTCCCCAGGCGCCCAACGTCGGGCTTTCCCAATCGTCCTCGACAAAACGGATGTCGTGAATCTTTGGATCGATACCGATCGTTTTGAGCGAGTTGAGATAGAGCTCCTGAATGTCCGGCGGCGACGGCTTCAGGATCACTTGGAACTGGTAGTAGTGCTGAAGCCGGTTCGGATTTTCACCGTAGCGGCCGTCCTTTGGACGGCGCGAGGGCTGCACGTAGGCCGCATTCCACGGTTTCGGGCCGAGCGCGCGCAGCGTGGTCGCCGGGTGAAAGGTGCCTGCTCCCACTTCCATGTCGTAAGGCTGCAGGATCACGCAACCCCAGTCTGCCCAGTACTGCTGCAGCGCAAGAATAAGCCCCTGGAAGGACCGGGATGGGTCCAGGTTGTCTCGATGCGTGCGCTCGCTGGCACGAAGTTTGGCTTCAGCCATCGGATGGAAACTGATTCTTAAGCACAGGAAGAGATTCGACCCTAGAGGCGGCACCCAAGGGGGTCAAGTCGAGGCGAATTTACGTGCCGTTGAAGAGCTGGCTGATACCTCACGCGAGCCAAATGCTTGTCTGGGGGAGACAGCCGTGCTCGCGTTTCAGGTCATCGGGTGGGTGCTGATCGGACTTTTCTTCGCCGCAATGATCGGCGGCCATCGCGGCGTGGCCAACCGTCACGTGGATTAGTCGATCAGGCTCGCCGCGAAGCCGGCGTCAGAGGCGATATTCGCCTGTCGCTGGATCGCGACGCAATGTCGGACGGTTTTCTGCGTCCGTAATTTTCGCCTTCACGCGCCTTGCCTGCTCAAGCTCTTCGTTGATTCGGCGCGCTTCCTTGACAGCCCAATGCACGATCATCGCGCCGCCCAACGCGGCAAGCGACCACTTCACAAAGGGCGACAGCAGGAATGTCGGCATAGTCAGCTCCGGTCAACTAACGACGCGCAAAGTCGCGCTTGAAGGCGGCATTTTCGGGGCAACGAGCCCTGCGGACACGAGACTATGGCGTCGGCCCTGGGTCAAGCTGGCAGGATAACCAGCGGATGAGCTAAGCTTTTCTGGTGTTGTTTCAGGAAGCGCCGCAACGGCCACGTGACGAATGGCCGCCCGGCCTTGGGAGGATTCCATGAGTAACCCGGCAAAGCCCGTCAGGGCATTTTCGATTCTGGCTGCGGCATTTTTTCTGGTCTTGCCGCTGCTGTTGCAGCCGGCCGCTGCGGCTGACGCTTGGCCCACCCGTCCGGTGAGATTCATCATCACCCTTGGTCCGGGAAGCGGCGTTGATATCGGTGCGCGGCTGTTTGCCGACAAGCTCTCCGCAAAGTGGGGTCAGCCGGTTGTCGTCGAGAACCGTCCCGGCGGCGACGGGATGGTTGCGATCACCAGCTTTCTCGGCACGAAAGACGACCACACGCTGCTTGTCTCGCCGGTGAGCTCATTCACCGCGCATCCTTATTTCCACGACAAGCTGCCGTACGATCCCAAAGATCTTGTTCCGATCGCGCGCGTCTCCAAGACCGTGGTCGCAGTCAGCGTTCCCGCTTCACTCAACGTTAATTCGCTGAAAGACCTCGAGACGATGGCGCGCGAGAAGCCGGGCCAGTTGAACTGGACGACCGCGACCGGTTTCACCGATTTTGTGTTCGCCGGATATCTGCACACTGTCGGCCTCAAGATGGCGAAAGTGCCGTATAAAAATCCGGCGGGCGCCGCTGCCGATCTCGCATCCGGCGTGATCCAGGTCTACATGCCGGCCTATGCCATCGTGCGTCCGCAGGTCGAGGCCGGCAAAGTCAAGGTGCTGGCCGTCACCAATCGCGAGCGCGCGCCCGCGATTCCCAACATTCCTACCGCTGTCGAGGCGGGTTATCCATCGCTTCAGTTCGACGGCCTGGTTGGATATTTCGGTGCACCCGGCATTGCCGATGAGGTGCGCAACAAGATCGCGGCAGACGTCAAAGAGGCGGCATCCGATCCCGAAATCGTCAAGCGAATGACAGCGACGGCACAAATCGTGGCTCCGGGCAATGCCGCGGAATTTGCGGCCTCGATTGCCGAGCAGCGCGAGCAAGTCGCGGCCGTCGCAAAATTGTTCGGAAACAAACCGGTCCAGTAAAACTAAAGGCCGTAGCGGCCCCACAAGGCCCGCACTTCGAGTGCCGAGATCAGATCGTCGGCAAGACCGGGATGGCGCGTGACCGAATCGGCGAGATTGACGCCGGGTAGGCGCCGGCCGAGCAGCGAGCGCTCGACGGAAATTAACGGCGTGTAGACCTTCTCGCCGAAGCGCTCGCGCAATGTCGAGCGCAGATCTCCCAGGCGGTCGGCCAGCCCGAGTTCAATTGCTTTTTCCGCCGTCCAGAACTCTCCCGAAAACAACGCCTTGTCGGCGCCGTTGAGCTTGCCGCCGCGGCGCGCTTTCACAAGTGCGATGAAACGCTCATGAATGTCCTTCTGAATGGCCTTGATGCGCTTCACGTCCTCGGGCTTTTCAGGAAGGAATGGGTCAAGCATGCTCTTGCGGTCGCCCGACGTGTAAAGCCTGCGCTCGATGCCAAGCTTCTCCATCAGTCCGGTGAAGCCGAATGTCCCGCCAACAACGCCGATCGAACCGACGATCGAGAATTGGTCGCAAATGATCTCGTCCGCCGCGCAGGCGAGCATATAGCCGCCGGATGCTCCGATATCCTCGATGAAAGCCAGCACCGGAATGTGCTTTTCATCGGACAGTTCGCGGATACGCCGATAGATCAGGTGCGACTGGGTTGGAGAGCCGCCCGGCGAGTTTATGCTCAGGGCAACCGCGCGCGCCCGCGGCATCGCAAAGGCTCGCTCCAATGATCTGGCGATCGTCGACAGAAGCACCCCTGGCCGCAGTGGCGTGACCAGGCCGATGACGCCGCTGATCCGGACAACCGGGACGATCGGAAGGTCGGTTCGGAACCGGCGCGGCACCAGCCGTGCGAACATTTCGATCATGTGTCTGCCCCGATGGGTGTGGATTTCGCGGCAACTTCCATCAAAGGCAGATAGGGAACCGGCGTCGGTTTCGTCAGAGCCATTGATTGTCCCACCACTGCCTCGACCCTATCGGTATCCGAATATCGCACCGCTGCAAATATCAGCGACTTGCGCTTGAAAGGGGCGGACGTTGCCTATTTTTTAACTTTGGAATGCTTTTTGCAGCCGCCTGGAGTGTCACATGTCGTGGGGTATTGAACGGACGGTCCGATGGAGCCCAAGATCGCACTGCTTTTTCTTCTGATTGCCAGCGTTATTGGACTTTCGCGTCTTGATGACGAATTCGTGGGACGCATGCGGCGTCAACTCAGCGAACTGCGCTGGCGCGAGATCTTGCTTTGGCGGCGCAGAATTTAGGCAAGTCACGGCTCGGCGATCTGCAACGTTTTTCCCTCGCGCAAGATCGCTTCCGCGGCCGGGGTAGGCTGGGTCGCTTCGTCGTTTAGAATCAGCGGCGGATAGTTTTTTCGCGTGGCACCGGCGCCTTTTACTGCGCGCACCAGGACCCGCACCGGCGGAATGCGTTCGCGTGCGTGGACAGCCAGCACGGCGATTGCACCGAAGGCCGGTTGCAGCGCTTCGATCACATCATCCAAAGAGTCGCCGCGCCAGATCAGCGTCAGCACTCCAGTCGGCTTCAACAGCCACGCTGCGCTTGCGATCCAGCGTGTCAGCAGGCCGGCATCTCCGGCATGCGCCAGGCGGCGGCCCGGGTCAGGCGAGACATTGTGTCGTTGAACGTCGTGAAATGGCGGATTCATCAGAACGCGGTCGAAACTGCCCGGCGATACTGTTGCGAATTCTAGCGCATCAATTCGTTCGGCATCGGCGGTGACAACAACGACGCGATTTTCCAACCCGTTGAGACGGATATTGTGCCGTGCCAATGCAGAGAGTACGGCATCGATCTCTACTAGAGTTACTTTCACATCGGTCGCGCGCGCGGCAACGGCGATGCCCGCGGCGCCCACCCCTGCGCCAAGTTCGATTATGCGCTCGCCTGATCGTGCCGACGTGGCGCCAGCCAGCAGAATCGCATCATGGCCGACGCGATGACCACGCAGGGGCTGGCGCACACGGAGCTTGCCGCCGAGGATGGCATCCTCGCTTGTCTCCATTTCATCTGTCATCAGGCCGCAACTCGTGCCCGAGGCCGGCATCTTCCAGCAGCTTGCGTGCGCGAAGCTCGTGATCGGCCGCGACAAGCACGCGGCGCGGCAACACGCCGAGAGAACCCTCCAGGACGCTCATATTCTGATCGAAGACCAGCGGCGGAATGCCGGCGCTTTCCAGGAGTGCGACTACTGCCGACACCAGAACCGCGTCATTCGTACGGATCAATTCGCGCATGCCTTCCACCGGGTTTGACCCATTGGAATAGCTCATGGCGGCACGTGTTGTCCCGTTGCAGTTTGCCCCCATCTGCCCACTGCCAGTTGCAATGAAACTTGCGGCAGGACAGCAGTTTAGCGTACTTGCCGCACGGGCATGGTCTTCCTATGCTCGCATTTCTGATCGCCGGGAGATGTATTTTGGCCGTCGTCCTTCCTTTCGAAAGCCCGAACCCGGCCTCTCTCGATCGTCTTGTTGAACTGGTCGCGCCCGACCTTGACCGTGTCAACACGACAATCTTGGCTCGCACCGGTTCCGAAGTTTCAATGATTCCCGAGGTTGCAAACCACCTCATTTCTTCGGGAGGAAAACGGCTGCGCCCGATGCTCACTCTCGCCATGGCGAGACTCGCTGGTTACGCCGGCGACGGCCACATCAAGCTCGCTGCTGCGGTCGAATTCATGCACACGGCCACGCTCCTGCATGACGACGTGGTCGACGAAAGTAACATGCGGCGAGGCAAGGTCGCCGCCCGTATGCTTTGGGGCAACGAGGCGAGCGTCCTTGTAGGCGATTTTCTCCTTGGCCAGGCATTCAAGATGATGGTCGAGGTTGCCAATCTGCACGCTCTTGAAATTCTTTCTTCGGCTGCCGCTGTGATCGCCGAAGGTGAAGTGATGCAATTAGGCACGGCCAAGAATACCGCCACGACCGAAGATGAATACCTGTCGGTAATCCGCGCCAAGACCGCCGAATTGTTTGCGGCCGCCTGCGAAGTCGGGCCTGCCCTGGCGGCGAAAGAAAAGGCCGAACTGGCCGCGTGCCGCTCGTTCGGGATGAACCTCGGCATCGCGTTTCAACTGATTGATGATGCACTCGACTACGGCGGCAAGTCTGCCAAGCTTGGCAAGAACGTCGGTGACGACTTTCGCGAGGGCAAGATCACGCTGCCGGTCGTCCTGTCGTTCCGCCGCGGGAGCGAAAACGAGCGCAAGTTCTGGAACCGCACCCTTGGTGAAGGCGACATCTGCAACGGTGATCTCGATCAGGCACTTTCGTTAATGGCGAAGCATCACGCGATAGAGGATACGGTCGGACGCGCCCGACATTACGGCGCCATCGCTACCGACGCGCTTGCGCTCGTGCCGCCGTCGGAGATCAAGTCGGCGCTGGAAGAAGCTGTCGCCTTCTGCATCGGCCGCGCACACTGACGCTTCGCTTTTACAGCGGCGAATAGCCCGTTGCCGGATCACGCCTCAACTGCTGCCGGATGTTGGGGTCGGGATCCTGCCCGATGAATCTGCCGTAGTTATAGACAGGTGGCGAACAGCCATTCGGCTGCGGAGCGGGTTGGCCCGGCAGAAGAAAGCTCCACGAAAACTGCTGCGGACGATCAATGCATTGTACCCGCGCTTTTTTCGTTCGCGCGAGCGCCGGAGAAACAGCAATGGCAGAAATTACTGCAACCGAAACGACCGCCAGACCAATTCTCATCGTGCACCCCGCATTCCGCTGCTGAACCATCCGCTGGCGCTAGCCAACCGTTTCGCGCAAAACCGGCAAATTCATGATTTTCCTGAAACGGTTCCGATCGCGGCCGAGCGAACCCACCAGTCTTTGTGTTCGTCTGCCAGCTGTTGCCGTGCCGCTTCCGCCTGCTCGCGTGAGGCGAACAGCGCATAGCACGTCGCACCCGATCCGGACATCCGCACGAATGTACATCCTCGCACGCCGCGGAGGGTTTCCAGGACATCTCCGACAACCGGTGCGCACGCGGTTGCCGCGGCAGTCAGGTCGTTGTCCTGCCGCTTGAGGAATTCGATCAATGCGTCGGTTCTCGTCGGCACGCCGGCAAGGCAGGGCTCTGCGTTCCCGCCTTTAAACTTTCCGAACACCTCGCGCGTCACCAATGCGACGCCGGGATTTACCAGGACCGCAGGGATGGGGGCGAGATCGAGCGGCGCCGAGAGCACTTCACCGATGCCGCGCATGACGCGAGGCCGGGAATCCACGCAGACCGGTACGTCCGCGCCGACTGCCTGGGCTGCAGCCATGAGACGGGAATCGTCGAGCGTAATTCCATTAGCTTTCGCCAGCAGCCTGAGTGCTGCCGCCGCATCGGCCGAGCCACCGCCGATGCCCGCAGCAACCGGAAGATTCTTTTCAAGACGAAATCGTCCGCCTTTCAGGCCGGGAATATGCCGGCGCAGTTCAGCGAACGACTTGAGAACGAGGTTGTCGTCAACTGGTCCGCTTTTGCTTGCAAACGGGCCGGACATTTCCAGGCTGTCGGTCGCGGCTGGTTCAAGCGTCAAGGTGTCGGAGACGTCGGCAAACGCCACCAGGCTTTCGAGCTCGTGGTATCCATCGGCGCGCCGGCCGAGCACGCGAAGAGTGAGGTTGATTTTGGCAAATGCCCTCTCGAGCAGTGGCGCGCTCACGCGAGAAGCCTGTCGCTGCGCATCGACTAGCCGCCGTCGCCGCTCTTCCTGCCGGCCTTCGCCTGCGAGGAGGTTTCCTCGGGCAAGCCGGATTTGAGCTTTTCCTCTATCTTAGGAAGCTCTTCCGGGTCGGGCTTGAGATCACGTGCGTGCGCCCACTGGAACCTAGCCTCGAGCACGCGACCAACCCGCCAATACGCGTCACCCAGGTGGTCGTTGATGGTCGGGTCTTCCGGCTTGAGCTCGATGGCGCGTTCAAGCTGCTTGGTCGCTTCCTCATAGTTCCCGATCCGGTAGTAGGCCCAACCGAGAGAATCGACGATATAGCCGTCGTCCGGACGCTGCTGCACCGCCTTTTTGATCATCTCCATTCCTTCGTCCAGGTTCACGCCCTGATCGATCCAGGAATAGCCCAGATAGTTCAGTACGTGCGGCTGGTCGGGATAGAGCTCGAGGGCCCTCTTGAGATCGGCTTCAGCCTTCGACCACTGCTTTGAGCGCTCATAGCAAATGCCTCGGAAATAGAAGAGCACCCAATTCGACTTTTCGGGCTTGGAAACAGCAGCCACGCCCTTTGAATACACGTCTGCGCATTCGGCAAATTTCTTGTGGCCGCGCAAAACGTTTCCGAGCGCCATGATTGCTTCGAGATCATCCGGATGTTGCTTGATCAATGCCTCGAGATGCTTTTGCGCTTCGTCCGGGCGGTCGAGACTGTCGAGATTGGCGGCCATTTGGATGGCCGCATTCCGGTGCAGCGGCGAATTCGCCGGCACTCGCTCGTACACCTTGATAGCCAATTCCGGCTTTTTCAGCGATTCATAGAGATCCGCAAGAGAGAGCAGCGCCAGCGGATGGTTGGGTATGAGGAATAGCGAAAGCTGCAGGTACACAAGGCTAAGATCTTCTCCACCGCGCCTTCCGAGCGAGGCGCCAAGGCCATACAGCGCCTCGCCTGCACCAGCCTGGGCGCTGGTTACAAGTGGTGGCAGCTTCTCGCCGGCCTTGAGTTTGCCCATTGCCTCGACAACAAGCGGGTGGCGCGGCAGGGTTTTGTCGAACGTCTCGAAAATCCCCATTGCTTCTTTCGGCGAGCGATTGCGCGAGACCCAGCTGCCGTAAGCCTGAACTACACGTAGCGCGGTGGCATCGAGCTTATAGGCATGCTCGAGACGCTTGCCGGCCTCCTTCTGGTTGCCGGCGAGGTCGTAGATCATGCCGGCGTGCAGATCCTTAAAGATCGCGTACCAGTCGGGCCCGGCGAGACGATCGATGGCGGCCACTGCACCTTTTGAATCATTGCTGCCGTATGTGCTCCATGCCGACAATAATGTGGCCGTAAGATCGGTAATCGGCCCACGGATCGACTGCCCGAGGTCGCGGCGCGCCGCCGGATATTGCTTGCGCTTGAGAGCGTGCACGCCGAGCACCAGACGGGCGACACGATCATTCTTATCGACCTGAACGACACGCTCGGCGTATTTGACCGCCTCGTCGATCTCGCCGTCGACCAGGAACGACAGGAAGGCGCGGTCAAGCAACTCGCTGTTGCCCGGGTCTCGTTTGAGCGCCGCCCGATAATAGGCAGCCGCGGCTCCCGCATCTCGCTGTTGTCCTGCATGACGGGCGGCGAGGTAATTTCCCGACGCCGAGGAATTGCCGAGTTGCGGCGGACTCGACGCTTGCGCGGCAAGCTCGACTGGTGCTGTCGCGAGAATGGCGGCAAGCGCGCTGCCGGCAATGCAGCGGGCGAAGCTCGAAGACGTCACGGGCTGTTGCTCCAATGAGGCGGCTGTCCGATCATGCGCGGACGGCCCATGTTTGTACCGAGAATGGCCTTTTTGCGCCACTCCTGCAAGAACGGCGCGGCGCCGATGAAAGAAGCATGAAGGCCACGATGTGGCGTTATCGTGACGGCGAATTCCGGACGAATCACATATTCGGGTAGTTTGGACCGCCGCCCCCCTCGGGAGGAACCCAGGTAATGTTCCGGTTCGGATCCTTGATATCGCACGTTTTGCAGTGGACACAGTTCTGCGCGTTGATCACGAATTTCGGGGCGCCCGCTTCCTCCACCCATTCATAGACACCGGCAGGGCAGTAGCGCGCTGAGGGGCCCGCGAAGACGTCGTACTCTGATCGCTTCTGCAACCCAAGGTCGGCAACGTGCAGATGCACAGGCTGATCTTCTTCGTGATTGGTGTTCGACAAAAAAACCGAGGATAGCCGGTCGAAAGTCAATTTGCCGTCCGGCCTGGGATAGGAAATTGGGCTGCATTCGGCGGCAGGCTTGAGCGATGCATAGTCGGGCTGGCCATGCGCCAGCGTGCCGAACAGCGAAAAGCCCAGCGTATTCGTCCACATGTCGAAGCCGCCAAGCACGATGCCGGCAAGCGTGCCGAATTTTGACCAGAGCGGCTTTGCATTGCGCACTTTCCAAAGGTCTTTCCCGATCGCGGAGGTCCGCCAGCCTGAATCGTACTCCGAAAGTTCGTCATGACTGCGGTTGGCGGACAAAGCGGCCGCAACCGATTCGGCGGCCATGATCCCCGACAGGATCGCGTTGTGGCTGCCCTTGATGCGCGGCACGTTCATAAAGCCGGCGTCGCAACCAATGAGAGCTCCACCGGGGAAGGAAAGCTTGGGTACCGATTGGTAGCCGCCCTCGGTCAAGGCGCGCGCGCCGTAAGCAAGGCGCTTGCCACCTTCGAAAGTATCACGCACGAGAGGGTGCGTCTTGAAACGCTGAAATTCCTCGAAAGGCGAAAGATAGGGATTCGAATAATTCAGGTGCACGACGAACCCGACCGACACGAGGTCGTCGTCGAGGTGATAAAGAAACGATCCACCACCGGTCGAATTATCGAGCGGCCAGCCGAACGTATGTTGCACCAGGCCTTTTCGGTGCCTCTGCGGCGCGACCTGCCACAACTCTTTTAACCCGAGCCCGAATTTCTGCGGCTCGCCTTCGTGGGCCAAGGCGAACTTTGCGAGCAGTTGTTTGCCGAGGTTGCCGCGCGCGCCCTCGCCGAACAGAGTGTACTTTGCCCGCAATTCCATACCGCGCGTGAAGTTGTCTTTTGGTTCGCCATTCTTGCCGACGCCCATATCCCCGGTTGCGACGCCGGCAACAGCTCCCTTCTCGTCATAAAGAACCTCCGCCGCGGCGAAGCCGGGATAGATTTCCACCCCGAGCGCCTCGGCCTTGCTCGCCAGCCAGCGGCACAGATTTCCGAGCGAGACGATGAAGTTGCCGTGATTGCTCATCAGCGGCGGCATGATGAAATTGGGCAGCCGCAGTGCACCGCCGGCGGTGAGATAATAGAAGCGATCGTCCGAAACCGCCGTCTTGATCGGGGTTTCCTCCGAACGCCAGTCCGGCAGCAGGCGATCGAGACCGGCCGGATCGATGACGGCGCCAGATAATATATGAGCGCCGACTTCGGAGCCTTTCTCCACGACGACCACCGAGATGTCAGGATTGACTTGCTTGAGGCGGATCGCGGCGGCCAGCCCGGCAGGACCGGCACCCACGACCACCACGTCGAATTCCATTGCCTCGCGGGCGGGCAACTCGGCCATAAAGTTCTCCCCGGGCATTCTCTACTTTTGCACATGGGGCGGCAATCGCGTGACCTCCATGCTAGTGTGCATAAATGGTCCCCGGTCACGAAAAATCGGCGCGAGATCTGCTCGATTTCTATCTCGAGGCAGGCGCTGACGCGCTTGTCGGGGAGAAACCGGTCAATCGATTTGCGGCCGCGGACGCGGCTTTGCCTTCGCGCGCGTCCATTCCGGCCAGCGCGCGGGCGGAGCCCGTGGCAAGAGTCCAATCAGACATCGCGCCTCCCGCTCCCGATGAAGCGGCCATGGCCGCGCGTGAAGCTGCCAGGCGTGCGACGACTCTCGATGAGCTCCGTGCCGTGCTGGAGAAATTCGATGGCTGCGCGCTCAAGGCGACCGCGACCCAACTGGTATTCGCGGACGGCAATCCGGATGCACGGCTGATGTTTGTCGGCGAGGCACCTGGCCGCGACGAAGATATCGAGGGCCTGCCTTTTGTCGGCCGCTCCGGCAAGTTGCTCGACCGAATGTTGGCCGCAATCGCCCTCGACCGCTCGTCGGTTTACATCGCCAATATCGTGCCATGGCGGCCGCCGGGAAATCGGACGCCGACGCCACAGGAGTCGCAGATCTGCCTGCCTTTCATCACGCGCCAGATTGAACTGGCGGACCCTGACGTCCTTGTCTGCCTCGGCGGTCCGTCGGCGCAAACGCTCCTCGGCATCAAAGAAGGCATCACAAAGACGCGCGGCCGGTGGTTCGCTTTCGACACCGGTAAACGCGAAATCCGCGCCATCCCGACATTTCACCCGGCTTTTCTGTTGCGTAGCCCGCTGCAGAAGCGCTTTGCCTGGCGCGATTTTCTCGCGATCAAGAAGGCGCTTGGCTAACCGGCCACCGCAAACTTAATCGCAAACAATACCGCCAGCACCATCACCGCCGGCGAGGCTTCGCGCGCCTTGCCGGCAATGATCTTGGCGAGCGTATAGGTGATGAAGCCAAGGCCGATGCCGGTCGCGATCGAATAGGTCAACGGCATCGTTATCGCGGTGACCACCGCCGGTGCATATTCCGTGATGTCTTCCCAGTCGATCTCGGCCAGCCCGCGCGCCATCACGCAAGCGACATAAAGCAGCGCGGCTGCCGACGCATAAGCCGGAATCATTCCCGCAAGCGGCGCGAAAAACAATGCGAGCAGAAAGAACAATGCGACGAATGCCGCGGTCAATCCCGTCCGTCCACCGGCCGATACCCCCGCCGCGCTCTCGATGTAGCTCGTGGTCGTGGATGTGCCGATGACCGCTCCGAACATCGCCGCGAAGCTGTCGGATATCAGCGCCTCTTTCATACGCGCGAGCTTACCGTTCTTCATAAGTCCGGTGCGGTGCGTCACGCCGATCAAGGTGCCGGCGTTGTCGAATACATCGATGAACAGAATCGAAAACACCACGATCAGGAACGTAAGTTCCCACAGACGCGAGAAATCAAGTTGCAGAAGCGTCGGCGCAATCGATGGCGGCATCGAGACCACGCCTGTGAAGTGCGCAAGTCCGAACGGAAGGCCGACGACTGTCGCCACCAGAATTCCGATCAACGTTCCGCCAAGGACGCGCCTGTAGTTGAGCGCGGCAATCAGCACGAAACCGAGCAGCATCAGAACCGGTTGTGGAGTCCTCAGATCGCCCAGGGTGACCAACGTTGCGGGGTGATCAACGACCACCTTGGCTTCTTCGAGGGCGATGATTCCGAGAAACAGGCCGACGCCGGCAGAGACTGCGAGCTTCAAATTCTGTGGAATCGCATCGATGACGTATTGGCGGATCGGGAATACCGAAATCAGAAAGAATAGCACGCCCGAACAAAACACGGCTGCGAGCCCTTGCTGCCAAGTGTACTGATAGGTCAAGACAACCGTGAATGCGAAGAAGGCGTTGATGCCCATGCCGGGCGCCAACGCGATCGGGTAATTCGCATACAGGGCCATCACCAGTGTGCTGACAGCCGCTGCAATGCAGGTGGCGACGAAAACCGCGCCTTGATCCATCCCCGCCTTGCCAAGGATGATCGGATTGACGAACACGATGTAGACCATCGTCAGAAACGTGGTCACGCCGGCAATAAATTCGGTGCGAATATCAGTGTTTTGCTGCGTCAGTCCGAAATAGCGATCGAGCATCGCAGCGAATTGAGGCTCGTTCTTCCCCTTGACCCGTTTGGCCATTGTCGACTCTCCCCGCAAACACCCGGCAGGAAGCTTAACGCGCGAGACCGTCCGAAGCGATTGAGGCGCTGTGGATAGCCAAGAACTGCCGTTTCCGCTTCGATTTATCGCAGCAATGGAACGCAATAGAGTCGCCACGATTTAAAGCTCGTAACTATACTCCTGAGAGGCAAATCCGGTCGGAGGGTATAATGGATTTTGATCCTGTCCTGCTGGCCCGTCTGCAGTTCGCTTTCACGATTATCTTCCACATCATTTTTCCGAGCTTCACGATCGGTCTTTCGGCTTATCTCGCCACGCTCGGCGTAATGTGGCTGCGTACCGGAAGAGATCGCTATCACCATCTGATGCGATTCTGGACAAAGGTTTTTGCAGTTTCGTTCGCAATGGGGGTCGTATCGGGCATCGTGCTGTCCTACCAATTCGGCACGAACTGGAGCCGTTTCTCGGTTGCGACTGCGAATGTGCTGGGGCCGCTCCTCGGCTATGAGGTTCTGGCCGCCTTTTTTCTCGAAGCGACATTTCTTGGAATTTTGCTCTTCGGATTCAACCGCGTACCCCCCTGGCTCTACGTATTGTCGGCTGCAGTGGTAGCGACCGGCACGGCAATCTCCGCTTTCTGGATTCTGTCTGCCAACAGTTGGATGCAAACGCCCGCCGGCTACGAAATTCGGGACGGCATCGCTTACCCCGTCGACTGGCTCGCCATCGTATTCAATCCAAGCTTTCCCTATCGGTTGGCGCACATGCTGAATGCGGCCTATCTCACGACGGGATTCGTGGTGTTGGCTGTCGGCGCTCGCTACCTGGTTGCCGGCCGGCACATCGAGGAAGGCCGCACCATGCTACGCATGGCGATTGGCCTGACTGCCGTCCTGGCTCCGCTGCAGCTCATAATCGGCGACCAGCACGGGCTCAACACGCTCGAACATCAGCCCATCAAAATCGCGGCAATGGAGGCACACTGGGACGGCAGCAAGCCTGGCGACTTTCACATTTTCGCATGGCCCGATGAAGTCGCAGGCGTCAATCATTTCGAATTGTCGATTCCAAAAGCTGCGTCGCTCATTCTCACCCACCGAATGAACGGGTTGTTCCCCGGTCTGGCCAGCGTACCGGCATCCGACCGCCCCCCAGTGAAGATCGTATTTTTTGCTTTCCGTATCATGTTGGCTGTCGGATTCTTCATGATCGCCGCCGCGTTGTTCGGCGCTTTTTTGTGGTGGCGGGGCACGCTGTTCGAGACGCGCTGGTACTTGCGGATAATGGCGCAGTGTTGGTGGACCGGCTTCGTTGGAGTGATCGCCGGCTGGGTGGTGACGGAATGCGGACGTCAGCCTTGGATCGTCCACGGCATCATGCGCACTGCGGACGCGACGTCTCCGGTTCCGGGCGCCACTATTGCCGGTACCCTGGCGCTTTTCGTGCTGGCGTACGGCATCGTGTTCTGGTTCGGCATCTACTACATCAACCGGCTGATTGCGAAGGGACCGCACCCGGTTGGCGCAGAGCCCGAACGTTTTTCACCGAGTCCGATTTCGGCCGCGCAGGATGCGGGGCGCGAGGCGTTGCAACGCTGAGGGATTGAACCATGGAATGGTATCTCCCGCTGATATGGGCTGCAATAATCGGCACCGCCGTCGTCATGTATGTGCTTCTCGACGGGTTCGATCTCGGCATCGGTATCCTGTTTCCGTTCTCGCAAAACGAAGGCGAGCGCGATCAGATGACGCGCTCGATCGCACCCTATTGGGACGGAAACGAAACCTGGCTGGTGCTCGGCGGCGCCGGTTTGTTCGTGGCCTTTCCCAAGGCCTATGCCGTTATCATGCCCGCAGTCTACCTTCCGGTCATCGTGATGCTGCTTGCTCTCGTGTTTCGTGGCATAGCCTTCGAATTCCGCCACGTCTCGCGCAGCAAGACCGGCTGGAATTTTGCGTTTGCGGCAGGTTCGACGCTCGCGACACTCGCGCAAGGGATTATTCTGGGCAGGCTAATTCAGGGAATCCCCGTGCGCGACGGCGCATATAGCGGTAGCACTTTCGATTGGGCAACGCCGTTTGCATTCTTCTGCGGGCTCTCGCTGATCGCCGGCTACGGGCTGCTTGGGGCAACGTGGCTGGTGATGAAAACCGAAGGCCCAATAGCCGAGCGCACGCGTGCACATGCAAAGACGCTGCTGCTGGCGGTTCTTGTCTCCATGGTTGTCATAAGCCTGTGGACGCCGCTCACGGAGCCTCGTGTCGCAGCGCGCTGGTTCTCACTGCCGAATTTCTATTTCCTCTGGCCCATTCCCGTCATCACCGCGCTGGTCGCTTATTTGGAATGGCGGTGGCTTGAGGCACGACGCGATGTGCCCCCTTTCCTCGCAACGATGGCCCTCTTCCTGCTTGGATACCTTGGTCTCGTGATTTCCAATTTTCCCTATCTGGTGCCGCCATCCCTAACGGTCTGGGACACGGCCGCCGCGCCTGCGAGCCAGATCTTCATGCTGCTCGGGACATTGCTGCTGCTGCCGATCATCCTCGGCTATATTACATTCATTTACTGGTTGTTTCGCGGCAAGGTCCGCGAGGGCGAAAGCTACCATTAAGGCGCCGACGGCCGCAGCATCGACCAACCAAGCCGGATCAATGGCAACACGCCCTGTACGGTGCGTGGGAACGAGCGTGGGACTTCCGGCACCATGTCGGGAAACTGCCCCTTGAGCGTCGCCGGCGGCGTGCCCGTATTGTCGGATGCCGGCCACACGAGGATCCCGCCCTGTGCGCGGAAATCGGCGGGGGTGGCCCATGGGCTGCGGTGCGGGGCCCAGGCAAAATAAACATGCGGGCGACTGGGAGCGGCAAGCGCGATGAGGGGCGCGAGACGCGGATCGCCGCTCAGATACGCGAGCGGCTTGCCGGTGCGACGCTGGAATATATCGCCGTAAAATTGCCCTTCGGCGTTGGCCGGCTGCATTATCCGCAGGTCAATCCCGACGATCCATGGCGAGATCGCAAGGGCAATCACAACCAGGGCCGGCGGCGCGAACAGCAGGCCGAACCATGCGGTTGAGGCCAATCGTTCGCGATAAAGCAGGATCTTGTCACCGGCGGCGAGCACGACCGCAAGGCCAGAAAGCACGACGAGCGGTGTAACGCGATCGAACGGACCGAGACGATTGCTGACCAACACCGCCGCAATCGCGACCAAAGCAGGTGCAATCGCAAACAGGTAGACAAACGCGCGCGCCAGCGGCTCAACGGGATGGCGCTCGATCTCCGGCGCGCGCTCGCGGGGATGACGCGGCCAGCCGCTCGACAGCATGACCAACAGAGCAAGCCCGAGGTGCGTGAAGACAAGCACGACGAAGAGCCAGACACCGGGTGCGAGGCGCCCGGCGGCAGCTACACTTTCGTCAATGCCCTCCATGACGAGGGAGCGGTTTGCGCTCAGCCAGAGCGCATGCGGGAAAAGAACAAACACAAGAAGTATCAGCGCGATCCACGGCTCAGGATGCGAAAGACATGCGCGGCCCCGCGGGGTCAACGGCGTGAAGACAACGAACAGCACAAAAAGAACCAGCCCAGCGTAGCTTGCCAGCATGAGCAGACCGACAACAAGCGCCAGCAGGAACCAGTATCCGCGCCGCCTCTCACCGAACGCTCGCCAATAGCAGAGCAGTGCGAGCGCCCAGAGAGGTGCAGCAAGAATCCCAGGTCCGAAATCCGGGCTTGGCACCGAAAAGGCGGCGATCCCCACCATCAAGAGCACCGCGAGAACCGCGTGGCGCGTGCCCACGATCGCACGGCCAAGCGTGAACACGGCCCAGTACGCCAGAACGACGCAGGCTTGCGCGAGCAGATAGAGGCCGAAGATTCCGGCGATGCGAAATGCCAGTTCGCCTAACCAGAAAGCCAAAGGCGGACCAAGATAGCTGCCGAGCATGAATTCATGCCCCACGGCGAGCAAAAGCGGCACTTCGCCGGGTGGCGCGCTGTAGAACAAGGCTGGAATGAAGGTCCAGAGCGCACCCTGAGTCAGGGCGACCGTCCAGAACACCACCGCCGGGCGCCCGCGCAGAAATTCAATGAGCAGGGAGACGTAATGCATTGGCCCGGGCGGGATGAAAATCGATGGAAGCTTATTTTCCCCGCATGATCTTATCCGAAAAAAGCGTCGATTTGCTCTGGATCATGCGCCGGCAGAAATAGAGAAGCCTGGCTAAAGAGGCAACAACTCCGCGATGACCTCGTCCGATGCCCCGCCAAGAGCCGCCAGTTTTGCTGCGACCGGAGCGAATGATCTGCGGTGGTGGATTGTGGGGCCAAGCCTCGCCAATGCGGCGAAATGCTCAGGAACGCTGTAGCCCATGTGCCTTTCGAAACCGTATCCCGGATGTGCAAGGCCGAGCCTCGTCATCAGCCGATCGCGCGTCACTTTGGCAACGATTGACGCCGCTGCAACCGACAGCACAAGTGCATCACCTGACACGACCGTTTCGCAGTCGCAGCTGCAGTCGATTTTCTGATTGCCGTCAACGAAGACAAGTTTTGGCTGCACCGGCAAAGCCTTGACGGCACGCGCCAGCGCCCAGAGTGACGCGCGCAGAATATTGTCGCGGTCGATACGGTCGACTGCGCCGAATGCGACAGCGACCTGCGCAGTTGCACAGATTTTTTCATAGAGTTTTTCGCGCGACAGGCTGTCGAGTTTTTTGGAGTCATTGAGCCCGCGCGGAATCCGGTCCGGGTCGAGCACCACGGCTGCCGCCACAACCGGACCGGCCAGCGGACCTCGCCCGGCCTCGTCGCAGCCGGCAACAGGCCAAATGCCTTTTTTGAAGGCGCGCCGCTCTCGCCTGAAGCTTGGGCGCAGAATCGGCTCGTCCAGCGGCAGGCGCGGACTTAGCTTGGGCTTTTGGACCATTGCCGCGATGAGGGCGCCAAGTGCGGCCCAAGTCAACCGCAACGGGTAGTGGCTGTGAACAATCGGGATTCGGATCCCGTCAATCCGGCAACTGCAACCGCCAATCATCCGTCATTGGAAAGTGCGGATTATACGCAACCTCCCAAAGGTGGCCGTCGAGATCCGAAAAATAACCGCTATACCCACCCCAGAACGCGTCCTGCCCGGGCTTGCGGATGACCGCTCCTGCCTCGCGGGCGCGCCTGATCACTCCATCGACCTCCTGCTCCGAGCGGCAATTCCAGGCCAATGCAACGCCATGAAAATTTTCGACCATGCCTTCAAACGCGACGTTGGCGTCCTTGGCAAGTTCCTCCGACGGAAAGACTGCAATCGTACAGGCACCAGCTTGGAAAAATCCTATACCGTCGAACGCGAGCGCCCTGCGCCGAAAGCCCAGGGTCTCGTAGAACACGATGCTGCGCTTAAGATTGGCAACGCCGAGCGTCACCAGCGAAAGAATTCCCGGCGGCTCTTTCATGACCCGAACAGACTCAGCTGTTCAGCGCCCGGCTTCAGCCTGCGAAAATGCTCGGTGCTCAGCGGCGCCCGTACGGCATTAAAGCCGAGTTTCTCGCAAGCCATCTCGAAACGCCGGCCGATCATCCACGCATAGGGACCGGTCCCCTTCATGCGCGTGCCCCATGTCGAGTCGTAATCCTTGCCCCCGCGCATATCGCGAATCAGTTTGAAAATGTGACGCTCGCGGTCAGGGTAATTCGCGATCAGCCACTCCCGGAAAAGATCGCGAACCTCGAGCGGCAGCCGCAGCAACACGTAGCCTGCCTCTTTAACGCCGGCGATGCGAGCGGCTTCAAGGATGCGCTCGATCTCCATATCGTTCAGAGCAGGAATAATCGGTGCGACCATCACCGTTGTCGGTACGCCGGCTTGACTCAGCCTGCGCAAGGTTTCCAGCCGCCGCATCGGCGTCGCGGCACGTGGCTCCATCTTGCGTGCGAGCGTCGCATCAAGAGTGGTGACCGACAGCGCAACTTTCGCCAGATTGCGCTCGGCCATACGTGCAAGGATATCGAGATCGCGCAGGACAAGTGCAGATTTGGTGACGATGCCAACGGGGTGACCGGCACGGTCGAGCACCTCCAGTATGCGCCGCATCACCTTGTAACGCCGCTCGATCGGCTGATAGGGATCGGTGTTAGTGCCGATCGCAATGATCTTGGGCTCGTAACCGTCAGCGGAGAGTTCTCTTTCGAGCAGGTTTGCAGCTTCCGGCTTCACCAAAAGTTTCGACTCGAAATCCAGCCCGGGCGACAGGCCGAGATAGGCGTGCGTCGGCCGCGCAAAGCAATAAATGCAGCCGTGCTCGCAGCCACGATACGGATTGATCGAGCGGTCGAAACCGATATCGGGCGAGTCATTCCGAGTGATGATCTTGCGTGTGGAGTCGACGGTGACCGTGGTCCTGAAGGGCGGGAGCTCGTCGAGCGTTCGCCATCCGTCGTCGAATGCGACACGGGCCAACGGCTCGTAGCGCCCCGAGGCATTGCTTTGCGCGCCGCGCCCGCGGCGACGTTCATGCTCGACGACGACGCCAAGCAGTTCGCTTACATCGTCATAGGCGCCCGCCGGCACGGAGGGCAGCTCCCTCACCGGCGGGCGATTCTGGGCAGCGTTTGATCGAGCCATGCGTCCACCCTATCCGTAGAATGTGAACATAACAAGAACAGATTTGGCAACGCGAGTGGATATAGCCTATCTCGTAGCGCACGCTGCAATACGCACATGATATGGTGGCAACGGTATTGCTTGGCTACGGTTCCATGTTGAGTGCGATCATTTCCACGCGGAATTCCGAGCGCAGCCTAGTGCCGACCCTATCGGCGCTCGTGCCCGCGGCGGCGGCTGGCCTTTTGGCCGAGGTTCTCGTTGCCGACGCAGGCTCCAGCGACGCCACCGCTGAAGTTGCCGACATTGCCGGCTGTCGCTTCTCGAACTCGCCCGAGACGCTCGGAATTCGTCTCAAGGCTGCCGCTGCGACCGTGCGGAGCCCTTGGGTCATGTTTCTGCGTGCGGGGGCTATACCACAACCAGGGTGGATCGAAGCCGCCGACCATTTCATGAAAACGACAGATCTGATGGAAGGCGCTGGGCGAGCGGCGACATTTCGGCTCCTCGGCCTCACTAGCGCGGCGCGCCCGGGCTTTGCGGAGTTTGTCGCGCTCGTGCGCGCCGCGATTGCCGGCGGCCCAAGGCCGGAGCAGGGGCTGCTCATTACGCGCCGCCTTTACGAGGCGATCGGCGGGCATTCCGAAGGTGATGATGCGGACGCCGATATATTGCGTCGGCTCGGCCGCCGAAGACTGGCGGTCCTGCCCGTCGCAATCACCATTCCAGATACTTGACTTTGTCAACTAATTGGCCGAGCCTGCTTCGGCATGGCCAATCAGCAGACCATTGCCGCAGTTCGCCGCTTCAACCGCTTTTACACGCGACAGATCGGCGTGCTGCGCAAGACCTACCTCGACAGCCCCTACTCGCTCGGCGAAATGCGCGTTCTCTACGAGCTTGCTCAGGCCGACAAGCTGACGGCAAGCGAGATCGCTCGCACGCTCGATCTCGACATGGGCTACCTCAGCCGGTTGTTGCGAAATTTCGAAAAGCGCGGACTCATCAGCCGCAAAACGTCCGCGACGGATGCGCGTCAGCACCACCTTGCCTTGACGACGCGTGGGCAAAAAATATTCGCCCCGATGGAAAAGCGTTCGCAGCAGCACACTGCCTCGATGCTCGCCGGACTTGACCGCGCCGAGCAGACGCAGATCGTCTCGGCCATGAGCACGATCGAGTCTTTGCTTGCAAATGAACCCGCTGCGAAATCTGGAGAGCGTCCCACATACACGTTGCGCTCGCCGCGCGCCGGAGATTTCGGCTGGATCGTCTCCCGGCATGCCGAACTCTATTTGCAGGAATATGGCTGGGGCGCTCCGTTCGAGGGTCTGTGTGCGCAGATCGTCGCTGATTTCGTCAACAATTTCGATCCGAAGCACGAGGGTTGCTGGATCGCGGACATAGACGGAGAGAATGTCGGTTGCGTCATGCTGGTGAAGGACGAACAGCCCCACGTCGCCCGCCTTCGCCTGCTGCTGGTCGACCCGAAGGCACGCGGACTCGGCCTTGGCGCGCGGCTTGTCGACGAATGCGTCCGCTTCGCTCGCACAACCGGCTATACGAAGATGACGCTGTGGACGCATAGTGTCCTCGCGGCCGCCCGGCACGTCTATGAGCGTGCCGGCTTCAGGCTCACGTCGAGCGAGCCGCGCCATAGCTGGGGCAAGGACGTGGTCGCCGAGTTCTGGGACCTGGAGCTGTAGATTCCGCCAGGCCAAATTATGCCGTGGCACCCTTTGCCTTGGGGCGCCGCAGGTGCTCGTCAAGCCGCGGCAAGATCTCAACGAAATTGCAGGGCCGGTAGCGGTAGTCGAGCTGATGCACCAGGATTTCGTCCCAGGCGTCGCGGCACGCGCCCGGCGAACCCGGCAGACAGAAAATATAAGTCGCATTGGCGACCCCGGCGCTCGCGCGAGTCTGTATTGCGGAGGTGCCGATTTTCCTTTCGCTGACGAGAAGAAACATCGTCGCGAAGCCATCCATCTTCTTTTCGAACAAGGGCTCGACAGCCTCGGGCGTGACGTCCCGGCCCGTAAAGCCCGTACCGCCCGTGGTTACGATCACGTCGATCAATTTGTCTGCGATCCAGGCCTTGACCTGCTGGCGGATTGCATTGACCTCGTCTTTCACGATGGCGCGCTCGGCAACAACGTGGCCCACGGCGCGAATCCGTTCGATCAGGGTCGCGCCGGACGTGTCATCGCTCGCTTCGCGCGTGTCGGAAACCGTGAGGACGGCGATTTTCAGGGGCACGAATTTTCGGCTCTGATCAATACCGGCCATCGCCGCTCTCGCTGAAATACGGGAGATTCATGTTTCGCATTCTAATGAGTCCATCAGGGCGCCTCTTAGAGCAGTCCTTATAACTGAGCGGCCGCGAAGGTGTTACAGGCCGAAACTCGTCCCTCTTTCAGACCGATTGTGAACCAGCGCTGCCGCTGCGCCGATGAGCCATGGGTGAATGCGTCAGGAACCACATAGCCACGCGATTGTTGCTGGAGGCGGTCATCACCGATCGCGGCCGCGGTCTGCAAAGCAGCCTCGACGTCGCCGGGCTCGATCGATTTCCAGCGCTGGTTGGAATGGTGCGCCCACACACCGGCAAGACAGTCCGCCTGCAACTCGACCTGCACCTGGATGTGGTTTGCTTCAGCGCGGCTGCGGGATGCTTCCTGTGCGGATCGCGCTTTCGGCAAGATGCCGATCAGATTCTGGACGTGATGTCCGACCTCATGCGCCATCACATAGGCTTCAGCAAATTCGCACGCCTTGCCGCTGCAACCGCGGAAGCGAACCTGCATGTCACGAAAAAAAGAGGTATCGAGATAAATGCGGCGGTCGTTCGGGCAATAGAAAGGCCCCATCGCCGACTGCGCGAATCCGCAGCCGCCTTGTATCGCTCCCGAATACAGCCGCAGACGCGGCACGCGATACTGCTGCCCGCTGTTTTTGAAAATTTCCGTCCACGTGTCTTCGGTGTTGCCGAGAACCGCCGCGACAAAATCCCCCATCTGATCTTTGGGCGCCCCAGCCTGCCGTGGCGCCGGCTGGTACGGCTGCTCCTGATGTCTGCCACTGTTCACGATCTCGGCACCGCCGATCAGAATGCTCGGATCGATCCCGAGCGCCCAGCCGATCAATCCGAGCACAACGATGGTCCCGATTCCGAGGCCGCCGCCACCGACCGGAATGCCAATGCCGCCGCCGCCGCCAAAACCGCCATCGCCACCTCGACTGTCCTCAACATTGTCGCTGCGGCGGAAATCATCCCAACGCATCGTGAACTCCTCCATTCGCATGATCATCGCCGAACTGGGCGCGCGCGTCCAACACCCGCCCAGGTCCGCATCATCGCGATACCTCTAAACCCAGATCACATAGGCAGAAATTGCCCAGTTGCGAGCCGCATTTCATAAACCGCTTTTTTACTTTGCACGCTCAAGATGCAGGCCTGTCGGTTGTAGGTCCCGCGTCGCCGACCGCGTCACCTGAGTCAGAGTCCTGAGTCATGGTTGTGTCGCGTCGCGGGGCGCCCCAAAGGGCGCCCCGTGGAGTATCAGAGAGTCCGCAACCGCATCGCGTTCTCGTCGGCGACTGTATCGCCGGAATGGCGAAGCTGCCGGCGGCCTCGGTCGATCTCGTCTTCGCCGACCCTCCTTACAATCTCCAGCTCGCAAGCGACCTCAAGCGTCCAGACGATTCCCGCGTCGATGCGGTAGACGATGATTGGGACAAGTTCGCGAGCTTTTCCGCCTACGATGATTTCACGAGAGCCTGGCTCACCGCATGCCGGCGCGTGATGAAGCCGGCAGCCACGATCTGGGTGATCGGCTCGTACCACAACATCTTCCGGGTCGGCACGATCATGCAGGATCTCGGCTTCTGGATCCTCAACGACGTCATCTGGCGTAAATTGAATCCGATGCCGAATTTTCGTGGGCGGCGCTTTACCAACGCGCACGAAACACTGATATGGGCTTCGCGCGACGCGGACGCGCGCGGTTACACGTTCAATTACGAGGTGCTCAAGGCCGGCAATGAAGATATCCAGGTGAGGTCAGACTGGACCTTGCCGCTTTGCACCGGAGAAGAACGCCTCAAGGGAAATAACGGCAAGAAACTGCATCCGACACAGAAACCGGAAGCGCTGCTCGCGCGCGTGCTCCTCTCGAGCTCGCGTCCGGATGACCTGGTGCTCGACCCGTTCTGCGGGACCGGCACAACCGGCGCAGTAGCCAAACGCCTCGGGCGGCGTTTCGTAGGCTGCGAGCAGGATCCCAAATATGCGAAGGCGGCCGAGCAGCGCATCCATCGGGTCAGGCCGCTGGAGGCACCGACGATTGCGCCGTTTGTTACAGCGCGCGAAGCGCCACGCGTACCATTCTCCGCTCTGATCGAGCGCGGCCTGGTGACACCGGGTGCGCGATTGGTCGACGCAAAGAAGCGTCACAAGGCGCTGGTGCGTGCGGACGGAGCGGTTTCGCTGGACGGGACGGTCGGCTCGATCCACCGCATCGGCGCGCTGGCGCAAGGTCTTGAAGCGTGCAACGGCTGGACCTTCTGGCACGTCGAGACCGAAAAAGGTTTGCGATCGATCGATGAATTCCGCGCCCAGATCCGCGCCGACATGGTGGACGCCGAGTAGTTTCGCTCAAGCAGCAATTTCATCGGCAAGAAGCTCGAGCAAGCACTTCGCAAAGGCATCCATATTTGTCAGGCGGTCATCGCTGCCCGTACGGAGTGTGACTGCGCGTTCTCTTGGGCCGGCTACCGCCAGGCAGGTGTGCCCGGCAGGATCGCCATAACGGTTGCCGGCCGGACCAGCGGCGCCAGTTTCGCCAAGGCCCCATGTCGCACCATGACGCTCACGCACGGCCCGCGCGATCAGCAGCGAATAGTCTTCGGTCGCCGGGCGCAGGCCTTTCATTTCCGCTTCGCCAATACCGAGCAGTGCGGCGCGCGAGAATTTCGTGTAGACCACCGCGCCGCCGAGAAAGTATGCGGAGGCGCCTGGCACGGCAAGCAAGGCCGCGGCGACAAGACCTCCTGTCGAAGATTCGGCAATCGCGATCGTTTCCTTGCGCGCGGTCAGGCGCACACCGATTTTTTCTGCGAGCGGCAACAGCGATTTCATAGATCGCCACGTCCAAGCTGACAAAGCACGCGAAACACGCCCACCTCGGCTCCTGGAAATTGCCCCGATAGCCGCTTGCCCAGCGTCTCCGCGTCGGCCTGGTGCAACGTATCGACCATCAAACAGGCTTTGATCTTCTTGTCACCGCCGCGCAGCTTCTCCTCCATCGAGACCGGCATGCCGGCGGGATCCAGAGCCATCCAGATTTCGCCGCCGGCGACGTTCGTGTCTCTCACCAGATCATCTAGGATCGCCGCGAGCGCTGCGGCATCCGGTGTTTCGCCGAAACGTATCGTCACAGCAAAGGCGCCGCGAAACGGCCCGCGCCTGATTGTCCGGCGGCAAACCGTGCGGTTCATGTTGAGGAACACCTCGGACATGATCCGCTTGGTCATCGGCGTCGGATTGTCGAGCCGATCGAGATAAGGCTTCGAGGTCAACACATCGGGCGACTCGACAACATAGAAGTTGAAGTAACCGGCATTGCCGGAAATTGCCTGGTGCCGGCGCCCGAAGAGAAATCCCGGAACGGCGAGACGCTCTTGCAGGTGCTCGCCCTGGAACCAGGCATCGAACTCGGCCTCGCGGCCGGTCCGGCAGTCGTTAAAAATCGCCAGGATTCCGGATTGCGCAATCGTCATTGCTACTTCGCCGCAACGACCATGATTTCGACCTTATAGTCGGGCGACGCCAGGCGGGCCTGTACCGTCGCCCGGGCGGGCGTATTGCCCGGCGCGACCCACGCGTCCCAGACGGCATTCATCTCGGCGAACTCCGCCATGTCTGTGATCCAGATGTTGGCCGACAGGAGCTTGCTCTTTTCGGTGCCGGCCTTGGCCAGGAAGCCGTCGATCTGCCGGAGAATATCCTGCGTCTGCTCCCTCATGCCCTTACCTTGCGGACTATCGGCGACGATACCTGCCAGATAGACCGTGTTGCCATTGACGACCGCTTTGCTCATGCGAGGCCCTACGTCGTGACGCTCGATGCCCATGCTTTTTCCCTTTCATTCAAGTGACGGCATCGAGTCCTACCGATCTTTGCCGATTGTGGGAACCGCCGCCGTTCGCCCGACTTATTGCAGGGAACAACCAAAGGGAGGCAGGCAATGGGTTGGTTTTCGCCAAATATGCAAACGATGAAGGACCTTTTCCTGCACAGCATGCAGGACATCTACTACGCCGAACACCAGATCGAAAAAGCGCTGCCGAACATGGTGGAAAAGGCTTCCGATGCCGAACTCAAGAAAGGCTTCCGCACGCATCTCAAGCAGACCAAGGGGCAGATCAAACGGCTCGACCAGGCGTTCAAGAAATTGAAGGTATCCCCGGAAGGCACGAAATGTCCGGCCATCGATGGCATCATCGACGAGGCCAACGAAATCGCCGGCGAAATCGACGACAAGATGGTGCTCAACGCGGCGCTGATCGCGGCCGCGCAAGCCGTCGAGCACTATGAGATCACCCGCTACGGCACCCTCGTCGCGTGGGCCAAATTGCTCGGCCGCAATGACGTCGCCAAAGTGCTGAACATGAATCTCAAGGAAGAGAAAGCGACCGACAAGAAGCTCAACGGGATCGCAAAGCGCAAGATCAATCGCAAGGCGGCGGCGCGGCAGCGCAAGCGGCCGGGCGCGGTCGAGCGCGCGGAAAACTCCATGTTGGCGGCGGCGGCGGGAATTCCGGCGGTCTAGCGCGCATCGAGAGCGTGCGCCAGCACCTTGCGCATGATGTTCGGCAATGCTTCGCCGGACGTCTCCGTGAGTTTGACCCAGCGCGCATTCTTTGGCGCTTTTGTCGCGAGCGGAACACGCGCGACAAACACCGCCAGCTCGAGAGGGAAATGCGTGAAGACGTGACGCACGAGTCCCGGGATGCGCCGCCATTTGGCGCGTGGGATTGGCGGAGCAGACTTCGAGGCGAGACCGACATCGAAATCGTGCGTCCAAGCGCTGCCCGGCACTTCGGTCATGCCACCGAGCAGGCCTTTTTCCGGACGTTTGCGCAGCAGCACGGTCGCATCGCCGCGCAACACCACGAAGGCCGCTCCGCGCCGGAGTTTGCCTTCTCGCTTTGGCGCCTTGCGGGGGAAGGTCTCCTGATCACCGCGTGCATTGCCGGCGCAGGCATCTATCCATGGACACAACGCGCAGGCGGGGCGCTTCGGCGAGCAGATCGTAGCTCCGAGATCCATCAGCGCCTGCGCGAAATCTCCGGCGCGCACGGCCGGCAACAACGAGGACGCGAGCCGCTTGATCGTTGGCTTTGCCGCCGGCAACTCCGCCTCGACCACGAACAGCCGTGCGACCACGCGCTCGACGTTACCGTCAACCGGAACGGTCCGGCGGTCGAACGCAATCGCCGCGATGGCTGCCGCGGTATATTCACCGATGCCGGGGAGCGCGAGCAATGTCTGGATATCGTCCGGAAACGCGCCGTTGTGACGTTCGACTACTGCCTTGGCGCAGGCGTGCAGATTGCGGGCACGCGCGTAATAGCCGAGCCCAGCCCAGGCCCGTAAAATATCATCGAGATCGCTGGCTGCCAGCGCATCGATCGTCGGCCAGTGCGACAGGAATTTTGCGTAGTAAGGAGCGACCGCTTTGACGGTCGTCTGCTGCAGCATGATCTCGGATAACCAGACGTGATAGGGATCGGGCCGATGTCCCCGCCGCGCGCGCCACGGCAGGACGCGCCCGTACCTGTCATACCAAGCAAGAAGACTGACAGCTTCGGGCTTCCGGGATTTCTTCCGTGACGGCAATCGGACTGCTAGGGTCATGACGCCGACGATGGCACAAGGCCTGTCCTCATGAGCAAGCCCTCACACAGTTTTCCCCGGCGGCTTTCGGACCTCCTCGGTGCAACTCTAAGCCACGCGCTCAAGGCGCAGGGATTTGCTTCGACCGAAATCATTTCGCGCTGGACCGACATCGTGGGCGCCGAGATTGCGGCACATTGCGAGCCGCTCAAAATCAGCTGGCCTCGTCGCACAGGCGCGGAGGAACCGGAACCAGCCACCCTGATCTTGCGGGTTGAGGGACCCATGGCACTGGAAATTCAGCATCTCTCCGCCCTCATTCTCGATCGGGTGAACCGCTTTTTCGGCTGGCACGCCATCGGGCGTATTGCCATCCGCCAGGCTCCGCTTCGGCGCCACGAACCGGAACCGCCACGCGAGATCGACCATGCTGCGGCAGCGCGAATCGCCGATGCCCTGCCTGAGGTTAAGGATGAAAACCTCCGTGCCGCCCTCGCCCGTCTGGGCGCAGCGATCAAGCGAAATTGAGCTTCTCGATCGCCTTGGCAGATGGGCGTGCCATTGCCACAATTGTCCTGTCCAGCTAGCCAATACGCCGAAATATGACCGGTGTAGCCCAGGAGCCCCCATTGCAGATCACCCGACGCGAATTTTGCCGGACCACAGCCATCCTGGCGCTCGCCACGAGCACAATCGGTTTCTCCTCGTTATCGCCGTTCCCGGATGTGGCTTTCGCCGAGACGGTGCCGACCGAAGAACTGATGAGGCCTGGTACCTTGCCTGACATGACGATGGGCAACGAAAAGGCGCCTGTGACGATCATCGAATACGCCTCCATGACGTGTCCGCATTGCGCGCATTTTCAGGAAGTGACGTTTCCCGAACTCAAGAAGCGTTACATCGACACGGGGAAGGTCCATTACATTTTTCGGGAGTTTCCGCTCGATAGTCTCGCCGCGGCGGCGTTTATGTTGGCGCGCTGCGCCGGCAAGGATGACAAGGACAAATATTTTGCGCTGATCGACACGTTATTCCGCCAGCAGCGGCAATGGGCGGTCGAGAAACCGATTCCGCCTCTGCTCGCGATTGCCAAGCAGGCCGGCTTCACCGAGCAGAGCTTCAATGCCTGTCTCGCGAATCAGCAGATGCTCGACGGCATCGAAAACACCCGTCAGCGGGCGATCAAGCAGTTCAAGGTGCAGTCGACGCCGACGTTTTTCATCAATGGAACTGCCCATCCTGGCGCCCTGTCCATTGAGGAAATCTCCAAACTGATTGAGCCCTATCTCAAGGGCTGATAAGGGTTTTTTGACCTGGCAAGGCGGGAAATTCGCGCCCGGCTCCATCGCAGCGTTCTGCGTTACCGCCCGAAAGGTCTGGAAAACCGCGAGGGCCATCCGCACGGGAGTTGCCCTTGCGAGCGGGGCGATTCATTCTCCGGCCAAAGCGGCAAATGGGCGGCCAACCCGGGGCCAAGTCCCGGAAAGGCTTGCTGAATTGGTGAATGCAAAACTGTCATAACCGGCGGGCTGTTTCTCCCGCCTCGCGCACGACCCAGAGTCGGCTCCCGCAAAATACGTTTAGCGGCACGAGGACGGTCGCAAACTATGCGCCAACGGAAGAATGCAATGAGGCTTTAACGCGATGAAGCTCACAAGGCTGCGCCTGCTCGGCTTCAAGTCCTTCGTCGAGCCCACCGACTTCATGATCGAGCCGGGTTTGACCGGTGTGGTCGGTCCGAACGGATGCGGCAAGTCAAACCTCGTCGAAGCGCTGCGCTGGGTGATGGGTGAATCGTCCCACAAGTCCATGCGTGCTGCGTCCATGGATGACGTGATTTTTTCCGGATCGAATACCCGTCCAGCCCGCAACAATGCCGAAGTGGCGATCTCGATCGACAATTCCACGCGGACGGCGCCCGCCGCCTTCAACGATCAGGACTCCCTGGAGATCGCCCGCCGCATCGAGCGTGATGCAGGCTCCAACTACCGCATCAACGGACGCGAAGTGCGCGCGCGGGACGTGCAAATCTTGTTTGCGGACGCATCGACGGGCGCCCGCTCGCCGGCGCTTGTCCATCAGGGGCGCATCGGAGAGATCATTCAGGCCAAGCCCGAACAGCGGCGGCGCGTGCTTGAAGAAGCCGCCGGCGTCGCCGGCCTGCATGCCCGCCGTCATGAGGCCGAACTGCGGCTCAAGGCTGCCGAAACCAACCTGCTTCGCGTCGAAGATGTCATCGGCCAGCTCGGTGCGCAGATCGACGGGCTGAAGAAACAGGCGCGCCAGGCGATCCGGTATCGCACCGTTTCCTCACAGGTGCGCAAAGCTGAAGCGACGCTCTATCACCTGCGCTGGACCGCAGCGAATAACGAGGTGGCAGAAGCCGAGCATGCAAAGGACGTCAGCGTACGCACCGTCGCCGAACGCGTCGGCGCCGAGGCGGAAGCATCGAAGCGTCAAACGCTCGCTGCGGCCGCCCTGCCGGAGCTGCGCGAGGCCGAGGCCCGCGCGGGCGCCGCATTGCATCGCCTGAATGTGGCGCTGCAGGATCTGGATCGCGAAGAGGCGCGCGCCAAGGACCGCATCAAGGAGCTCGATCTGCGACTCGTCCAGCTCGCCGCCGACACCGAGCGCGAGCAGCGTCTTGCCGTCGATGCCGAGCAGGCGGTCGCGCGCCTGGTCGCTGAAGAGGAAAACATCCGTGCCGAGGCGCGCGAGAGTGCGGGCCGGCGCAGCGGCGTTGACGCAAAGGTGACCGAGGCGGACGCGGAGCTTGCCGCTGCCGAGAAGATTTTCACCGACATCACGACCGCGCTTGCCGACCTCACCGCTCAGCGGAACCGTTTTGAGAACACCGCACGCGAGCAAAATGAGCGCGTAGCAAAAATTTCCTCGGAGATCGGGGCCATCGAACGGGAGCTGTCGACGCTGCACAGCGCCGAAAATGCGCCGCTGACCGCGGCCGTCGAGGGTGCGCAAGCGGCTTTGACCGAAGCGGAAGCCGCTGCGGTTGCCGCCGAGGCCGCACACAACGTGGCGCGTAGCGAGTTGGAATCGGCACGCGAAGCGCTTTCGGAATCGGAGAAGCGGGTCCAGCGGCTCGAGACCGAGGCGAAGACGCTCTCCAAGATGCTGTCCCTCGAAACGCGCAGCCTGTGGCCACCGGTTATCGACCACATCTCGGTCGAAAAAGGCTACGAGAAGGCGCTCGGTGCTGCGCTTGGCGACGATCTCGATGCGCCGGTCGACCAGTCCTCGCCGATGCATTGGAGCTCGGTCACGGGCGACGGCAACGATCCCGCGCTTCCCGAGGGCAGCGAGCCTTTGGCACGTTACGTCAAGGCCCCGACGCAACTTGCACGGCGGCTTGCACAGGTCGGTGTCGTCGACCGTGGCGCCGGCGCCGGCCTCGCAGCAACGCTCAAGGCCGGGCAGCGACTGGTGTCGCGCGATGGCGATCTCTGGCGATGGGATGGCTTTGTTGCGGCTGCACATGCGCCGACAGGTGCCGCCCGGCGCCTCGCGCAGCGCAGCCGGTTCGCCGAAATCGATGGCGAACTCGAGAATGCGCGCGGCGATGTTGACGCAAAGCGCCGCTCGCTGGAGGCAGCGCAAGCCGTCTTCGATGCAGCGAGCAGCACGGAAACCGAAACGCGGGCACGCGAGCGCGACCTTAACCGGCAGGCGGCGCGGCTTTCAGCGTTGGCGGAGGCACGCGCGCGGCTGACCATGAGCCGCGACGAGGCAACGGCGGCAAAGAGCGAGGCAGAGGCGGCTCTCGGCCAGCTTCCGCCCGCTTCCGAACTCGAGACGAAACTTTCGCAGGTGCGCGAGAGCATCGCGGGCAAGCGCGCCAGTCTTGCCGAAGTGCAGGCCGAACAACAGGCAATTGTCCGGGAAGCCGAGCTCGCGGACCGCCGACTGTCCCAGCTTTCCGCCGACAAGAACGGCTGGGCGGAACGCCAGCAGGGCGCGCGCACGCAGATCGCGACCCTCGAGCAGCGGATCAGCGAGGCCAAGCGCGACCGCACTGAACTGGAAAATGCGCCGCAACTGTTCGCCGAAAAACGCAGCACGTTGATTACAGAGGTTCAGTCTGCCGAAACCAACAGGCGTGCCTGTGCCGACCGCCTGCAGCAGGCCGAAAGCGCGCTGGCCGAGGCCGACCGGGACGCCCGCGCCGCGCTCGAGGCTGCAAGCGCCGCGCGCGAGGATCTGGCCCGCGCTGAGGAGCGTTTCGAGGGTGCCAAGCGCAGGCTTTCCGATGTCGGCCGCGAAATCCACGACATGCTTGAAATTCCTCCGTCGGCGGTCGCCGAGCTTGCCGAAATCAAGCCGACCGATCCGCTTCCCGACCTTGCCGAGACCGAGTCCACGCTCGAGCGCCTTCGGCGCGAGCGCGAGCGCCTTGGTGCGGTCAACCTGCGCGCCGAAGAAGAACTGCGCGAGGTTGAGGCCCAGCACACCTCGCTGACCACGGAACGAGATGACCTCGTCGAGGCGATCAAGAAGTTGCGCCTGGGTATCCAGAGCCTCAATCGCGAGGCACGCGAGCGGCTGCTCACATCGTTCGAGCAGGTCAACAAGCATTTCCAGCATCTGTTCACGCAGCTGTTCGGCGGCGGCACCGCCGAGTTACAGCTGATCGAGAGCGAAGACCCGCTCGAAGCCGGATTGGAAATTCTGGCGAAACCACCCGGCAAAAAGCCCGCCACATTATCGTTGCTGTCAGGCGGCGAGCAGGCACTCACCGCGCTGGCGCTGATTTTCGCCGTGTTCCTCACCAACCCCGCGCCGATCTGTGTATTGGACGAAGTGGATGCCCCGCTCGACGATCACAACGTTGAACGTTTTTGCGACCTGCTCGATGAAATGATCAAGTCGACCGACACCCGGTTCGTGATCATCACGCACAACCCCATTACCATGGCACGCATGAACCGCCTGTTTGGTGTCACCATGGCCGAGCGTGGCGTGTCGCAGCTCGTCTCCGTCGATCTGGAGGCTGCGGTAAGGTTCCGCGAGGCGAGTTAGCAGTTGGATGCGCAACACACTCTAAGCCGCTCATTCCCGCGCATAGCCGTTCGAAGAACGGCGTGCTTTCACACGCCTATGGCCGTCCGCAAAACGGCGGCACGGACTCGCATCCGCTCATTCCCGCGAACGCGGGAATCCAGCAGAAAAAGAAATGCCGTGCGATTTCGCCCTGGATCCCCGCATCCGCGGGGATGAGCGGAAATGTGTGGACCGGCGAACCAACACTCCGCTCATTCCCGCGCATAGCCGTTCGAAGACGGCGTGCTTTCGCACGCCTATGGCGCGGATCCAGAACACTCGCTCAGTCATTTGGGCCCTGGATTCCCGCATTCGCGGAGTTTGCCGACTTGCATCTAAATCTCCGCTCGTCCCCGCGGACGCGGGGACCCAGAACAACTTGATCAACATCCGTTGCGGACTCTGGATCTCCGCTTGCGCGGGGATGAGCAGATTTCATGACAGTGAGTGTGTGGCAATGCCAATGGTCAAGGTGTGGATGGCATCGGAAGTCGGGCTTGCCCGACTTCCGATTTAAGAACTTGCCGCAAGGCGGATATGTCCGACTTGCGGTGACGAGCCCGACCATGACCAGACTCAATCTGAACGAATTCTGATCTAGGCTGCTTCGATATTGAGCCGCTGACTGTGCGGCATTGGACTCGGTTCGCTGGAAAGCCAGGCGGAACTGACTGTCCATTCGTGTTCTTGTCCGCACGCCGGGCAGCGCATATTGGCGGCGATTTTCGGCAACCTCCGGAACGAACTCGGCTCTGTCTCGATGGCAGTCGAAACCGCAAGTCCGGTCACTGGACACTCGATCATCACTAAACTCATGAGTGATGCCCTCCGAATTTCACTCCCGACCCTACCGGACCCAATGGAACCTCGGGAACATGACCCTTTGACGACAGACCCAGGTCTGGCCCCTGGGGGGCTTGTCGGTGCATCGGGTTACCGCCCGGAACCATTCATCGCCGCAAGCGTTAATGCCGCGTGTGTTTCAGCTGGGCGGCTCCCCCCTTACCCCCCGAATAGCCGTCTGGCGAAGAGACCCTCGGTCAACAGGCTGAGGGTCTTTTTTTGTCTGCGGTCCTATCTGCCTGATCGGTCGGAGAGTTTCGCTGACCCTCCGGCTTGCGATTGGCTGTTCTTATCTGAGTTGAGATAGACTGATTTCGTTCGCTTATTCACCGCTTTCCCAATACCGGAGCCCGTTTCATGTCCACCACCAGCTGGGTCGTGCTCGGTGTCATCGCCGTTATCGTCGTTTGGGCGATCAGCATCTACAACAGCCTTGTCTCCATGCGGCAGAGGACAAACCAGGCGTTCGCCGACATCGACGTGCAGCTCAAGCAGCGCCACGATCTCGTTCCCAATCTGATCGAGACGGTGAAAGGCTACGCAGCGCACGAGCGCGGTACACTCGAGGCCGTCGTCCAGGCCAGAAACGCGGCGATCGCAGCACCTGGCGTCGAGCAGAAAGTGGCGGCCGAGAATGTGCTCAGTGGAGCGTTGCGTCAGTTGTTTGCGCTCTCGGAGAGCTATCCTGATCTGAAGGCCAACGCGAACTTCCAGCAGCTGCAAAGCGAGCTGTCCGACATCGAGAACAAGCTGGCAGCGTCGCGGCGCTTCTTCAACAACGCGGTGCAAGAGTACAACACCGGCATCCAGCAATTCCCCGCGTCGCTTTTTGCCGGTGTGTTCGGTTTCGCCCAACGCACGTTCTTCGATCTCGGCGAAACGCGCGCGCAACTTGATCAACCGCCGACGGTGAAATTTTAGGCCGGGCCACGGGCATCCCCGCGCAGGCTGGGACACCGCGCCATGCCGTGAGCGAGTTGGCCGGGACAGGCCCGGCCATGACCGCGAAAGCACCGAGTAGGACTATGGCCGCCTACGGACTCTATAGTCATATCCAGTCGAACAAGCGTCGCTCGATCGCGTTGCTGATCGGTCTTTTTTTCCTTGTCTATGTTCTTGTCTTTGCCGGCGCGCTTGTTGCCGAAGGCCTCACGACAAATGCGCCGCTCGACTACCTCGTGCAGGCAGCCATCTACGATTTCACCAAGGTGGCACCTTTCGCCACCATTGGAGCGGTCATCTGGGTCGCGATCGCCTACAAGTTTCATCAGTCGATGATTGACGCGGTCACGGGATCTCATGAAGTGTCGCGGCAGGAAGAGCCCGAACTCTACAATTTACTCGAAAATCTTTGCATCTCGCGCGGCATCCCGATGCCCACCTTGCGGATCGCCGATGATGACGCGCTCAATGCCTTCGCCACCGGCCTGAACCAGAAGCAGTATTCCATCACGGTCACGCGCGGCCTGATGAGCGCGCTCAACGCTCAGGAAATGGAGGCCGTTCTGGGCCACGAACTCACCCACATCCGCAACGGCGACGTCCGCATGCTGGTCATCGCCGTGGTGATCGCCGGCGTAATCTCGTTTTTCGGCGAGATGATCTTCCGCCTTTTTTTCCAGAACGCCTTTTATGGCGGCAGACGCGGTGGTGGCGACAGCGACCGCAGAGGCGGTGCTGGGCTCGCTATCGTTATCGGGATCGCTCTGATTATCGTCGCATGGGTGCTTTCGATCGTTATCAGGTTTGCTTTGTCGCGCCGCCGCGAATTCCTTGCCGATGCAGGGTCGGTCGAGCTCACGAAAAATCCCGACGCAATGATTTCCGCCCTGCGAAAGATCGAAGGGCGCGGCGAGCTTCAGGCCGCCAACTCCGCAGTCATGGAAATGTGCGTCGACAACCCGCGCGAGGGCTTTGCGGACCTTTTTGCCACGCATCCTTCAATCGAAGCGCGCGTCGACGCATTGGTGAGATATGCGGGCGGGCACGACCCGGGACCACTGGCCGTCGACTATGAGACCCCGGGTGAGCTTCCCGCACCGGAAGCGGATGGCCCATGGGGCCGTAGTGAGCAGGACCAGAGCTCAGGCAAACCTTTCCTTCCGGACGAGCCGCCGGTCGATCCCGGCAGTGGCCAAGCAGGACCTTGGGGACCGCGGCGAAACTGATTCAGCCCGGAATGCAAAACCCCCGGCGATTTTTCGCCGGGGGTTTCATGTCTCAAGCCACAACTGGCATGTCAGGGATAAAAGTCGCGGTGAACGCGGAAGCGGAACTGCCAGTTGTCCTGGTCGTCCACACGGATCGGACCGGGAATGTTCGCGATATTTCCCGTGAAGAAGCCCGACGAGGCGGTTGCGCTGTTCAGCTTGTTGTAGAGGATGTCGAGACCCATGTAGAAGTCCTTGGTGACGTTCCACTGGGTTCGCGTGCCGACCCACCAAGTGCTCCAGTCCTGGTTGCAACCGGGATTGGCGACAGCCAGTGACCCAATCCCTGTACCTGTGCCGACCCCGAAAACATTGGATGAGCAGAGCATGGCATTGGCGGTTTCATTATAGTTGACCTGCGCGTAGCCGCCATAGACCGACGTTTTCCAGCGCGGATTCCAGAAGTGCTCGTAGGCCGCATTGACGTTCCATGCAGTGGTCAGCTCGACGGCAGTTGCCGTCGTGCCGAGCACACCGCCATAGACACCATCGAGGATGGCGCCGATGCCAACGCTGTCGCCCTCGCGGTAAAACCAGGAGGTCTGCGTTGCGAAGAAGACGTAACGCAGCGCGCCTTGCGTGTAGTTGACCTGGGCCTGGAAGAAATCGCCCTGCCCGAGCATCGGTGCGTTCAGCTTGATGCCGGCGCCGACTGCAAAGCCCCACTTGTCATCGGGGTGGCCGGTATTCTCGAGCAAGCCGTAATAGAGCGGGTTGACCTGGTGCGCGGCGGCCATGATCTGGGCCGAACCCCAGGCTTGGTCGACGCGCAGGTTGCCGACGATGTCAGGCGCCTGGAAGCCACCATAATTTAGCAGGCCGGTCTGGTTGAACAGACCGCTGCTGACCGTTCGGCGCATTTCGGCGGCGATCGTTGCCGAGAAGCCGTTGCCGAGCTGTGCCGTATAGCCCAGCACCTTCCAGCCCGGATCGCCGGTGTCGGACGCCGGGAACGTGCCCCAGTATGACGTCGCAGGCACGCTGTAGAAATCGTAGAACGACTGCGCCTGGCCGAAGGTGAAGCCAGCCCACTGGATGAAGGCGCGGTTGGCATCAAACGTGTTGCCGGCACCGTTGACGTCGCTGCCGCTCACGCCGACGGCGATGTAACTACGCACCGTGCCATACTCCGTCTGGCTGCGCGCATCGGCCGTGATGTAGCCGCGCGCACGCCAGGTGCTGTTGTTCGTGGTCCGGTTGTTGACGTTGATGGTCTGGAACGCACCGGTGCCGATATTGCCGGATGCGCCCCAAGTGTATTCGGCGCGAACCCAGCCGCCTACTTTCAGGCACATATCGGTGCCGGGGATGTAATAGAACCCAACCCCATACAGGCTGCAGATCTTCACGTATTCGACCGGCTTCGCCTTGACCGGAAGATCAGCCGCTTGTGCTCCAACTGTTATTATCAAACCCGCCGCTGAGCCGAGCAGCAGGCTGTTCATGCTTTTCATGTCGAAACCTCCATGATCGTGTCCGAGAGATTTCGTCACCCGCGCATCAGGCATCGAGCGACTCCCCTCCGTCGCAACCGGCCTACGGTCTCGGTCCCCGAGAGTGCGTTGGAGTCGCAACGACGCGTAAATTCATGAATTGTGATTGAGCGCGCTTGGGCCGAAGCGCTGGCGATTTTGCTACGAGCGACAATTCGCGGGGTTTAATGGCAATTGATGCACTTACTCATTACGCTGTGGTTTTTCGGTCACGGTCAGATGCGTGACATTTGCATTCACGCGATGCATGCTACCCGTAAAAGAGATGAGGCAATTTTTATTTTTGTCGCCACTCCATTGGCGATCGTCGCCACGGACCAAGCAATTTATTTTTGTCGGTCACAAGTTCAAATCGTCCGACGCGCGGGTGGCGACAGACTCCGGCGCAGCCTCAAGGACAACCGGCCGGCGTTTTGGGCTCACCATCTTCAACGTCGGCCGGCCCGCCACGACAGGCCCGGCTGTGACGTTCATGGACGTGGATGCGTCAGCAACATGAATAAAACAAAACCCCCGGCGATTTTCCGCCAGGGGTTTTGCATCTCTCGAGCCACAACTGGCTTGTCAGGGATAAAAGTCGCGATGGACGCGCAAGCGGAATTGCCAGTTGTCGGGGTCGATCTTGGGCACGAAAGATCCTATGCCATTAGCGGCCAATAACGCCGTATCGTTCCCCACGTCAGCACTGCGGAGTTTGGCGTACATAACATCCAGACCCAAATAAAAGTCTTTCGTCACGTTCCATTGAGTCCGCGAACCAAGCCACCAGGTGCTCCAGTTATTGTTGCATCCGGCAGTCGCCACCGCCGCTGTCCCGTTGCCGTTCGCATTGCCTTCATCTGCGCAAAGGATTGCATTTCCTTGGCTGTTGTAACTCACGGCTGCATAGCCACCATACAATGAGGTTCGCCACCGTGGATTCCAGAAATGCTCATACGCCGCATTAATGTTCCAGGCTGTAGTCAACTCAAGATCTGATGCATTGCCGTTGGCAAGCGTACCGCCATACATGGCATCAGTGAGAGTCCCGAAGCCGGCGCGGGCTCCATCAACCTTCAACCAATTTGCATTGGGCGCCTGGAAGATGTATCGCAGAGCGCCTTCGGTATAATTGACTTGCATTTGCAGATAATCGCCCTGACCGATCATCGGCGCGTTCAGCTTCAGACCGGCGCCGACGGCAAATCCTAACTTTTCGCTCGGATGACCTGAACTCAGCGTCGACCCGTAGTATGTCGCATTGACTTCGTGAACGGCGCCCATGATTTGAGCAGAACCCCAAGCCTGATCGACGCGGAAATTTGCCACGATGTCTGGTGCCTGGAAGCCGCCATATGCTCCAGGGAAGGAAATGGAACCCGAGCCAATGCTTCCTCCTCCGCCGCCGGAAACGCTGCTGTTGGGAACGTCAATTATGCTTGTGATCCGCCTCATCTCGGCCGCCAGCGTCGCCGAGAGACCGTTGCCGAATTGTGCCGTATAGCCGAGCACCTTCCAGCCCGGGTCGCCGGTGTCGGACGCCGGGAATGAACCCCAATAGGAGGTCGCGGGCACGCTGTAGAAGTCATAGAACGATTGCGCCTGACCGAAGGTAAATCCGGCCCACTGGATGAAGGCGCGGTTGGCATCGAAGGTGTTGCCGGCACCGTTGACGTCGCTGCCGCTCACACCGACCGCAATGTAGCCGCGCACCGTGCCGTACTCGGTCTGGCTACGCGCATCGGCCGTGATGTAGCCGCGCGAGCGCCATGTGCTGTTGTTGGTTGTGCGGTTATTGACGTTACCGTTGGCCCAGCCCCAACCGATGTTGCCGTTTGCACCCCAGGTATATTCGGCGCGCACCCAGCCGCCGATCTTCAGGCACATGTCGGCGCCGGGGATGTAGTAGAATCCGACCCCATACAGGCTGCAGATCTTCACGTATTCGACCGGCTTCGCCTTGACCGGAAGATCGGCCGCCTGCGCTCCAACTGTTACAATCAAACCCGCCGCGGAGCCAAGCAAAAGGCTCTTCCCCAGTTTCATTTTGAATGTCTCCAAGTTTCTGCCGGGCGCATTCAATGCGCGTCCCGGGAATCTCAACCCGACACAAAATGAGCGATCGTCAGTTTTGCTGCTTGGGCTGATGCGTCGGTGGTTATGTCAAAACCGACGAAGTCCGAGGTTTGGTGACACGCGATGCACTTGCTTTCGCAGCGTTGCATTTCAGCAACAAGACTGAAGCGGTCATCATGTAAATGAATGACCCCGGCATGGCGCACATCTGCTGCTCTTCCCACGGCAGGGAAGAAACAAGTGATGAAGCTAATGGCCCTCGAATGAAATAAGCGTGCGCACGGGCACGTTCAGCTTGCGCAGTTTGTCGGCGCCGCCGAGCTCGGGCAGATCGATGACAAAGCAGGCGGCGAGCACATCAGCCCCAAGCTGCCGCAACAGTTTCACCGCGCCTTCCGCCGTGCCGCCGGTGGCAATGAGATCGTCCACAAGGATGACTCTTTCGCCCTTCGAGACAGCGTCCTCATGCATCTCCATTTCGTCGATGCCGTATTCGAGCGAATACCCAATGCTCACGCGCTTGTAAGGCAGCTTTCCCTTCTTGCGGATCGGAATGAAGCCAGCCGAGACCTGATGCGCGACAGCACCGCCAAGGATGAAGCCGCGCGCTTCGATTCCGGCAACCTTGTCGATTTTCATTCCCGCCCAAGGCTGCACCAACTCGTCCACCGCACGGCGGAAAGCGCGCGCGTCCCCGAGCAGGGTCGTGATGTCACGGAACATGATTCCAGGCTTGGGGTAGTCCGGAATCGAACGGATGGCTCCGCGCAAGCCGTTTTCTAAGGCGTCCGAGTTCATTGAGCAGCCCCGCCGGGCAGCCATCGCCGCGGTGTTTCGCGTTTATCCTCGTAGGCAGCTTCGAAGATCGGCGACGCCAGCGTCGACTCGATATGCAAGACGGCTTTGCCGGCATTCGAAAAACCATGCTTGCGGCCGGCCGGGACGACTACGAGTTGCCCGCTCGTCAGCGTGGCATGTTCACCGTCAATCCAGACATCTGCCATACCTTCACGAACGCACAGCACCTCCTCCACCGCGTGGAGATGCGTAGGCGCCCCTTGGCCTGGCTCACACCATTGCTCGAACATGCACAGCTGGGTCGCGTTGTTGGCGGCAGATGCTTTCATCCGCGTAATGACGCCGGCCCGCCATTCCTCTTTCGATTGCTCTTGAAGATCGACTATGCGCATCGGCCCCTCATGCGTGTCACGGCAGTGTGGCCAACAATATCCGGAGGCACAATAGCAACATGGTCAGCGCGACTTGAGTACTCTGCCAGCCACCGCACCGAGCTTTCTGATGAGCGCGGGATCACGCGCTTCGGGCGCAGTGATCAGAGCTGTATCCAGCGCACGGTCTGAGCCGACCGGACATGGCTCGTGCTCGCGCGGGAAATCCCGCGCCAACCGCGCGACCAAGCGCTTGGCCTTGTCGGCGTTGGACACCAGCACCTTGATGATATCCTGCACGGTCACGGCATCGTGGTCCGGATGCCAGCAGTCGAAGTCCGTCACCATCGCAACGGTCGCGTAGCAAATTTCGGCTTCGCGGGCGAGCTTGGCTTCCGGCATGTTGGTCATGCCGATCACCGAATAACCGAGATGTTTGTATGTCAGGCTCTCCGCCAACGTCGAAAATTGCGGCCCCTCGATGCAAACATAAGTGCCGCCCCAGTAAGGCTCGATGCCTTCAGCTATTGCCGCCTCGCGCAATCGCGCGCGCAGGTTCGGCGACACCGGATGTGCCATCGAGACATGCGCGACCATTCCTTTGCCGAAAAATGAGCTTTCCCGCCTATACGTGCGATCAACAAACTGATCAACCAACACGAATGTCCCGGGCGGCAAGTCCTCCCTGAACGAACCGCAGGCCGACAGCGACACCAGATCAGTGACGCCAACGCGCTTGAGGGCATCGATATTCGCGCGGTAATTTATATCGGACGGCGAAAGGCGATGTCCCTGATCGTGCCGCGGCAGGAAGACGACCGGCAGGCCGTCAATATCGCCCATACGCAATGCGCCGGATGGCTCGCCCCAGGGGCTTTTGACGCGCTGTTCACGCGCATTCGTCAGCCCGGGCAGATCATAGATTCCTGATCCGCCGATGATGCCGAGGATCGCGCCGGTCATGTGTCGTCACCGCGAAAGACAGGCTGGTTCTGACAAGCGCCGAAGCAAACACATCGATGATTTGTCCTTCCGCAGACGCCTGCCCTTTATTGCCGGCATAATCGCATATACCGTTCGCATCGAGTTGCGGCAATCGGTGGGGCTGATTGATGAGCGCAGGTGACGCGACTGGCGAGGCGTGCCGCTCAATCCGCGAGCTTGACCGTTTGACGCCACTGTCCTGGACCAGCAGCCTGGCCGTCATCGAACGCTTCCCGTTCTGCCGGTCCTGAGCAAGCGGATCGGGCAGGAACGCGGAAAGCGATCGCTCAGATCGTGGTTTTCTTCGGATCCTGGCCGTGCGCGAGCTCGCGGGGCTTTTCGACTTCGTGCCACACTTTCTTCTTGGTGAAGTACATCAAGCCTGCAAGCACGA
>DATBHE010000097.1:0-13099 GCA_036557605.1 Pseudolabrys sp.
GGGTTAGCGCGGCCGATGGGCTATCGATTCCTGCCGTGCTGTTGGTGCCGCGCGTAACCCAACATCGTGCCGCGCGGTGAGAACTGTGTTGGGTTACGCGCGGCGCAAAACTCCTGCATGAGTCGCAGCCGCACGGGCCGCGCTAACCCAACCTACTCTGCCGCTTCGCTCGCGCGCGCCGGCGGCTTTTTCGCCCAATAATCGCCGGCTTGCTTGGAACGCTTGAGGGCGTCCTCGGTCTCGAAGCCGGGCGCCATCGAGGCGTCGGTGCCGGCCATGACTTGGTGATGCTCGATGTTGAGCAGGCGGAGCCAGCTCTGCTGACCGAGGGTGAGCCCGATCATGCAGCCGAGCTCGACCAGCTCCGGCTCGGTGAAGTTCTTGTGCATGCGGTCCCAGAACGCGTCGTCGGTGTTGAGGTGCCAGACGATCGCTTCGGCATAGGCCAGCGCGGCCTTCTGGCGCTCGTTGTAGAGCTTTGACTTTTCGAAGTTGAGCAGGTCGAGCACGTGGTCCTCGATCAACGCGCCGCTCGAGGTTGATTTTACCGAGCGCTGATTGCCGCAGTACTCGCATTGGACCGAGCGCGATACGTACAGGCGGCATAGTTCCTTGATGGCGTGGTCGAGGACGCCGTTACGGAAAATGTTGTTCCAGGACTCGGCGAAGAACCAGAAACATGCCTCCACGTGTGCCCGGATCGCGGAGCTCTCCGGACGCGGCGTGCCTTCGCGCTGGCAGCGCTCCATCTCCTGCCGCATCTTCGGCGTCATCTTGTCGAGCGGTACATAGCTGATGCGTTGTTTTGCCATTTTCGTTCCTTTAGGTGCTTGCGTTATTCGGCCGCCTGAATGGCGGGTTTCGGTCCGCGTGCGGAATCCTGCGCCTTGGCGTAGTCCGCGACGGTCTTGTACTCGGTGATCTGGTCTTTCTTGACCTCAAGGCCCACGACTTTTCGCGCGAATTCGGCGAAAGGCCCGGAGCCGGTGAATTCGGCGCGCTTCATGGTCAAGGAAAGCAGCGTCTGCAGCGGCGTTCCATTGAAGTTCTCGAACATGAACAGCCGGCTGCCCCAGTCGGTGAGATAAAGATCGCGAATGACGCGGGCGATCTTGATCCGGTCGTAGGCTTCGCCGGTTGCACCTTTGTTGAGTTTCTCAAACCACGGCCGCATGGCCGCGTTCTCCCACTGTTTCTCGGTCGGGAACATGATCGCGCTGCGGCCGCACAGGTCGATCAGCTCATCGACCATGGGTCCGAGGTTCTGCAGGAAATAAACGCGGCCCCAGTTGAACAGCTGGATGTCGGGCTTGTAGAGGCCGCCAGGCGTATAGAAACCCTGATCTTCCGCGGCGAGTACATGTGCGTAGGTCGACTGCTGGAAGCCAATGATGCGCGCCAAGCGCGCCTGCACCGCCTCGATTTTTGCCGTGCCAAGGTGCTCGCACATGAGGATCGCGAGGCCGGCCAGCAATTCGGCGCGTACGGCCTGCCGGAACAGCGCGTAATAATGTCCCCAGTCGAAGACGCGCTGCGGATACAGCTTGGCGTGATCGGGATTGCCGATGTGAAAGACATATTTCCAGGGGATCAGCACATTGTCGAACATCACGGTGGCATCGAGCTCGTCGCCCTGCGACGCAAGCGGATGCTCAACCGGATCGCTCGCAACGACGCTCTCCCGGCAGACAATGGTGATACCCTTCAGGTTTGCCGGGCACACGCCGTAGATGATCTGATCGCCCTTGGCTCCGGGTCGGAAGAAAACGCCCAGATGCAGAAAGTCGCCGAAGGCCGACGCGGTGCCGATAGCCTTGACGCCATTGACCAGGATGCCGTCGTCATTCGTCGACACGATGCGCAATGCGGGCGACGTCGCGTGTGCGTTCGGATCCGAGCGATCAGCCTGGGGATCGACAAAGTGCGGTGCTACGACCAGATCGTGATCCATCGCGTATTGCCAGAAATTCCGGATATTGTCGGCAAGACCTCTCCCCTCTGCGCCGATCGACGCCTTCTCCCACGGGTCGGGATCATCGATGTACGTCACCAACATGTAATTCTGTGAGTCCGGCGTGCGCGGCATCGACGCCGCCACGAAGTGCCGCATGATGAATTCATGGTAGCGGCGTTTGCGGACCAGCTCTTCCTTGCTGCGATGAAGGAACCACATCATCGAGCGGCGTTCGCCATTCTTGTCCACGAAGGTAAGCTGATCATGCAGCTCCGGACGCCGGTGCAGGTCGAAAAATTCCGCGGTGCGCAGTGCATAGTCGCGCGTGAGCGGGTGCGTGGCGACGTTGTCGATCTTGGTATTGCCGACCCAGACGGTGCGCCCGTCGTTCAGCGACTTGAGATAGTGCTCGCCCGTTCGCAGCATGACGATCTCCAAATCAGGGTCTCAGCTCATCACAAAGAACACGTGGTCACGTAAGCGCGCCGCTGGTAGAGCAGGGGCTCGCCTTGTTCAGCCTTCGACGTTGCCAGAACCTTTGCGACAAATAGGCTGTGCGTTCCGATGTCGCGCACTTCGGCGACTTCGCAGTCAAGTGCAATCAACGCGTCCTTGCAGCGCGGTGCGCCGGTCACCAGTACATCCCACGTGCCCAGTGCGAAGCGCTCAGGCATGGGGATCGCGCCAATTCCGGCAAAGGCTTGTGAGAGTTCGCTTTGGTCAGCTTGCAGGCAATTCACGCACAGGATGCCATTCTTCTTGATGGCGGCGTTGGTCGCGCTCTTGCCATGCACGCAGACAAGCACCATTGCAGGCTCGTCGCTCAACGCGCAGACAGCAGAGCAGGTCACTCCGGCTGCGCCCGCGGGACCGGCAGTCGTAATGACGGATACAGCAGTCGCAAGTTTCGAAAGCGCGTTGCGAAATTCGCTCGAAGGGACGCAATGCGTCGATTGGACGAGCCCACGATCCTGCGGCGCGGTCGGCAGCATGGCAGCGCTTCCCCTGCGGGCAGGTCCAGCGTCTTGCGCCGGCCGCCCATCGTTGCCGCTAGCCTAGGGCCGTGGACGCGCGTATACTATCAATCGATGGATATAAATTACATTCCAAATAGTTATTCTGCGGAACTGGATCTCCAGCATTTACGCGTGCTCGACGTGCTTTTGCGCGAGCGCAGCCTGACCCGGGCCGCCAAGGTTCTCGACGTGACCCAGCCCGCGTTAAGCAAAACGCTCGCCCGCTTGCGCCGCTACTTCGACGATCCGCTGTTCGTGCGCGTCTCGCATCGCATGGAGCCGACGCCGAAGGCGCTTGCGCTGACCCAACCTGTCGGCGACGTGCTTGAAAAAATGCGTGCGCTGCGCGGCGAGCACGTCGTATTCGATCCGCGCGTATCCACCCGGACATTCCAGTTCTGCGTCGTTGATGCCGGCGTGATCAAGCTGCTGCCGCCGCTGCTCAACCGTGTCGCGGTCGAGGCTCCGAATGTGCGCCTACGCGTGGTCCAACTGGACGGCGAGCATCTTGAATCGTGGCTGGAGACCGGCACGATTGATTTCGCGATGGGGTCTTTTCCAAACCTGATGAAAGGAATTCGGCGGCAGTTCCTGTGGATCGAAGAGTACGTCAGCGTGGTCAATCGCGGTCATCCGCGTGTGTCCGGGAGTCCGTCACTGGGCGAATTTGCCGCCGAGAATCACGTGCTGGTGTCGACCCTCGGCACCGGACATGCGCACAAGCTTGCCGAGCGCGCAATCGAAGCGGCGATCCAGCCGGAGAACATCATCTGCCGCGTGCCCACCTTCATCGCCGCGGCGGTCATCGCCAAACACACAAACGCGATTGCAACGCTGCCTACGTCCATTGCCAGCGTATTGGCCGAGGATCTCAATCTCGACATTGTCAGGCCGCCGATCAAGCTGCCAAAGATCGAGATCTACCAGTACTGGCACAACCGGTTTCACCGCGAGCCAGGCAACAAATGGATCCGTTCCGTGTTCTCCAGCCTGTTTCGGGTTCCGGGAGCGCGCTCGCGCAACTGACGAATATCACGCCTGGCAATCATGTCCGATCCTGACGCCGATGTCCTTCCCGTTGCCATTGTCGGGGGTGGACCCGTTGGAATGATGCTGGCCCTGTTTTTGGATTGGCACGGCGTGCGCTCGGTGCTGTTCAACACAGAAGAAACCACGCGCTGGCATCCGAAGGGGAGCACCGAAGGGTCGCGGACGATGGAGCACTTTCGCCGGCTCGGCATTGCCGCCAAAATCCGCACGCTTGGTCTGCCGGCTGATCATCCGACCGACGTTGCCTATTTCACGCGCTTTGGCGCGCACGAACTGGCTCGTCTGCGCATGCCCTCGGCGGAAGAAGTCAGGCAGCGGGTTGCAGCGTCGGCAAAGACGGATCAAATTCCGGAGCCCATTCATCGCGCCAATCAGATGCATGTCGAGCGCTTTCTGTTTGAGCACGCCAAGACGCGGCCAAACATCGTCATGCGATTCGGGTGGCACGTTGAACAGTTTGCTCAGGACGATCAGGGCGTTCGGTTGACCGCAGCGAGCTCGAAAGGACCGAAGCAAACCTGGCACGTCCGATACCTTGTCGGGTGCGATGGCGGCCGCAGCGGAGTCAGGCATGCGCTCGGTATCAAGTTTCGAGGTGAGGCGGGCCTGGAGCAGCAATATTTCGGCGGGCGAATGTTTTCGACTTATGTGCGTGTGCCGGCGCTCTACCAGAAATTTTTCGGCACGCGCCGAGCCTGGCAATACTGGACGGTCAATCCCGAGGTTCGCTCGAGTCTGATAGCAGTCGACGGCAAAGAAGAATTTTTGTTCCGCACACGCGCCAGTCAGCCCGACCAGCCGCCTGAGGACGCCGTTGTGGCCGATGCCATGCGCCGCTGTACCGGTGCTGACGTGGAGACGCACATCATCGCGCATGAGCCCTGGACGGCCGGCATGGCGCTGGTGGCGGAGAGCTATGGCGACCGCCGCGTGCTGCTTGCCGGCGACGCCGTGCATCTGTTCACGCCAACCGGCGGCTTCGGCATGAACACCGGCATCGACGATGCATCCAACCTGGCATGGAAGCTTGCGGCCGTGATGCAGGGATGGGGCGGCAGTGCTCTGCTGCCGTCTTATGAGATCGAGCGCATGCCGATCGCCTTGCGAAATACAGACGCAGCGCGCCGGCTCACCGCCAATATCGGCGAAACAGATGTCGACCCGGCAATAGAGCAAAACTCGCCCGCGGGCGAAGCTGCGCGCCTTGCCGCGGGAAAGATGCTCGCAGGGTTCGGCGAGCAGTTCGCCTCAATCGGGGTGCAGCTCGGCGCGCGATATGACTGGTCGCCGGTGATTGCGGACGGCGGATCCCCTCCCGCCGACACTTTGACGAAATACGTCCCGACCAGCGTTCCCGGCGGACGCGCGCCGCATGTTTGGCTCGACGCGGGGCGAGACGAGGGCAGCTCGCTGTTCGACCGGCTGGGCCGCGGGTTTACCTTGGTTCGCTTGGGGCCGCAGCCTCCCGACACGTCCGAGATCATCGAAGTGGCGAAGGCACGGCGCGTGCCGCTCGATATCCTCGACATTGGCGACGGTGATACCCGCGATCTTTATGGCTGTGACCTCGCATTGATACGGCCCGATCAATATGTCGCCTGGCGTGGGATCGGTACGGTGAAAAATCCAGAGGCTGTCCTGGCGCGGGTTTGTGGCCATCTATGAAATTGCCTATATGACCGTCAAACGGAGTGCCCGCTTCAATGCCTACCCCCAGTAATATCGATAAAATTCCGGTCACAGTGCTCACCGGCTACCTCGGCGCCGGCAAGACCACGCTGCTCAACCGCATTTTGTCGGAACCGCACGGCAAGAAATTCGCCGTCATCGTCAACGAGTTCGGCGAGATCGGCATCGACAACGAGCTGGTGGTCAATGCGGACGAGGAAGTGTTCGAAATGAACAACGGATGCATCTGCTGCACCGTGCGCGGCGACCTCGTGCGGATCATCGACGGCCTGATGCGGCGCAAGGGAAAATTCGACGCGATCATCGTGGAGACGACGGGGCTTGCCGATCCCGCCCCGGTCGCGCAGACCTTCTTCATGGACGAAGCGGTCGGTGCGAGGACCAAACTGGATGCCGTTGTAACGGTTGCCGACGCCAAGTGGCTTACGGATCGTCTCAAGGACGCACCTGAAGCGAAGAACCAGATCGCATTTGCTGACGTCATCCTGATCAACAAGACCGATCTGGTGGCGCCCGAAGAGTTGGGCGAGCTTGAGGCGCGAATTCGTGGGCTTAATCCTTACGCGCGGCTGCATCGCACCGAGCGCGCTAAGATCGACATCGGCGAAGTCCTCGGCCGCAATGCCTTCGATCTCGACCGGATTCTGGAGATCGAACCTTCATTCCTCGAGGCCGATGATCACCACCACGATCATCATCATGATCACGATCATGATCACGGCCGTGATCATCACCACCATCATCGCGGCAATGGCCTGAAGCACTACCACGATGAAGAGATGCAGTCGGTGTCGCTGAAGACCGACAAGCCGCTCAATCCCGACAAGTTCTTTCCGTGGATTCAGGATCTTGTGGCGAAGGACGGTCCCAGCATTCTGCGTTGCAAGGGAATCCTTTCATTCAAGGATGACCCGGAGCGCTTCGTTTTTCAGGGCGTGCACATGATTCTCGACGGCGATCACCAGCGGCCGTGGCGTGCCGATGAAAAACGTGACAGCCGCGTCGTCTTCATCGGACGTAATCTTCCGGAAGACAGAATTCGTCAGGGCTTTGAAAGCTGCATCGCCTGAACGTGAGCGACACGCAGATCCCGCTTCCTTCGCTTGCAGACCGCGTCCGTCCGGTGGATGCCGGCGTTCCGGTCGTCGGCGTACATTTTCTCGGATCGCTTCCCGTTTTCGTTCTCGGCGAGGAAATATTGCTGTTCGCGGGGGACGATGGAGAAAGGCGCGTCTTTGTCCATGCCGGTGCAATACTTGCCAGTGCGGCTGACGAAAGGCGCGTCGTCACCGGCGGCGACGACGGCAAGCTAATGGAGATCGACGCCGACGGTAATCGTCGTGAAATTGCTTCAGACGACAAGAAACGATGGATTGATCAAGTCGCACTCGGTCCCGATGACGCAATCGCGTGGTCGGTAGGCAAAACTGCTCACGTGCGCACGCGCAAAGGCGAATTGCGTACCGTCGACGTGCCTTCGACGGTTGCGGGCCTGGCATTCGCACCGAAAGGATTTCGGGTCGCGATCGCCCACTATAACGGCGCCACGCTGTGGTTTCCCAATGCGAGCGGGGCCAAGCCGGAATTTCTTGAATGGAAGGGTTCGCATCTCGGGGTGACGATAAGTCCCGACGGGAAATTCCTGATCACCACCATGCAGGAGCCGGTGCTGCACGGCTGGCGCATCGCGGACGCCAAGCATATGCGCATGTCCGGTTACTCGACGCGCGTGCGGTCGCTCGACTGGACCGCGGGCGGGGAATTTCTGGCAACGTCGGGTTCTGAACAGCTCATCCTCTGGCCGTTCGATGGCAAAGATGGTCCGATGGGCCGCCAACCGAAACTCCTGGCGCGCGGCGAAACGCGTGTTTCCGTTGCTGCCTGTCATCCGCGTCAGCCTGTTGTCGCTGTCGGATATGCCGATGGGACCGTCAAGCTGGTGCGAATCGATGACGATGCCGTAATCTTGGTTCGTGCATCCGATGGACAAGCCGTAAGCGCACTCGGTTGGGACGAGCACGGTCAAACCTTGGCTCTTGGCACGGAGTCGGGCGCCGCCGGAATTCTCGCCCTTTGAATCGCCGCAATGCGCCGTCTCAGTATGACGCGATGCGTTGCCGACATTCGAATCTCAAACTGAATAGTTATTCACCTGCGATCGGCGCGGACTCGGGGACAAAAAAGATGAAGACAGCGATTTATTGTCTGCGGCGTATAATGTTTGCTGCGGTTGCTGGCATCGTCGTTGCGGCCGGCGCATTTTCCGCTTCGGTAGCGATTGCGACGCTCACGCCGGCGCACGCGCAGGTGTCCGCCGAATTTCAGTCTGCGCTCGAGCCCTATGGATCGTGGCAGCCGCATCCGCGTTTCGGCGAAGTTTGGGTGCCGTACGATCTGCCGCCGGACTGGCGCCCTTACACTTATGGGCGCTGGGTCTATACCGAGGAATGGGGCTGGTATTGGGTTTCCGATGAGGAAGAGGCCGACTGGGGTTGGGTGACGTTCCACTATGGGCGCTGGGCGCATGATCGCCGGCTCGGCTGGTTCTGGGTGCCGGGTGATGAATGGGGTCCTGCCTGGGTCGATTGGCGCCGAGGTGACGACTATGTCGGCTGGGCGCCGCTGCCGCCAGACGAGGTCATATACGAATACGACAATGATCCGAGCTACTGGATCTTCCTGCCGCCGCGCTATCTGGTAGCGCCGCGGGTCCGCATCTACTTCCTACCGCCACAGCGCACCGTTGTCGTTTTCAGGCGGACGGTCATCGTCAATCGCACCGTACGCCTCGAGCATCGCGATCATCGCGGCCGCTTCGCCGTTAATCCGGGCATTGCTCCCGGCATTGTCGCCGCCGCGGCACGCCGGCCGGTGCAAACCTTCCATGTCCAGCCGCGCGTTCTGGCGAGCACACAAGGTGTCGCCGGCGCGGTGCAGGTGCGCCCGCAGGATTTGAGCCGTCCAGCCCAGCGGCACCAACGCGGCCAGCCGCGTCCGGGCGGACCAAGCCCGGTGCAGGCAACGCTGCAGCCGACACAGACCGTGGTGCAGCCCGTCGCCCGCGTGCCGCAACCGCAGGCACTCCGCAACGACGAGCGCGGGCGCCTCGGCTCCACTCCGCCGCGCGCCGCACAGGGCGCAACCGTCGCACCTTCTCCGGGGGCGAAACCTGCGCTGGCACCGCAGCCACAAACGGCCCCGAGGCCAACCACAACGCCGCCGGCGACCGCGCCGAGCGTGACAACGCCTTCTCCGCAACGGCGCGATGTCAGCCCCCCGCCTGGCACGGGCAGTCCGCCGGCGCAACAGCCGACAATTGTACGGCCAACCCCGCCGCAAGCGACGCCGCCATCATCGCCGCAGGCTCAGCCGCAGCTGCGAGGAACACCGCCACAATCGGGCGGACCGCCACCGCAACGGCCAACGATCGTACGGCCCATTCCGCCGCAGGCAACGCCTCCGTCGCCGCCGCCGCCTCAGCCGCAACAACTGCGTGGACCGCCGCCGCCTCAGCCGCAACATCAGGTGCAGCCGCCACCGTCGCCGCAAAGACAAGTACAGCCTCCACCTCAACAGCAGCGGCAGATGCAACCGCCTCAACAGCAGCGGCCACCTCAGGCGGCGCCGCGCCCACCTGCGCAGCAACGGCAACAAAGGCGGCCGCCGTCTAAACCGGGCGAGAACCCAGAAACGCCGAAGTAGTGCGCACAAAAAAACTGGCGGCCTCTAGGCCGCCAGTCGCACGTTTCGAAGTCGATGGGTTGCTCAGTGCAGCAGCACGTTCCTGAACTGCCACGGGTCGCGTCTGTCGATATCTTCCGGGAAGAGTCCGGGGCGACCCGTGAGGGGAGTCCAGTCGGTATAAGTTCCGACCACGGGTCCGAGATACGGACGCTGCACCTCGAGGCAGCGGCGGAAATCCATTTCGTCGGTCTCGACAATGCCGGCGTTTGGATTTTCCAGCGCCCAGACCATGCCGGCCATCACGGCCGAGGTCACCTGCAGGCCTGTCGCGTTCTGAAAAGGCGCAACTTCGCGGGTTTCGTCGATCGAGAGCTGCGAACCATACCAGTATGCATTTTTCTTGTGCCCATAGAGAAGCACGCCGAGTTCGTCGATGCCGTCAGCGATTTCGTGCTCGTCAAGAATGTGAACGTCATCAGGCGGCGCGCCCGCCCGGCCGAAGACCTCGTGCAGCGAAAGCACGGCATCGTTGCAAGGGTGATACGCGTAGTGGCATGTCGGCCGGTAGATGGTCTTGCGACCCCGCCGGAGCGTGAAATAATCGGCGATTGAGATCGCTTCATTGTGGGTGACCAGGAAGCCAAGCTGTGCTTGCGCGGTCGGCGTCCACGAGCGCACGCGCGTGTTGGCGCCCGGTTGCAGCAGGTAGATCGCCGCGCCGCAGCCGCCTTTGTGCCTTCCGGTGTTCGCCGGGGCCCACTTCTCATGCGTTCCCCAACCGAGTTCGGCCGGCTGCAGGCCTTCGGAGATAAAGCCCTCGACCGACCATGTATTGACGAACACGTTCATCGGCTTGGGTTGCTTGGCCCGTTGCGTGTCACGCTCGGCGATATGGATGCCTTTGATGCCGGTTTTTCGGGCCAGACGTGCCCACTCCTCGCGTGTCTTCGGTACCTTGGTTTTAATTCCGACGTCGCCGGCAATATTGAGCAAGGCCTGCTTGACGAACCAGGAAACCATGCCGGGATTGGCACCGCAGCAGGACACCGCAGTCGGTCCGCCCGGCCGTTTGCGACGGGCAGCGAGGATGGATTCGCGCAGCGCATAATTGGACCGCGCTTCCGGGCCAAGCTTGGTGTCGAAATAAAAGCCCTTCCAGGGCTCGACAACGGTGTCGATGTAGAGGGCGCCGACTTCGCGGCACAACTCCATGATATCGAGCGACGAGGTGTCTACTGACACGTTGACGCAAAATCCTTGGCCGCCGCCTGCGGTCAGCAAGGGCGTAAGCAGGTGCCGGTAGTTGGCCTTGGTGACTGCCTGGTGGATAAAGCGGATGCCGCGCTGATCGAGTAGTTTGCGGTCTTTATCTTCCGGATCGATGACCACAAGACGCTTCTTGTCGTAGTGGAAATGCCGCTCGATCAAAGGAAGCGTTCCTTTGCCAATCGAGCCGAAGCCGATCAATACGATGGGCCCGTCAATGCGGGCGTGCACTGGCCATTTGGGCATCGTCAGCGTCTCCAAAGAGTCCGGTCATATCCGTGCCGGGTCACGAACGGAATAGCAACGGGACGAAAGCCCGTAAGGCGTCCACGGTATTTTGCTGCTGATTAAGCCGCCGATACAGCGATTGCAGGCTGAGGACGGCAGCTCGCCGCGCGCAAGAGGCCTCGCGCCCCGTCGAGAGCTCCCGGCACGAGTTCAAGACCAAGCAGACGCTGGCGCTCGAAGGGCCCAGGCATGCGCAAAGCCGCCGTCTTTGCGGCGGAAAAGCCGAAGCGGCCATAGTAGGGCGCATCACCGACCAGAATGATCGCGCGGTGACCGTGCCGGCGCGCCGCACTGAGCGCACGGCGGACCAACGCCGCTCCGATCCCTCGATTGCGATGGTCCGCGGCGACCGCGATCGGGCCGAGCAGCAACGCCGGCTTGCCCGTGCCACACACGATATCCCAAAGTCTGGCCGTGCCGACGACGCGCTTGCCATCCGCCGCAACGAAGGAAAGCTCTTCTGGTGCCGACCGGCCATCCCGCAGCCGCTGCGAGCTCTTGCGCCAGCGCTGGATGCCGAAGGCCTCATCGAGCAGCGCTTCTCGCGCCGCAACGTCCGTAGGCCGTTCTTTCCTGATCGAAATCATCGAGTTTCGTGCTCCTGCCCCGGCGCGCGTGCGCGCGCTCACGGAGGCGTTGCCGGGAGAAGGGGCCGGCCAAGCCGGCCCCGGCGATGTCAGATGTGATAGGTCTTTAGCGGCGAGAAGCCGTTGAATGCCACCGACGAGTAGGTCGCCGTATAGGCTCCGGTACCTTCAATCAGCACCTTGTCGCCGATCTCGAGACTGACCGGGAGCATGTAGGGCTCCTTCTCGTACAGCACGTCGGCGGAATCGCAGGTCGGACCCGCCAGCACGCAAGGTGCCAGCGCGTCGCCGTCCCGCGGGGTGCGGATCGGGTAGCGGATCGACTCGTCCATGGTTTCGGCGAGGCCGCCGAACTTGCCGATGTCGAGATAGACCCAGCGGACGTCATCCTCCTCGCTCTTCTTGGAGACGAGAACAACCTCGGCTTCGATGGTGCCGGCATTGCCGACCAGGCCGCGGCCCGGCTCGATGATGGTCTCCGGGATGCGGTTGCCGAAATGCTTGCGCAACGCCTTGAAGATCGCGTTTCCGTAGGTTTTTACGGACGGCACGTTCTTCAGGTACTTGGTCGGGAAGCCGCCGCCCAGGTTGACCATCGACAGGTTCATGCCGCGCTCGCCGCATTCCTTGAACACGGCCGCCGCTGACGCGAGCGCCCGGTCCCAAGCATGCTGGTTGCGCTGTTGAGAACCCACGTGGAATGACACGCCGCACGGCTCGAGGCCAGCTTTGAGGGCATGCTCGAGCACGTCGGCCGCCATTGCGGGCTCACAGCCGAACTTGCGCGACAGGGGCCAATCGGCGCCGACGCAGTCGGACAGGATGCGGCAAAAGATCCGGCTGCCGGGTGCCGCCCGGGCGATCTTCTCGACTTCGGCCTTGCAGTCGACGGCATAGAGCCGCACGCCAAGGGCGTAGGCGCGCGCGATATCGCGCTCCTTCTTAATAGTGTTGCCGTAGCTGATGCGGTCCGGCGTGGCTCCGGCTGCCAGCACCATCTCGATCTCGGGAATCGAGGCGGTGTCGAAGCAGGAGCCCAGCTTGGCCAGCAGTGCCAGCACCTCCGGCGCCGGATTGGCCTTCACAGCATAGAAGACCCGCGTGTCAGGCAGGGCCTTGGCAAAGGCATTGTAGTTGTCGCGCACGACGTCGAGGTCGACGACCAGGCAGGGACCTTCGTCGTTGCGCTTACGTAGAAACTCGCGGATGCGCTCAGTCATTGGCGCTATTCCCCACGGCTGACGGAGCCATCAAGCTCCGAATGCTGCGGTCAACGAGGGCAAGCGTCTGCGCGCGATGGGGACGCGCCAACGCTACACACATCGTCTCCCGCTCATGCTGCCTTGGATTGGATGGGGGGATCCCCGTCCGCACGGCCGGCAAAGATGAACAAGCCTCTTCGGTGACCCGCGCCGGCGGTGGAGACCGGCAGAGACCAAGGAAGCCCGATCGTCGTTGCTTTAAGCCGCGTCCCCTGCTGAGAGCAGAGTGTGCTGGTTTCGCCTCCAGCTGCCGGTCAGATTTCTTGGAGAGGTTTTGGCTTCTCTCTCCAGGCGGCTGGCGGG
>DATBHE010000098.1:0-22992 GCA_036557605.1 Pseudolabrys sp.
GAGCGTCTACCCGCCGGCCGATCCGCTGCAGTTCTGCACCACAGGTTACGCATCGCATTTCGACAGCCAGGCGACGCTCGACTTCATCAAGGCCACGGCCAAAGGCCCGGTGAAGATCGGCTTCTCTGCGATGGCAATTCCGCTCTCGCGCGGCGAGATGGATTACGCAATGGAGCTGTCGAAGAAAGAGGGCATGCAGCCGGTGAATCTGGAGGTAATCCCGCCACCGACCGCCGATTACACGCCGTTTGCGACCAAGCTCAAGGATTCGGGACCGAACTGGGTCTACTCCTGGGCGCCATGGGTCACGCAGGTGCGCACGCTCGAGGCACTGCGCAAACTCGGCTGGAACGATGACTACATTGCCTGGGGCCATCTCGAAGCCGAAGCCGAGCTGGCGCGGCTGAAGGACAGCAAGTTCTACGTCGTCAATTCGAATGCGATGTTCCAGGACGGTCAGCCGATCCAGAAGGAAATCGATGCCGCCGCCAAGCAGGCCGGCTCCAAATATCCGGGCCAGACCATGACCGAAGGCTGGATCGGCGGCATGGCGATCGAGGCGGCGCTGAAGGCGGCCGGCGCCTCGGCCGACCGCACCAAGCTGCGCAGCGCGATGGAAAACCTCACCATCGATACCAAGGGCCTGCGCGGCGGTCCGATCGTGTGGACCAAGGACAACCACTTCCGCACCCAGCTCTACTACCGCGTCTATAAATGGGACGGCAGCAAGATCACTCGCGTGCAGGACTGGAAAAATTACGCGGTGAAGTGAACGCCGGAGATCTGCGACGTCGGGTCGGTGAGGGGTCTCTTCGGAGCTTCGCGCAATTCCCCCTCACCCCAACCCTCTCCCCCGAAAGCGGGGGAGAGGGAGAGCAGGCGCCGTCACAAATCGCGGACATCCCTCGTGCAACTCGTCGTCAACATCATCGTCCTTGCGTCGATCTACGCGCTGATCGCATGCGGCTATGTACTGATCTATCGGGTCAGCCGCGTGCTCAATCTCGCGCACGGCGAGCTGATGATGCTCGGCGCCTACATGGTGCTGGCGACGGCCTCGCTCTTCAACGGCCATCCGGTCATTGCGCTTACCGCCGCCATTCTGCTCAGCCTGCTGGTCGGCGCACTGGTCTACATCTTTCTCATGCGCAAGATGACCGGCGAGATGGTGCTTGCCGCCATCCTCACGACCGTCGCGCTCGGCATTCTCATCCGCGGCCTGGTGGTGCTGATCTGGTCGGCCCAGCAGCAATATCCGGCGCAGGCGCTGGGCGTGCCGAACCCGTCGCTGATCCTGTTCGGCGGCGCGCGCATCTCGATGTGGTCCGCGGTGCTGGTCGGAACGACAGTCCTTGTCTATGCGGCGCTGTTTGCATTTCTGCGTTTCGGCCGCTGGGGCATGCGCATGCGCGCGGCAGGGCAGAACCCGTTGCTGGCAGCGCAGCGCGGCATCAACCTGCACGGCGTCTATGCGCTCGCATGGAGCCTGTCGACGCTTACCGGCGCTCTCGCCGGCATCTTGATGGCGCTGGATTCCGGCGTGACCGGCGGCATGCCGGTTATCGGGCTCAAGGCCTTTCCCGCCGCGCTGGTCGGTGGCCTCGACAGTCTGGTCGGTGCGCTCGCCGGCAGTCTGATTATCGCCGCCGCGGAGGTGCTGCTCATTTATTATGTCGATCCGCTGTTGTCCGATGTCGTGCCGTTCCTGGTGCTGATCGCGATGCTGATCGTGCGCCCCTGGGGTCTGTTCGGCACGCGCGAGGAACTCGATCGTGTTTAGGCCGCCACCGCGCGCCAGCGGTTATTTCCGCACCGGCTACGGTCAGGACCTGGCCTTGGTGCAGACCAAGGCCGAGCGCATCAGCCTGGTTGTATTCCTGCTGATCCTTGCCGGATTTCCCTTCATTGCGTCGCCTTTTGCGCTCGATCTCGCATGCCAGGTCTTTCTCGCCTCGGTCGGCGCGCTCTCGTTGATGCTGCTCACCGGCTATGCCGGGCAAATTTCGCTCGGCCATGCCGGACTGATCGCGGCCGGAGCGTTCACGACGGGGATTCTCGCGCGCGAAATACACGCGCCGTTCTGGGTGACGTTGCCCGCGTCGGCCGTGACGGGGATTGTGCTCGGCTTCGTGTTCGGCCTGCCGTCGCTGCGGCTGCGCGGGCTGTATCTCGCGGTGAGCACGCTGGCGTTGCATTTCGTCGTCATCTATCTCGGCGGCGAATACGAGACCAAGCGCGGCTTTTCAACCGGCATCATTGTCGAGCCGCCGAACCTGGCCGGAGTCAGTCTGAGCGGCGGCCGTTTCTGGTATTTCGTGCTGCTGGCGGCCGCAGCCGTCAGTCTGCTGATCTGCATTAATCTGCTGCGCAGCCGCTCCGGTCGCGCTTTCCGCGCCGTCCACGCGCGCGAGACCGTGGCGGAAGCGCTCGGCATCAGCATCGCCGGATACAAGCTGCTCGCCTTCGTCATCTCTTCGAGCATGACCTCGGTTGCCGGCTGCCTGTTCGCCTATTACCGCGGCTTTGTGTCGGTCGAGGCTTTCGACCTTTTCCTGACGATCCAGTACGTGGCGATGATCATCATCGGCGGCATGGGCTCGCTGCTCGGCGCGCTGCTGGGTGCTGCTTTCGTCACCTTGTTTCCTTATGCGATCGAGGCGCTGCTGCATCTTTTGCCGAATGTCGAGAAGCTCGCCGGAGATATCTTCGCGGTGAACTACGCCTCCTTCGGGGTGGTGATGATCCTGTTCCTGATTTTCGAGCCGCTCGGGCTCGTCGGAATCTGGCACCGGCTGCAGAATTATTTTCTGCTCTGGCCCTTCAAATACCGGCCGCTGGCGGGAGCGCGTAAATGAGCGAGGCTTTGCTCCGGGTCGAGAAGGTCGAGGTCGTGTACAAGCGCGTCATCACCGCGGTGCAGGGTGTCACTTTGTCGGTCGGCCCGAAGCAGATCGTGGCCATCCTCGGCACCAATGGCGCCGGCAAGACGACGACGTTGCGGGCGGTCTCGGGATTTCTCGGGCTCGACGACGCCCGCGTCACCGAGGGCACGATTTCGTTCGAGGGGAGACGGATCGAGAATGCGCCGCCGCACGACATCGCCGCGCGTGGTATCGTGCTGGTGCCCGAGCGCGACAAGGTCTTTCCCAATCTGACAGTTGCCGAGAACCTGGCGGTGCCGGTTTCGCGCGCGAGCGCCGCGGAACGACGGCGCCAGGACGAGCAGATCTACAGCCTGTTTCCGCGTCTTGCCCAGTTGCGCCAGCGCATCGGCGGCCTGTTGTCGGGCGGCGAGCGGCAGATGCTGGCGATCGCCGCCGCCCTGACGTGCCGGCCGAGTCTTCTTCTTGTCGATGAGCTCTCGCTCGGGCTCGCGCCGGTCGTCGTGCAGGATCTCACGCGGCGTCTGCTTACCGTCCGCGACGAGTTGGGCATTGCGATCCTGCTCGTCGAGCAGAGCGCGGCCGCAGCCCTGACGATCGCGGACCACGCCTACGTTATGGAGAACGGCCGCATCGTGCTCGACGGCGACCGCGAGCAGCTCAAGAGCCATCAGGACGTGCAGGAATTTTACCTCGGTCAGGCGAGTGGCGAGCGCCGTTCGTACCGGACCGTCAAGCAATATCGCCGGTCGCGGAGGTGGTATGGCTGAGCTCGACGTAACTCATTTAAGTCTGAGTTTCGGCGGGCTGATCGTGCTCGACGACGTCTCGTTTTCAGTCGGTGCAGGCGAACTGTTCGCGCTGATCGGCCCGAACGGCGCAGGCAAGACAAGCGCGCTCAACTGCATCAGCGGCATCTACCGCGGCAGCGGCGCCATCCGCTTTCGTGGCGAGGACATCGCCGGGCGGCCGCCGCACGAAATCGCGCGGCTCGGCCTCGCGCGCACCTTCCAGCACGGCGAGCTGTTCCCGCAGATGAGCGTGCTCGACAATCTGCTGACCGGGCGTCATGCGCGCATCCAGACAAATCCGGTGGCCGAAATCCTGTTTCTGCCGAGCGTGCGGCGTGCAGAAGTCACGCATCGCGAGGCAGTCGAGCGCATCGTCGAGCTGGTCGAACTCGAGCGTTATCGTTATGCCGCCGTCGGCAGCTTGCCGTTCGGGGTGCAGAAGATTGTCGGCTTTGCCCGCGCGCTTGCGCTTGAGCCGGCCATCATGCTGCTCGACGAGCCGTCGGCCGGCCTCAACCGCGAGGAGCGCGAGGACCTTGCGCGCTTTATCCTGCGCATCAAGCACGAACTGAACATGACGATGATCTGGATCGAGCACGACATGCAGATGATCGCGGACCTCGCCGACCGCATTCACGTGCTCGACTACGGCCGTACCATCGCCGAAGGTGCGCCCGAGCATGTGCTCAACGATCCAAACGTGCTTGCCGCCTATCTCGGCGTTGAGGCTTAGGTTTAGTCTGATATTTTGCTCCGCTCATTCCCGCGTACGCGGGAATCCAGAGCAACTTTGATCCTGGGTCCCCGCTTTTGCGGGGACGAGCGGATAAGATAATGGCGGTCAGCCGTCTCGAATGCCTCGCACGTGCCCGGAGGAGTAACCATGCCCAATACCGTTCGATTGCACCGCGTCCTGGCGACCAAGCCCGAAAAGGTCTATCGCGCTTTCACCGAAGCGGATGCCATGGCGAAATGGCTGCCGCCCAACGGCTTTACCTGCACCGTGGATCACCTCGACGCGAAGGTCGGCGGCACTTTCAGAATGTCGTTCCGCAACTTTACGACCGGCATGAGCCATTCCTTCGGCGGAAAATATCTCGAGCTCGTCCCCGGCGAGCGCTTGCGCTACACGGACAAATTCGACGACCCCAATTTGCCGGGCGAGATGCAGGTGACGGTGACGCTCAAGCAGGTATCGGTTGGCACTGAGGTCAACATCACGCAGGACGGAATTCCCGACGCCATTCCGGCGGAGGCGTGCTATCTCGGCTGGCAGGAGTCGTTGCGAAATCTCGCCCGCCTCGTCGAACCTGAAATCAATCAATAGCGAACTGACGCGCACTCAAGTGCGCTTTGTTTTTCTCGCAGACTGCGCCAACGTGTTCAGTGCCACGGCCGCGCGAATGAGCGCCTTGAACGCCTTTGCATTGATCTTGTCGCCTTCGTGGATATCGATGGCGCGCCTCACATTGCCTTCGAGGCTGGAGTTGAAAAGACCCGAAGGATCTTCCAGCGCGGCGCCTTTGGCGAATGTCAGTTTCACATAGTTCTTGTAGGTCTCGCCGGTGCAGATGATGCCGTCGTATTCCCACACAGGAACGCCCAGCATCGCATTTGACGGCTTTCGCCATTTCACCTCTTCGACCACGTCCGGGTCGGCCAGCTTGATGAGGCTTCGGACGCGGGCGAGGGTCTCGCCGCGCCAATCACCAAGATTCTTGATTCTGGCATCAATCAGCCGGGAGGGAGAGTCTCCACCTTTCGCTTTCGTCGCAGTGTTCTTCGGTTTCTTCACGGTTATGTCGCTTTCCTCAAAGATTGCCGCCTCGTCTATGACTGCCACAACCTGACAGTCAACTTTCGCAAAATCGATCAGGCGGAAACCGACAAACTGTCGCCGCGTTGTCACAAGCCTCACACGCAGGAGATCAACGATGGGTTCCAAAGTCGCAGCCCAACCGTTTGTTTGCGCGCCGGCGGCCGGCTCAATGCTCAACGTGCTGGGCGCCACCCACATTTACAAAGCGACGGCGGCCGAAACCGGCGGTTCGTTCTCGCTCTGGGAGGCGGTATTCCCGCCGGGCAAGGGTGCGCCGCCACATACTCATACTCGTGAGGACGAAGCGTTCTATGTGCTGAGCGGTGAGCTCACAATCGAATTCGAGGGCGGTTCTCACCGTGTCGCATCTGGCGGGTTTTTCTTCGGCCCGCGTAACCGGCGCCACGCCGTTCGCAACGCCGGCGATAAGCCGGCACGCGTACTCATCCTGAGCGCGCCAAGTTGCGGCCTCGATCAGATGTTTGGGGAATTGGACGCCGCCAGCGCCGCCGGCATGCCGGACTTTGCAACGGTCATGGCAATCTGCGCCAAATATGGCGTCATCATTGAGCCGCCCGCCGCCTAGGAACAACCTGCGGACAATTGGCTCGCTTGCCTTACCCAGACCTTGAGTCGGGCTTTCATCCGGCTCGTCGTCCTTATGGATGTCGAGGCAGCGCGCATCCTTGTGCTTGGATTTGCCGGAAGGGGGCGCAGCGACGCACCGCGGACGAGTGCGACTTTGATGTATTGCGTGACGCAATGAAAACAGAGCAACCGATATGGCCCGCTCGGCCACGGCTTGTGTGCTTGCCAAGGTTCAATCTCGCATCACCAAATCCCGTCGGCGCGATTCAAGCCGCGATACGGAGACGGCGAGCGATACGGGGAGGACGCGTAGGACTGCTCGGCAGCGCCAAAGCCGAACCATCCGCCGTGAAACGGTCCCTGCGGTTCACGGTACTGGCCAGGATACGGTCCTTGATACTGTCCTTGATACGGTCTTTGCCATTCGCGCTCCTCGCGTTGTGGCAGCCGCGCCATCACCGGCCTGCTGCTGGTGTTGCGGGGCCGGGCGATCGGCGTGTCCGCGATCATGCGCTCGTCGTTGTGCATGAGCTTCAGCGTAGCCGTATCGAGACCGTAAATGTCGGGCCGCAAGTTAAGCTGTCCGTTTTCGCCGACGAAAGCGGTTTGATAGGTGACGTGGACCGGAATCGGCTGCTTAAGGTTGATGGTCCGTTCCTGATCGCCATACATGGTCCTGATGCGGGCGATGGTGAAGTTCTCCTCAGGCTGCGACAGCGACAAGAGGACTTCGGCGTATTGCTCGGGATTCTGCACGCGCATGCAGCCGTGGCTGAAGGCGCGGCTGTCGCGCGCGAACAGTTTCTTGTCCGGCGTATCATGCTGGTACACGAGGAATTGGTTCGGGAAGTTGAACCGGATCCGTCCCAGCGCGTTGCGCTCGCCCGGCGGCTGATAGACGCGGAGCGATCCGTCGGGATTGTTGCTGATTCGCAATCCGATCCGCTCGAGCGCGTTGGGATCGCGCTCGAGCGCCGGCAGATACTCTTTGCGGATGATAGACGGCGGCACGTTCCAGGTCGGATTGATGGTGATGTATTTCATCGTCTCGCTGAGCAGCGGTGTTGCCAGTGCGCCCGGCTTTCCGACCACGATCTTGGTATTCCAGATACGAGCGCCGTCTTTGTAGACGGCAAGCGTGAAGTCAGGAATATTCACGACGACGTGCGCTGCGCCGAGATCGCGCGGCAGCCATCGCCAGCGCTCCATATTGGCGATGATGGTATCGGCCGCATTCCTCCGGCTTCGTTCATTCGTTTCCTTGCCGCCGCGCTTTTTTCTCGACGCATCGCGATCTTCAACCGCGGGCTCTTGCTCGGGCTTGGCGAGCTCTTCTGCAAGTGCGGCCTTAAGCGCAACAAATCCCGGCTGCTGCGGCTCGAAGCTCTGCAGGACCGCGTCCATGTCCTGTGCCGACGCGACTTTGCTGAGAACTTCCGCGGGGTCGGCGGCATGGTCCGGATAAAGGATCGAGGCGCTCACCCGCGTGTAGCTCACGCGGCCGGAGCTGGCATGCCGCGCGTAACGCAGAATCGACCCGGTGAGCTGCAGCTCCGCCTTTGCCGCCTGCTCCTCGCTCAAATTTCCGGAGAGTTCGGGCGTCGGATAATCGCTCGGCTCGAGTCCCTCGCTCCTGACGTTACGAAGGAAGGCAATCGCCGCGCTGGCGCGCTTCAACGCCTCGGGACTGCCGGTCCAGATCGGCTCGTAATTTCGGGCCTGATAAAAATTCTCGGCGGCCGTCTGCTCCGGCTTGCGGTCGACGAAGCCGGAAAGGCCACCGGCGATCAGTTCCTGCAGCCTGGATGCTGGCTGCGGCGCGCTGGAAGGTTCTCCCGTCAACGGGCCGGGCGACAGCGCGACTTCTCCGGCGTCAGGCGGCCCGAGCTGCGCCAAAGCGGGCAATATCATCCCGGCCAGCGCCGCAAAAACGACTATCGCTGTTTTCTGCATTGTCATTTTCCAATGAAGCAAGCTGATAACCGCATGCCCGGCGATTGGTTCGGGTCGCCGGTTCCAAAGAAATGCAGGGCTCGTTGGAACAAATTGCCGCGTTCGCGAAATGGCCCAAGTCTCGCCGCGAATTCGCAGAATCGCGTCTCTAACGACCGCCCGCATCGGGGACAAATCAGGAGTTCATTCATGTACGTGCGTTTGCGCGCCGCGCTTTGCGGCGCCGCGATGATGATCTGTTACTGCGCGCCTGCGATGGCCCAATCGGGCCTGGCGTCCATCTATGCCTACTCAGGCGAGAAAACCGCGAACGGCGAAACGGCGCGGCCCAGCGGACTCACTGCGGCGCATCGCACGCTGCCATTCGGAACGAAGGTAAAGGTGACCAACAAGCGCAACGGACGTAGCGTGACCGTACGGATTAATGATCGCGGGCCATTCGTGCGTGGCCGCATCATCGATCTCACTCCCGCGGCGGCACAAGCACTCGGGTTCAGCGGACTTGCGCCGGTCGAGGTGACAGAGGTCTCAAAAGCAGAACAAGGCTGAGACACAAGAAGAGCCCCGCCGAAGCGGGGCTCTCGATTGCCTGCTGTTTGTCCTTTTTCTTACTGCCGGCGTCTCTCATTGCGGTCGGCTGTGGCAGGCTGCGACGAACCGGAGTTGCCCTGATCGCTCATGCCCGGCGTGCTTTTGTCGCTGCCCTGACCGGTCGTGGACCGGTTCGGTGCCCCGCTGCGCTGGTCTTTCTGAGCGGGCTGGGCTTCGCCCGACCCTCTCGACTCGGACGGCCCTTTGTCCGGCGTCGCGTTTTTTTGCGTTGTGGCCGGACCCTGGCCGGTCGTACCCCTGTCATTAGGTCTTTGATCGCCGCTCTGGCCCCGGTCCGCTCCTTGACCGGTTGTGCCGGATTTCTGCGCGCCGGATGATTCCTGGCTGCTCGATGACGATGAGCCGTTTTCCGATTTCACCTTGACCTTGCCCTCGAGCCCAAGCGCGCTGACGGTACGCGTATCGATGCGCCCGTTTGCCTCGAAACCTCGCTTGCGCTGGAAGCCGATCAGCGCCTCACGCGTCCTGGTGTCGAACACGCCGGTGACGCGTCCGTGCAGGAAGCCCTCGCGGATGAGGACGGTCTGGATCTCGCGGATCTCAGGCTCGCTGAGGTCGACGGCTACAGTCGTGCTTGTCGACGAACTGCCGAAATGTGCGCCGCCACCGATCGGAACCACGTCGACGATCTTGTGGCTGCGGTCCACGAACACGACCTCGTCTTCCACGACGAAGAAACTGTAGTCGCGATAGCGTGGGAAGGCCTCGATCAGCACCGGGAACGTCGTTACCGACACGATGTGCACGTCACGCGGCACGACAGTGCCGGTATGGATCGAGAAGTTCACCCGATCCACGCGCGGAACGTTCCGTGCCTGAAGCACCGAGCGCTGGATCGTGGTGCGCTGCTGCGCGCTGACCTGCACGCCGGCCTGCGATCGGATGCCGGCATTCGACTGCTCGGTCGTGTTGCTCCGGGAACCGGTCGTCTGGTTCTGCCTGTCGGCATTCGGGTTCTGCGATTGCCGGTTCATTTGCTGCTTGCTGTCAGACGAGGCTTTGTTTTCGGATGAGCCTTGTCCGGTGGTCGACTTCTCGGATTTTTCTTTTGAAGCCTGACCGATCGTGGATTTCTCATCCTTCTTGGCCGAGCTCTTGCTGTTGGCCTTGTCCTTGGCCGAGTCTTTGGCCGAGCTCCTGCTCTTCATCTCATCGGCTTTCCTGCCCTTTGAGGTGCGTGAGCTCGGGCTTTTGCTCAGCTCATCCTGATCTGAAGCCTGGCCCGTGGTGGACCTTTCGGGCCGATGGCTTTTTGCCTGTCTTTTGTCCATGTCGCCGTTGGACGGGCCGCGCTGTGCTTGGCCGCGGGTTTCGCTCTTTTGGGCTTTGCCTTGCGTACTGTTCATCTCGCGATGCGAGCCAGAAGCGCCTGGCTTCATCTGATCGGATGAGGTAGGTGCGGCGCCGCGGTCAGCGCCGGGAACATCACGCATGCCCTGCGCCGACGCCAAGCCGACGCCGGCCATCAGTGCGACTGTCCCCATCAATATCGTTCTTAAGTTGCGTTTCATTGTCGTCCTCTCTGGTCTTTGTTCCGTGACGGTTGGCCGTCACATTCGATCAAGAGGAAACAGACGCCCGCATGATTACGTTCCCGGATTACCGCGTTTGACCGCGGGTCGCGGCGCGCCTGACGATCACAAGACGGCGAGAGTTTCAAAAAATGCGACTCCGCAATTCGAGTTCCGCGTAAAATGCGGCGCGTATGAACAATTTTTCAGAATGCGATGTCCTCGTTGTCGGCGGAGGTCCCGCCGGATCCACCATCGCATCCCTTCTCGCACAGCAGAAAAAACACGTCGTCGTTCTGGAGAAGGAACGTTTTCCGCGTTTCCACATCGGGGAATCGCTGCTGCCGCTCAACCTTCCATTGTTCGAGCGGCTCGGCGTGGCCGACGCTGTGCGCCGGATCGGCGTCTACAAGCCGGGCGCGGAGCTTGTGTCCGACGCGCACGAGGCGGCGGGCACGTTCCGCTTTTCGGACAATCCTTATCTGAGCGTAGGCTACAGCTACCAAGTCCGGCGCGCGGAGTTCGACAAGCTGCTCCTCGACAACAGCCGGCAGCTCGGCGCCGACGTGCGCGAAGAAGTGCGCGTCAGCAGCGTCGCCCTTAGTGACGGCCAGCGGCCGCATGTCACTGCGGTCGACAAAAAGGGAAGTAAAACCGAATGGTTGCCGCATTTTCTGGTCGACGCAAGCGGTCGCGATACGCTGCTGTCCGGGCAACTTGGACTCAAGCGCATCGACAAGCGCAACAACACCGCGGCCGTATTCGGCCATTTTCGCAATGTTCCGCGCCGGTCCGGCGACAAGGCCGGCATGATCACTGTCTACCTGTTCGACCATGGCTGGCTCTGGATGATTCCGCTGCCGGACGACGTCATGAGTGTCGGCGTCGTCGGAACCCGGGCGTTTTTCAAGGCGAAAGGCGGCAATATCAGCGCGCTTTTCGCCGAGGCAGTGGCGGCAACGCCGAGTCTCGCCGCGCATATGGCCAAGGCCGAACCGCTCGGGCCGCTGAGCGCCTGTACCGACTATTCATATGACTCGCATTCTTATGTGGGGAAGAACCACATCTTGATCGGCGATGCCGCCGCTTTCATCGATCCACTGTTTTCAAGCGGCGTGATGATGGCCATGAGCAGCGCATGGTTTGCGGCGACCGCAGTCCAAAGCCTGCTCGATGGCGACCAGCCGCGCGAACGCATCGTCCGCGACTATGAGCGCAAGATCCGCCTCGGCATGAGGTCACTGTCGTGGCTAATCTATCGGATCAATGCGCCAATCCTGCGCGATCTTCTCGTTTCGTCCTTCGATCTCTTCAACACGCGCCACCAGCTGATCACAGTGCTGGGCGGCGATTTCTATGACCGGCGCAGGTTCTTCTCGCCGCTGCGGCGCCTGCAGTTGGCCTATGGCGGCCTGTTGTTTCTTTCCAAGCTCGGATTCCGGTTACGCGGGGGCGGCCTCGTCTGGAACCGCAGGCGGCAAGCGAAGGGCGGAGCCTGAGCGTCATTTGACTCAGGCGATAACACGGAACCAAGCGAAAATCGGAACGTTGCTTTGCGTCGGGGGACAACAGGAGGATACCCCCATGAGGGCGCTGACCTTGGCTGTCGCAGCGGGCACGATGTTGGTTGCGGCACAAGCAAATGCAGGAAGCTTTCCCGTCAATACCATGACCGGCATCGAGCCCGGTCTCGTCGACACCGTCGCGGTGCGCGTCTTTGTGCACGAAGGCCGCCGCTATTGTTTCTATTTCGACGGCTGGCATGGCCCGGGCTGGTACCGTTGCGGCTTCGCCTGGCGCCGCGGTTTAGGTTGGGGCGGAGTTTATGGCTGGAACGACTGGACTTACGGTCCGTGGGAGCGGCGCCACCACCGTCAGGGCAATTGGCGTGAGCACCGTCGTGGCGATCGTATCGGGGTGGAGTCCGGTTCGACGCGCAGCAGAAGCAGTTCCGAAATACGCAGCCGCAGCCGTTCGACGACCGGCGCGGGCGTTGACAGCGACAGGCGTATGCGAGGTGACAGCAACATGCGTGTGCGAAGTGGTGGCGATACGCGCATGCGAAGCACGACCGGCCGTGGCGGTGCGGACGTGCAGGGCAGCGGCAACGTCAGAACGCGGGGCGGCTCCAGCGCGGCCCCGAATGCCGCTCCCGGCGCAAGCAGCGGCCCAAGCGGTGGCCCAAGCGGTGGCGCGGCAGCTGGTGGCGGCGCCGGTGCCGGTGGCGGCCCGAACGGCGAAAGGAAATAATCGCGATACGCTGATGCTGCCGGCGTAACGCCAAACTCATCCGCTCATTCCCGCGAACGCGGGAATCCAGGAATGACAGAGTCAGAGTGTTTTTGCCTTGGACCCCCGCTTCCGTGGGGGTGAGCGGAAATTGCTGCTGGCGCAGCGCCAAACTCTTCCGCTCGTCCCCGCACATAGCCGTTCGAAGCGGAAACAATCTCCCGCTCACCCCCACGGAAGCGGGGGTCCAGGGCAATTTGCTCAACATCCGTTGTGGACTCGGGATCCGCATATGCGTGCTTTCGCACGCCTATGCGGGGGACCCAGGACAACTTGGTCAACATCCGCGTTGTGGATTCTGGATTCCCGCATTCGCGGGAATGAGCGGAGGTTAATGAGCGGAGGTTGTTGTTGGCGCACAGCCAAACTCTTCCGGAATGGGATTCGCGACGAGCGAATTAAAACATGCGTGTGACGAGCCGCATGACACGCACGCATGGAACCTATGTTGCACTGCACCTACTGCATTCGGTCACGCAGGCCTATTTACAACGCAACAAGAAGAAACGTGAAACGCCCGTGGAGTCGTCGAGCCCAGTTAAGGGAGATGATCCATGGCCTATGTTCGTTATACGAGCGCCACGCGCGACTTCGTCCCGGACAAATCCGAACGTACCCGCGGTTTTTTCCGCCGTCTCGCAGACGCGATATTCGTATCGCGGCAGCGGCTCGTCGAGCGCGAGATCGCGCGTTACCTGCAGAACGGCAGATTCACCGACGAGGCCGAGCGCGAAATCGAACGGCGCTTCTTTTCGCGGTAACGCGCCCAACACCCAAAAAGGAATCAAAGAAATGACCACACTGCCGATCCGCGCACCGATCGTGTCGCCGCTCGCCGGACTTGCGCGGGTAATTGCCTATTTCAATATTGCGATGGAAGTATTTGCCGAAGCGCAGCAGCAGGCCGCCGCCGCGCACAAGCGCTTTCCCTTCGCCGAGTGGTGAGCGGAGAACGCTACTTTCCCTCGACGACGCGCATGTCGCGCTCGACATTGCCGGTGCCAAGCGCCTTGAGCGCTTCCTTGTAGGCGGGCGTATCGTGGCAGGCGAGCGCCTTGTCGAGGCTGTCGAACTCGATCAGCACGACCCGCTGGTTCAAGCCGGACTCATAGGTCTTCGCCGGATTGTTGAGCGCCAGAAAACGTCCACCGGATGACTCGATCGCCGGCAGCGCCAGCTTCGCATAAGCCTTCCAGGCCTCCGGATTCGTGATCGAGCGATAGGTCACCACCCAATAGGCCTTCGGCATTCGCGCTCTCCGTGTCGTTATGTCGGGGCGGCAAACTACGGCGCAATGGCCTTGCGCAGCAAGGCCGGTGCCTCTTCGCTGCCGTCAAGCGGACGTAGCGTTCGCCGCACGATCTTCCAGCCACTTTTGTCACGCCTGAGCTCCCAACGGTTTGCACCGACGCGGTGGATGCGGAATCCGGTTGTTGTCCCGTGGCCCGCCACTTCGCGCGGAGCGGCGTGACGGTCAGGCGTGATGATCTGCAGATAAGATATTGCCACCGCGCTGTCGCCGTCGATGTCGACCAATGGCAGTCCGACGAAATGACAAAGTCCTCCGGCGATGGCAGCCCGATGCTCCGGCGTTCCGACCATCGCCGCAATGGACTCGTTGCCGCTGGCAGCTTTGCCGCCGCCGAGATCCATGGTGCCGTCGGCGATAAACGCGTGGCGGTAATAACTGCCAGTGCCGCTGTCGGCTGCCGGCGGATGACTGGCAATGAGCCGGTAGATGGCGAGTGTGTCTTCGATCGTGCGCAGGCGGTCTTCCAGCGAAGCGCTCATCTTTATCCTCCTCGTTATTCGGATTTCGGAGTTGAACACAATTCGTGATGGAACCAGAACAGTTGCGGCCACAAAGTTGCCCGAGTTTCACATGACAAGCGGACCTCCCCCAACGCGTAGAACTGCAACAATCGGAGCCGCCATGATTCGCACTCTCAGCTTCGCAACGATTGTGGTAGCGCTCGCCGTTACGTCGGCGTCGGCGCAGAAACAGCGTTTCGCGAGCCTCGATGCCAACGGCGATCTTGATACGCTGATCGCCCGCCACGCCGCGGCCAACAATGTGCCCGAAGAACTCGTGCGGCGTGTCATCAGGCGGGAGAGTGGCGGCAACCCACGGGCCGTCAGCGCAGGAAACTACGGGCTGATGCAGATCAAGCTGCCCACTGCGCGGTCCATGGGATATACCGGCACCGCCGCCGGTCTGCTCGATGCCGACACCAACATGACCTATGCGGTGAAATATCTCGCCGGCGCCTATCGCGTGGCCGGCGGCAACGCCGACCGCGCCGTGCACTACTACGCCGCCGGTTATTATTATGCTGCCAAGGCGAAAGGCATGAAGATCGGGCAACCTGAGCAGGCGCAGAATTCGTTTGCTACCGTGCCCCTCAACAGCATCAAATTTGGTTCGGCGGAGAAGCCCCGTGATGCGCGCTCGTCCGGAGCGAGCGTTGCGTCGTCCTCAAGCCTCTACGGCGGACGTCCCGACTATTACTGATCGTCGCCGCGTATGTGCGCGCCCTGATCAATAAAAATTTGGGCGCAGAAGGTACGGGTCGCCGACCGGTCGAGTCGGCTGCTGATGCGGATTTTGTGGCTGTTGCGGATTGGGCTGCGATGTCCCGGAAGCTGGCTTTGACCGATAAGCCGGCTGTGTTCCCGGCGGCTGCTGCGCTGCGTAGGATTGTTGCGACTGATATTGATAAGGCTGGCCGCCAAATAATATCTCGAACAAATTGAAAGGGCGCGGCGCCGGCTTGGCGACTGCTTTGCTTCGATGCGGCCGATGGGCACGGCGCCGTTGCGGTTTTATCGGTTCGGTTTTCGCGGGCGCCGAAGTTGTTTCCGGCGAAGCCGCAGGCAATTCGACGGCCGACACTTCGCCGATCTCGACAGGAATGCTCACGTCCGGCGTTTCCGTCGCCGCTGGCGCCAGTTCGTCCGGATCGGATTCGGAACGGTCGGTTGGCAGCCCGGCAACCTTCGGCTCTTCTGCAACAGGTTCGGTTGGTGGCAGTTCGGTCCGCGTCGGCGTGTCGGGCAAATCCCGCAGACGGCTAAGTTCATCCGCACGCTTGAGCGCAGCCATGATCAGAAAATGCCGCGTTTCCGGATGATATTCGCTGCCAATGAGTGCACCGCGTGCAGGTCCGATCATCGTGTTCAAAGGCGCACGCGATCCGTCCGGCGGGATGAGCGCCAGAACCAGGATAAAAATGGCGAGGAGTACGCCGCCCACTGGAAGAATACGTAGAATCGGCAGCATCGCCCGTTGGTGGTAACTGAGTCGGGAACAATACCAAAGCCCGGTTCCCGGCCGTGCATTCGGCAAGCGCCCGCATGAGGCATTTTTATCACGGCGCCGTCGCCCGGCTCTCACGACAGACCGTGACAGGGGGAATCGCCATTGCTAGGAACGGTTCCGAACAACGCTGCGGGGAAACGTCATGATGAAGAAGCCGAATTGTCCGGTCATCGCCATCGAAGAACACTATTGGGATCCGGAGCTTGCCAGGCATTTTACCGGTCCCGAGGCAGGGCGGGGCAATGAGACCGACCAAAGGCTGTTCGACCTCGGTGGCCTTCGGCTCAAGGAAATGGACGAGGCGGGCATCGACATCCAGGTGCTTTCGCACGGCGCGCCCTCCACCCAGAAACTGGGGGCCGATATCGCGGCCGGCCTGACCCGGCAGGTTAATGACCGGCTTGCCAAAGTTTGCGCGGCCAATCCCAAACGATTCGCCGCCTTCGCCGCTCTCCCGACCGTTGATCCGAAGGCGGCTGCGGACGAGCTCGAGCGCACCGTCACCGAGCTTGGCTTCAAGGGCGCGATGCTGCATGGCATGTCGAACGGCGAATTTCTCGATCTCAGGAAATTCTGGCCGATCTACGAGCGCGCCGAGAAGCTCGACGTACCGATCTATTTCCACCCGTCGCTGCCGCACGCCAAGGTGACGGAGATCTACTACCAGGATTATGCCAAGGACTTTCCGCTGGTGGTGCGCCCCGCCTGGGGCTACACCGTCGAAACCGCGACGCAAGCTATCCGGCTTGTGCTGTCCGGACTCTTCGACGCCCATCCGAACCTGAAGATCATCCTCGGCCACTTCGGCGAAACCCTGCCCTTTCTGCTGTGGCGCATCGATTCATCGCTGAAGCGGCCAGGCCAGAAGGCGATGAGCTTCCGGGATATTTTCTGCAAAAATTTCTATGTAACGACCAGCGGCTTCTTTTCCGATCCGGCGCTGATCTGCTGCATGCTGGAGATGGGCGTCGACCACATCCTGTTCGCAGTCGACTGGCCATTCGTGATGAATCCTCCGGCAGTTGAATGGATGCAGAACGTGTCGATATCGGATTCCGACAAGGTGAAGATATTGAGCGGCAACGCCAGGCGCCTGCTCAAGATGTAACAGCCGGACATCGGCTGCTGCAGTCTTTACCATTGGCATTGCCACACACTCACTGTCATGAAATCCGCTCATCCCCGCGCTCGCTGCTGCGAAGGCGCGCTGTTTGACAAGTGAATCAGATTGAGAGGCGGCATGTACAGGCAACACATTCCGCTCACCCCCGCGGAAGCGGGGGTCCAGAACACTCGCTCAGTCTTTGGGTCCTGGATTCCCGCATTCGCGGGAATGAGTGGAATGTGGCACAGCTCATCCGCATCCGCTCACTTCCACGGAAGCGGGGGTCCAGGGCAATTTGCTCAACATCGGTTGTGGATTCGGGATCCCTGCATAGGCGTGCGAAAGCACGCCGTTCTTTGAGCGGCTATGCGCGGGAATGACGATTCAATTTGAAACGAAGCTGCTCTAAACGACCGGATGCGCACGGTAGTACTCCGCGTCGGCGGGTGATTGCTTCCATTCCTTATTGCCGCGCCAGTCGGCGTGATGCGCACTCATGTCATTGCCGTAGCGCACGCGGAACAGCAACGTGCGCGAAGGTCCGTTTTCATACTCATGCACTTCGCCGGGCGGATGCACGACAAATGCGCCGGGCGTCACCGCGATGCGTTCGCGCGGCGTCCGCATGATCCCCCCGCCTGAAAAGCAGAAATAGATTTCGGTTGCGTGCGGATGACAATGATAGGGGCTGATCTGGCCGGGCTCCCAACAGGCGACCGTAACATCGCCATCGGCGATCCGACCGAGAATTTTTTCGACATGACGTTTCGGATCAAAGCGCTGCTCGCGCTCGAGATTGAAGACGTGCATAGGATGACCCCGCGCTTCTTCATCGAAATCTACCGCATCACCCTCTGATCATCCATTCAGTTGAGAGCAAGCTTTTAACTTTGTGGGGAAAATCGTTCGTTCAGTCGACGCGCTGATTGCCAGCACTGGCTAGAGACCAACTGCTGAGCGTCGTGTACCCGACGCTGTCTCACTTGTTTCAGAGTTAACGAGGCAGATGTCATGAACGAACGCGTCGTCTTGCCGTCGAGCGGTATTCGCCTCTCGAATCTCGCCGTCCCCCGCATAATAGAAGTGGTCAAGCCCGCCGCGGGCGAGGCAATTACTCTCGACCTTCGCAACACAATCGCAACAACGCTCGATTTCTCTGCGATCGCCAATGAAAAGGTGGAGCTCGCTCGTGACGGGCACAGGTTGATTCTCGCGTTCGATAATCAGTCGACGGTCACCGCTGAGCCGTTCTTTGATTTTTCCGGCAAGCCGCTCCCTTATCTTGAAGTGGATTTTGGCGGCATCGGCGCAATGACCAGCGAGCAATTTGACGCGCTGCTTGCCGAGACTGCGGGGCAGGCAGCGACTGCAGACGGAGACAACATTCCGCCCAGCGGCGCCTCGTTCGGCGATCCATCTGTCGAGGCCTTGCCGCAAAGTCTTCGGCCGCTCGGGCTCTTGGGCCAAGAGAGCCATACATTCCTTACATCCTCGTCGTTCGCCGGCGGAGACACCGGCGGGGACAGCGGAGTGAAGCCGCACGCGCTGTTGCTCAATATTGAGCCGGTCATCAACATTCCGGCCCCGGGCGGGGCGGAGACAAAGGTGTTTGAGGCGGGGCTTCTGGCTTCGCGCGGCTCCGGAGAATCGGCCGGATCGGGTGCCGGAAGTCCGGCGTTTCCAGTTACAACGAAGACGGGAGCGATCAGTTTTAGCTCAGCCGATGGAGTGCAATCTGTCCTGCTGGGCGGCCATGCACTGACCGCTTCCCCGCAAACTTTCACGGATGCGACGGGATCGCTGACGGCGTCCTACACTTTCGACGCGACGACCCACAAAGGCTCAATCAGTTACAGCTACACGCTGCTGGACAATACGAACGGGGTCTCGGCCGCGACATTCGCAGTTGTGGTGACCGACACGAACGGACACAGCAATCCGCCGGGTAACCTGGTCATTACTATTGTCGACGACGCACCGATCGCGCGCGGGGACAACGACAATGTTGAGGCTGGGCAGCTCACAGCGGAGACCGGCAATGTGCTTGACGGGACGGGGACCACAGGAGGTCCGAACGGTTCCGGCCAAGACGTGTCAGGCGCGGACGGCGGCATTGGAGTTGTCGGCGTTGCCGCGGGCAACGGCGCGGGCGGTGCCAACGCGGCAACGATCGGTGTTCCAGTCACGGGCCAATTCGGCAAGCTGACGCTCAATTCTGATGGTACTTACAGCTATGTCCGAAGTGCGGGTGGCGGTTCGGATGTCTTCACCTACACGATCAGGGATGCAGATGGGTCTCTCTCGCATGCCACACTGACGATATTTGTCGGCGATAGCAGTCCCAACAGCATTGTAGTTCCGCAGGTCGGCGCGGCCGGAACGCTGGTCGATGAGGCGGGACTTTCAGCCTCGCGCGGTCCCGGCGAGTCGGTGGGCTCCAATCCGCTGGCGCCAACGGCGGCGACGGGGACCATTAATTTCACTTCGCTCGATGGTGTAAAAAGCGTCGAGCTCGGCGCAAATGTCATAACCGCTACATCTGCCGGGACGGCACAGACTTTTCTTGACGGCACGCGAGGCCAGCTGTCGGCCTGGATCAGCTATGACGCGACGACAGGCAAGGGCGCGGTCAATTACACTTACACCCTACTCGACAACGTAGTTGGTCCTCTGCCGCCGAATCAGAACACGAGCGCGATATTTGCGGTTGTGGTCACAGACCTCGACGGCGATCGCACGCCAGGCGGCAATCTCGTCATCACTATTACCGACGATCACCCAGCTGCACATGCCGATATCGACCGGGTGACGGCGACGGATGTCTCGACCGACGGCAATGTTATCGACGGCACCGGTACGACGTCAGGAGCGGTCGGTGCGGATGCGCTTGGCGCGGATGGGCCCGCGCTCGGTGGCGCGATCATCGGCGTTACCAAAGGCGACAGTGGCGGCAATCCGGTCACTGGCGGCGTGGGCACGCAGATTACCGGCGATCACGGATCCCTCACGCTCGATGCGCTCGGACATTATGTCTATACGCGAACGTCCGCCGGTACGGATGTGTTCACTTACACAATCAAGGACGGCGACGGCTCGCTGTCCACCGCGACGCTGACGATCACGGTCGATAACGCCATTCCCGGCGGGATCAGCATTCCGCTTCCGGGAGCAGCGGGCCAAGGCACGCTGGTGGATGAAGCGGGGCTGCCGACAGGCAGCAATCCTGCAGCCAACAGCGAGATAACGAGCGGCCGGATTACGTTCACCTCGCCCGACGGAGTTGGCTCGATCACGCTGGTCGATGCGGCCAACAGCAATAACAGGATCGTGCTGGATAGCACGCACAATCCGGTGACGTTCATCGATCCGAATGGTGTCTACAGCGTGACGGCCTCCTACACGATCACCGGCGGGGTGGGAGAGATCGACTACACCTATACGGTGCTGCACAACGTCGACTCGCGCACGACGACGTCGACGAGCTTTAACGTGACCGTTGCGGACCCGAACGGCGACTCGACCGGCGGCAATCTGGTCATCGACATCAAGGACGATCAGCCGATTGCACATGCAGATACCGACCAGGTCGGGCCAACCGATCGATCTATCGACGGCAACGTGCTCGACGGTACGGGAACAACTTCGGGCACCGCAGGTACGGATGTTCTCGGCGCTGACGGCGCAGCGTCGGGTGGCGCGGTGGTGCAGATTGCATCCCAGAACAATGGCACGTCGGCCACGGTTGACACCGCCAATGGCGCCACGCTGGCGGGCCAGTTCGGCACGCTGACGATCGATGCGCAGGGCCACTACACCTACGTGCGCGACATCGGCGTGCCAGGCGGCTCGAACAAAACTGACGTTTTCAGCTACACGATCCAGGATAGTGATGGTTCGCAGTCCGCAACAACGCTGACCATTGCGGTCGCGGACTCTCAGCCAAGCGACTTCAACATTCCGCCCCCGAGCGCGGGCGCAGCGACCGTATTCGAGGCCGGTCTGCCGGCGCGCGGCAGCGAACCGGCCGGATCCAATCCCTTGGTGGCGACCTCGGCCACGGGTGAAATCACCTTCATATCCCTCGACGGCGTGCAGTCGGTTGAGTTGGGTGGCCTTTTGCTACGTGTCGGCGACGGGCCGAAGACTGTTGTGGATGCGACAGGATCGCTGACAGCCTCGCTCAGCTACGACGCGACAACGGGATTGGGCATTGTCGACTACACTTACACATTGCTCGACAATGTTATCGGTCCTTCGCCCAACCAGGATACGACTGTTAGCTTTGCGTTAGCTGTCACCGACCTCGACAATGAAAGAGTTACGGGCGGCGATCTCGTCATCACCATCATCGACGATCAGCCGATACCGGCTCCGGATTCGGACGGTCTTGTTGCCGGACAAGTCACGCCGGAAACCGGCAATGTCATTACCGGCGCGGGCACGCTGTCGTCGTCAGGAGGCGCCGATACTCTCGGTGCCGATGGCGCGGTCGTCGTGCGGATCGTGTCGGACAATAACGGCAATTCGGGCACGGTCGACGCGACCGCCGGCGGGTCGGTGGTGGGTCAGTTCGGCACACTCACGATCGACGCGCATGGCAACTACACCTATACGCGAACCGGCGGGAGCGGCGCCGACCTCTTCCATTATACGATCCAGGATGGTGATGGCTCTCAATCGACTTCCGCCCTGACAATCGTGATTGGCGATTCGACGCCGCGCAACATCGATATCCCGCCGGAAGGCGAGGCAGGCCTCGGCACACTGGTAGATGAGGCGGCCCTTTCAACCGGCAGCAATCCCGCGGCCGACAGCGAAACGACCAGCGGCAAGATCACCTTCACCTCAGCCGACGGAGTTAGCTCGATCACGCTGGTCGATGCGGCCAACAGCAGCAATGTTCTGTTGCTGAAGGATCCTGGGTCAGCCAATTCGATCACGCTCGTAACCGGCCTCTATACCTTGACGGCCTTCTACACGATCACAGCCGGGGCGGGCGAGATCAACTACACCTACTCGCTCTTGCACAACAGCGACGGGCGCACGGTACCCTCCACCCGTTTTGCGGTGACGGTTGCCGATCTCGAGGGTCAGACTGCCGGGCGTGACCTCGTCATAGACATTGCGGACGACCATCCGGTCGCCAATGCGGATACCGACCAACTGACAGCGACCGAGGCCTCGACCGACGGCAATGTTCTGGACGGCACGGGAACGACGTCGGGCGCACTCGGCGTGGACACTATCGGTGCGGACGGGGCGGCAGCGTCCGGCACGGTGGTCGGCGTTAGCAAAGGCAACAGCGGCGGCAACCCGGTCACTGGCAACGTGGGCACGCAGATTACCGGCGACCACGGCTTCCTCACGCTCGATGCGCAAGGTCACTACACCTATACACGGACTTCCGCTGGCACGGACGTGTTCAGTTACACGATCCAGGACGGCGACGGCTCGCAGTCGACGGCGACGCTGACGATCAATGTGGAGGGCGCGGCGCCGGGCAACATCGTCATTCCGCCGCCGGGCGTGGCGGGGCAGGGCACGCAGGTGGACGAAGCCGGACTGCCGGCGCGCACCATCGGCGGCGTGCTGGAGTCTGCCGGCTCTAATGCGGCCTCCAACAGCGAGACCACCAGCGGCACCATCACCTTCACCTCGCCGGCGGGCGTGCAGTCGGTGGAGCTGGGCGGGCATGTGATCACCGCGACTTCGGCGGCGACCGCGCAGACCTTTGCGGATGCAACAGGCTCGCTCTCGGCCTGGTTCGAGTTCAATGCCGTCACCGGCGGCCAGATCCACTACACATATACGCTGCTCGACAACACGGCGGGCGATGCCACCAGCGCCAACTTCGCGGTGGCGGTGACCGACACCAACAACGTGCGCACGGTGGCGGGCAGCAATCTCGTCATCGATATCACGGACGATGCGCCCACGGCGGTGGCCGACAGCGATACGCTGGCAGCTGCCGATACATTGACCGACGGCAATGTGCGTGACGGCAGCGGCACGACCTCGGGCGTTGCCGATACGCAGGGCGCCGACGGCGCCGTGGTGGTTGGCATCGCGGCGGGCACGGGCACCGGCCCGGTCAATGGCGGCATCGGTTCGGTGATCCACGGA
>DATBHE010000099.1:0-31177 GCA_036557605.1 Pseudolabrys sp.
AATCGGCGAGAAGCTCGGTGTTGCAAAAATCCATCTCGATTTGCGGCGAGGCGATGGTCCGCCGGGAGCGCGCTTGTATAATTTCGCGGCGCTGACAACGACCGACCGGCTTATCACCGAGCAGCCACAGGTCGCCGCTGCCGCGGTGAAGGCAATCGTAAAGACCCAAAAGGCGCTCAAGGAAAATCCTTCTCTTGCCACCAGAGTGGGGGACCGGCTTTTTCCGGCAGAAGAGGCTTCGCTGATAGGCGGTTTAGTGGCGCGCGATGCGCCTTTCTATGATGCAAACATTTCGCCCGAAGCTGTGGACGGCCTGAATAAATTCGCCGGCGCAAATGGGTTGATTTCGCGGCCGATTCCCTATGAGCAACTGGTGGCACCCCCATTCATTCGTCAGCTCTGGAACGAATAGACTCAATCATGGTCACTGGATGTACCGCCTCCATCGATCTACGAATCTGGGGGTCAGGAGTTCGAATCTCTTCGGGCGCGCCACCACTTTGCACCCAGGCTTCTGGGCAAAAAATTACTGATTACTGCGGTTTTTGCCAGGAACGTGTCCACTAACAGTCTGGCGCCAGGGGTGACAACGATGGCGGAAGATACTTACGAGGTCTACGCCGTTCACTACGGCCATCACGACCGGCAATCCAGCGCGAATTACATTGGCGGTGATGTGCACGACGCGCTCCAGCCGCTCGACTATTACGTCTGGGCCATAGTCGGACATGGCGGGACCTTCGTGCTCGATACTGGTTTCGATGCAGAGATGGGCAAGAAGCGCAGCCGTGGGCTGGTGCGCCCGATCGGCGAAGGCTTGAAAGCGATCGGAATCAATCCTGACACAATCGAAAACGTGATCGTGTCGCATCTACACTTTGATCACGCCGGAAACTACGGCTTGTTTCCACGCGCCAGGTATCATTTGCAGGACATAGAGATGGCCTATGCCACCGGCCGTTGCATGTGCCACGATTTTTTGAAGATGCCCTTCGAAGAGGAAGATATCGTCGCGATGGTGCGCAAGGTTTTTGCCGGACGCGTGGCGTTTCACGATGGTACTGACGAGGTCGCGCCCGGCATCACCGTGCACAGGGTCGGCGGCCACTCCAAAGGATTGCAATGCGTGCGCGTTAAGACGCGGCGCGGCTATGTTGTGCTCGCGTCGGACGCGACCCATCTTTACAACCATTTCGAACAAGGCCGCGTCTTCCCGACGACATATAACCCTGCCGAGGTACTGGAGGGGTACGACTTGCTGCGCAAGCTCGCGTCCTCGAGCGCGCACATCATCCCTGGTCATGACCCGGCGGTGCTTAAACGCTACCGCGCCGCGAAATCCGGGCTTGAAGGCTGGGTCGTTCGTCTCGACGCCGACCCGCACTGAGCGCAATTTCCAGATAAATAAGCTGCCGCCAGCGCGCGCCGACCTCGCGACGGCTCAATCGGCATAACACTCGCTGCCTTGATGAGATTGCGCCCCGACGGAATTTCAGACGCGGCCGTTGGCAACAAATTCGGCGAGCGGCAGTCAACGCTTTCATTGCTTGTTCCCATTCACGCAACCGAGTCCGGAGTTGCGCCCCGCGACTGCTGGGACGCTTGACGACCAGAAGTTTGCAAAAGTAACCTGACCAGAAGTGTCGACACAATAAAAACTCGTCCGATTGGCGGGGGTCTGGATCCTGGAGATGCAGGCCATGGGAGGAGTAGTCAGGTGAGCCTCGTCGATCGACGGCGACACGAGTTTTTCAGCCGATTTTTCCCCGCAAACACGGGCATTCCCGCGGCTGTGACACCCAAGCGGCCGAGGCCGCCTCTGGCCAAAGCCGGTTCAGCTTTGGGCCGATGGACTCCACCAAGCGCCGCGGCCATCCGGAGCACGAGTGTCGGCATTTTGCGGTTTATTCTGGTCAACTCGCCTTCAGCCCTGGCGGTGGCGTGCAACGCACCATCTCTTCCGATGGAAAAGCGCCATGGATGAGCTGAAGTGGCTGGTTGTCGATTTCTTCCAGGCGGTCATCGCCGGCCTGCTTGTGGGCGGCACTTACGGGCTGATGTGCGTCGGTCTCGGTATCATCTTCGGCGTGATGCGCGTCGTGAACTTCGCGCAGGGCGATTTCATGATGCTCGGCATGTACATCACCTACTACCTGGTGACGGGCTTCGGCGTGCTTAGCTTTCTGGGCCCGTTCGTCGGCCCGGTGGTCGGAGCAACTCTGGCTGGCCCGGTTGTCTTCGCGATCGGTTGGTTGTTGCACCGCTATCTGCTGGCACGCGTTACAGGGGCGCGCGTGATTTCGGCCGAAGCCGAAGGCCATTACACGCAGATCATCATGACACTCGGCGTTGCTCTGGTGCTTGCGAACGGCGGCCTGATCCTGTTCGGTTCGACACCGTTGTCGGTGCAGACGCCCATGTCACGCGAGTCTTGGGAAATCGCACTGATGTTCTTCAATCAGGCGCGCACGGTAGCCTTCGTGCTCGCGATCTTGTTCGCGATCGCCCTGTATCTCTTCCTTACAAGGTCTGACCTCGGCAAGACGCTTCGCGCGGCGGCCGACAATCCCATCGCTGCCGCTTATGTGGGTATCGACGTCGACCGCTCGCACCGCATCGCCTTTGGCCTCGGCGTCGGAATAACGGCAATCGCCGGCGGCCTGCTCGCGAGCACTCAATCTTTCCAACCTTATATCGGGTTCGATTTCGTGATCGTGATGTATGCCGGCGTCGTACTCGGGGGCATGGGCTCGATCCTCGGCGCATTCTGGGGCGGCCTGACCATCGGTCTCGCGCAGCAGGTTTCGACGTTATTCTTGCCTTATCAACTGCAGAACACCGCGATCTTTGTCATTTTCCTGCTGATCATCTTCTTCCGGCCGCAGGGCATGTTCGGCCGGGTCTGGGAGCGGGCGTGATGAGCCGCACGGACACGGTCAAACAGTACTGTGCCATCTTCGCGTTCGCGGCCATCTATCTTCTGATCGGCTGGTTTGTGCGCAATTCATATTATCAGCTGATGATGACGCTGGTCCTGATCTGGGCAACGGTCGGCCTCTCATGGAACATGCTGAGCGGCTACAGCGGCATGATTTCGTTCGGCCACGCGGCATTTTTCGGCCTTGGCGGGTATACGATGACGATCGCATTCGTCACTTTCGGCATCACTCCCTGGATCGGTATACCGCTCGGCATCGTGGTCGGCGTGATCGCGGGCATCATCATCGGACTTCCGACCTTTCGCCTGCGTGGCCATTATTTCGCGCTGTCGATGCTCGCCTATCCGCTCGCGATGCTCTACGTGTTTGAATGGCTGGGCTACCAGGAAGTCTCGCTTCCGATGAAACGTGAGACTCCCGCGCTGTACGCGCAGTTCAACGATCAGCGAGCATACATGCTGCTTGCGCTTGTTCTGCTCGTGATCTGCATGATCATCTCACTGCATGTCGAGCGCTCACGTTTTGGTCGCTCGCTGCTGGCGATCAAGCAGAACGAGCCGGCCGCTTCTGCTGCCGGCATCAATCCGCTGCGTTGGAAAATGCTGGCGATGATGATGAGTGCGGCAATCGGCGCGGCGGCCGGCGGCCTTTACGCGATCGTACTGCTGGTGGTGACACCGCAGACCATGTTCGGCGCGCTTGTATCGGCGCAGGCACTGATCATGGCGCTGTTCGGCGGCGTCGGCGTATTCTGGGGCCCGGTGATCGGAGCGGCCATCCTGGTGCCCCTTGCAGAGACGCTGAACGCCGAGCTCGGCAACATCATTCCCGGCATTCAGGGGGTGGTCTACGGTATCGCTATCATCGCGATCATCATGCTGGCGCCGGAGGGAATTTACTGGCGTGTCCGGGAACAGCTGGCAGGCCGTCATATGGTTCCCGCTAACCAGCCGGCATCATCAACGCCAATACCGGCAACTGTCGTTGGCGCGGTGCCCGAAGTGGAGGAACCCCGGGTGCAAGTGTTCGCCGCCGAAGGGCCGCTGCTACGCCTACAGGGGGTCTGCCGTGCTTTTGGAGGCCTGCGCGCCGTCGACGACGTCACGCTCGACATCAAAGTCGGCGCGATTCACGGCATCATCGGCCCGAACGGTGCCGGCAAGACTACGTTATTCAACGTGATCAACGGCTTCCTTGCTGCCGATCGCGGCAGCATCACCTTTGCCGGCGCAGACCTGACGCGGCTGAAGCCGCACGATGTCTGCCGGCACGGCATCGGCCGTACTTTCCAAGTCGTACGTGCGTTTCCGCGCATGACGGTGTTGGAGAATGTCGTCATCGGCGCCTTCGTTGGCTCGAATAGCAATGCCGAGGCCGAACGGCTTGCGATGGCGGCGCTCGATCGCGTTGGACTTGCCGACGAGCAAGCGCACGCGATCGCAGGCGGACTCACAACCAAGCAGTTACGACTCATGGAGCTCGCCCGTGCGCTTGCGCCGCGCCCTCGTCTGCTGCTGCTCGACGAAACGTTGGCCGGGCTTGCGCACGACGCGCTCGAAGACGTGCTGCGCATCATCCGGCAGATCAACCGCGATGGTGTCACGATTGCAATTATTGAGCACACAATGCACGCGATGGTGAAACTGGTCGATCGTTTCAGTGTGCTCGATCACGGCAAGCTGATCGCCGACGGCGCGCCTGTCGATGTGGTCAGAGATCCTACTGTAATAGAGGCGTATCTCGGCAGAAAGTGGATGGAACGTGCTCAGCATTCGGTCGCTTGAGGTCAGTTATGGAGGCCTCAAGGCGTTGAACGAGGTCTCGCTCGACGTCGAGGAAGGGCAATTCGTGGCGGTGGTAGGGCCAAACGGCGCCGGCAAGACTACCTTGTTCAAGACCATCTCCGGTATCGTCACGCCGGCCGCAGGCGAGATTACGTACAAGGGGAAAAACCTTCTGACGGTGCCGCCGAACCAACGCGCGCAGCTCGGAATCGCGCATGTGCCGGAAGGCCGCCAGGTCTTCGCTTCGATGACCGTGATGGAGAACCTCGAGATGGGTTCCTGCACGCGCAAGGGCCGCGCACGCCGTGCTGAGTTGCTAACAGCAATTCTTGAGCTGTTCCCGATCCTCGCCGAGCGGCGCAACCAGCTCGCAGGCACGCTCTCGGGTGGCGAGCAGCAGATGCTCGCGATCGGCCGCGGGCTTGCGTCCGCGCCCGACCTCCTGATGCTCGATGAGCCCTCAATGGGACTCGCGCCGACCATCGTCGACGCAATTTTCGACCGTATCGAGTTCATCCACCGCAACCACGGTGTGACCATTCTGCTGGTCGAGCAGCGCGTCGCCGAGGCGCTCGAGTTGTGCGATCGCGGCTATGTTCTCGAAACAGGCCGAATGGTGCTCGAAGGATCGCACGATACCCTAATTTCAAACGCGCGCGTGAAACATGCTTATCTCGGAATGTAGGACGTGACGTCATCGTCAAACGCGAGCGCAAATGCCCGCCAAGGCCAACGGCCATGAGAACGGAGGAAGCATCATGAGAAGGTCAATGTCTCGTTTATTGCGGGGGTCCATAGTCGGCCTGACGGCGGCCATTGCGGCGCTGACCGTGGTCACAATAATCCCAACCGACGTTGTGAAGGCGCAGCAAGCCAAGCCAGTCAAGATCGCGGTGATCGTACCGCTTTCCGGCGCATGGGCGCGGCAGGGCCAGCTCGTGAAAATGGGCGCGGAAACGGCCGTCAATGAAATCAACGCGGCAGGCGGCATCAAGGCGCTCGGCGGAGCCAAGATCGAGCTGATCTCGGCCGACGCTGGCGACTCCGCCGAGAAGGCGAAGAATGCGGCGCAGCGCCTGATCGCGCAGGAGCCCGACCTTGTCGGCGGCATGGGCTCCTGGCTCAGCACCTTCACGCTCGCGGTCACCGAGGTGACTGAACGCGCGCAGGTACCATGGCTTACCCTCTCCTACGCCGACACCGTTACCGGCCGTGGTTTCAAATATGTGTTCCAGAGTTCGCCACCGGCCAGCGTGCAGTCGACTCAGGCTGTGCCGACGATTGTCGACCTCGGCAAGGCGGCGACCGGCAAGCCTCCGAAGACCGCCGGCATTATCGGCGACAACAGCGCTTCACCGATAAGCTTCCTCAAGCCGATGCGCGAAGGCGGGCTTGAGAAGCTCGGCATGAAAGTGGTGATGGACGAGACCTACACGCCGCCGCTGTCCGACGCGACACCGCTGATCCAGAAGGTTCGCTCCGCTCGACCGGAATTCCTGCTGTTTATCTCATCGACGATCTCGGACCTTAAGCTCGGGCTCGAGAAGATGAATGAGTTCCGCCTCGCGAAGGGTGTAATTCCCGTGATCGGGAACGGCGCACACATGGGCGCACCGGAAGTGCTGAAGAACGTATCGCCCGATCTTCTGGAAGGCTTGATGTTCATCGTCGCCAATTGGGGACTCAAGGGTCAAGAGCGCATTAGCGATCTCTACAAGAAGCAGACCGGCGAGCCGTGGATCACTCAGGACGGGCTTGCGGGCTACGGCCACGTCTGGATCCTCAAGGAAGCGCTTGAGCGTGCGGGCAAAGCCGACAAAATCGCGGTCAACGAGCAGATCCACAAGATGGAGCTTAAGAGCGGTCCCGCGGCGGATGCCTTCCCGGGGATCGTGAAGTTCGATGAGAACGGCCGTCGCGTCGGTGCCCCGCTTGTGATCGTCCAATGGCAGAACGGCGTGCCGCTTTCGGTCTATCCGACCGATCGCGCGCTTGCCAAGGCAAAGTGGCCGAAGAGTTAAATCGGGATGAAGCCTTCCGTGCCGGTATCGCTGTTACGATGCCGGCACGGTTGGGCCAACAATACCGTGGGAAGCAGCCGTGAGAAGGCTGGAAGGCAAGGTTGCGATCGTCGCCGGCGCGGGATCGATCGCGGAAGGCTGGAGCAACGGTAAGGCCACCGCCGTCCTGTTCGCGCGCGAAGGCGCCAAGGTATTTGCCGTCGATCGCAATCTCGACGCGGCCAACGAGACCTGCACTATCATCCGGACTGAAGGCGGAGAATGCATCCCACATCAATGCGACGTCTCAATCGCCGCCGAGGTCGACGCAATGGTCGCCACCTGCATTAACAGCTATGGCCGTATAGATGTGCTGTTCAACAATGCAGGCCTTCAGGTGATCGGCGGCCCGCTCGAGGTGAAGGAAGAAGACTGGGACCGCCTGATGCGGGTTAACGTCAAGAGCATGTATCTCACCTGCCGGGCGGTGATTCCACAAATGCTCAAGCAGGGCGGCGGTTCGATCATCAACAACTCCTCGACTGCCGGTATCCGCTTTACCTACGCCAACGTTGCTTACGCCGCCTCCAAAGGCGCAGTGAAGCAGCTTTCGCAGAACATCGGCGTGCAGTACGCCGCCAGGGGAATCCGCTGCAACTGCGTGATGCCGGGCTATATTGCGACCCCGCGCATTATGGACCGCCTCAAGCGCAGCAACCCGCAGGACTACGAGCAGAGAATAAGGGAGCGGCAGATGGCGGTGCCGACCGGAACACTCGGTTCAGCCTGGGATGTCGCCTACGGGGTACTTTATCTGGCCTCCGATGAATCGCGCTTCGTCAACGCCACTGAACTGGTGATCGACGGCGGGCAAACCGCCTCGACCACCGGCAAGGTTTGGGAGGACTGAACGTGCCCGCACGGCTTGCCTTCATTGGCTGCGGTGCGATGGGCGCGCCAATGGCGGAGCGACTAGTCGACGCCGGTCACGAGCTTCGCGTTTACGACCCCAACCCCGCGGCCATCGCTCCTCTGGTCAAACGCGGCGCAGTTGCGGCTCCATCGTCGCGTGAGGCAGCGAGCGGCTGCGAGGTGGCGTTCGCGTGCCTGCCTTCGCCCGAGGTCAGCCGCACGGTCGCGCTGGAGGCGGGCGGCGTCGCCGAGTGCCGTGGACTTGGAGTCTATGTCGAGATGTCGACCATCGGTTCGCGCGCTATGAAGGAAATTGCAGCTGGCCTCGATAGAGCCGGCATTGCCGTGCTCGATGCGCCAGTGAGCGGCGGGCCGCGTGGCGCGCGTGCCGGCACGCTGTCGACCATGGTGGCCGGCGAGCGCGATGTGTTCGAGCGGGTAAAGGCGCTGTTCGAGACGGTCGCGCGCAACGTGTTCTACGTTGGCGCAGTGCCGGGGCTTGGCCAGGTCACAAAGCTCGCCAACAACATGATCTCTGCCGCCGGAATGGCGGTCGCCTTCGAAACCTCCGCTATGGCGGTCAAGGCGGGGGTCGACGCACGTGTGCTCATTGATACGATAAATGCAAGCACCGGACGCAACAGCGCAACGATGGACAAATTTCCGACTTCGGTGCTCACGCGCAGCTTCGACTACGGCGGCAAGCTGTCGACGATGTACAAAGACGTTTTTCTTTGTCTTGAGGAAGCGCGCGAGCTCAACGTGCCGATGTGGGTCGGCTCAAACGTGGTGCAGTTATGGTTCCATGCGATGACGCAGGGGCGGGGCAAGGACGACTATACGACCTTGATCAAAATGATCGAGGACTGGGCCAGTGTCATCGTCGGTGGCAACGAGGCGGGGCCAATCGAGCAGCCGAAACAAAAATGATGAGCGAAACGCATGTGTGAAACGGCAACCAACAAGATCCCCGGTTGGAAAGGCTGGCTCGATCTGCCGACGCCGAAGATCACCGGTGCCGCCAGCACATGGACCGACCTTTCGCATCGGCTCACCGAGAAACTCTCCCGTATTCCCTCCTTTCCTCAACCCCGTATCAGACAGATCACCGAAATCCCCGCGCACCGCGCCAACGTAACCGAGGTACATATGGTGGTGCATCATGGCACCCATCTCGACGCGCCCCGTCATTTCATTGCCGACGGGCCCACCATGGATCAGGTGCCGCTCGACCGGCTCTACGGCACCGGCGTGATCTGGCATTTCGATGTTGCCGATGACGGGGTGATCGACGCCGCCGATCTCGAGCGTGCCACCCCACGCATGCGGGAAGGTGACATAGTGCTGATCGAGACCGGGCGAGCCAAGCATGTGAACACACCGCGCTATATGGAGCACGCCTGCCTCACTGGCGAGGCGGCAGCCTGGCTTGTTAAGCACGGCGCCAAGATTGTCGGAGTCGACTTTTCGACGCCCGATCTTGCCGCTGTGCGGCGGCCGCCCGATTTCGCGTTCCCGGTGCATTACACGCTGCTCAGCCAAGGCGTGCTGATCGCAGAACATGTCACCAATCTCGAACCGCTCGCCGGCCACCGCGCCGAGATCATGTTCCTCGGGCTCAACATTGCGGGCTCGGACGGCGCGCCGGTGCGTCCGGTCGCGCGCCTCATCAATTGACGGGGAAAACGTATGACCAGCGCGTACGCCGTGCGTGTGCATAGAACCGGCGGGCCGGAGGAACTCCGTTACGAAAAAGTCGAGGTGGGTACACCGGGCCCCCGCGAAGCGCGCGTGCGTCACACCGCAATCGGACTCAACTTCACCGACATCCATTTCCGCACCGGACGCTATCCATTGCCGCATCTTCCGCACATCATCGGCATGGAGGCGGCGGGCGTTGTCGAGGCAGTCGGCGAAGGCGTCACCGAGGTGCGACCCGGAGACCGCGTGGCCTATGCCTCGGAGAAGCCGCGCGCCTATGCGCAGGTAACGGTGATGCCTGTCACGCGGCTGATCCAGCTGCCGGACTGGATCGATGATGGGACCGCCGCCGCCACCATCTTGAAGGGGCTGACCGCACAATATCTCGTGCGCGGCGCCTATCCGATCAGGCGCGGCGAGACGATGCTCGTCCAGGCTGCGGCAGGTGGGGTCGGACTTATCCTTTGCCAGATGGCTCGCCACCTTGGCGTCAAGGTGATCGGCACCGTGAGCACGCCGGAAAAGGCTGCGCTCGCCACGGCCAACGGCTGCGATTACCCGATCCTCTACACCAAGGAGGACGTAACCGCGCGTGTACTCGAAATTACCGGCGGCGAGGGCCTGCCGGTCGTCTACGATGGCGTCGGCGGCAGCACCTACGAAACCTCGCTCAAATGCCTGCGGCGGCGCGGACTTGCGGTGTTCTATGGTTCGGCCGGCGGCGTGATCCCACCCTTTGACCTTTGGCGCTTGAACCGCATGGGTTCGCTTTACGTTACGTTTGCCGGGCTCGCCGACTATCTGCACGACCGCAGGGAGATGCTGGAGCGCGCAGAAGATCTGTTCGCCATGATGAAGAGTGGCGCGGTCAGGGTGCCGATCAACCAACGTTATTCCCTCGCCGATGTCGCGCGAGCACACAGCGATCTTGAAGGGCGCCGCACCAGCGGCGCTTCGATCCTGTTGCCGTGAGCGCGATGATGATCGGTTCAGCGACGGCGCTCGGAAATACCGACATAGACGTTGCGGCGGCCGTTCACAAACAGCTGCTCCATGCGCCGCGTCCACGGCGATTTGCCGGCGCCAATGACGCGCTGGTAGTCGGACGATCGCAGCACGTCAGGGCTCTCGAGGTCATAGAGTGCCAGGTATTTCGGCGCGCCTTCGATCGCCTGAAAACGACGGGCGGTGAGGAACCCCGAGATCGCCATGCGCTCGGGAATGTGCTCCTCCTCGTACCAGCGGTGAAATTCGCTCTCGTGCGCGGGATCAATGTCCGTCATGAACAGAAGCAATCCGGGTTTGGTCATCGCGAGGCCTCGCTGGGTTGGGTGAGAGGTGGTGCAAGGCGAGAGTGGAGCGCGCCGTGAGTACGCTCAATTACGAGATCGGCGGAGATGGACCGCGCGTGGCGCTGCTGCATCCGGTCGGCCTCGATCTGACGTTTCTTGCGCCGGTTGCCGATATCCTGCGTGAGGAGTTCACCGTGCTCACGCTCGATCAGCGCGGCCACGGTGGGAGCCGCGCGATGACGCGAGCGCACTCGCTCGAGGATTATGCCGATGACCTGCATGCGCTCCTGTGCGAACTTGAATTTGCGCCGGCGGCGATCATCGGCTTCTCGTTCGGCGGCATGGTGGCGCAGGCCTTGGCGATCAAATATCCGCGGGCTGTAAGCGCTCTCGTGATTTGTGCCTGCACGGCTACGCAAACGACAGAGAGTCGCGCAACCGCGCAGGCGCGCGGCAACGACGCGCGGCGCAACGGCATGGCGGACGTCCTGGAAGCAACTCTCGACCGTTGGTTCACTGCCTCTTTTCGCGCGGCCGGTAAGGACCGGTCGGCACGCGAACGTCTCCTGTCTGACAATCCGGAAGGCTGGGCAGCTGCCTGGTACGCCATGGGCAATGTCGACACGCTGCCGCGGCTTTCCACGATTACGGTGCCCACACTCTGCATCGCTGGCGAACGCGACAAATCCTCGCCGCCATCGATCGTGCAGCGGATCGCAGACGCAATTCCCGGCGCGCGCTTTGCGGTGATAGCGGGCGCGCCACACATGCTATTCATCGAACATCCGGAAGAAACCGCGCGGACGATCGCCAGGTTCCTGCGCGAGGGTGCCCCGCTGTATGGACGCTAAAAGCGCGGCTCACTTGCCCTCGATCGGTACCAGGATCTTGCCGCGGTCAATGCGCTTGACGCTATCCACATAAAGCGTCGGATGCAGAATCACGCCGTCCATGTGGATCTTCGACTTCACTGATCCACCAACGTCGACATTGGTTCCGAGCCCGAAATGCAGCGTGCCCATGATATTCTTGTCTTCGCGCTGGATGCCGCGCACTACTGCCCTGGCATTGACGCCAACGGACGCTTCGGCCGGGCACATGTAGGCGTTCTCGTCGCCATATTCCTCCAGATAGTCGCGCAGGATGCGCGCCTCCGCCCCGCCTTCAATCTTCACAACGCGGCCGTTCTCGACCATGAGCTCGATCGGCGTGATCAGCCGCCCAATATGATGCATGGTAAGATCAATGACCAATTTGCCATTGGCGCTGCCTTCGACCGGCGCGACATTGAACTCGCCGGTCGGAAATAGATAATAGAGCAGATTGTTGCCAGGCCGGTTTTCGTCCTTGGCGAAATTGATGATCTTATAAGGATCGAAGTGGGCGGCCGGCAGCGGCGGCTGGGTGATGCGGTTGGCAACACTATAGGTGAAATCGGTGCCGAAATCGGAAGTGACGCGACATTCACGCGCGTTCGGCCCGAACACATTCTTGGCGACATAGTGCTTCCGCACCGCGATCTGTTTCATGTCGTCGGTGACCGCCCCCGACTGGAACCATTCGAGCTGCATGCCCCCGTCCATACAAATCGCCGGGATGCCAGCCGCCATTGCGGTAAAATTGGCGTGGCAGTGCAGCATGCCGGTCGAGGCGAGCAGCACATTGAATTCAGACTTCATCATCGCTTCGCACACAGCTGACGGGGGGTCGTAATAGTCCGCCGGTCGTCGCTCGAATAACGCGACCGTGGTCTCAGCACCCAACTCCGCACAGATGCTCTGCACTACCTGCCAAACCCGCGGGTCATGCGAAAAGTCGCTGAGGATGAGGACGCGGTGGCCTGGCCTGATGTTGGCGACGAACGGGCGGCGGATATAGTCCATATTGCCGGTGACGAACGAACCCACTGACATGGTGCTGCCTTGCGTTGTGCTGCTTTGCTTTTGCTAAGATCCGGGAACCTGTGTGGCCCACAGGCCGGTGTATGTCGACACTCAAGCCGCTATTTCTTGTGTCGTCAAGGCAGCAAGACCTTGAAACGTAGAGAACTGGCGCTCTTAGGTGGGTCGCCTATCCACGAGTGTCGACAATTGTCTCGTGCAGAGCCTAATCTGCTAGGGTCATTGAAAGCGCTCGGAGGGGCCCATCGACACGCCCGTCAAACTCCAGGCCGGCGAGCCGCGCGGCATCAAAGACGAACGCTCCCTTGCGCGCGCGCGCGAGGTCGCGCGCGCAATCGTCGCGGAACGGCATGACCGTCCCTCGCTTGTTTCCAACATCGCCTGCGAGGTAGCGGCCGAGATCATCGAGGGACTGCGCTCGCCCGGCGATGACCTTAACTCGGTCGAGTTATCGCGACGCTTCCGCACCAGCCGCACCCCGATCCGCGAAGCGCTGATGCTGCTCGAGAAAGAAGGATTGGTGCAGATTCCACCGCGCCGGCGCCCGCGTGTCGCCTCGCTCGCGATGGAAGAAGTCCGCGAGATCTACCAGGCACGCGCGGCTCTATTTGACTTGATCGCAACTGCTGTCGCGCGCAATGCGCCGGCCGCGGACATAGCAGGATTACGAAAGCCGCTTTTCGAAATGGAACGCGCGTTCCGCAACGGCGATCTCAACGCATTTGTATGGGCTAATGTCGATTTCTACGACCGCAATACGCAACTTGCCAACAACCGCACTGTCAAGCGTATTCTCGACTCGATGTTGTTGCGCACGTTGCGCTTGCGGAGGATGAGCCTTTCTCGGCCCGGCCGCATGCAGACCTCACTCGACGACAATACGCGACTGTTGAAGGCCTATGAGGATGGTGATGCCACGCTGGCCGCCGCTCTCATCCGCTCCAACCACATGAACGCACTGGCCGCGCTGGAGAAGTGTCTATCGGCGCCGGAACATCCTGATTAGCCGTCCTGGAAGCGAACGGTGATAGCAAGGCCGCATGTACCAACAGCCGCGTATTCCGACACGGCGGTATGTCATCGGGTGAGGACAGAAAGCAGGAGGGACCATGAAAGAATATCCGGGCCTTACCTGGTTTACCCGCTATCGGGAGCGAGTGAATGCCGATCCAGAACTCAAGGTAATCGGCGAATGGTTCACCACGACGTTCACGCTGAGCTTCGGTGACAGGCGCTATGCGTTAAAAATCGAAAGAGGCTGCATCGTCGACATCATAGATAGCCCGAAGTTCGACGTACGTACCCTATTCGGATTTCGTGCGCCCGTTGAAGTCTGGCGCAAGTTTTTGAGTCCCGACCCGCCACCGTTGTTCCACGACTTTTTTGCCATGCTAATGCGAGTGCCCGAGTTTGTGCTCGAAGGCGATGGGCTGGTAGCAATGCAGAACGCCCGCGCGCTGCATCGCATGATGAATATCATGCGCGAAACCGGAGCGCCCAATGCCTGAATTTGAGCCGATCATAGGACGGTTTTTCGCCGTCCGCATCGATGGTGCCGAGCATCGTGTGTATGTTGAGGAAGCCGGCAAGGGAATCCCGTTGCTGTGCCTGCATACGGCCGGCGCCGACAGCCGGCAGTACCGTCATCTGCTGAACGACGCGGAAATTACCGGACGTTTCCGGGTTATCGCCTTTGACCTGCCCTATCACGGCCGCTCGACTCCACCAAATAGGTGGTGGCTGAAAAAATATCGGCTAACGACGGCCTCATATCTCGAAATGATCCGGGCGGTATGGCTTGCGCTTGAACTCGAACGGCCAATCGTCATGGGCTGCTCGATGGGCGGCGCCATCGCGCTGAAGGTTGCCGCCGAATTCCAGGACGAACTCGCAGGAATAATCGGACTCGAAAGCTCGGCTTATGCTCCGGGGCGCTATAATGAACTGCTTCATCATCCCGCCATCAACGGCGGCGAGTTGGCGGCGAGCTACACCTACGGCCTCAATTCGCCGTTTAGTCCGGAAACATCGCGGCGCGAAAATTGGTGGTACTACAGTCAGTCAGGGCCCGGCGTCTATCAAGGCGATGTCTACTTCTACAGCATGGATTGGGATGGGCGCGACGACATCAAGCGCATCGATACCAATCGCTGCAAGGTGGCGTTGCTTACCGGCGAATACGACTATTCCTGCACGCCGGCAATGACCGAGGCTGTGGCTGCAGCCATTCCGGGATCTCACCTCACTATCATGAAGGGGATGGGACATTTCCCGATGATCGAGAACTATGCGGAATTCCGACCGCATCTGTTGGCCGCGCTCGATCACGTGGCCGCATGAGCGAGGTATCACCGCGCAGCGCCCGCTCCAATTCTCTATACGGAAGGTGGAGCGGGCGACAAAGCTTCGCGGAAGGCTCAGTTCTTCGGCCAGATCGGCTTTGCCAGGGCTGACGCCGCCGGATAGACAGTGACCGGCACGCCGTTCTGCCATTGCACGATTGCGAGGTCGGCATCTACTCGCCGGCCGGTCTCATCGAATTTCACACGACCGCCGGGAAAGTATTTCGCCGGTCCCTCGCGCGTGTCCATTCTGCGGATCGCTTCGGCTACCTTTCGGCGGTCGGCTGAGCCCGCATTCTCCAATGCCTCCTTGAAGATCCACATGTCGCCGTAGGTCGACAACGAATCCTGCGTGATCCAGGGCTCGCCGGTCTTGGTAACGAATTCCTTCATTATCGTTTCCTGACCCTTGCCGCTCCAGTTGCCGACCACCGTCATCAAACCTTCCAGCAGTTCCTTGTTGGCGTTCTTGAGCATGTCGGGCGCGGCAATATGCGCGCCGTTGGAAATTACCGGCAACCGCCCGCGTCCCAATCCGAATTCATGCAATTTCTCTACGCACATCTTGTCGTCGGAAATCGCTGTCGGCAGCAACAGCAGGATGTCGGGCCGCGAAGAGCGCACTTTCTGGATCAGCGGCGTGCAATCCGACAATGGCGGTGTGAAAGTCTCGTCGACGACGAGCTTGAGGCCGAGCTTCGCCAGCCCGCCTTCGCGCATTGGCTTGGCAAAACTGATCGAAGCGGCCGTATTGTCCTGCACGATACCGATCGTGGCCGGCTTCTTACCGGTCGCACTCTCGGCGAGCTTGATCAGCGCCGGCACGGCTTGATTGGCCTGCGCACCGCCGCCCAGCGAGGTCTGGAAAACATATTTGAACCCGCGCGAGGTGATCTGATCGGAATAGGACAGCGTCAGGACCGGGAGCTCGGCACGCTCGGTCACTTCGGTAACACCAAGCGTAAAACTCGACAGCCATGAACCGGTGGCGCCAACGAGCTCGGGCTCCTGCGCAATCATGCGCTGAGCGGCGTTCTTGGCTTTCTCGACGTTATCCCCGGCATCGAACACCAGGAGCTTCATCCTCGCACCACCGAGCGATTTGATACCGCCCTGTTTGTTGATGTCTTCGATCGCAAGAGTCGCGCCCTTGAGCATCAGATCGCCTTGGCGAGCCCAGGGACCGGACATCGGCGCGATCAATGCGATCTTCACTTCCTTCGTTTGCGCCGCCGTGGGAGCGGAAATGCCGAGGCTCGCACCAAGGTAGATGCCAAACAGTACTGGCAGCATGACTAAAGTGCCCCTGATTGTCATGGCTTCCTCCTTCGACTTGTTTTGTCATTCAGCGAAAAATATGTGGCGATATCAATGGCTCCCCAAAGGTCGTTCTCCAGTTTGCAGGTTACGCGATCCGCGAGAGCGCGAATAGTCCAACACTTGCCAAATAGGGCGTCAACGAAGAGCGGGCCTCAAGCAGGCAACCGACGACGGATTTTTGCGACGTCAAAAGCGTCGTACGTACCATTCAAGACATGAGGCGCCGGCGCTGTTCAAATATCAATTTCTGAGCGAGCTACCTTGTCGCTTTGGGTGCACCGGTTGTCGGGATGACCCAGGGCCGGTCGACGATGCTTTTCTCCTTGAAAGCAGCAATTCGCTCACGATAGCTGTCTGTGAGATCGATATCATCCCAACCGTTCAGCAATTGATTGCGGCTGATGGGATCGATAGCGAATGAAAAAGCCAGGTCGGCGCAACCGATCGTACACTGCTGCAGATCGACAGTTATCTCCTGCGTCGGGTTCTGCCCGATCGAAGCTGCCAGTTTGGTGACATTTGGCTCTTTCACGACTGCCGTCAGCAAACCGTTTTTGACTGAATTTTGCGCGAAAATATCTCCGAACGACGGCGCGATGACGCAACGGAAGCCATAGTCATAGAGCGCGTATACGGCTGCCTCGCGTGAAGAGCCGCTACCGAAATTGCGCGCCGCCAGTAAAATTTTCGCGTCACGGTAGACATCTTTGTTGAGCGGGAAATCAGCTCGCTCGGCGCCTTCAGCGTCTCGTCGCAAATCGTGAAACAGCACATTGCCGAGGCCTTTTGCGCGGGGCCACTTGAGATAACGTGCCGGCAAAATCTGATCGGTATTCACGTTAGGCACGAGCAGCGGACAGCACTTGGCGGTAAGGCGGATGAATTTGTCCATCTGTGATGCTCACACCTTGCGTCCGGCCAGAAGTGGTCTGACGTCGGCGAGATGCCCTTCAACCGCGGCCGCGGCGACCATGGCGGGCGACATTAAATGTGTACGAGCACCAGGACCTTGGCGGCCACGAAAATTTCGGTTGGTGGTCGAGGCACAACGCTGGCCCGGCAGGACCAGGTCTCCGTTAATCCCGACACACATGGAACAACCCGAATCTGCCCATTCGAGGCCGGCATCGCGGAAGATCCGGTCGAGTCCCTCTTGTTCTGCCTGTCGTTTCACCTGGGACGAACCGGGCGAAACCAGTCCTGGCACTTTGCTTACGCGCCCGGCGAGAACGGCGGCGGCGGCGCGCAGATCTTCGATGCGCGAATTCGTGCAAGATCCGATGAAGACCCGGTCGATGGCAATGTCCGTCAGTTTGGTACCCGGCGGTATACCCATGTAGTCCAGCGCTTCCCGCATATATCTGGCGCGCATTTCGTCGATCTCGCGGGCGGGATCGGGCACGCGCGAGTCGATGGGCAATGCATCGTCCGGTGTCGTGCCCCACGTGACGATGGGCGCGATCTCACCTGCACCGAGCGAAATCTCACGGTCGAAGATCGCGTCGGCATCGGTGCCGAGCCTCAACCATGCCTCAACGGCGCGGTCGAAATCGGCAGCCTTCGGAGCGTAGGGACGCCCGTCAAGGTAAGCGAACGTTGTCTTGTCGGGCGCGACCATGCCGCAACGGCCGCCCGCCTCGATTGACATGTTGCAGAGGGTCATTCGCCCTTCCATTGAAAGCGCCCTTATCGCGTTGCCGGCGAACTCGATGGCGTGTCCCTGCGCGCCGTCGGCGCCAAGGCGCGCAATGATGGCGAGCGCGATGTCCTTGGCCGCGATGCCGGATGCCGCTTTGCCGTCGACTGCCACGCGCATTCTTTTTGGCTTTTTCTGCCACAGCGTTTGCGTCATCAACACGTGCGCAACTTCGGAGGCACCGATTCCGAAAGCGTAAGCACCGAAGGCGCCGTGAGTGGACGTGTGGCTGTCCCCGCACACGATCAACAATCCAGGCAAAGTCAGGCCTTGCTCCGGACCAACGACATGCACGATCCCTTGACGTGGATCGCGCAATCCGAACAGCGTGATATGATTTTCTGTGGCATTCGCCTCCAGATTTTGCACCATCGCCGCAATTTCGGGATTGGCAATACCCTGACCGCGGCCGCGCGTAGGTACGTAGTGATCAGCGACGCCAAAGGTCAGCTGGGGTTCGGCGACGGCACGACCGCGCGTTTTCATCTGGCTGAAGGCGTGAAACGATCCTTCGTGTACGTAGTGTCGATCGACCCAGAGCAATGCCGCGTCATCTTCGCACCGCGTAATCTCATGAGTGTCCCATAGCTTGTCGATCAGGGTTCGCGGCTCGCTCATGCGTGGCTTTGCCTCAACCTCTGCGGGCTTGTCGAGGGTTTGCAATATTGTATGCTAAAAAATACCAAGTAAAGCGTCGGCCTTCGGTGGACGCGCGGGGTAGGGGAACGCAGCCTTGCGTAACTGGCTGGGCGAAGCGAAAGCAAAACAGGTCTATCTGCTGCTGCGCGATCGCATCGTGAGTGGTTCCGTTGGATTCGGCAAAAAACTTCCGAACGAGAACGAATTGGCTGCCCATCATGGCGTGTCGCGGGTGACTGTGCGGCGCGCGCTTGGCGAACTCGCGCGCGAGCGTTTGATCGAGCGGCGGCCCAGCGCCGGCACCCGGGTCATCTATCGGCCTCCCCCGGCGCCAATGACTGCCGACTTTTCCGGCGTGCTTGCCAATCTCGCCGATATGGGAAGACGCACGGCGGTTGAGCTTCTGTCTTTCGATTACGTTCCGGCAGAAGGCTCGATTGCGCAAATGCTCGGCGCCCCGCCGGATCAGCTGCTGCAACGTTCCGTGCGCGTGCGTTCGATCGACGGCGCTCCATTTTCTTATCTCACGACACATGTTCCCGAGAGTGTCTCAGTGACATTCACGCGGCACGACCTCGCCTCGCGCCCTTTGCTCGAGTTGCTCGAGCGCGCCGGCGTTAAAGTCGATCATGCGCGGCAACGCATAAGCGCCGGACTCGCGACGCCCAGCGTCGCAAAGGCGCTTGGGTTGCCGACGGGCTCGCCGTTGATCGAGCTTGTTCGCGTCGTCTATGACCAGGCCGGCCGGGGCGTGGAGCATTTGCACGCGCTTTACCGGCCGGACCGGTATGCCTTCGAATTTGACCTTGTGCGCTTGGGCAGTGCCAACATGAAGGCCTGGGCCCCCGTGACCCGCCGTGCGGCCAGGAGCCAGCACGCAAAGGCGAGCTCGCGAACATTCAAACATAGGGCGGAGCCAGCGGAATTGCCGCCACAGAACTGAACAGAGGAGGAGACGTTATGTCGAACAATACGATTTCAGTCAGTCGCCGCCGATTCCTCGCGGGCACAGGACTGAGCGCTGCAGCCGTCGCTACCGGAACATTATCGATCCCTGGTGTGCTGCGTGCGCAGGCTTCCGATGTAAAACTTGGTGTGCTGCATCCCGTTACGGGCGCCCTGTCTTATTCGGGACAGCAAGGCAGGCTGGGCGCAACCTTGGCGATTGAAGAGATAAACGCGGCGGGTGGCATCAAAGGATTGGGCAAGATCGAGCCCGTGCTGGGTGACGCACAATCGACGCCGGATGGCGGGGTCGCCGAAGTGGAGAAGATGAATTCGGCGGGCGTCGCATGCATTGTCGGCGGCTATGCCAGCAATATTTGCCTTGCCACGACCCAGGCCGCCGCACGCTATGAGCTGCCTTATGTCGTCGATGTCGGCGTTGCAGACGGTATCGTCACACGCGGTCTGAAAAATACCTTCCGTTTCGGCCCTGGATTTGGAGTTATTTCCAAGACTGCGTTGACCAATCTCGCGGCCATCAACGACCAGGCCGGAAAACCGGCCAAGACCGTGATGATCGTGCACGAAGACTCGTTGTTCGGTTCGGGCCTGGCAAAGCTGCTCAATGCGCAGCTACCGCAACACGGCTTTCAGATTCTGGAGACGATTCCGCATCCAACGCCGACTCGCGACTTCAACAACGTCGTTCTGAAGATCAAGGCGCAGAATCCGGATCTGGTCATCCCGGCAAACTACTATAATGAATATGTTCTGCTCGCGCGGACTATGCAGCAACAGCACGTGCGGCCCAAGGGCATCTATTCGGTGCTTGGCGGTGCTGCCTCATCATTCAAATTCGTCAAGGAATTTCCCGAGGCAGCGAAGTACATCATGGACTGCAATCACTGGTTCGACCCGCGCAACGACAAGGCGTTGGCACTGAAGAAAAAGGTCGAGAGCAAGAACCAGTTCTTCACCTACGAAGTCTACATGAACTACAGTTGCGTCTATCTGATCGCCGATGCGCTGCAGCGTGCCGCGTCTGCTGATCGTGCCAAGCTCACCGCAGCTCTGGCGAACTCGACCTTCTCGGGCCACGTCATGCCTTACGGTCCGACAAAATTCGTCAATGGCCAGAACGAGGGTGCTGCGCCGGTCAATACGCAAGTTCTCGATAACGATATCAAGGTGATACTGCCGACGACCTTCGCAAATGCGAAGCCAGTTTTTCCGATGCCGGCGTAAGCATTACGACGGCGCGGGTGGCGCTCTCTGGGCGCCATCCGCACCGTAACCTCCGAAATGCGTCCGTGCTGTCGCCCGTTATCCTTGTTCCTGCGATCCTCAACGGTCTGTTGACAGGCGCGATCTATGCGCTGGTCGCCCTTGGGTTAACGCTGATCTACGGCGTCCTGCACATCATAAATTTCGCCCATGGCGCATTGTTGAGCGCGGCGTTATTCGCGGCTTTCTTCGCCTATCGCGTGCTGGGCCTTGATCCCTACGTGGCCGTCTTTCTCAACGCGCCGCTGTTCTTTGCTCTCGGCTATGCCTTGCAGCGATTCATCATCGGCCCGGCGTCGCGCGGAGATGACCGCAACATGCTGCTGGTGACCCTGGGCATTGCCGTCGTCATCGAGAACGCGCTGCTGTATGCGTTCCACGCCGATACGCGCACGATCAATGTCGGTTATGCTTTCGAGACGATTAATTTCGGCATCGCGTTTCTCGCGGTTCCGCGCGTGGTTGGTTTCATCGCGGTATTCCTGGTGGCCTTCGCGCTCTGGCTCATCATGACCTTCACGGATACCGGCCGGGCCATTCGCGCAGTCGCCCGGGAAAAGCTCGGTGCACAGCTTGCCGGAATCGATGTGGCGCACATCTATGCAATCACATTCGGTATCGGCACAGCCTGCGTTGCAGTCGCTGCTTGCCTGCTGATTCCGACGTACTACGTCAACCCGCACGTCGGAAACGCTTTCGTCCTGGTTGCTTTCACCATTGTCGTGCTCGGCGGCATGGGATCGGTCCCCGGCGCTGTGATTGGCGCGTTCCTGATTGGTATTGTCGAAAGCCTGTCCGGCCTTTTTCTCGGCGAATCGCTGGGTCAGATCGGCATTTTTGTTATTTTCATAGTCGTGCTGCTCGTCCGGCCAAGCGGCCTTTTCGGAGAGCGTGCATGAAAGCGCTCTCTCCGATTGCAGCAGTGCTGGCCGTACTCGCGGTCGTGCCGCTCATTGTGCATTCCAATGTCATCCTGAATTTTCTTGTTGTGGCACTGATGATTGCGTTGGCCGGCCAAGGTTGGAATATCCTTGGAGGCTATGGTGGACAATATTCGTTCGGGCATGCCGCGTTTTTCGGAACGGGCGCCTATGTCACGGCCATCCTGCAAATGAGATATGGTGTCAATGCCTGGCTCGGCTTTGCCGCCGGAATTGCGAGTGGTGCTGCTCTTGGCGGCGCAATCGGAGCGTTGACTTTCCGTTCCGGTTTGCGTGGCTCCTACTTTGCGCTGGTCACACTTGCTTTCGCTGAAGTACTGAGAATTGTCGCCAGCGTTGCACCGATTACCGGGGCGGGCGTCGGCACTCTGATCACGCTCGATATTAGCGCCCGCGCTTTCCAGTTTCAGAGTCGCGCTGTTTTTTACTGGGTCATTCTCGCGCTGGTCGGGGTGTCATTGGTCGTGACGCGTCTGATCGAACGCTCACGGTTCGGTGCATGGCTGATGGCGGTGCGCGAGAACGAAGACGCGGCGGCGGCGCTTGGCGTCGATGTGAGCCGCGTCAAATCCGCGGCCATGGTCATATCGGGCGCAATGACCGCCGCGTCCGGCTGTTTTTATGCGCAGTATTTTCTGTTCGTGGATTCGGGGATTGCCTACGGAACCTGGATATCGATCGAGGCGTTGCTGACGCCGATCATAGGCGGTGTCGGCACCTTATTTGGTCCTCTGCTTGGCGCCTTGGTCGTCAGATCCTTGGGCGAGCTCGCGAAGCTCGTCGCCGGCGATGCCCCAGGTTTAGACCTGATAATTTACGGCGCGGTGCTGGTAGCCGTCATCTGGTTCAGTCCGCGCGGCCTGATCGGCGGAGCGGTGCAAGCGCATAAGCGCCTGCTACGGCGCCTTTCGCCCGGTACTTCCTGTGCAGGAGAGATCGGCCGTGGCTGAACCGTTGCTCAGCGTCGATCGCGTCACGCGCCGCTTCGGCGGTTTGTTGGCCGTCGATGGCGCATCGCTCACCGCCGAAGAAGGGCGCATTACCGCCCTTATCGGCCCCAACGGTGCCGGAAAAACCACTCTCTTCTCCATAATTTCGGGATTCATAGAGGCGAGCGAGGGCTCCATCCGCTACGCCGGCGAGGACATCACGGGTGAATCGCCGCACCGGCTCGCAAGGCGAGGCATCGCGCGTACGTTCCAGATCGTTCAGCCTTTCATTGGATTGTCGGTACGGGAAAACATTCTGGTCGGTGCCCACTTGCGCCACCGGACGCGGGACAGTGCGCTCGCTGCCGCCGAGCAGGTCGGCCGCGAAGTGGGACTCAATGAATTACTCGACCGGCCGGCGGACACCTTGACAGTCGCCGGACGCAAACGCCTCGAACTCGCGCGAGCACTAGCAATTGAGCCGAAACTGCTTCTGCTCGATGAGGTGTTGGCCGGTCTGAATCCTTCTGAAATCCGAGATATCGTTCCCGTCATCCGTAGCTTGTGCGCGCGCGGCATAACGATCGTTATGATCGAACACGTGATGCAGGCGGTGATGAGCCTTGCCGAGCGCGTTTTCGTTCTGGCTGAGGGTCGCGTCATTGCCGAAGGCACGCCGGCGCAGATCGCCACCAATCCAGTTGTCATCGAGGCTTATCTCGGCCATGGCGCAGCAGCAAAACTGGGGGCGTCGAATGGACAGTAGCCCGCTGCTCGCCGTGCACGCCTTGCATGCTGGCTATGGCGAAACCGAGGTCCTCCGCGGCGTTGATCTTGCCGTGAATGCGAATGAAATCGTCGCTGTGCTCGGCTCCAATGGTGTCGGCAAGTCGACACTCAATCGTGCCATTTCCGGCATCCTGCGCGCACGCGCAGGTTCAATTCGCTTTGACGGCGTTGACCTCACTCACGAGAAGCCTCAACAAATTGTCGCGCGCGGGCTCATTCACGTACCCGAAGGCCGGCGGATCTTTCCCAATCTGTCGGTTGGCGAGAATCTCGATCTCGGCAGCTACCGCAGGGCACGGGCACGCCGCAAACAAAACCGCGAGCGTGTATTCGCTATCTTTCCCCGGCTGGGGCAGCGCTGCGCGCAACGTGCCGGTACGCTCTCCGGCGGGGAGCAGCAGATGCTTGCCATCGGCCGGGGTCTGATGGCCGAGCCCAAATTGATTATTCTTGACGAGCCTTCACTGGGTCTTTCGCCGCTGCTGGTCGAGCAGCTCTTTGCGCTCGTCAAGCGGATCAATGCCGACGGCGTTTCCGTGCTGCTCGTAGAGCAGAACGTTGTTCAGAGTCTCGAAGTTGCTGACCGCGCCTATATTCTCGCGGAAGGAAAGTTCGTCTTGTCCGGCAGCGCTGCGGACATTGGCGCCAGCCCCGAGCTCAAGCGCGCTTATCTTGGAATGTGAGCATGACCGATGTGACCCTACGCGTTCGCCTCGCACGGCCGCCAATCCTGGTAGCGCCTGGAGTTTATGATGCATTGACGGCGCATCTCGCCGAACAGGCCGGGTTTTCTGCGCTCTATGTCTCGGGGGCTGCCATTGCCTACACGCGGCTAGGGCGCCCGGATATCGGCCTCGTGGCCATGAGCGAAGTCGTCGATATTATCGCGGTGATCCGTGACCGCGTTAAGGCCAATCTCATTGTTGATGCCGACACCGGGTATGGCAACGCACTCAATGTCGGCCGGACCATTCGCCAATTTGAACGGGCGGGCGCAAATGCCATCCAGCTCGAAGACCAGGCGTTTCCGAAACGGTGCGGCCATCTCGACAACAAAGTCCTGATTCCTGCGGAGGAAATGGTCGGCAAGATCAAGGCCGCGCTCGATGCACGACATTCGTGCGAAACCTTGATAATTGCGCGAACCGACGCAATAGCGGTTGAGGGCTTTGATCGCGCCTTGGAGCGTGCCTCGTCCTATCGTGATGCGGGGGCCGACATCTTGTTCGTTGAGGCGCCAAAAACACGCGCAGAGCTTCAGAAGATCCCACCCGAGCTGAAAGGAATCCCGCTGATGGCCAACATGGTCGAAGGCGGCAAAACACCGGCGCTGACGGCGGCGGATCTGGAAGCAATCGGATTTTCGCTGGTTATTTTCCCCGGAGCGATCGTACGCGCGCTGGCGCGTGCAGCGAATGAGTTTTACGCCTCGCTTGCTGCCCACGGCAGCTCAGAACCGTTCCGCGAACGAATGTACGACTTTGCCGCCCTCAACGATGTCATCGGAACGCCGGAATTGATTGCGCTCGGAAAAAATTATGAGGCAATCGCGAAGGACATGAAGAAAGGTGGCGATACATGACGTCAGGTTCCATCTTTCGTCTTCTAAAGGCGCGCGATCAGCTGCGAAACGAAGGCGCACCGACCGCCGGCAATAGCCGCGAAGAATTTGCCGCCTTTGTGCGCGAAGACATCGAGCGCTGGGCGCCATTCGTAAAATCGTCCGGGGCGACGCCGAACTAGCAATCAGGAAATGCATAGCTGGCAGCAAGGAAGTATCTTTTATGGACAAGGTTTTCGATACCGTTATCAAAAACGCCCGCGTGGTTCGGCCGAACAGGACATCGGTCGACTGTCTCGATATCGCGATTGAAAAAGGAAAGATTGTCCGGCTAGCCCCGGAAATTGACTTTGAGAGCGCGAAGCACGTCTTCGATGCTGGAAATCGTCTCGCGTTTCCGGGTTGCGTCGATGCCCATATGCACATCGGCATTTATGCACCGCTGGCCCAGGATGCGGTGTCAGAGAGTAAAGCCGCCGCAATGGGTGGCGTCACTTCAAGCCTGAACTACCTGCGCACAGGGCACTACTATCTCAACCGAGGGGGTCCCTACCGCGAATTCATGCCCGAAGTCTTCAAGCAGGCGGACGGCCGATTTTGGGTCGACTACGGTTTTCATATTGCGCCGATCGAGGCGGCGCATATCGATGAAATGGAAGATCTCGTCACCGAGCACGGAATTCCTTCGTTCAAGATTTTCATGTTTTACGGAGGTTATGGACTGCATGGGCGGTCGTCTCAACAGAATGACTTTTTGATGATCGGCCCCGACGAGAGCTACGACATCGCTCATTTCGAATTCATTATGCGTTCCGCACAGCGCTTGATGGAAAAATTTCCGAATCTTGCCGCGCACATCAGCGTCAGTTTGCATTGCGAACTGGCTGATATCCTCAATGCTTACACCAAGATCGTGGAGCGGGAAGGTAAATTGACCGGTCTGCATGCTTATAGCGCGGCTCGCCCTCCGCATTCGGAAGGGCTTGCGATCTGGATTGCTTCTTACCTCGCGAACGAAACCAATTGTCTGAACATCAATCTGCTGCATTTGAGTTCACGAAAGGCAGTGGACGCGGCCTGGACTATGCAACAGGTCTTTCCACACATTGCATTCCGTCGCGAAGTGACGGTCGGTCATCTGCTGCTCGATACCGATTGCGAATGCGCGGTCCATGCCAAGGTCAATCCGCCAATACGTCCTCGCGAGGACGTCGAGGCACTTTGGCAGGCTGTGCTCGAGCGTAAAATCGATTGGATCGTCAGCGATCATGCCTGCTGCTCTGCCGAGCAGAAATGGTCAAAGGATGATCCCTCCAATATCTGGTTGGCGAAATCGGGTTTTGGCGGCACCGAATATCTGCTTTCGGGAGTTCTGAGCGAGGGCAGCAAGCGCGGCATGTCTTACAATTACATGGCCGAACTTCTGAGCTGGAAACCGGCGCAACGTTTTGGGTTGCTGAGCAAGGGCGATATTGCTCCTGGCTACGACGCCGATATCGTTATCGTCGATCCGCGCGAGAGCTTTGTGGTACGCGCCACCGAGTCCGAATCGAAACAGGGCTACTCGCCGTTCGAAGGAGTCGAGCTGACCGGCCGCGTAAAAAGCACGTTTTTGCGAGGTGATCTCGTTTACGACAAAGAAAACGTCATCGGTCCGGCGCGCGGCAAATATCTGCGCAGGCCGGAAGCGTCTCAAAAACGATGAATCGCTTCAATGGTGACCGGGCATAGTGGCCAAGGTGCTGCTACGGCGGAATTTGAAACGCGCGTGCCTTTGGTCATTGTCGGGGCTGGCGCAGCCGGACTCTGTGCTGCACTTGCCGCCAGGGAGTTTGATGTCGATGCAGTAGTGATTGAGCGCGATGCCGCCCCCGCCGGCTCAACGGCATTGTCCGCAGGACTTATTCCCGCCGCCGGAACGCGATTTCAGCATGCCAAAGACATCGACGACAGTCCGGAACGGTTCGCCGATGATATTAGGCGCAAAGCGAATGGCGAGGCGGATCCTGCCCTCGTCGCAGCAGTCGCGCTTGGTGCCGGACCGGTGGTTGAATGGCTAGCCGAGCAACACAAGCTGCCTTTTGATTTAATCGACGACTTCGCTTATCCGGGTCATTCAGCCTTGCGCATGCATGGATTGCCCAGCCGGACGGGACAAGAACTCGTCGATCGGCTGCGCAACGCAGCCGAAACGAATGGAGTCGTTATCCTCACTGAACGTGTCTGCGAGCAACTTTTTGCCGATTCCGATGGATGCATTCGCGGCGTGGAGATGAAACGGCGCGATGGAGAGCCGGAACGTATCGGTTGCGACGCCCTGATCCTGGCGTGCAATGGTTTCGGTGGAAATCCCGAGCTCGTCCGCCGCCATATTCCCGAGTTGTCGGGCGCACTCTATTTCGGCCATCCAGGCAATCGCGGCGATGCGATCCGCTGGGGCGAGCAACTCGATGCCGATCTTCGCCATCTCAGCAGTTACCAGGGCCACGGGTCAGTCGCGACACCGCATAATATTTTGATCAGCTGGGCCGTCATCATGCAGGGCGGCTTTCAGGTCAACCGCGAGGGTCGACGGTTTTCCGATGAAACGCAGGGATATTCGGAACAGGCCGAGAAGGTGCTGCGCCAGCCGGGCACGTTTGCATGGAATGTGTTCGACGGCCGAATCGCCCAGGTGGCGCGGCAGTTCGAGGACTTCCGCGCGGCGGAACGCGCCGGCGCGATTCTTGTGAAAGATACTGTCATTGAGCTGGCAAATGCCATGCGCGTTCCCGTCGACGTATTTGTCGTCGAATGGGAAAAAGTGCAAAAAATGAAATTGGCCAATGCGGAGGATGAGTACGGTCGGCGGTTCATCACGAACCAATCACTCAGCCCGCCGTACCTCGCCGTGAAGGTCACCGGCGCCCTGTTTCATACGCAAGGTGGGCTCTCCGTCGATCCTTGTGGCCGCGTGAAACGCAAGAACGGAAAAAAGTTTCCCAATCTTTTTGCCGCCGGAGGTGCGGCGGTGGGGGTCTCTGGCTCAACGGCCGCCGGGTATCTGTCGGGCAATGGTCTCTTGACGGCCACTGTAGTTGGGCACGCGGCCGGAAAAGCTGCGGCGGAGCAAATAGGCCGTCTTCATCCAGATCCGTCTGTCACGAAGAGAATCTGACTGTGGCGGCCGACAAAAGCGAAATTTTGTGACGACGGTCACATCACATTAGTGCAATTCGGCTTATCGGTAGAAGCTAGGAAGAAGAGTCATTGCTGGCCGAAGGCCAATGCCATGCGACAAGCACTTGCCATTGCCGTAGCTGTTGCTCTTCTCGCCGCGAGCGTCGTCGACATTGTTGCTGCCGGGGTGAAAGCGGGTTCGGCCAGAAGCCGTCCTAACTATGCGGCGCCGACGAATGTCACTGTAGCGGTGCCCGATGCGATGAAGAATTTTACGCCCGACCTGCTGCCCCAGTAATGGCAGCTGCCTACGACCCAGGATTCTGCATGCCCCAAGGCATACCGAACCCCAGACATTCATTGACTCTTTGCGCGCTTAAAACTTTTGCAAGTATTAAATCGCAAAATATGTGCTTCGGGGATTGAGGCAATGTCCGAACACACAATCGATGTTTGCGGCGAAAGCCACACGATCCAGGTTTATTGCTTGGCAAAGCGCTTCTGGGTGGCCGTCGGAGAGTACCTCGGCGAACAGCTGAAGACACGCGGCAGCACTGCGGGAAAAGCGGCGTCGGCCTGGCGCAAAGCGGCAGAGCTGACGCACACCGTTACAGCTGAATAATATCGACGGGACTACGTCCCCTCACTGCGCGAAATAGTGTTCGATCGGAGAGAGCCTGCTGCCGCATCCCGGCGGTTTGCAAAAGCGCGCCTCAGTCTTTAATGTGTGAGCGGCTGGCAACGCTTTCTGGAATGTCTCGCGCACGCCACCAATTCTCCCAATGCGCCGGTAGCTCAGCTGGATAGAGCACCAGACTTCGAATCTGGGGGTCAGGGGTTCGAATCCCTTCCGGCGCGCCACTCAGAATGATCAGGCGACCTTGGCTACGCTGTTTTGCGCGTCGACGGATGCCAGATGTCGCCGGGTGCGATCAATGTGAGCTCTGAGTTCGAAAAAGAGATCGGAGCTATGCATCGGAACAATATTGGCCGCTCGTGCAATATTTTCCAGCTCGGTGCGTAGCATCTGCATTCGAACTGAATCTGGCTCAGTCAACAGTGCTTTATCAACCATCCGAAGCCGGCGATACAGCCTGCGCACGCGATCGCGAATAAGCCAGAGAAACACCCTCGGCGCGTAATTAAACACTGGAACGACGATCGCGATGACTGCCACCAACACGGCGAGGAATCGTTGTGCGTAATTGGTCATCCAGAAGGGAAGATATCGGTTCAGGAACGAAGGGCCATTTCTGTAGAAATCGCGGGCTCCCTGGGACATGGGATATTCCGGGTCGGTCTCGGTCGGAAACTCGCCGACCTTTCGAAAGAGTCCCGGCGTGCTGTGCGCCTGCAAGGTTGCTTGCGCCAGAAGATCGACCACTAAGGGGTGAGTATCCTTCCGCGCCAGCAGAACGTTTGTTGTCGCAATAAGCGCGGTGTCTGAAACGGGCATTTTCCGCGCGAGGTCGATGGCGCCTTTCGGCAACACCAGGTGAACCAGGTAGGGAAAGATGCGGGTTAAAGCCTCTGCCTCGGCAAAATCCATAAGGCGGTATTGGGGACCTCTCAGCAGCGCATCGAGGACCGGCGAATCCGGCGAAAAGGTGCGAAAGACCGCATCGATCGCCCCACTGTCGAGGCTATTGATGACAAGTTCTGTTGGAACAGTCACCAGTGTCGTGTTGTCATAAGTAATGCCGGCGACAGCAAGAATTTTCTCGCACACCGTTCGATCGCCGCTGCCTTCAGCGCCGAGCCCGATGCGCTTGCCCTTGAGCTGCGCGAGATCGGTCAACGTTTCTCCGGTTGGATAGAAAAGCCAGAAAATTTGGTGGTCGATACGGCCAAGCGACATCACGTCAGGCGCGAGACGGCCATTCGAGATACCGCCCTGCATGAACGCGATTTGAATCCCGGAATTCGGATCGTTCAGAAGTCCCAAATTCTCTTTTGCGCCGTTGGTGAGACGCAATTCCACTTTCATGTCCGCCGCCGCCAATATGCCCTGATAGCGCGTTCCCACATTATGATAGTGCTCGCCCGCAGGAGACGTGCCGATTACGATCTGAGATGGCGGTGCGGGAATCAGATACGACATTCCGAGCCAAACGAGACCGGCGACGCACAGCGTCGGCGCCAGTATCCTGAACACGTGCCAACGCGTGATCCCCAGCACGGATGCTTTCCGTCAAAGCGCAATTCAAAATTTCGAAAAACCCCAGACCAAGCTAGGCTACACTTTCCAATCTTTTTTGAAAGAGGCGTGCGCGAATCCAGGTCTCGGTGCTTACAAACCCTTGGGGCATGCACTCTTTTGCGAACAATTCTATCGATCGATGGTGATCTCGTCGCTGCGCGCCCGCGAGACGCAGATCATGATCGTATCCTTGCGCTCGTGATCGGCCAGCACGAGATCGCGGTGGTCGGCTTCGCCGCCAAGCATTTTTGTGCGGCAGGTGCCGCAGGTTCCCGTCTCGCACGAACTCGGCACGTCAAGGCCGTGATCGCGCAAAACTTCGAGGATCGTCTTCGTTGTCGGTACGTCGAGCACCGTTCCCGAGCGCGCAAGCTTCACCTTGAACGGGATGTCGCCGGCCTTATGCGTTTCGGCGTCGCTGAAGGCCTCGAAGTGTACGGCAGTCGGCGACCAATGGTCGGTCATGGCCCGCACGGCTTCCATCAGCGGTCGCGGTCCGCAGCAGTAAAGATGCTCTCGGTTCTTTCGTTCGGCCAAAATCGGGCGCAGGTCGAGCGAGCGCGAGACGTCGCCATCGTCGTAATGGATCGTGACCATGTCCCTGAACTGCGGCGCGCCCAGTTCTTCGCGGAAGGCTGTCGTCTCGGGCGAGCGTGAACAGTAGAACAGGCGGAAACGCTTGCCCTCTGCCATCACCTGCCGGATCATCGCCATCATCGGCGTCACGCCAATGCCCCCGGCAATGAACAGGAAATCCTGCGCGCGCGGCGGCAGCCCGAAGTCGTTCACCGGCGCGGTGACGATGAGCTCGTCGCCGGCCTTTACGCTGTCAATGAGGTTTAT
>DATBHE010000100.1:0-16335 GCA_036557605.1 Pseudolabrys sp.
GAACAGCGCTCGAATTTCCTCCGGCTCGCGTACCGGCCGTGAGGTGCCGGCGGCGATGCGGCGCACCACGCCGTCGGTGCGGAACAGGCTCAATTCGATGCGGCGCACGCCGTCGCCGCCGCGCTCCAGCGCGGATTGCAGACGCCTCGCCAGTCGCAGGGTGATTGCAAGCACGTCTTCCTCGCGGTTGATCGGTTCGGGAAAACGCTGCTCGGCGACATAAGGTGCGACTGGCAGACGCGGTGTCAGCGGTTCATGCTCGTGGCCAAGGGCACGATCGAGCTGACGCAGCACGTCGGGCCCGAAGCGCGCGGCGAGCGGCGCGCGCGGCAGATCGACGATATCGCCGATGCGCTTCAGGCCGACACGAGCGAGACTCGCGACCGTCGCCGACGGAAGCCGCAACGCGGAGAGGGGCAATAGCGCGAGAACGCTGCGCTCCTTGCCGCAGGCATAGCTTGCCGGTTCGCCATAACGTGCGGCAGCCCAGGCAGCACCGATGGTGCCGGCAATGGCGAGCGAATACGCAAAACCGGATTTTTCCAGGCGTCCGCTGAGATCGGCGATTAGTTCACGCTCGCCGCCGTAAAGATGCGCGCAGCCGCTGATGTCGAGCAGCAGGCCATCGGGCCTATCACAGGCAACCAATGGCGTGTAGCGCAAGCACCAGTCGGCAATGGAATTGAGCAGGGCTGCATCGGCTTCGACATTTTCAGCGACGACGTCAATGCCGGGATGCATGGCGCGCGCCTGTGCCAGAGCGAGACCGGACGTGAGGCCAAGCCGTCTTGCCGCGTCATCTGCGGCCGTAAGAACTTCGATATTGCCGCGTTTGCCGGTGACAACCAGCGGTTTGGATATTTCATGCGGCGTCTTGCGCAACCTGACGATGCGGTCGGTCGAGAACCGGCGCAGCCAGAGGCTGAGAATGCGTTGCGAGGATGAACTGCCCATCGCTGTCACTCCATTCGAGAATCCATAATCCAGTCGGGCCGCGGCGGTTGCGGATAAGCTGTGCGGCAAGGCGTGGTTTTATTTTCGCGTCATTCCGGGACGCGCCGAAGGTGCGGACCCGGAATCCAGATATAAATTCCGAATCCGTTTCTGGATTCCGGGTTCGCTCGCTATGCTCGCGCCTCGGAATGACATTGATATTAGATGCAGCACCGACGACCCAACGCGTGGCTGCGGTCAAAGCATCGGTCGGCGGTTCTGTCCGCAGCAGCAAAGCCAGTGTGCCGCTTTCCGCTGCCGCAAGTGAGAGCCGCCGCATCGCCACGCCGTCAATTGCGCCGGCGCGCATTTCGCCGATCACCGCGGTGGTCGCACGGCAGCGCAACGCTTCTTCCATCGCCCACAGCAAATCGCGGCGATGCGCGGCGGACACCATCACCAACTGCTCCGGAGCGAGGCCGAAGGCATCGAGGCCGCTGCCGTGTGGCACACCATTTTCGGCAAGCGCCATATCCTCGGAGATCCAAATCAAACTTCTCCTTCTTTCACCTCTCCCGTGCGGGGAGAGGTTGACCGAGCGAAGCAAGGTCGGGTGAGGGGGGATGGATGATTGAAGATTCCGAACCCCCTCTCCCCGGCGGGGAGAGGGAGTCCGGCCTGTGATGGCTGTGCCGCTGCGGGCGGCCACCGCCAAGGCAAACCCGGCCGCTGCGGTAAGATGCGCTTCGCTAGTTGCCGCGACTTCGTGAAGCGCGCCGCGGGCTAGGCCACCGCCGAGGATCGTATCGATGGCAGGAATGCCAAATGGCAGGGTGCAGGGGTGGCCCTCGATCCCCGACACGTTTTGCAAGGTCTGTAGGCGTTGGCGGAGTTGCTCGATCATTCTAAGCCTTTGAATACACGCACACATTCGAGGTCAGTATCTTGCCCATCTGACTTAATGTTCTTGATTTGTTCTAGTGTCCTCCAACGATCAGAGGACGTCAAGCCGCAAAGGAGATGTAACGGGATTGCGTCAGTTGCCGGCGAGATGTCTGCGGCCGCGCGCAGTCAGCACGATCCGCGATTTCTTCATGCTGCTGCCATTCTCGAACTGGACCAGTCCATCAGAGATAGCGTCTTCCCAGATCGACAGATGCGGGCAACTCCGACGCCAAGCATCGGCTTCGGCATAGCTGCGCGGCGCCTCCGCCACCCAGGCGAGAAACTGCTGCGTCAATGTGTGCGCGGCATCTGACATAAGCGGAAAAATATATCCTGGCGGGGTGGGATGAAAGACCAGCGCCCACCGGATTTTCGGCTGCACCTAATCCGTCTCCGCAATATGTCTCCGTCTGACGCGGCGTACGACCCACCAGATAGCGAGAACAGCGGCTGGCACGAACAGCGCCGTCGCCGCCGAAACATTGACCGGCACGCCTTCGTCATGTGCGCCTTTGATCAAATATGCGAACAGCCCGACGACGTAATAGCTGATCGCCGCGACCGAGAGACCTTCGACCGTCGCCTGCAATCTTAGCTGCAGACGCGTTCGTTCATTCATGGAGCGCAACAGGTCGCGGTTTTGCTGCTCCAGTTCGACATCGACCCGTGTGCGCAGCAGGTTGGCGGCGCGCGCAAGCTTCTCGGACAAATTCGCCTGCCGCTCTTCCGTGGTGATGCAGGTGCGCATAGCCGGCGCCATCCGCCGCGCCAGGAACGACGACCATGTCGGCAGGCCCTCGACCTTGCGCTCGCCGATCGTCTGCAACCGCAAATGAACGATTTCGTTGTATGCGCGGCTGGCGCCGAAACGGAACAGGCTGGCGGCCGCGCCGGCCTCGAGCTCGGAGGCGAGCGCAGTCAACTCGTCGAGCAGACGGTGGTTATCGATGAGCTTGGCGGTGCTGCGCATTTCCTCGGTCACTTCACCGAGCCGCTTTTCGATCCGGTTGATCGAAGGCAGCAGGCGTTGTGCCTCCGGCAACCCAAGCAGTGCCAGCGTTCGGTAGGTCTCCAGCTCAATGATGCGCTGGACCACAGCTCCGGCGCGTTCGCTGCCCAGCCCGCGGTCAAGCACCAGGATACGCACAAATCCGGCCGCATCAGTCTGGAAGTCGGTCGCAAACAAGGCAAGACCGTCGGAATTTTCCGCGACCGCCAGGCTGGCGCGATCGAACAGCTTAGCGATTGACAGCTTGTCCTTTTTCTCTGCCAGAAGGTGCAGATCCAGCGCCACCAGCACCGGTCCCGGTTGTGGCAGGCCGGCCATGGGCGCCGCCAACGATACCGCGTCGGGATGGAATGGGGTCACATCCGGCGACGGCAGTTCCCAAGTGTAGGTGGTGAATTCCGAATGCTGCTCCCAGCGCAGCAAAACGCCGTCAAAAACGACCTGATGCTGTTTGGCTGAAGGCTTCAGCGGCTTGAGGTCGCGACGGGCGCAGAAATCGGCGAGTGCAGCACGGTCGCGTTTGGCAGCATCGCCGGTGGTGTCAAAGGCAAAATGCAGGATACGGCATGGCGTATCGATCGGGGTGAAGGGTCGTGCATGGACCTCACCGAGGATTGCTGCGCGCAGGGAATGCGGAGTGAGCTTTTTTCCGTCCCCGATGGTGACATCTGCCGTCATTGCCCAGTCCGGTCGCATGCGAGTGCGGTTTTGGCAAGATGGCTGGAAGGTTGGTGCAGAAATTGCTTGAGTCGAGCATCAAAAATTGGGGCGTCTGAGGGCGCAGCATATGGAGGCAGTCATGACTCGAGGCGAACTTACGGAAAAGCTTCTCGACATGAAGCGCGAGAAGGGTTGGACCTGGAAATACATCTGCAAAGAAATCGGTGGGATGTCGCCGATTCTTGTGACCGGCGCGATCCTTGGCCAAATGAAATTGACCAAACCGCAGGCCGCCAATGCAGCCAAGTTATTTGGCCTGTCAAAAAGCGAGCAGGCAATGCTCAACGAGACGCCATTTCGCGGCACGGGCACCCCGATGCCTCCGACCGATCCACTCATCTATCGCTTCTACGAGCTAGTTATGGTGAACGGTCCGGCGCTAAAGGCGTTGATCGAAGAGGAATTTGGCGATGGGATCATGTCAGCAATCGATTTTGACATGGACATTACGCGTAAAGCCGATCCTAAGGGGGACCGGGTCAGCATCGGCATGACCGGAAAGTTCCTGCCATACAAATATTATGGCGCCACGGGCAACGAACTGGCGTATGGACTAAAGGAAGATTGAGCCTCAGGCTTTTCGTTTGCGCGCCGGCTTCCTGGACTCGTTGCCGACAAGCACCTGCGGTCCGACGTCACTGACTCGTGTCGAGCCGGTCAGCGCCATCGCTACGCTGAGCTCCTTCTTCAGGATATCAATCGCCTTTGCCACTCCGGATTTGCCGCCGGCACCAAGGCCGTAAATATACGCACGGCCAATCAGGCAGGCACGCGCGCCCAGTGCCAGTGCGCGCAGCATGTCGGACCCGGTGCGGATCCCGCCATCGAACAGCACCTCGGTGTCGGAACCGACGGCCTGGGCGATTGCCGGCAACGCCGAGATGGATGACGGCGCACCGTCAAGCTGCCGGCCGCCGTGATTGGAAACCACAATTGCATCGGCGCCAAGCTTGACCGCGGTCCTGGCGTCTTCGACGTCGAGAATGCCCTTGATGATCAGTTTTCCCGGCCAGATTTTCTTGATCCATTCGACGTCTTTCCAGTTCAGTGCCGGATCAAACTGGCTATTGGTCCACTGCGCCAACGACGTTACGTCGTCCATGCCTTTCACGTGGCCGGCAAGGTTGCCGAATGTCTTGCTCTGGCCTTTCAGGATGCTCAGGGCCCACCCAGGCTTGGTCGCTATGTCGATGATGTTTTTGAGCCGGATTTCCGGCGGCACCGTCATGCCGTTGCGCAGGTCACGGTGTCGCTGGCCGAGAACCTGCAAGTCCACCGTGAGCACTAGCGCGCTGCAACTCGCCTTCATAGCGCGCGACAGAATGTCCTTTGAGAAACCGCGGTCGCGAATGACGTAGAGCTGAAACCAGAACGGCCTCGTGGTCGCTGCGGCAACCTGCTCGATCGAATTGATCGACATCGTGGAAAGGATGAAAGGAAGCTCCGCCTCTTCCGCCGCCTGTGCGGAAAGGATTTCCCCGTCGCCATATTGCATGCCGCACAGGCCGATCGGGGCGAGTGCGAATGGCGCGCTCACCTTGTGGCCGATAATGGTCGTGGCAAGGCTGCGGTCCGAAACATCGACCATCACGCGCTGGCGCAGCTTGATGGTCTCGAGATCGGCGCGGTTCGCACGCAGCGTCTCCTCGTTGTAGGAACCGCCGTCGGCATATTCAAAAAACGCTTTTGGAACTTTGCGGCGCGCAAGCGCGCGCAGGTCCTCGATGCAGGCAATGGTTTTCATGCGACGTTCTGGGAGTTCACCGTAAATATATCGGGTAACACAGCGATGCCCCGGTGCGAAATAGGCGCTTTTCATGCGTTCCGGAACGCTGAAAAGCGTTAACTGCGCTCAGTAATGATTCCCACAATTTTTGAGGTAAATCCACGACGTTGACATTATTATGCGCCCCGCTGAGGAGGCGGGCCGCTCATTCCGATCCGGCCGGTCTGGGCTCAAAAGGCAAACGTGGGCGTCTGGGGATAGTTGTATGGGTCGTCGTTATTTCGGCACCGATGGAATTCGCGGTCGTGCCAACAGGGTGATTACGCCCGAACTTGCCCTAAAGGTAGGACAGGCTGCCGGATTGATCTTCAAAAACGGTGACCACCGACACAGGGTCCTGATCGGCAAGGATACCCGTCTGTCCGGCTACATGATTGAAACCGCCTTGGTTGCAGGCTTTACATCGGTCGGCATGGACGTGCTGCTGACCGGTCCGATTCCGACGCCGGCAGTCGGTATGCTGACCCGATCGATGCGTGCCGACCTTGGCGTCATGATTTCGGCCTCACACAATCCGTTCGACGACAACGGGATCAAGCTGTTTGGCCCCGACGGCTACAAGCTCAGCGACGAGACCGAAGAGAAAATCGAGGACTTGGTCGACTCCGATCTTGGAAAGCAATTGGCCAAAAGCGGTGATCTTGGCCGCGCACGTCGCATTGACGGTGTTCAGGATCGCTACATCGAATTTGCCAAGCTGACCTTGCCGAAGGCCGTGTCATTCGAAGGCCTGCGCGTGGTGATCGATTGCGCCAACGGTGCGGCCTATCGGGTTGCGCCCGGGGCCCTGTGGGAGATGGGCGCCGACGTAATTCCGATCGGCGTCGATCCGGACGGCTTCAACATCAACAAGGATTGCGGGTCGACCGACTTGCGAGCGTTGTGTGCGAAAGTGCGCGAGATGCGTGCCGATATCGGTATTGCGCTCGATGGCGATGCCGACCGCGTCATGATTGTCGATGAGCGCGGACACGTGGTCGATGGCGACCAACTGCTCGCTGTCATTGCCGAAAGCTGGAAGGAAGACAACAGGCTGGAACGTCCAGGCGTGGTCGCCACCGTGATGTCCAATCTGGGTCTTGAGCGTTACCTAGGCGGCCTCGGGCTTGAGTTGGTACGCACAGCGGTCGGCGACCGCTATGTGCTCGAGCACATGCGTACGCATGGGTACAACATCGGCGGAGAGCCGTCCGGACACATTATCTTGTCCGACTACACGACAACGGGGGACGGTTTTATCGCGGCTCTGCAGGTGCTCGCCGTCATCAAGCGTAGCGGCAAGCCTGTATCGGAGGTGTGCCACCGTTTCGAGCCCTTGCCGCAGGTACTCAAAAACGTGCGCTATCAGGAAGGTAAACCGCTAGAGAATGCGAAGGTACGGTCTGCCATTGCGAGCGCGGAGCGCAAACTTGGCGGCGGCGGCCGTCTGATCGTCCGGCCGTCGGGCACCGAACCCGTTATCCGCGTGATGGGTGAGGGAGACGACAGGACACTGGTCGAATCGGTGGTCGACGATGTCGTCGAGGCACTGAGTCGATCCGCTGCCTGAGCGCGATAGTCGACACCTTAAACTGAATTTCGCGTTGCGCAGCGTGTGCTTGCTCGCGGCTGCGATCACATTTGTTAATGCGCGTGGTTAAGAATTAAGGTTAAGCAGCAATTAAGGTTTTGCTGCCATCGTCTCTTCCGGGGCGTCAGCCGGGGCGGCTGCGCATTGTGAAGGGGCGGTCATGAGTTGGGTCAGCCTGTATAATTGTACCGGTCTGCGTTCGGCCGAACACGTCCGTGCAAAAGCATTGCGACTGTGCTTCGTAATTTGCGCGCTTCTCCTAACGGCGCCCTCAGTCGAGCGCGCCGTAGCCGCAGACTGGCCGTTGCGGGGGTCACTGGCGCCAACGCCGGCTTACACCCGCTGGGATGGCTGGCAATTCGGTGCGCTAGCGGGCTTTAGCAACATGCAGACGTCGTCTCTGAATACGACCACCGGTCCCGTGTTCGGCGGATTCTTCGGTTACAATATGCAATGGGATCAACTCGTTTTAGGCTTTGATCTCGGCTACAAGTACCCATCCGTGCTCGATACTTCCACGACTACGGCACAGCTGAAGCTCGTCGATTATGCCACGCTGCGCGGTCGCGCTGGGTATGCGGTCGGGCAGTTCTTGCCTTACGCCGTGGTCGGCCTTGCGGTCGGGCGATTCAACTATAGCAACTTCGATTCCGTTACGGGTACGTTTGCGGGTAAAGACAACGCCTTCACTGCGGGCGTTGCTGCAGGCCTCGGCGTCGACTGGGCCGTTACGCCAGGCATCTTTGTTCGCGCCGAATGGGAGTACATCGCGTTTGCGACGCTGAATGGCAAAAACGTCCAGACCAATACCGGTTTTCTTGGCGTCGGCGGGCGATTCTAGCGAACTGATTTATTCAGAAAATCTATTCCGCGCAGTTGACCGCTGCGGGTAAGTCGCCTATTTCCGCCAGTGGGACACCCCTCCCCAACGAGGGGCGCCTATCTGGAAGGATAGACATAATGACGGCGACCAAGCCCGGCGTGCGGCCGGCAACCCCGCACTTCTCGTCCGGCCCATGCGCCAAGCGCCCAGGCTGGAGCCTCCAAAATCTTACCGACGCGGTTCTCGGACGTTCGCACCGGTCAAAGATCGGCAAGGCGAAGCTCAAGCGCGCCATCGATCTTACGCGCGAGGTCCTGGAAGTGCCGCCGGACTACCGCATTGGCATCGTGCCCGCCTCCGATACGGGTGCCGTGGAAATTGCGCTGTGGTCGCTTCTCGGTGCGCGGCCAGTGACCATGCTCGCATGGGAATCCTTCGGAGAGGGTTGGGTCACCGACGTCGAGAAGCAACTCAAGCTTAAGGACGTCACCGTCGTCAAAGCGCCTTACGGCGAACTGCCGGACCTGGAAAAAATCGACTTTGCAACCGACGTCGTTTTCACCTGGAACGGCACAACTTCGGGGGTACGCGTGCCGAACGGTCAATGGATCGCCGCTGACCGCAAAGGTCTCACGATCTGTGACGCGACATCGGCTGCATTCGCTCAGCAGCTTGATTGGCCGAAGCTCGACGTTGCGACCTTCTCTTGGCAGAAGGCGCTCGGCGGCGAGGGTGCCCACGGGATGTTGATCCTGTCGCCGCGTGCGGTGGAGCGGCTCGAGACTCACAAGCCGGCATGGCCACTGCCGAAAATCTTCCGACTGACCAAAGGCGGCAAGCTGAACGAAGGGATTTTTGCCGGAGAAACGATCAACACCCCGTCGATGCTGTGCGTCGAGGATTATCTCGACACATTGCAATGGGCGAAGTCGATCGGCGGTCTTTCTGCAACTGTCGCGCGTTCCAATGCGAATGCGAAGGTGCTGGCGGATTGGGTCGCCATAACGCCATGGATCGAGCACCTCGCCAAAGATGCGGCCGTGCGTTCCAACACGTCCGTTTGCCTGAAAGTCGTCGACCCTGCGGTGACACGGCTTTCGGCCGACGATCAGGCAGCGTTTGCGAAGACTTTGGCCGGCATGCTCGAGAAGGAAGGCGTCGCCTACGACATCGCTTATTACCGCGATGCGCCGCCCGGGTTGCGAATCTGGTGCGGAGCAACTGTCGAAAGCCGCGACGTCGAGGCGCTCACGCCCTGGCTCGAATGGGCCTTCGCGGAGGCGAAGGCCACGTTACCGAAAGCCGCGTGAGGCCGGTCATGCCCAAGGTTCTCATATCCGACGCCCTATCGCCGGCTGCCGTGCAGATTTTCAAGGATCGTGGCATCGACGTCGATTTTCAACCAGCCCTCGGCAAGGACAAGGAAAAGCTCGCCGCGCTGGTCGGAAACTATGACGGCCTGGCAATTCGGTCCGCCACCAAGGTGACGGCCAAAGTTCTGGAGCAGGCGAAACATCTCAAGGTCATCGGCCGCGCAGGCATCGGCGTCGACAACGTCGATATTCCCGCCGCAACAGCGCGCGGCATCATCGTCATGAATACGCCCTTCGGGAATTCCATCACTACCGCCGAGCATGCAATTTCGCTCATGCTGGCCCTGGCGCGGCAAATTCCGGAAGCGGATGCCTCCACGCGCGCGGGACGATGGGAAAAGAACAAATTCATGGGCGTCGAAATCTTCGGCAAGACGCTCGGTGTGATCGGCTGCGGCAATATCGGCTCGATCGTTGCCGACCGGGCGATCGGATTGAAGATGAAAGTTGTCGCCTATGATCCGTTCCTGTCGCATGAGCGGGCCGACGATCTTGGGGTCGAAAAAGTCGATGTGGACGAACTTTTCAGACGTGCGGATTTCATTACTCTGCATACGCCGCTGACCGACAAGACCCGCAACATCATCAATGCCGATGCGATCCGGACCATGAAAAAGGGTGTGCGGATCATCAACTGCGCGCGTGGCGGCCTTGTCGATGAGGCTGCGCTCCATGATGCTTTGAAAAGCGGACACGTGGCCGGCGCGGCATTCGACGTGTTCGTCACTGAACCCGCGACTGAGAATGCGCTTTTCAATCTGCCGAATGTCGTTTGTACGCCGCACCTCGGCGCCTCTACGAGCGAAGCACAGGAAAATGTCGCTCTGCAGATCGCCGAGCAGATGTCGGACTATCTGCTACGCGGCGCCATTACCAACGCTATAAATTTTCCGTCGATCAGTGCGGAGGAAGCGCCGAAGCTCAAGCCGTTTATCGCGCTCGCCGAAAAGCTCGGCTCGTTCGCGGGGCAGCTTACGGAAACCGGCATCAGCAAGATCCAGCTTGCCTACGAAGGCGCGGTCGCCCAGATGAATACCAAGGCGCTTACCTCGGCGGCGCTGGCCGGCCTGCTGCGTCCCATGCTGGGCGATGTTAACGTGGTTTCGGCGCCCGTGGTGGCTAAAGAGCGCGGCATCGTGGTCGAAGAGGTGACTCGCGAGATGCCGGAGGACTACGAAAGCCTCATCACCATCACCGTGACGACCGAGCGTCAGACGCGGCACGTGTCGGGGACCGTATTCGCCGACGGCCGCCCGCGCATCGTCAACATCAAGGGCATTCGCATGGATGCCGAGTTCGGGCCCTCGATGATCTACATCACCAATCTCGACAAGCCCGGCTTCATCGGCAAATTTTCCTCGACGCTCGGCGAGGCCGGCATCAACATCGCGACGTTTCATGTCGGGCGCGATGGGCCTGGCGGCAATGCGGTCGCTCTCATCGAGATCGACGGCGACCTTCCCGCAGAGGTGCTTGCCAAGGTGCGGGCATTGCCGCAGGTGCAGCAGGCAAAGCCTCTGCATTTCTGAAAATGCCGTAAGATCAGGTCTTTGTTGCTTCTGGCGCGTGCGGCGCCCGGCCCGGACTTTGGCTTGCCTCCCACGGGAGCATCCTTTATCCGAAGGTGGACCTGGCCGGTGGCACCCGGCTTTGAGTGTCCGGGCGCTGCTGCAGGGAAGGGATCCTGATGGCGAATGTTGTGGTTGTCGGATCCCAGTGGGGCGACGAAGGCAAAGGCAAGATCGTCGACTGGCTGTCGGAGCAGGCCGATATCGTCGTGCGTTTCCAGGGTGGCCACAATGCCGGCCACACACTGGTGATCGACGGCTCAATCTACAAGCTCTCGCTACTGCCGTCCGGCGTGGTCCGCGAGGGCAAGCTTTCGGTCATCGGCAACGGCGTTGTGATCGATCCGCAGGCGCTCATCGACGAGATTGCCCAACTGAAGAAGCAAGGTGTTGTGGTCACTCCTGAAAGCTTGCGTATTGCCGAGAACGCGACCCTGATTTTGCCATTGCACAGGGAGCTCGAGGCTCTGCGCGAGGCCGATGACGCCGCGACCCGGATCGGCACGACCAAACGCGGAATTGGTCCTGCCTACGAGGATAAAGTGGGCCGGCGCGCCATTCGTTTCATGGATCTCGCCGATCTTCCAGCGCTGCGCGGCAAAATCGAAAGACTGCTTGCACATCATAATGCACTGCGGCGCGGCCATGGGCTGAGTGAAATCGCGACGCAAACCGTTTACGACCATCTCGCCGGTATCGCGCCCAAGGTTTTGCCTTTCATGGATTCGGTCTGGTCGTTGCTTGATGGCAAGCGGCGCGAAGGCAGACGCATATTATTCGAGGGCGCGCAGGGCGCGCTGCTCGATATAGATCACGGCACATACCCCTATGTGACGTCATCAAATACGGTCGCGGCACAGGCGGCGACCGGGTCCGGGCTGGGCCCAAACGCAATCGACTATGTGCTCGGCATCTGCAAGGCGTATACAACGCGTGTCGGCCTCGGCCCGTTTCCCACCGATCAAATGAACAATGCCGTCGGAAAAACGCTTGGCGAGCGCGGCCGCGAGTTTGGAACCGTAACCGGCCGGGCCCGCCGATGCGGCTGGTTCGATGCCGTGCTGGTTCGCCAGGCGGTGCTGACTTGCGGCATCGATGGGCTGGCGCTCACCAAGCTCGATATTCTGGACGGCTTCGACAAGATCAAGGTGTGCGTGCGCTATCGGCTGGATGGCCATGAAATTGACTATCTTCCCGCCGGCGAGCAGGCCCAGGCCCGGGCGGAGCCTGTCTATGAGACGATCGATGGCTGGAAGGAACCGACGGCCCAGGCGCGCTCCTGGGCACAGCTGCCGGCGCAGGCAATAAAATATGTGCGTCGCGTCGAGGAATTGGTTGGCTGCCCGGTTGCGTTGCTATCGACGAGTCCGGAGCGGGAAGACACTATTCTAATGAAAAATCCATTTGAGTTATGATTGCCGAAAAAAGACACGAACCGGGGTCAAGCATGATCGATTCAAGGAAACGTCGCGAGTGGGCGCCATGATGCACCAGCGAAACGGGCGCAATGGCTGATTACTATCCTCTGATCTCCCGGGCCGTCATCGGACTCGGCAAGAACACCGGCGAGAATCGCCGCGTCCTGTACGACCGCGCGCGTGTGGCGCTGGCCAGTCAGCTGCGCGGGGTGCAGCCGGCTCTCGAGGAAGCCGACATCACGCGGGAACGGCTGGCTTTGGAGGAGGCGATCCGCAAGGTCGAAGCCGAAGCGGCCAAGCGCGCGCGCCTCGACACTCCGGATCTGGAATCGCCCGAGCCCTCGCTGCGCGATCGCGGCTTGCGCGATTTCCGCGAAACGGTTGCCGAAGCTGAAGGGCTGGGCGGGGCTGCAGCCGAAGCCAAGCGTGCTGCCCACGCAACTTATGAGGCCATTCCAGGGGCCCCGAGCCAGGTCGAAACGCAACCGGCTCCTGAGTTGTCTGTGACTGAGCCGACACTCACCGAGGAAGCGCCTCCGTCGGCGCCCTTCGTCACGCCCGCATCGAGATCGATTTATGAGGACGAAGACAGCTACATACGTCCTGCACGGTCCTATGTCGGCTTGATCAAGATCGCGGTGATCCTGCTTGTGCTGGCGGGCGTGGCGGGCGCCGTCTACTGGCAACGCCATGCGATCGGCTCGATAGTAGCAAGCTTCCGCTCGCAGCCGGCCCCGAAGCCCAAGGATGCAACGCAGCCCCCCGTTCGCCCGAAAATCGCCGATCGTATCGGCCAATCGAGCACGGCCTCACCAAATGCGGCAAATGCGCCCGCTGCAGCCGTCGCCCAGAAAGTAGTGCTTTATGATGAGGATCCGAGCGATCCGCAGGGTAAGCGCTACGTGGGGTCGGCGCTCTGGCGTACCGAAACCGTCTCGCCCGGGCCGGGTCTTGCTCCCGAGTTGGCGATACGGGCTGACATCGAGATACCGGAGCGCAAACTGCGCATGACCTGGTCCCTGCGCCGCAACACCGACAAGGCGTTACCAGCGAGTCACACGATCGAAATCATGTTCACGCTGCCGGCTGATTTTCCAGAAGGCGGAATCGGCAACGTGCCCGGCGTCCTGATGAAGCAAAATGAACAGGCACGCGGCGTTCCGCTCGCCGGTCTCGCGGTGAAGGTTACCAATGGTTATTTCCTGATCGGCCTCTCGGCAGTCGAGGTCGACGTGCAGCGCAACATACAATTGCTCAAGGAGCGCGACTGGTTCGACATCCCGCTAGTCTATACCAGCGGCAAACGTGCGATCCTGGCCATGGAGAAGGGAACACCCGGCGCTCGCGCATTCGAGGAAGCATTCCGGGCCTGGGGTCAATAAGCCAGAGTCGAAAGCCAAATAAAAAATGGCCGGGCGGGCGCTCGGCCATTTTTATTTCAGAAGGCAGAGATCGATCAGTGTGCCGCGACTGCCGGCGCTTCTGCCGGCTTTTCCATCGCGGCCATCCGGTTCTTTACGGCTTTTTGCACTTTTTCAAAGGCACGAACCTCAATTTGCCGCACGCGCTCGCGCGAGACATTGAACTCCGCGGCCAGTTCCTCGAGCGTGATCGGATCGTCAGCCAGGCGCCGGGCCTCGAAGATACGCCGCTCGCGCTCGTTGAGCACGTCGAGAGCGGACACCAGCGCTTTGTGGCGGTTGTCGCTTTCCTCGCTTTCGGCAAGGATGCGCTCCTGGCTTGGCGCCTCGTCGACCAGCCAATCCTGCCACTCGCCGCTCTCGCCATCGTCGCGGATCGGCGCGTTGAGCGATGAATCACCGCCGAGGCGGCGATTCATGTCGACGACGTCTTGTTCTGTGACGCCGAGGCGCTTGGCAATAATCGCCACCTGATCCGGCCGCAGGTCGCCTTCATCGAGTGCGGAAATCTTGCTCTTCGCTTTGCGCAGGTTGAAGAAAAGCTTTTTCTGATTTGCGGTCGTGCCCATTTTCACGAGCGACCACGAGCGCAGGATGTACTCCTGGATTGCCGCCTTGATCCACCACATTGCGTAAGTCGCGAGCCGGAAGCCCTTCTCGGGCTCGAACCGCTTGACCGCCTGCATGAGTCCGACATTGCCTTCCGAAATCACCTCGGAAATCGGCAGGCCATAGCCGCGATAACCCATGGCGATCTTGGCGACGAGGCGCAGATGACTGGTGACGAGCTTGTGCGCGGCTTCACGATCGCCATGCTCACGCCAGCTGCGCGCCAGCATGTATTCTTCCTGCGGTTCCAGCATAGGGAACCGCCGAATCTCGTCGAGATAGTGTGAAAGACCGGATTCGGCCTTCAATGCCGGCAAAGCGGCAGTACGGGCCATGATAGCGCCCTCCTTACTTGCCCCCGATTGATCGGCAGGCGGGTTGTCGCCGCCGCTCCCCGAGCCGACGGCGCGCATTGATGCTGCGACCGCGAAATCCCTCGATCGCAAATGCAGCATACTGACTTGAACGGACGAAAGATAGATTTCCGTCCGTCACGTGACCGTGACGCAGCCAAGCGTCACGGTATGGCACCAAGTCGTTGATGCGGCTTGCCTATTTGTGCATTCCGTGGCTCGGTGTCACGGACTATCCGTGCGCAGAGCATCACGTAAACGACGCAAATCGCCCGGCAGTTCCGATCGGAACTCCAGGAGCTTGCCGCTTTCGGGGTGTTCAACATTCAGTAAATAGGCATGAAGGGCCTGTCTGCCAAGGGCTTGGAGAGCGTCGCGTGCATGGTGGCCTAGGCGGTTCGCTTTGGTCTTAAACCCCGCGCCGTAGGTCGTGTCGCCCAGAATCGGATGCCCGGCATGCGCCAAATGCACCCTGATTTGGTGGGTGCGGCCGGTCTCCAGCGTGCAGGCCAGCAAACTGACGACCGCCGCCTCCCGCGCGGCGGGCGGCAGAAAGGACTCGAGGACTTCCCAGTGCGTGACCGCTGCCCGGCCGTCGCTACGGACCGCTTGCTTATCCCGAGCTTGCGCATGGCGCCCGAGTGGAGCCTCGATCGTGCCTCTCGGCTTTCCGGGTATTCCCCAGACAAAAGCCAGATAACCGCGCTTGAGCGGACCCGCCGCTTTTTCAGCGAATTGCTTCGCAAGTGCGCGGTGTGCCGTGTCGGTCTTCGCCACAACCATCAGACCGGTGGTGTCCTTGTCGAGGCGATGAACGATGCCGGGCCGCTTCACTCCTCCAATTCCCGAAAGGCTATCGCCGCAATGCGCGATCAACGCGTTGACCAGCGTCCCGCTCGAGTGACCGGTGGCCGGGTGAACGACCAGCCCTTTGGGCTTGTCGATCACGACAATCGCGTCGTCTTCGTAGACGATTTTGAGGGGTATCTTTTCGCCTTGCGGCAATGCCGGCTCGGGTGCCGGTAAAGCCACAGTGACGGTGTCGCCGGGTTTGACGGTGGCCGCCGGATCGCGGATTGTGCGCCCGGCGACAGCGACCTGACCGGCGAGGATCAACGCCTTCAGCCGCGAGCGCGAAAGTTGCACAAGATGCGCGGCAAGCACGCGATCGAGCCTCAACCCGGCCTCGTCAGCGCCGATCGTGACGGTCTCGGTGGCATCATCAGTCATGGTTCAAACAATGTCCGGTGACACCGAGAAACCTCTCGATCCGGAATCCGCGCGAGTCGTCGCCAAGGTGCGCCGGCTGATGATGATCGCAAGTCTCACCACAATCGTCGCCGTTGCCGCAGTCATTGCGGTTATCGGCTACCGTGTTTTCAGAGACGAGGGAAGGGCGGCGCCTACCCCAGCTGTTTCCGCCGTGCTGCCTTCCGGCGCGAAGGTGCTGTCGAGTGCTATCGGCGAGGGGCGCCTGGTTCTCACCGTCGAAATCGACGGCGCGACCGAGCTGCTGAGTTTCGATATCAATACGCTCAGGCTCGTTGCTCGCACGCGGCTAAACCAGCGATAGCTGCGATCGCCCCGGCCACTCGGCTTGCGGTCCCGGTGGTTCAAGGCTATCTCGGAGGCTCTGGCTCCCTTCGTCTAGCGGCCCAGGACGTCGCCCTCTCACGGCGAAAACAGGGGTTCGAGTCCCCTAGGGAGCGCCAGCCAAAAAATTTTTCTTCATCTTCAATCGTTTGCAAAGTGACGGACAGCGGAAATTTGCTCTTTTGTGCTGACGGACAAAGTTCTTATTTCGTTC
>DATBHE010000101.1:0-19929 GCA_036557605.1 Pseudolabrys sp.
ATCGAGCGCGCACGCGCGATGATGAAAAAGCACGGCCTCGGCGCCATGCTGTGCATGTACGACGAGAACGTGCGGTACATCACCGGCACGCTGACGCCCGGCTGGAATCGGCTCAAGCCCGGACTGCGCTACGCGATGCTATGTGGCGACGGGCGGCCGATTCTTTTCGAGCAGGGCGACATTGGTTTCCAGATCGAGCGGCATTCGCCATGGATTCCGAAGGAGAACGTCCGTCACTCCTTCGCATGGATCAAGGGCGCCGCCGGCCCGGCCTCGACCCAGCAGGTGACCAAGTTCACCAAGGCCGTCCTTCAGGCGATGAAGGACAACGGCGTCTCGGGGCAAAAACTCGGCGTCGACTTCATCGACATCAACATGATCAACATTTTCAAAGAAAATAATATCAACTGGACCGACGGCATGACGCCGATGATGGAGGCCCGCGCTGTCAAAAGTCCCGACGAGCAGGAATGCTTCCGGATCGTCGGCGCCATCGGCGATGCCACACACTGGGAATGCATGAAATTCCTGCGCCCCGGCATCACTGAAAATCAGGTGACAGCGCATCTGATGGAATATCTCTATTCCATTCCCGGCATGGAGGATGTCGAGGACGTGATCGTCTCGTCCGGCCCGAACACCTGGCCCAATTGGCGCAACTTCTCAGACCGCATCATCCAGCCCGGCGACATCGTGTTCATGGATTTGGCCGCGCTGACCTGGAACGGCTACAAGTCCTGCTACTACCGCACCTATTGCGTCGGCAAGGAGCCCACGAAGGAGCAGAAGGATACATACGCCACTGCACTTGAATGGCTCTACGACTCGATCGGTGCAGTGAAAGTCGGCGCCACCACAAAAGACATCGCCTCGAAGTGGCCGTCGGCGATGGAAACTTGGGGCTACGAGGACGAAGATCAGGCCGCCGCCAACCTGTGGGGCCATGGTCTCGGGCTTGCACAGTACGATCCGCCGGTGATCTCCCGCATCTGGTCGTTGGATCATCCGATCGATATCCAGGAGGGCATGACTTTCGCGCTGGAAACGCAGCACGGCAAGCGTTTCCGCTATGGCGTCCGTATCGAGGAAATGTTGATCGTGAAGAAGAACGACATTGAAATCGTGTCGAACTTCCCTGTGAAGCAGATCACAGTTGTCGATCCGCTGCCCGGTTATGGTGATCATGTGAAATAGATTTCTCCCGGATACGGGACACGCCAAGCGGGCACTGTTGCCTCTTCAGGTAGAGGTCGCACCGCGAAGCGGTCGGAATGAGGGTCACCCATTCGATAAGCCGATCCCTCAACCCAAACCTCTCCCCGCCGGGGAGAGGGCGCGCGCCGAGATCCTGGTTTTGTTGAGAATAAAGCTCGCATGACCGCCTTCATCCTTAACCTCAATGATCCTTTCGCGGCCGATCCTGAACGGGTTGGGCCGAAGGCGGCCAATCTCGCCACTCTGGCGAACGCCGGCCTGCCGACGCCGGGCGGGTTCGCACTGACTGCGAACGCCTATCGCCGTCAGCTCGAGCATCTCGGTATTGCGGACCTGCTGCAGCAATACAACGAGGCTGACCTGCCGGCATCGCGACGTATTTCGATTCAAATCCGCCTGGCGCTCTATGAGCGTGCGATCGCGCCTGACATTCTTGATCCTTTGCTCTCTGCCTGGCGCAGGCAACGTGAGACCGCGCCGCTTGGCGCCGTCCGGTCTTCGGCATTGGTCGAGGATCGCAAGGGAGCCAACTTTGCCGGTCAGTTCGAGAGTTTTCTTGGACTGTCCGACGAAACTGAATTTCTCACGGCCGTGCGTGCCTGCTGGGCGGCGCTGTGGACCTCGCAAGCCCGACGCTACATGGATAACCACGGGCTTTCACCGGCCGATACCGCGATGGCCGTTTTGATCCAGCCGCTCGTGTCCGCGCGTGCGTCAGGCGGCGGGCTGAGCGAAACAGCCGAAGGGCAAATGTTGATTTCGGCGACATGGGGTCTCGGCTCGGCGATTGCACAGGGCGAGGTGGTCCCCGATCGCATTGTTCTCGCGAAGAATGGTTTCCTTCGTACGATCGAGGCCGGCCGCAAGGGACACCGCGAAATATGCGCGCATGGTGTCTCAGCGCCGGAGCTCGTGCCGAAGGACCTGGTGAGCGAGCCATGTCTTTCGCCGGGAGAGGCAGTCATGCTCGGGCGCCTGTTGCGCAAGTGCGAGCAATTCGCCGGCGCACCGGTCGAGATCGAATGGGCGTTGGATGATGGCGGGTTCAAGCTCCTGCAGTCGCGTCCGTTGCATGTCGAGGCGCCGATCGTGCCCGACGAAATTTGGCTGCAGCATCCGGGCGTGCGCGGTCATCCGGCCGGCATAGGCTGGGGGGCGGGCCGTGCGGTTGTGGTCAATTGCGAATGTGAGCTGTCGCGCGTCGCCCCAGGCGATGTCCTGGTGACGAAAGTGGCCGGTCCGGCTCTCAGTCATATCCTGTCGCGCGTGTCCGGCGTCGTTGCCGAGCGCGGCGGTTCGACCTCACACATGGCCTCGCTCGCACGCGAACGCGGCATTCCGATGGTGCTCGGGGTCCTCGACGCGACACAAAAGATTCCAGACGGTGCGCAATGTGCCGTCGATGGCGTTGCCGGTATCGTGCGATGGCTGCGATGACAGCCAAGCCGCGCGTCTTTGTCACCCAGCCCATCGCGTCCAGTGCGCTCGAGCGGCTGCGCTCGTTGGCGAACGTCAAGATTAATACTGATTCGAGCAAGATCATCGTTAAGCCGAAGCTCATCGCGGCCGTCAAAAAATGCGATATTCTGTTCTCGCTTCTGCATGACCGCATCGACCGCGCGGTGCTCACGGCCAACCCGAAATTGCGTGCGGTCTGCTCGATGTCGATTACCCCCGACAATATCGACCTTGGCGAGGCAACCAAGCGCGGTATTCCGGTGACCGTCGTTCCGCCGATCGTGGCGGAAGCGACCGCCGACATTCATTTCGGCCTGATGCTTGCGGTGGCGCGCCGGATGATGGAAGGTGAACGCATGGTCCGTGCCGGCAAATTCCCCGGCTCGCAATCGAACCATCTCGCCGGCGTCTATGTTTATGGCAAGACAATCGGCATCGTCGGCGCAGGACGGATCGGGCAGGCTACCGCGCGGCGAGCGCGCGGGTTTGGCATGAAAATCATCTATTGGGGACCACGCCGCAAACATGAGGCGGAGCGCGAGCTCGACATGGAGTATGTGACGCTGGAGCGTCTGCTGACGGAGGCCGATTTTGTGTCGCTCCACCCGCCGCTGAATGCCGAGACGCGTCACATGATTTCCGACAAGCAGTTCGCGCTCATGAAGCCGGGCGCTTTCATTATCAATACCGCGCGCGGCGCGATTATTGACGAAAAAGCTCTCATGCGCGCTGTCAAAAAGAAGCAGATCGCTGGTGCCGGCCTCGATGTCTTCGAGCACGAACCCAAACTTCCGTCCGCCCTTAAAGCAATGAAGAATGTAGTTCTTACGCCGCATCTCGGCAGCGCCGTCATGGAAGTGCGCGAGCGGATGGCAAATATCGTCGTCGATAACCTGCAAGCGTTGGTTGGCGGCGGGACGCCGCCCAACTGCGTCAATCCGCAGGTGCTCACCAGGTAAGCTGCACTAGCTTACCGCGTTTGAATTAGGATCGCCGGTCGGTAATTATGTCGCCCCACTGCTCCTGGAGCGACAGCTGGCGCAAGGGAGAACTGTGATGGCGGACTTGCCGAAACTCAACGTCGTGATTGCCAACAATTTCGGCCATCTGCCGATGTTCGTAGGTGCCGAGAAGGGCTTCTTCAAGCAACAAGGCGTGGACGCCAGCTTTCGGGTGGTGGATACCGGTACCGACATGGTCAACGCCTTGCATAACGGTGAGGCACAGGTCGGAGACATGAGCACGACCACCTACCTCAAGGCGGTCCACGCCGGCAATCCATTCCAGGTCATCGGCCTGATTATGAACGACGCCACCGACGATCATTGCGATACGCCGCTTGCCATCGTCACCAAGATGGGTACAGGCATCAATGTCGGGAAGATCGGCGACCTCAGCGGCAAGACGGTCGGTCTCGCGCGCGGCCAGACATCCGACGAATATTTCAAGATGGTGCTGCGCCGCGCCGGCGTGAAGTACGATGACATCACGATCGAGAATATCTGGTCGCAATTCGGCCTGGCGCCGGCGCTCAAAGAAGGCAAAGTCGACGCCATCGTGACCTGGGAGCCATATGTGACCCAGGCGCTGACCCAGGTGCCCGAGTCCTATCTCGTGATCCGCGGCGGGCAGCATATGTCTTACGTGATGGTTGCGGTTGCGCATGGACCGACCGTCGATTCGACGCCGGCGGTGATCAAGAGTATTGCCGCCGGGCTGGCGCAGTCCTCGCATTTCACGCGCAACAACCGTGACGAGGCGGTGGAGATTTTCGCCAAATGGGTGCCCGGCACCGACGTCGCCATCGGCAAGAAGGCCGTCAAACACATCAGCTTCGATCCGCGCATGTCGCCGAACGTGTTGCGCGCCTTCGAAAATGCCGAGGACGAGGTGCTCACCAACACGCTCAAGGGCGCGCCCCGACTCAACGTGCCCAGCCTGTTCCGGCCGGAGTTCATGCAGCAGGTCGAGAAAGAGCACCCGGAATATTTCGTTGACCTGCCGCGTCTAAAGTAGCTAGTCCGCGGTCCAGCCGCCGTCGACGACCAGCGACGTCCCGGTCATCAGCGCGGCAGCGTCGCTCGCCAGAAATACGATCGCGCCGGTGAGGTCTTCGAGCTGGCCGAGGCGGCCGAGCTTGATCCGGCGCAGGGTATCCTCGCGGAATGCCTTGTTCTCGAAAAAAGGCCGCGTCATCGGCGTTTCGATGAAAGTCGGCGCCAGCGTGTTGACGCGGATCTTGTATGGGGCAAGGTCGATGGCCATCGCCTTGGTGAAACCTTCCATCGCATGCTTGGTCGCGCAGTAGACCGTGCGGGTCGGTCCGCCGACATGGCCCATCTGCGATGACATATTGATGATCGATCCGGGCTTTCCGGCATCCACCAGCTTACGCGCGACAGCCTGGGCCACGAAATAGGCGGCGCGCACGTTGAGGGAAAATACGAAATCGAAATCTTCCACCTTCACCTCAACGAAGGGGGCCGGTTTGTTGGTACCGGCATTGTTGACGAGAATGTCGAATGGCTCCTGCGTTGCAATCGTTGACTTCATTGCTTCGACATCACGAACATCGAGCGTCAGCGGTTCGGCCTTCTGTCCGCGTGCGCGGATGGCGTCGGCTGCCTCCTCGATTTCCTTTGAAGTGCGGGCGGCAAGTGTCACGTGAGCACCAGCGTCGGCGAGCGCTGAAGCGGCGGAGAGGCCGATGCCACGTCCTGCGCCCGTCACCAGCGCGCGCGTGCCATCGAGGCGAAAAGACGGGGTTTTGGTCAGTTCGACCGTCATTCGGCCGCCTGTGCGTAAGGCACGTTGCGGCCTCCGTAGCGGCGGACTCGCACATTGGCCTGCTCGGCATGCGCCAGAAAGCCTTCGAGCACGCAGAGCCGGGAGCATACTTCGCCGATCTTGGCACTGGCCTCATCGGTGAGCACTTTTTGATAAGTGCAGGTCTTGATGAATTTGCCGACCCAGAGCCCGCCCGTGAAACGCGCATTTTTCTTGGTGGGCAAAGTGTGATTGGTGCCAATGACCTTATCGCCATAAGCGACATTGGTGCGCGGCCCAAGGAATAACGACCCGTAGTTTTTCATTCCGTTGAGAAAGACATCGGGATCGCGCGTCATCACCTGCACGTGCTCGGAGGCGACACGGTCAGCTTCGGCGATCATCTCGGCTTCGTTGTCGCAGACGATGACCTCGCCGTAGTCCTTCCATGCTTGGCCCGCGAGGTCGGCGCTGGGCAGGATCTTCAGCAGGCGCTCCACTTCTTTCATGGTGTCGTGTGCGAGCTTTTCCGAATTGGTGATGAGGACGGCAGGCGAGGTCGGCCCATGCTCGGCTTGGCCGAGCAAGTCGGTGGCGCAAATTTCGCCGTCGACTGTGTCGTCTGCGATGATCAGCGTTTCGGTAGGCCCGGCAAGCAGGTCGATGCCAACCCGGCCGAACAGCTGGCGTTTCGCTTCCGCCACATAGGCATTGCCAGGTCCGACGATCATGTCGACCGGCTTGATGGTTTCGGTGCCGAGCGCCATGGCGGCAACCGCCTGCACGCCACCCAATACGTATATGTCGTCGGCGCCACCGAAATGCATTGCCGCAACGATTGCCGGATGTGGCCCGCCTTTGAACGGTGGCGCACAGGCAATGATGCGCTTTACGCCTGCGACCTTGGCGGTGACGATCGACATGTGTGCACTCGCCACCATCGGATAGCGTCCGCCCGGCACGTAACAGCCGATCGAGCTCACCGGAATGTGGCGATGTCCAAGGACAACGCCCGGCAATGTTTCGACCTCGAGATCGAGCAGGGTCTCGCGCTGCTTTTGCGCAAAATTCCGGACCTGCGCCTGCGCGAACTTGATGTCCTCGAGATCCCGTTTCGGAACCTGGGCGATGGCGCGCTCGACTTCGGAAGGCGAGAGGTGGAAATCCTTTGGCGACCACTTGTCGAATTGCTCGGATAATTCGCGGATCGCGGCGTCTTTCCGCTCTTCGACCCGGGCAAGAATGGACTCCACGGTCTCGCGCACTTTGGCGTCGGCGGCCTTGATCGCGCCTGCGTCCATTCCGCGTTTGAGCCAACGAGCCATGTTCTCTCCTATTATTTTGTAGCGGTGCCTTTGGCGCCAAGTCATGGCCGGGCTTGACCCGGCCATCCATGATGCATGTCTGCAAGTTGAAACGCTTCATGGACCAGCGCAACTCGGGTTTACCCGAGTTGCGCCATAATAACACCCGTAAGTCGGATAAATCCGACTTGCTATGTCAAGCCCGGCGGTGACCGCGTGACTTGTGGCTGCGTCTAGACTTAAATTCGAAGAATTATTTGATGGCTTGCGGATTGATCGGCGAACCCGTGCCGCCGGTGATGATCAGCGGCGGACCGCAAAAGAAGAATTCGTAGATGCCGTCCTGCTCGCAATCTTCAGCGAGTTCCTTGAGATAGAAGATCTCGCCCATGCAGAGGCCCATCGCCGGGATCACGACCCAGTGCCAGGGCTGGTTGGCTTCGGTGGTTTCGTTCGGGCGCACTTCCACACCCCACGTGTCTGTGCAGATTGCGGCGATCTCCTTGTCCTGACACCAGTAGCAGTTCTCGAACTTCACGCCGGGCGCATCGCCGCCGGCATAGCCACCCCAGTTCTTCTCGGCGAGACAACGCTCCATTTGCCCCGTACGAACAATGACGAAGTCGCCGCGGCCAATTGCTACGTTTTGCTGCTTGGCACATTGATCGAGTTCGTCGTTGGAAATGCTTTCACCGTCCTGCATCCATTTCACGCCCCGGAAGCGCGCAATGTCGAGGAGCACGCCGCGGCCAACCATCTTGTTCTTGGAGTGCTCGATGCCAAGGACCGACAGCCCGCGTGAGTCGATCAGCTTGGCGTCATAGCCGTTATACGCCTTGTCCTCATAGAAAATGTGGCCGAGCGCGTCCCAGTGCGTTGCGCCCTGAACGCACAGGGTGAGCGTATCATCGGCGTAGCGGATCTTGTTCCAATCCTGCTGACCTGAAATGGCGTCGGTACCCGTGGCCAGCATCTGGTGAATTGGATTGAAACGTCCGCCGAAAAGACCAGTCTGGGGACCGGTGCGATCCAGCGGGATTCCGAGCGCGAACACCTTGCCGGACCGGATCAGGCTCGCAGCTTTGACAATATCCTCGGGCATGACGTGATTGAGCGTGCCGATCTGATCTTCTTTGCCCCACCGGCCCCAGTTTTTCAGTTTCTTTGTCGCCTCGGCGATCGCTTGTTTGCCGACCTTGATGTTCATAAGCCTGTTCCTTCCGGTCCTTTCGTTGCCGCGGTGCTTATCACCATTGCCCGCATGCGTTGCAATATTGCGCTGGCCGCGGGTGTTTCAGCAAGCCGGGAGGCGTCGCCGCGACATCATCAAGTTTTAGCGCGTCTGTCGCGGAATCGCTCAGACCTTACCCAATGCGCGCAGGATCTTCTCCGGCGTGAACGGCATATCGGTGAGCGGCTGCGCCCCGAGCGGGCGCAGCGCATCGTTGATCGCGTTCATCACAGAGCCGGGCGCGCCGGCGGTGCCTGCTTCCCCTGCGCCCTTGGCTCCGAGTTCGCTGTCAGCAGTCGGTGAAACCACATGGGCGCATTCAATGTCGGGCATTTCGGCCGCCATCGGCACTAGGTAGTCCGCCATATTGCCGTTGAGCAACTGCCCGCGATCGTCGTAGAGGCAATGCTCGAACAAGGCGGCGCCGATACCCTGTACGACCCCACCGCGGATCTGCTCGTCGACCAGTTGCGGGTTAATGATGGTGCCGCAGTCTTCGACGCACCAGTGCTTCAGCAGCTTCACGAAGCCAGTGTCGATGTCCACTTCGATATAGCTCGCCTGGATGCCATTGGTGAAAGCGAACGGCCAGGCGCGCGGCACATAATGGCGCGTCACCATCAACTCGGCCTGGAAGCCTGGAGGCAATGTATCCGGACGGAAGTAGGCAACCCGCGCCAGCTCATCGAGCGGCAAACGCTCGGTGCCTTTTTCCCTGTCCACAACGATCCCGTTGCGGATGTCGAGTTCATCCGGCTTGGCCTGAAGCATGGCCGCAGCAACCGCAACGACGTTGGCCCGCAGCGCCTTGCCGGCCTGCCATGCCGCTTCACCGCCGATACCGGCGGCGCGCGAGGCCCAAGTGCCGCCGCCATATGGCGTATTGTCGGTGTCGCCTGTGACCACACGGACCTTCTCGATCGGCACGCCGAATGACGATGCGACGCACTGTGCGACGACCGCCTCTGCTCCCTGGCCCTGCTCGGTCACGCCGGTATGCACGATGACCGCACCCTGCGCGTCGAGCTTCACCGTCGCGCCATCCATCGAGGTGATCCGCGCACCGCCGACGCCATAGAACGCAGCCGATGGATTTGTGACCTCGATAAAGCTTGCAAAGCCGATGCCGCGATAGATGCCTTTTTCCCGCAGCTTCTTCTGTTCTGCCCGCAGGCCGGCGTAATTCATCATCGAATCAAGGTGAGCGAGCGCCTCATGATGCGACAACAGCTCGAACTTGAGGCCCGCCGCCGATTGTGTCGGATAGGCGTCGTCAGGAATCAGGTTGCGGCGCCGCAGCTCGAGCGGGTCCATTCCGATCTTGGCCGCGGCGAGCTCAACCAGCCCTTCCGTGACGGCAACGGCGATCGGGTGACCGACGGCGCGGTACTGGCACATCACATTCTTGTTCTGAAACACCACGCGTGCCTGCGCGCGATAGTTCGGACATTTGTAGGGCCCACCTACGAGATTGACGATTTGATTGGCCTCAATGCCGCTTGTGCGCGGATAGACGGAGTACGGGCCAATCCCGGTCAGGTCGTCAATTTCGAATGCATTGATCGTTCCGTCTTTGTTGACACCGATCTTCGCCTTGATGCGGTGATCGCGCGCGTGGATGTCGGTGACGAAGCTTTCGATCCGGTCCGCAACGAATTTCACCGGCCGCTTGAGTAGTTTTGACAAAGCGACCGTCGCCATTTCGTCCGCATAAGTGTGCACCTTGATGCCGAAGGAGCCGCCGACATCCTTGGTAAGCACGCGCACTTGATGCTCAGCGATGCCGAGGTGCTTGGCGAACAGATTCTGCATCATATGCGGAGCCTGCGTGCCCTGATAAACGGTCATCCGCTGCTCACCTTCGTTCCAGTCGGCGACGATCGAGCGCGGCTCGTTGGTCACGCCGGTGTGGCGGCCGAATCGGAAAGTCGTTTCGACGACGGCGTCGGAATCGGCGAACGCTTTGTCCACCGCGCCGACATCGAGCTTGCGCTCGAAGCAAAGGTTGTCGCCAAGCGAGGAATGGATCACGGGAGTCTTGCGATCGAGTGCGACTTCCGGGTCGGCGACGGCGGGCAGTTCTTCGTACTTCACCTCGACCAACTCGCAGGCGTCCTCGGCTTCGGCGCGCGTGTTAGCGACCACCGCGCATATAGCCTCGCCCTGCCAGCAGGCGCGCTCAGTCGCGATCGGCGCCTGCGGCGCGGACTTCAGCCCCTTGAGATGGGTGAGCACGCCCACCCACGGCGTCATGACTTTGCCAAGCTCTGTGCCGGTGACAACCGCAATGACACCGGGAGCCTTCCTCGCGGCATCGGCCGCGATCCTGACGATGCGCGCATGTGCGTGCGGCGATCGCACATAGGCGACGTGTGCCATGCGCGGAAGAACGACATCGCTCACATATTGCCCGCGGCCTTGCGTCAGCCGCTGCAGGTTCGGGCGCGGCACCGAACGCCCAATGTAGGAATTCGGCCTATCAAGGGCACTCAGGGCAGGGGGGTTGTCTTCGGCGATTTTCATCGGCGTACGATCACAAAAACCGGGTCGGCCACAGAATCGTGCGCCACATATGCGCCGACGGGCTGTTGTCGAGGCCAAGACCTTCCTTCGGCTGCTTGAAATTGCGACCGATGATGTCGACGAAATCGTCGAGATTGACCTTAGCGTTCGGATCGAACGAGTAAATGTCGTTCACGCAAATGAGCCGCGAGGTCATATACCATTTGTGCGCCCGCGCGCGTTTGTACTCCTCGACGATGTAAGGCTCCGGCTGGTAGTCGGGGCCGAACAGTTCTTTGTACAGATCCGGATAGCCGTAACCGACCGACTCGTCGGGAAAGAACCGCAGCGCCTGATGGCTCTTCACGGCCCATGCCACTTCCTCATCGACATAAGGCTCGATCATCTGCGCGCCCCAATAACCATGGTCGCAGCGGATGAAACTGACGATGGCAATGTCGTGCAGCAGACAGGCGAGCACTACCTTTTCCGGTTGGCCGCCCTTGAGAGCGTGAGTGGCGCTCTGCAGCAGGTGCGCCGTGGATGCGAAACGGTGGCGGAAGTAATCGACGAGCGTCGGCTTCTCCGGCATCGGCGGCAGGCGCGGATCATCGCCCATAAGGAAAAACTTGCCCGGATGTTTCGCCTTCATTTCCGGGCCGGTATCCATCCTCACTTCGCCGTCCATCAGGTGCGCGATAGTCGACTTGGTGATGATGCGCTCCATCTCGTGCATCTTTTCTTCTTCGAGCTCGTCGGCGCGTTCCGATATCGACAGCGGATGGGCATGCTCGTTCATGGCCTACCTTCCTTTCGCCCGCCCCTGGGCCACTGCCTCAACGGCGTCGACGATCGCGTGATAGCCGGTACAGCGGCAATAGTTGCCCGATAGATGGTCACGAATTTCGTCGCGGCTCGGCACTTTTTTTGCGCGTTTCAACAGGTCCTGGGCCGCAGCGAGCATGCCGGGGGTGCAGAAGCCGCACTGGAGCGCGTTGCGCTGCTCGAAGGCCGCCTGCAGGTCAGCAATCTCGCCCGAATCGGAGAGTCCTTCGATGGTCTCCACCTTGGCGCCGTCGCATTGAACCGCGAGCATCAGGCAGCCGCGCACGATCTCACCGTCGACACGCACGGTGCAGGCGCCACAAACGCCGTGCTCGCAGCCGACGTGGCTTCCCGTGAGACACAGGTCGTCGCGCAGGAAGTCTACCAAAGTCGTGCGCGCGTCGACCCGTTTTTCCACGCGTTCGTTGTTGACGATCAGGGAAATGTCGAGAGCGCGGCTGCTCATCCCCGCGTCTCCATCAATTGCTTCGCAACACGGCGGAGCAGGACGCCGGCAAGATGCTTTTTCGTCTTTCCTGTCGCTTGCACGTCGTCATGCGGATCAAGGTCGAGCGCCTTGACCGCCGCGTCGGCATCGCCATTCGCGAGCGCCGCTTCGGCTTTCTTGGCACGGACAGGCGTATCTCCGACTCCAAAATAGGCGAGCCGCACGTCGGTGAGACCTTTCCCGCTGTTGCGCGCGCTCGCCGCCAGTCCGACCATAGCGTAGTCTCCATGCCGCCGCGCCAGTTCGGCGAAGCCAACGCGTGTGGCCTTGTCGGCGGCAGGAACCCGTACGGCGGTTATCATTTCCTGCGGACGCAAGGCGGTTTCGAAAAGGCCCTTGAAGAAGTTATCGGCCTTTACTGTGCGCTTTCCGCGCGAGCCTGCGATGTCGATCTCGCCGCCCAGCGCCAGCAGACACGCCGGCAATTCCGCCGCTGGATCCGCAAAAGCGATGGAGCCCCCAAAGGTGCCACGGTTGCGAATTGCAGGATGACCGATGTGCGGCATCGCAAGCGCGATCAGAGGCGCGTACTTTGCGATGACATCCGAATGCTCAACCTGAGCATGGCGGGCCAGCGCGCCGATCTCGACATATTTGCCTTTTTTGGCGATGCCGTTGAGATTCTTGATTCCATTGATGTCGATTAGCAGGTCCGGAGCCGACAGCCGCATATTGAGCGTGGCGATGAGGCTCTGGCCGCCCGCGAGCAGCCGTGCATCGTCCTTGTGTCTGGCGAGGAGAGTCACCGCCTCCTTGAGCGTTTTTGCCTTGGTGTATGCGAACGGCGCCGGCTTCACGTTTTTCCCCCCTTTATCTTATTGTGACCGGTGGCGCGGAGAGGTCAATGTGGCCTCAAACTGCTAGGAAATGGACTTCACGATGTCGATCGCGCGCCGCAGCAATGTTTCGGATGCCTCAGGCGTTCGGAATGCCGCATGCGCGGAGAGTGTCACGTTCTCGAGCTTTGCAAGCGCATGGTCTGGCGACAGCGGTTCGTTGTGAAAGACATCGAGACCGGCATGGCGAATGCGCCCGCTTTGAAGTGCCGCGATCAACGCGGCCTCATCGGCCAGCGCGCCACGGGCAGTATTGACGTAGATCGCGCCTTTCTTCATGCGCGCGATCCGTTCGGCGGATAGAAATCCGCGGGTCTGGTCGCCAAGTGTCAGGTTCATCGACACGACGTCGGCACGCGCGAGCAGTGCGTCAATGTCGACCAGGGCCACGTCGATCTCCAGGTGCTTCGTCCGATTCCAGCCGATGACGTGCATGCCCATGCCTTTGCCGATGCGCGCGACCTCCCGACCAATACCGCCAAGTCCGATCACTCCCAAAGTTTTGCCCAGCAGTTGGACGCCTTCGTGCGGTGTCCACACGCCGCTGCGCACCTCGCGATCCATTCGTGCGAGATCGCGGGCGCAAGCCCACATCAGTGCAATTGTGTGTTCCGCGACCGCGGTATCCCCGTAACCCTTGATGATGTGCACCTTGATGCCGCGTTCATTGAGTTCGTCCACATTCATGTAACTCGCTGGTCCTGTGCCGAGGAAAACAATGTGCTTGAGTTCCGGGCACTGCGCGACAAGCGGTGTCGGCATATAGGAATGATCGTCGATGGCAATGTCGTAGTCGCCGATGATCTGCGGCAGATCATCACGTGCAAACGTCTTGCGGTTGACATCGATAGGAGGGTCGTCGGTCCGAACAACACGCTCCCAGACAGGAGCAAGTTGATCGTTACAGTCAAGAAAAATCGCTTTCATGGGAATCTCGTTCGGCGTTATCGAAACAAACAGAAATGCGCAAGCGTTGACGGGTGCATCGGCGCGGACTACATGCACCGATCGCGGATGCAACATAATGTAGCGAAGTAATGAGTAAAGAACACAAAGCGGTCTGTGTCATCGCCTGGCCCGCAGGACACTCACGTTCACCGCTAATCCACAATTATTGGATTAAACAACACAAGCTTGATGCTGAATACCGGCGCGAGGCGGTGCCGCCGGAAAAGTTCGCCGCGTTTGTCGAGAATCTTCACGGCAACGGCTATGTCGGCGCGAATATCACCGTGCCGCATAAAGAGGCGGCGCTGGCGGTGTCCGAACCGGATGATCGCGCACGCGCCGTCGGTGCGGCCAACACGCTCTGGTACGATGCTGGCACGTTGCGGTCGACAAATACCGACGTGGAAGGTTTCCTTGCCAATCTTGACGTGGCGGCGCCGGGATGGGATCGCGGCCTCGAGACTGCCGTTGTGCTTGGCGCCGGCGGCGGCGCGCGCGCGGTTGTGTTCGCATTGCTCCAGCGCGAAGTCGGTCGCGTCTATGTGATCAACCGGACACGGGACCGGGCGCAAGCGCTGAAGAAAAAATTCGGTGCGCGCGTGCACCTCGCAGGTTGGAACGAAACCACCGGGCTGCTCGGCGGTGCCGGAATACTGGTCAATACGACCACTCTGGGCATGGTCGGTCAGCCGCCGCTGGAGATCAATCTGCGCTGTCCAGCATCGCTCGTCGTGGCGGATCTCGTTTATGCGCCGTTGGAAACGGCATTGCTTACGTCGGCGCGTGCACGCGGCCTGCGAACGGCGGATGGCCTTGGCATGTTGCTGCATCAAGCTGTTCGGGGATTTCAGCTTTGGTTCGGCGTGCGCCCTGAGGTGACTCCCGAGCTTCGTGCTATGGTCGAAGCCGATCTGCTCAAGAAGAAGTGAGTATTTTCCCGGTGGGGAATAAGCGCGGCAAGCCGGGGTTAACCGCCTGATTGAGGCCGGCTGCGTGCCGGAAACCGGATCGGGAGGAAATCAAAATGCACAAATTGAATTTGACGCGCCTGGCAATCGGAACAATGGCAGTTGCGTTTCTTTTTGCGACTGCCGCCCAGGCGCAGCAGCCCGGACGCATCCGCGGACAGATCGAGAAGGTCGATGGCGCGACTTATGTGCTCAAGGCGCGCGACGGCACGATGCTTAATGTGAAGCTTGCCGACGACGCGCGCGTATCGGCGCTCGAGAAGGCATCGCTGGCCGACATCAAGAATGACACTTTCATTGGCATTGCCGGCATGCCCAAGCCGGACGACAGCATTGAGGCGTTCTCAATCCATATCTTTCTGCCGGCGCAGCGCGGCGTGGTGCCCGACCGGCATGGCCCTTGGGACGCGCGGCCGAACAGCACGATGACCAACGCCTATGTGACGAGCACGGTGAAGGAGAAGGATGGCGAGGTTCTGACTGTGAAATACAAGGATGGGGAAAAGAAGATCGTTGTCACGCCGCAGACCGTCATTGCCGCAGCAGCGCCAGCAAAAAAAGAAGAGATCAAGGCAGGGACTCCGATCATTATTTTCGGCTGGGACAAGCAGCCCGACGGCTCAATTCTGGCGAAGTCGCTGTATATTGGCCGCAACGTGGCGCCGGCGATGTAAGGGCCAGGGATCAGGGGTCAGGGGTCAGGGGTCACTGCCTTCTGTTCGGTGCGTGCGCCGAGCCGCGGGCGGAAATGTCCATGTCGCCCGCAAGCTCGGGCATTTCACGCATCAGGCTGACGAGGCGGTTGCGCCGGTTGCCAGTATTGCGGGCCTCGCGCTGCTCCTCGATCGGCCGACGGACCTCATCGCAACGCGCGAGGCCATCGATCTCGACGCCATGTTCGGCGAGTTGCGCCAGGAGATAGGTAAGGTCTTCCAGTTGATCGGCGACAACGTGGATGACGCCCGATTCCTCCTGCACGTGGCCGATGACCGCCACATAACGCGCACCCAAAATAATCGGGCGTAGGCGCTCGAACACTTTCGGCCACACGATCACATTGGCGACGGCGCTTTCATCCTCGATGGTCATGAACACCACGCCATTTGCCGAGCCCGGCCGCTGACGGCAGGTAACCAGGCCCGAGATCCGTGTGCGCATGCCGGAGGTTGTCCGGCGCAGCGTCTCATTTTGCCTGATGCCGCGCGCATCGAGATCGGCGCGCAGGAATTGCGACGGATGCGCGCGCAGCGAGAGGTGCAGGAAGCGATAGTCGTTGATGACTTCCTCGCCGATCGGCATCGGCGGCAACCGCACGTCTGGTTCTTGAGAGACAATGCGCGCCTGCGGGGCGCTGCCGGTGGCAAATAGCGGCAGATCATCATCGCGGTCGCCGACGCGTCCGAGCGCCTTGGCCGTCCACAATGCTTCGCGGCGGGTAAGGCCAAGCGAGCCGAAAGCATCGGCATCGGCCAGCCGCTCCAGCACGGGCGGCGAAAGGCCAGTGCGCAGCCAGACGTCGCGCATGGAATCGTAGGCACCGCCGCGCTTTTTCACGATGAGTTTGGCGTCATCCTCACGCACCCCCTTGATCTCGCGCAGGCCGAGACGCACGGCATGTGTCGTCCGGACATCTTTCCGCATCTCACGGTGGAGATCATGCATGCGCTCGGCCGCGCGGGGGCCTGGTTCGAGCGTGGAATCCCAGTGCGAATGGTTGATGTCGGGCGGACGCACCTCGACGCCGTGCTCGCGCATGTCACGCACGATCTGTGCGGGTGCATAGAATCCCATCGGCTGCGCGTTCAGAAGTGCGGCGCCAAAGACATCCGGATAATGGCATTTCAGCCAGGCCGAGGCATAAACCAGCAGGGCAAAGCTCGCCGCGTGGCTTTCGGGAAAGCCGTATTCGCCGAAGCCCTCGATCTGCTGGAAGCAACGCTCGGCAAAATCGCGCTCGTAGCCGTTGGCCAGCATGCCGTCGATCATCTTGCGCTGGAACGTGCCGATGGTGCCGACGCGCTTGAAGGTTGCCATGGCGCGGCGAAGCCTGTCGGCTTCAGACGGCGTGAAGCCGGCGGCGACGATCGCAATCTTCATTGCCTGCTCCTGGAACAGCGGCACGCCCAGGGTCTTCGACAGCACTGCTTCGAGTTCTTTCGATGGGTAGGTGACCTGTTCCTGTTTGCGACGCCGGCGCAGATAAGGATGCACCATGTCTCCCTGGATCGGTCCCGGGCGTACGATCGCAACCTCGATCACCAGGTCGTAAAAATTTTCTGGTTTCAATCGCGGCAGCATGGTCATCTGCGCGCGGCTTTCCACCTGGAACACGCCAAGCGAATCCGCGCGGCCGAGCATGTTGTAGACGGCGGGGTCTTCGGGCGGGATGGAGGTAAGCGTCAGTCGCTCGCCATAATGTTTGTCGACCATATCGAGCGCCTTGCGCAGGCATGACAGCATGCCGAGCCCGAGTACGTCGATTTTCAGAATGCCCAGCGCGTCGAGATCGTCCTTGTCCCATTCGACGAAAGTGCGGTCGTCCATTGCCGCATTGCCGATCGGCACCACCTCATCCAGCCGGCTGCGCGTGATGACGAAACCACCGACATGCTGCGAAAGATGGCGCGGAAAACCGTTGATTTCGTGCGCCAGCGTCAGGATCTGACGCATGCGGCGGCTGTGCGGATCGAGGCCGGTGCGGGTGACGGCATCTTTCGACACCGCGCCACCGCCGCCGCCCCAGATCGACGATGACAGCGCCCCGATGACATCCTCGGAAAGGCCGAAGACCTTGCCGATCTCGCGGATCGCCGAGCGCCCGCGGTACGAGATCACGGTGGCGGCGATGCCGGCATGGTCTCGTTTGTATTTCCCGTAGATGTACTGAATGACCTCTTCACGCCGCTCGTGCTCGAAGTCGACGTCGATATCGGGTGGCTCGCGCCGCTCGGGCGAGATGAACCGCTCGAACAGCAGATCGGCGCGATCGGGGTCGACCTCCGTCACGCCGAGGCAGAAACAAACCGCGGAATTGGCGGCCGAACCGCGACCCTGGCAAAGAATGCCCTTCGAGCGCGCGAAGCGCACGATGTCAAAGACAGTAAGGAAATAAGGCGCGTACTGCAGTTGTGCGATCAGCTTGAGCTCGTGCTCGATATTGTCGCGTACCTTATCAGGAATGCCCGCCGGATAGCGGCGAACCGCGCCTTCAAAAGTAAGATGTGTCAGCGCATCCTGGGCATTATCGAAACCCTGGACCTCTTCATCCGGATATTCGTAGCGCAATTCATCGAGCGAGAAGGAAAGCGCATCGCTGAGCGCCATCGTTTCATCGATTGCTTCGGGCGCGTCACGGAACAGCCGCGTCATTTCCTGCGGCGGCTTCAGATATCGCTCGGCATTGATGGCGAGCTTGCGCCCCGCGCGGTCGATGGTGGTTTTCTCGCGGATGCAGGTGAGCACGTCGGCCAAAGGCCGCCGGTCGGGATGGTGATAGAGCACATCGTTGACGGCGATCAGCGGCACCTTCTCATCGCGCGCGACGGTTTTTGTACGCGCCAGCCTGGCGCGGTCGTGCCCGCGATAGAGCATGGAAGCAGCAAGGCGGACGCGATGCGGCGCTGCTTCGCGCAGACGGGTCAGTAATTTTACAGGGCCGCCCATCGCGATCATTTCCAGCCCGAAGGCATGCGAGAGCAGATCGTCGAGATACAGAATGCAATCTCCCTTTTCGGCGCGAATATTTCCGAGCGTCAGCAGGCGGGTGAGCTTTCCCCAGCCGGCACGATTGCGCGGATAGACCAGGATGTCGGGCGTATCGTCGGCAAACACAAGCCGCGCGCCCGGGTGATAACGCGGCGGCAAATTCTGCTCGCGCTTGACCACGTGTGCGCGCACCACGCCGGCGACAGAGTTGCGGTCACACAGGCCAAGCCCGGCAAGACCAATACTGGCGGCCTGCACCATCAATTCTTCCGGATGCGAGGCTCCGCGCAGGAATGAGAAGTTCGAGGCCGCGGCAAATTCGAGATAAGTGATCATGGCACCATCCACCGGGTATGGTTTTTCAAAGCAAATTGTAGTAACAATATAAAATGGCGTATGAATGGGACGCCGCCAAGGCAGCCGCGAATCGGCGCAAGCATGGCGTTAGTTTCAATGCCGTCTTGGATTTCGACTGGGCGAAGGCTTTGGTTGTGGCCGATGACCGGGCGGATTACGGCGAATCGCGATGGCTGGCACTTGGAATGATTGGAGAGCGTCTGCATTCGTTGGTTTTTACAATTCGCGTAACCCGTATTCGCGTTATCAGTTTGCGAAAGGCTGGCCGGAAAGAAAGGAGTCTTTATGAGGAAACGAGCAGACGCTGAGAATCCTGAATGGACGAAGGCCATGATACGGCGGGCAAAGCCTGCGTCGAAGGTCTTTCCGAACTTGCAGTTTCCTAAACCAGGCGGTCGGGGCCCGCAGAGAGAACCAGTCAAGGTGCAAACGACCATTCGGCTCGATCGCGACGTGATCGAATATTTCAGACGGCGGGGGCGCGGCTGGCAAACACGGTTGAACAGTGCGTTACGGGACGTGATCTCACGCAAACGCAAAGCACGAGGATAATTCATCACGCAAACGTCCCGTGCAGAAACCACGCCGGCGCACCGACGCCATGCGCGAGATCGCGATAGAGTCCGGCACGAAACAGCCAGAATCGGAGTCCACTTTTGTCCTCGACGCGAAAGTAATCACGCGCAGGTCCGCCGTGCTCGCTCCACCAGGCGCTTTCGATGCGTTCCGGTCCTTCGGCGGCAACCACCTCGTGCAGCGCGCGCCGCCACCGGAAGCGTAATGGCGGGCCATCCGGCACTTCAGCCACCGCTTCGATCGGCTCCGGCCGTAACAGCAGCCGTAGCGGGCGCGGAGGCAGGTCGACCTCGTTGCGGTAGCGGCGGAACGTGCTCCAGCCGGCATCGCCATTGACGGCCTGCGCAGGCATAGCGGTCTCGGCCAGCTCCGGTATGTGGCTGTCCTGCGCAACCAAGCGGCGGACACGGCGGGGGCCCAGCCGCGCGCTCAACCGGTCAATCAAGCGACAGAGCTCGGTCGCATCTTCCCCGCCGGCAATACCGATCTGTTCGGGTAGACAGGGCTCGGCGATGAGCACCGACAGCCGCGCCATATCGAAGCCGAAACCGGGATCGAGCGCGTCAGCAAGCGCGGCGAGACGCTCGACGAACAGCGCTCGAATTTCCTCCGGCTCGCGTACCGGCCGTGAGGTGCCGGCGGCGATGCGGCGCACCACGCCGTCGGTGCGGAACAGGCTCAATTCGATGCGGCGCACGCCGTCGCCGCCGCGCTCCAGCGCGGATTGCAG
>DATBHE010000102.1:0-6548 GCA_036557605.1 Pseudolabrys sp.
TCTTATCCTTTTTGGGCGGCGCTAAGCCTATGCATAAGGACTAGTTTGCCTTGCGGAAAACCGCTTGACCGCAATGTTGCATTCATAGTTCAACGCCACAAGCGCCGCCCCTGATCGGACCGCGCCCGTGGCCAAACCACGCTAACCCCCTAAAAGCTGCCGTTTCAGGAGCAGACTGCCTATGGCTAAGAATTCCTCGCGTACGGTCGGGCGACACTTTCTCCACATCCCGGGGCCTTCGCCGCTGCCGGATCGGATCCTGCGGGCGATGGACACGCCGATCATCGATCATCGCGGTCCGGAATTCGCCAAGCTGGCGAAGAAATGCCTGGAAGGCATCAAGACCATTTTTAAAACGACCAATCCGGTCATCATCTACACCGCGACCGGAACCGGCGCTTGGGAAGCGGCGCTCGTCAACACATTGTCGCCCGGTGACAAGGTGCTGATGGTCGAGACCGGCCAGTTCGCCACGCTGTGGAAAAAAATGGCCGAGAAGCTCGGCCTCAAGACCGAATTCATCACCACCGACTGGCGCATCGGCGCCGATCCTGCCGCGATCGAGGCGCGCCTGCGCGAAGACAAGGGCAAGGAGATCAAGGCGGTCTGCTTTCTCCATAATGAAACCTCGACCGGTTGCCTTTCGCCGGTGGCGGAAATTCGCAAGGCGATCGACCGCGCCGGCCATCCGGCGCTGCTGATGGTCGACACCATTTCGTCGCTCGCCTCGACCGATTATCGGCACGATGAATGGGGCGTCGACGTGACCGTCGGCGGCGCGCAGAAAGGTTTGATGTTGCCTCCCGGCATGTCGTTCAACGCGGTGAGCGACAAGGCGCTGGCCGCAAACAAGACGTCCAAGCTGACGAAGTCTTTCTGGGCCTGGGACGAAATGCTGACGATGAACAAGGTGGGCTTCTTCCCGTACACGCCCGCGACGCAGATGCTGCAAGGCCTCGCCGTCTCGATCGAGATGCTGCACGAGGAAGGCCTTGACAACGTCTTCGCCCGTCACGACCGGCTGGCCGAAGCGACGCGACGCGCGATCAAGGCGTGGGGTCTCGACATTATCTGCCGCGAGCCGAAATATTATTCGCCGACTATCACCGCCGTGCTGTTGCCGGACGGCCATGACGCGGAGGCGTTCCGCGCGCTGGCGCTCGAGCAGTTCAACATTTCATACGGCGCGAGCTTCGGCCGTTTCACCGGCAAAATGTTCCGCATCGGGCATCTCGGCGACATCAACGACGCCATGATGCTGGGCGGACTCGCTGCGACCGAAATGGCGCTCGCGCTCGCCAATATTCCGCACAAGAAAGGCGGCGTGCAGGCGGCGATGGACTATCTCGTGTCCCAGCACGGCAGCGCCGCCAAGCAGGCAGCGGAGTAGTCATACGCTGTCGTCCCGGCCGAGCGCGCGCGCTGCGCGAGTGCCGGGACCCATACTCCGCAGGCCCTCGATAGCACACAGAGTATGGGTCCCCGCTTTCGCGGGGACGACGAAGGATCAAGCCGCCTTCACCCAATCGTTCGCGCGCAATACACGTGCGATGAAGCCCGAGATTGCCTTGAGCGTCGGCTCGGGCGCCTCGCGCTGTGGCGAATGGCGCGCGCCGGTCAGCAAGGCAACCTCGACCGGGCAATGACATTCCTGCTCGGCAATCTCGATCTGCTTCACAGTGCCGTACTGGTCGTCCTCACCCTGCACGATCAGCATCGGCACGCGGATGTAAGCGAGGAACTCGGTGATGTCCCACTTGCGGAATTCCGGATCGAGCCATGCGCCATTCCAACCCTTGAAGGCATTGTCGACGTCGTCGTGCCAACGCGCGAGGCGCGCGCGCAGATCGCCCGTTTCATAGGCTTTCCTGGCCTCGACGATTGAAGCAATCCCGGAATCCTCTGTGAAAAAATGCGGCGCGATCAGCACCAGCCCGCCGACGCGGTGATCCTGGCGACTGCCGGCATAGATCGCCGCGATGGAGGCGCCATCGCTATGGCCGATCAGCAGCCCACGACGGAAGCCGATGGCATCGAGCAGTTTCGGTAAGGTTTCACGCGCTTCGTCGTGCATATAAGTGAGCGGGCGCGGCAGGCTGACCGGACTCGATTTTCCGTAGCCCGCGCGCGAATAGACGAACGCGCCCGCACCGGTCGCGGCCGCAAGCTTTTCGGGAAAATCGTTCCACAAACCGACGCAGCCGAGGCCTTCGTGCAGCAGCACAAGGGTCGGCGCGCTGTCAGGCTGCGGCCCGAGGAACCGGTATTCCAGACGCTGCTCGTCAATATCGACAAACCCGGCTTCCGCAAGTGCCATCAGAGCGCGCCCGGCCCTTCCGCCCGCAGCTTGAAGCGCTGAATTTTTCCGGTCGCGGTTTTCGGCAGGTCTTTGCGGAATTCGATCCAACGCGGATATTTGTACGGCGCGAGCTTCTGCTTGACGTGCTCCTGCAGAGCACGAACGAGCGCATCGTTCGCTTTCTCCGGCGACTTGAGCACGACGAAGGCTTTCGGCTTGATCAGCTTCTGCTCGTCATTCCAGCCGACGACTGCGGCCTCGAGCACGTCGGGATGCGAGGACAGTGCGGCCTCGACCTCGAACGGCGAGACGTACATGCCTGACACTTTCAGCATGTCGTCCTGCCGCCCGCAGCACACATAATATCCGTCGGCGTCCTCGATATATTTGTCGCCGGAACGCGTCCACTCCCCCTGGAAAGTCGAGCGCGACTTCTCGCGATTGTTCCAGTACATGATTGCGCTGGTCGGCCCGCGCACGTAGAGCTCGCCCATTTCTCCCTTCTTGACCGGGTTGCCGTCATCTCCGACAAGCTTGATCTCGTAGCCCGGTACCGGTCTTCCGGTCGTGCCATACTTGGTCGCACCCGGCACGTTGGTGAGATAGATGTGCAGCATCTCGGTAGTGCCGAGCCCGTCGGAAATCTCGACGGCATAACGCTCCTTCCAGCGCAGCGCGATTTCCTCCGGCAGCGCCTCGCCGGCCGAAATGCAGCGGCGGAATTTCACCTCGGATTTTTTCGGCGCGTCCGGGCTGGCGAGAAACGCCGCATAGAATGTCGGCACTGCGAAGAACACAGTAATCGGATATTTGCGCAGCAAAGCCGCAACGCCGTCCGGCGTCGGCCGGTCGGCGTTGAGAACCGTCGTTGCGCCGACGGTCAGCGGGAACGTCATGGCGTTGCCGAGCCCGTAGGCGAAAAACAGTTTCGCCACCGAATAGCAGACGTCGCTTTCTTTCAGGCCCGCGACCGGCGTGCCGTAAAGGTCGGCGGTCAATTTCAGGCTCGCGTGCACATGCACGGCACCTTTCGGCTTTCCGGTCGAACCCGAGGTGTAGAGCCAGAACGCAATGTCGTCGCTCGTCGTCGGTGCCGTGTAAGAATCGGGCTCGTCAGCCCCGATGACATCCTCGAACAGGCGGTAGCCGTGCGGATTATCGCCCGAGACGATGACGTGCTCGAGATCGGGAGCTTGCTTGATGAGCTTCTCGAAACGCGGAAGTAGCGCCTCCGACACGACAAGACACTTGGCCCGGCTGTCGGCAAGCATGAAGCGGTAATCGTCCTCGGTCAGCAGCGTGTTGACCGGCACGGCAATGATGCCGGCCTTCAGGCAGCCGAGAAACGCCGTCGGCCAGTCGATGCTGTCGAGCAACGCGATCAGCACGCGCTCTTCGCGCTTGATGCCGAGCCCGCGTAGCGCAGCGCCGAAGCGCGCCACGCGATCGGCGAGCTGGCCGTAAGTGTGCGTGCCGCGCGCGTCGATATAGGCCTGCTTGCCGGCGCGGCCGGCATCGAGATTTTTCTGTAGAACGTCGGCGGCGAAGTTGTAATCACGTGGGATTGCGCCCATCGCCCCGGATTCGGCGGCTGCCGCAACCGCGACTGTCATAGCTTCCTCCCAGGCGGCCAGACGCCGCTTGTCTTGCCGGAATTATGCGGACCAGGGGCGGCCCTCGCAATGCAGTTATAATTCCGCCCTGTCGCCGTGGTTATAGAGCCCATTCCCGTCAGGATCGCTGTACCTGGCGGAAATTGCCGCTAATGTGACGCCTTCCTTGCAGCGTCAGCGTTGGAGTTTTCGATGATTTTCAGCCGCGACCGCATCCTCACCACTCACGTCGGCAGCCTGCCGCGCAACGAAAAGCTCTCCGACCTGCTGATGGCGCAGGAGGAAGGGAAACAATACGACCCAAAGGTGCTGTCGTCCGAGATGGACCAGGCGGTGCGCCACGTCGTCCGGAAGCAGATGGAAGCCGGCATCGATATCGGCAACGACGGCGAGCAGCGCCGCATTTCGTTTCAGACCTACGTTCCGCAGCGTATGACCGGATTCGGCGGCGTGTCGAAGCGCCGGCGCGGACGTGAGTTCGAGGAATTTCCGGAGTTGCTGTCCTACCTGATGCGCCGCTTCCCGAGCCCGGCCAAGAGCCAGCAGGGCGCGCCGGAGGCGCAGGCCGATATCAAGTACAAGGATCTCAAGCCGATCAACGATGAAACCGCAGGCTTCAACAAGATCGCCGACGAGCTCGGCGCATTTTCCGAAAGGTTCATGACCGCGCCCTCGCCCGGCATTATTTCGACCACGATGCTCAATGCCTTTTACAAGACGCACGACGATTATCTCGACGCGATCGCGCGCGAGATGAAAAACGAATATCAGACCATTCACAAAGCGGGCCTGATCCTGCAGATCGACGCCCCCGACCTCGCGATGGATCGCACCATGATGTATCGCGATCTCGACGACGCCGGCTTCGTCAAACGCGTCGAACGCCACGTGCAGGCGATCAACGACGGCATCGCCGGCATTCCGCGCGACCGCGTGCGCCTGCATGTCTGCTACGGCAACTGGGAAGGCCCACACATTCACGACGTTCCGCTCGCCACGATCCTGCCGGCGCTCTACCAGGCAAAAGTCGGCGCATTGTCGATCGAGTTTTCCAATCCGCGTCACGCGCACGAATACGACGCGCTCAAGAAACATCCGCTGCCGAAAGACATGCTGCTCATTCCAGGGGTGGTGGAGACGACCAGCAATTTCGTCGAGCACCCGGAGGTCGTTGCGCGTCGGATCGAAGAGGCCGTACGCACGGTCGGTGAGCGCGAGCGGGTGATAGCATCGACCGATTGCGGTTTCGGTACATTTACAAAACGAGAATGGGTGATCGAGCCGGTGGTGTGGCTCAAGCTTGCCGCGATCCGCAAGGGTGCCGACATTGCATCGGCGAGGCTGTGGGGCCGCAAGAGCGCGGCGTAGGAACTTTCCGCTCACTCCACGAAAGCGGCGACACGAAGTCGTCCCCACAATTTCCGCTCACCCCCGCGGAAGCGGGGGTCCAGGGCAACAATACTCTGACTCAGTCATTCCTGGATTCCCGCGTTTGCGGGAATGAGCGGAATGTGTTGCCTGCACATGGCGCCTCTCAATCCGATTCACTTGTCAAACAGCCCGCCTTCGCCAAAGGCTATGGCGGGCAAGCCAGCGCTCCGCCGCCCGTCTCCACTCACGGCACCGACCCCAAAAGATGATATCTTTACTATTTTAATAGAGCGCCCATAATGGCCCTGTTTAACGGGCCCAATCATGCCGCGGACTGCGCTTCGACAATCGGTGAGGATGAGCGGCGAACTGACCGCCCGCATTATGTTTGCGGGCCGCTCCTCTTCGCTCTCCGCGCAGATCGTTGCCTGGGTCCGCGACGCCCTCTTCGCCAAGAAGCTCAAGCCCGGCGATTTCCTCGGCACCGAAAAAGACCTCGCCGCCCGCTTCGGTGCAAGCCGCATCGTGGCGCGCGATGCGCTGCGCACGCTCGAGGCCCTCGGCATCGTCGAGATCCGCATGGGCAAAGGCGGCGGCGCACGCATCGCGCAAGGCAATCCGCGCCTGTTCGCGGAAGCGCTCGCCGTGCAGCTCGATCTGACCGGCGTCTCTGCCTCCGAGATCATGGACGCGCAGCGCGCGATCGAAACCCTCGGCGCCGAACTTGCCGCAGAAAATGCAACCGAAGCCGACATCGCCAAGTTGCGCGCTTTGCTGCGCCAGGCCATGGACGCCATAGGCGATCTCGACGCCTTCACCCGCCTGTCGCGCGACTTCCACCTCGCAGTCGCCGAGGCTTCGCACAACCGCGTGCTCGTGGTGCAGTTGATTTCGCTCGAGCACGTGTCCTGGCCGCGACGCAACGCCACCGCCACGCCCAGGCTCGCGTGCCACATCCTCGACATTCATACCAGGCTCACCGATCTCATCGAGCTGCGCGATGCCGCCGGCGCCCGCGCGTTGATGGACGACCACGTGAAGATGATCCGCGCCCGGCGCGTTGCCGAGCGCGACCACGGCCGCGAAATAACCTGCTGTTAGAATCAAGGGAGGACGACATGGCAAAATTCATCATCGAACCGCATTTCCGCCTGCAGGAGTGGGTGGCGGAGGAAAAGGACTATTTCCGCAAGGAAGGCCTGGACTATGAATTCCGCGAACTGGTGCGCGCGACTGGCGGCAAGATCCACGACAAGGGCAACAAG
>DATBHE010000103.1:0-32737 GCA_036557605.1 Pseudolabrys sp.
ACGGACCAGAACGCGACGCAGGGCAACCTGTTCTCGTTCCAGTTTGCCCCGAATGCCTTCAATGACGTCGATGGCGACACGCTGGCCTATACGGCGACGCTCGACAGTGGCGCGGCGCTTCCCAGCTGGCTGTCATTCGACGCAGGCTCGCGAACATTCTCGGGTACGCCGGGAGCGGGCGACATCGGCACGATCGCAGTGAAGGTGACGGCAAGCGATGGCAGCCTGCCGGTGTCGGACACCTTCAACATCACGGTCGGCAATACCAACGATGCGCCGGTGCTGAACGCTACAGCGACGCCTGTGCTGACAGCCGAGAACGAGGATGCCGGCACCCCGGTTGGTGCGGTCGGCACGCTGGTGTCGAGTCTCGTCAATCTTAATCCTCCGCCGGGTGGCCTAGATAACGTCACCGATGCCGACAGCGGGGCGCTCACCGGCATTGCGCTGACCGCAATCAACAGCACGAACGGGACGTGGTTCTACAGCACCAACAACGGCGGCACCTGGACCGCAGTAGGATCTGTTACGGACAATTCGGCGCTGCTGCTGAGCGCCGACGGCAGTACCCGTCTTTACTTCCAGCCGAATGCTGACTTCAACGGCACCGTCAGCAACGCGATCACCTTCCGTGCCTGGGACCAGTCGAGCGGCGCCGCCGGCAGCAAGGTGGACGCCACAACAAATGGCGGCAGCACTGCCTTCTCTGCGGCAACCGACACCGCCGATCTCATCATCAATGCAGTCAACGATGCGCCGAACACCGCGGCAGGCTCCGGCAGCGGCAACGAGGACACCACCATCGCGGCATCGCTGTCGGGTTCCGACATCGACGGTTCTGTCGCCTCCTTCAAGATCACCAGCCTGCCGGTAAACGGCACGCTCTATGCCGATGCCGGTCTTACCGACACGCTGCTGGTAGGCGAGACCGTTACCGCAACCGGCAATGCCGCAACCGTCTTTTTTAGACCGAACCTCAATTACAACGGCTCCGACAGCTTCACCTACGCCGCCGTCGACAATAACGGAGCGCTGGACGCCACGCCAGCAACCGCCTCGATCACCGTCACGCTGGTAAACGACGCGCCGACGGTAGCGAATGCGATTGCGGACCAGAATGCGACGCAGGGGAACGCGTTCTCGTTCCAGTTTGCGGCGAACACGTTCAACGATGTTGACGGCGACACGCTGGTCTACACGGCGACGCTCGACTCTGGCGCGGCGCTGCCGGCTTGGCTCACATTCAACGCGGCCTTGCGGACGTTCTCGGGCACGCCGGGAGCAGGCGACGTCGGCACGATCGCGGTGAAGGTGACGGCAAGCGATGGCAACCTGCCGGTGTCGGACACCTTCAACATCGCGGTCGGCAATACCAATGATGCCCCGGCGGGAACGGACAAGACGGTCACGACGCTCGAGGATACGGCGCACACGTTCACGGCGGCCGACTTCGGCTTCAGCGATCCCAACGATACGCCTGCGAACACGTTGCAGGGGATCAAGATTGCGACGCTGCCGGCAGCGGGCACGCTCACCAACAACGGCGCTGCGGTTACCCCTGGGCAGTTCATCAGCATAGCCGACATCAATGCGGGGCTGTTGAAGTTTACGCCGGCGGCCAATGCCAGCGGCAACGGCTATGCGAGCTTTACCTTCCAGGTGCAGGACGATGGCGGCACGGCCAATGGCGGGGTCGATACCGATCCTTCGGCCAACACCATCACCATCAATGTCACACCGGTGGACGACGCACCGTCCGGGACCGACAAGACGGTCACGACCGCCGAAGACACGGCCTATACGTTTACGGTTGACGACTTTGGGTTCAGCGATGTCGACGGCAACACGTTGCTGGCGGTCAAAATTACTACACTGCCTGGGGTAGGCACGCTCACCGACAACGGTGTTGCGGTTGCCCTCGGGCAGTTCATCAGCATCGCCGACATCAACGCCGGGCTGTTGAAGTTTACGCCCGCGGCCAATGCCAACGGCAACGGCTATGCCGGCTTCACCTTCCAGGTGCAGGACGATGGCGGCGGCCTCGATCTCGACCCGACCCCGAATACGATTACGGTGGACGTCACACCGGTAAACGATGCGCCGATTGTTCTACCGGTCGAGACGCTGACCAGAGTTTCGGTGCCACAAGACGTTCTTAGCGACTTGGTTCCCGGCACCGATCCGCTCGCAACGCATGCGATCGCGCCAGACATCAATGGCGAAGGCCGCTTTGTCGTATTTTTCAGCAGTGAAAGCGTGCCGGGTCAGGGTGACAACGGAGATCTCAAGACTGGGGATGTCTTTCTCTTCGACCGGCTGACGCAGGAAACAAAGATTCTCACCGATGCTGCTCATATTCCACTCGGCTTGCGCGAAAACGGCGAGCGCTTCAGCGGCTTCGCGATAAGCGGCGACGGACATTTTGTCGTATTCACCGGCGATTACACTGTCAGCGACCAATTCGGCCAGCACGATGTCAGCAAGGTCTATATCTACGATCGCGAGCTTGATCAGGTCACGCTGCTGACCGACAAGTTTACGCATGCAACAATTACCGTCGATGACATGCCTCAGACCAACGGCAACGGGGCGCTCATCGCGCTGATTCGCCACGACAACACGGGCCTCGAGCATGTTTCGGTGTATAGCCGCGACGGATCGCTGCTCACGGATATCACGACAGGGCACGCGGATATTCCGGATACGCTCGACCGTTTTCAGAACGTCGCAATCAGCAATGATGGCCGCTATATCACCTTCTGGGGTTACGAGCAGGACAGTAATTTCCAGCCGACTGGTCTTGCAACTCTCTTCCGGTTCGATCGCACAACGAACTCCGCCAGCATTGTCGGCACGACGACCGCTGGCGAGGACTTATGGACAGCTTCGCTCAGCCGTGATGGCCAGAAGGTCGTCTTCCAGACAGATCAGAGTTTGGTCTCCGGCGACACCAACGGCAAAATCGATATCTATGTCTATGACAGCGGCACGAACACGACCACGCGCGTTTCGACCGATGGTCTAGGCACCTTGGCGGACGGCGACAGCATTCGCCCAAGCATCAGTCCCGACGGCCGCTTCGTCACCTTCGCGAGCAATGCGACCAACCTTGTACCTGGTGACACCAATGGTCAGCCAGACACTTTCGTAAAAGACCTGCAAACCGGCGCGATTGAACGTGTGTCGGTTGCAGTCGATGGGACGCAAGGGAATGGAGACAGCTCTCTCGGCTCCTCGATCGCAGGGGGTGGAACAGGGACCTTCGTCGCCTTCGGCAGCGCAGCGTCGAACCTCGCTCCCGGCGATGGCAACGCAGCGGCCGATATCTTCGTGCTCGACCGCTCAGGCGGTACTGCAGGCCAGGTCGTAGAAGATTCCAGCGTATCGCCGGCAGGCACGCTTTCTACTCAAGGCAGCTTGGCGTTTGTCGATGTTGAATTGACCGACTCTCATACCCCGATCGTCACAGCGGTCGATGTTTCAGTGACGGGCGGAGCGCCCGCGAGTCTCATTGTGCCGGGTGGTCTGGGCACCTTCATACCTACGATCGTGGAGAACCCCAACGATGCCGATCCTTTCGGCCAGTTGTCGTGGTCCTTCACGATCGACAATGCCGCGCTGGCCTTGCTCAACAGCGGCCAGCGCGTTCTTCAGACATATAAGGTCGAAATCGACGATGGTCATGGCGGGATAGCGATACAGAATATCGATATCACGCTCATCGGCATCACTGACCAGCCGACTTTGACGATCGAGGTGCTGACACCCGATGGCATGTTTGCGCAGACCGACGAACCGATCGGCCAAATGGGATCGGGAGATGTTCAACCCGGTGGCATGCCCACGCAGTTCACAATCGTGAATCTTTCGGCTAACCGAAAATTTGTTTTCGAGGGATACGGCTTCCAATTTAACGGTTCCAACCCTACTGATCCCGATGCCCCGACCGCCGGACTCATCACCGGTATTCACGAATTAACAAACGATACTTCCACGCCGTTGGTGAATTACAGCGGCATCGGCGTGGCTGCGACCGACTGGTACAGCGCTGTCGTCGCCGCGGCCGGAGGCTCAGACGCGCAATTCAACAATTTGACCAGCGGCTGGGCGTTCAATTTCGTTGGCGACGGCGGCGCTGACAGTTTCATTGCCGGGGATCAGGTCGACACGATGTCGGGCGGAGGGGGCGACGACTTCCTTCTTGGTGCTGCAGGAAATGACTCGATCTCGGGCGGCGACGGCAACGATACGCTGGCTGGTGGCGCGGGCAATGACCAATTGAACGGGGGCGGCGGACAGGACCTCGCGATTTATTTCCACCCGACGGAAGGAGATGCCAATGCGATTGGACCGGTCAAGGTCCAGCTCGCGTCTGGAACAGTCACCACCTACATCGGTTCGGTCGGCGGGACCGTGGACAGCGTCGATACTTTGCGCTCGATCGAGCGCGTCATGGGAACCCTTTTCAACGATCAGTTCGACGCAACGAGCTTTGGAGTGGGTTCGCTTAACGCCGGCAGCATCGGCGTGGGCGCCTCGTCGGACGGTTCATTAAACGAATTCGAGGGGCTCGGCGGAGACGATGTCATCACAGGCAATGGCAACACGAGAGTGGCTTACCTGAACGCGATGGCCGGTGTGACTGTGAGCTTCTCTACCTTCGGGGTAGGCACAGCTCACAGTACTGTTTCGAACCTCGCCGGAATCGGGAATGACACCTTCCTTAGTGGCGTTAATCGCGTGCGCGGCTCCAACTTCGCCGACAACTTCACGGGGAGCAATAATCCGGGGGGCACCGCTGAGTTTTTTGACGGTCGCGGCGGTGACGACTTTATCGATGGCGGTGGCGGCCTCGACGCTGCAGTCTATGGCAACGAAACCGCCGGTATAAATGTTCAGCTTGCGGCCGGAACCGCGGCTGTCGGTCCCGCCACTCAGACGGACACCTTGCGGTCGATTGAATGGATTTCAGGTACCGATTTTGTCGATGTTTTCAATGCCTCCGGATTTACGACTACGCCTAGCAACGGCCCAAACTTTGGCAGCGCCGGTGTCAATGGTCTTGGTCAGGCGTTCAATCGTTTCGAGGGCAGGGGCGGTGACGACACCATCACCGGCAATGGCAATACCCAAATTGGGTTCGACAATGCGCTTGCGGGTGTGACGGTGACCTTCACCAGCTTGGGCGCGGGCACCTCACATGGTACTGCGGCGGGCGATTTGGCCGGCGTTGGTACAGACACATTCACTGGCGTGATTGGCGTTCGCGGCTCGGGTTTCGACGACGTGATCGGGCCAGACGGTGGGAACAACATTATCGATGGCCGTGGCGGCAATGACACTTTCCAAGGCGGTGCCGGCAACGACTCGTTGACAGGCGGCGGCGGGATTGACCGGGCGATCTACACCGACGCCGGACCGGACGGAATCTCCGTAGATATGGCGGCGGGCACGGTGAGCGGCACCGGCATCGGCACCGATACACTGTCGTCGGTCGAATCGATCCGCGGCAGCGCCTTCGCTGATTCCTATAACGCCGTCGGCTACCTGGGTGCGAGTGCCTCAGGCAGCATCCCGCCGAATCTCAATGAATTCGAGGGAATGGCCGGCGACGACACGATTACCGGAAACGGCGGCACTGTCGTGTCGTACCTGAACGCGACTGCGGGGGTCACGGTCACATTTACTTCATGGACTCCGGGGCAGGGCGCGTCGGGTACCGCGACGGGTGACCTCTCGGTTGGTACCGATACCTTTACCGGCGTACAGTTCGCACGCGGCTCCGCGTACGATGATATCTTAACAGGAAGTGACAATTTTTCCGGCGTAGAGGTTTTCGAGGGCCGCGGCGGCGATGATCTCATCGACGGCCGGGGCGGGTTCGATCGAGTGATCTACGAGTTCCGCCTTGACGTCATAACGACGTCCGGTCTGGACATCAACCTTGCGGCGGGAACGATCACCGGCGATGCCTCGACCGGTACCGATACGTTGCTTTCGATCGAGGCGGTACGCGGCACCAGGTTCGATGACAACTTCGATGCGACCGGGTTTACCGACTCAAGCACGAACGCCGGCAGCGCCGGCGTCAACAATACGGGTGCGGCATTCAACGAGTTCGAGGGACAGGCTGGCGACGACACCATCATTGGTAACGGCAATACTCGGATTTCCTACATCAACGCAGCGTCTGGAGTGACGGTCGATCTTGCCTTCGGAACGGCAACTGGGGACAGCTCGGTCGGCCACGACACGATCGTGGGCGGTGTCAATGCCATCATCGGTTCGAACTTTGCCGATACGTTGTATGGCACAGACAACTTCATCCAGTTCACCGGCGAGACATTCGACGGTGCTGATGGCAATGACATCATTGTTGGGCGCGGCGGCTTCGATATGGCCGTCTACAACGCAGACACCGGGACGGCGTCCGGCATCAACGTCAATATGGCGAGCGGCATCGTGGTCGGTGATGCGTCGATTGGAACCGATACCTTGAGCTCCATCGAATCCATTCGCGGCACCAATTTTGCCGATACATACAATGCAACCGGCTTCAATGGCGCCTCCGATGATCTTGTGCTTCCGACCACCTTTAATGAATTCGAGGGAATGGCAGGAAACGACACGATCACCGGCAACGGCGATACTCGCATATCCTATGTAAGCGCGTCGGGCGGCGTGACCGTTGACCTCGTCGCAGGTACCGCTCACGGCAATGGCTCGGTTGGCGATGACACGATCACCGGCGGCGTCAGCCGCGTCCGCGGATCAAACTTCAACGACACCCTGACTGGCAACGCGAACAGTATCTTGGAAGGCGGACCCGGCGCCGACGCTCTCAGTGGACCGTCAGGCGGATCGGTGACGGCAGTCTATGACCATGCGTCGAGTGGCATCACTGTCGATCTGACGACGACGATCGGAAGTAGCGGAGATGCATTGGGCGACACATTCAATTTCATCAGCAACATTCGTGGCTCTTCCTTCAACGACTTCATCAGCGGCGATGGCGCTGACAACACGCTCGATGGAGGATTTGGCGGGAATGATCAATTGACCGGACGAGGAGGGGTGGACACTTTTGTCTTCCGCAGCGGCCATCTCACGATCACAGACTTCAATACTGGTGGTGTTGAATTGATCGACATCCGGACCTTGGATGGCGGAGCGCATATCAGCGATACGGAGCTGAGCGCGCTCATCGCGGGCTCAACAGGCGACCAACTCGACCTGGGCAACGGGAACATCATTCAGCTGACGGGCATCGACGTTCATACGCAGCTTTCGACGTCCAACTTCATTCATTCATAGGGCCGTCTGGTCCGCCGCCATTATTAAGGACCGCAGCGCCGGCGACGGACTATTTACCGCCGGGCACTGCGAATACTAGGTATTCGGCTCCCTCCCGCTCCAAATGCCCGATTTTCAGCCGTTTCTGCTTGACTTGGCGGAGTCGCGCCGATACATACCCCACACTTTTCGGCAGGCGGTGAGCTTTGCTTGCTCGGAACGGCCACCGGTAACTGATTGAGAGCATTGCGTTTTCTCAAATAGTCATCGGCAAACGCCTCGACGAATAAAGCTCAGACGCTGCCACTGACAGCAGCTGTCAGACTTAGAGAGTGCACGGACGCGGTGTTTAACCGCAGCGCGCCCGTCCGAACGGAAGAGCGCCCTGCCGCAATTGGCGGATGGCGCGATTTCGTTTTGCGCGTAGAAAAAGCGCGCGACGCTAGATAATGCCGGGGCGTAAGCCCGATGCGACGCGGACGAGGGTGATTGTCCGCACAAATTAAACGAGGGGCGGTGCGGACGGTTCCGTTCGCGCAGCATCCCCAAAGTGAAGGTAGCGAAGGCAAAGATGCCGACGATCAACCAGTTGATTGCCAAGCCGCGGCACCCGCTCAAGGCGCGCAACACAGTGCCGGCCCTGCAGGCCTCTCCGCAGAAGCGCGGTGTCTGCACGCGCGTCTACACGACGACGCCAAAGAAGCCGAACTCGGCTTTGCGCAAGGTGGCGAAGGTGCGGCTCACTAACGGCTTTGAGGTGATCGGCTACATCCCGGGCGAGGGCCATAACCTGCAAGAGCATTCGGTCGTGATGATCCGCGGCGGTCGCGTGAAGGATCTGCCCGGCGTGCGCTACCACATCCTGCGCGGCGTGCTCGACACGCAAGGCGTGAAGAACCGCAAACAGCGCCGATCGAAATACGGCGCCAAACGGCCCAAGTAAGGATCTGCGTCATGTCCCGCCGCCACGCTGCCGAGAAACGCGACATCATCCCGGACCCGAAGTTCGGAAATATCGTCGTCAGCAAATTCATGAACGCCATCATGTACGATGGCAAAAAGTCGGTGGCGGAAGGCATCGTCTACGGCGCGCTTGAGACGATCGAAAGCAAGACCAAGCAGAACCCGCTTACCGTATTCCAGCAGGCCCTCGACAACGTGATGCCCTCGATCGAGGTGCGTTCGCGTCGCGTGGGCGGCGCCACCTACCAGGTGCCGGTCGAAGTGCGTACGTCGCGCCGGCAGGCTCTCGGCATCCGCTGGATTATTGCGGCCGCGCGCGAGCGCAATGAACGAACGATGACCGAGCGGCTCTCGGCTGAGCTGCTCGATGCATCCAATAACAGGGGAAACGCAGTCAAGAAGCGCGAGGATACCCACAAGATGGCGGAAGCCAACCGGGCCTTCTCGCATTACCGCTGGTGACAGCAGAAAAAAGACTCAAGGACTGACCCCCTATGCCCCGTAACCACGCCATCGAGGACTACCGCAACTTCGGCATCATGGCCCACATCGATGCCGGAAAGACGACGACGACCGAGCGGATCCTCTATTACACCGGCAAGAGCCACAAAATCGGTGAGGTGCATGAAGGCGCCGCCACGATGGATTGGATGGAGCAGGAGCAGGAGCGCGGCATCACCATTACCTCGGCCGCGACCACCGCATTCTGGAATGGCAAGCGTCTCAACATCATCGATACGCCCGGCCACGTCGACTTCACCATTGAAGTCGAGCGCTCGCTTCGCGTACTCGACGGCGCTGTTTGTGTGCTCGATTCCAACCAGGGCGTAGAGCCGCAAACCGAGACCGTTTGGCGTCAGGGTGACAAATACAAGGTTCCGCGCATCGTTTTTGCCAACAAGATGGACAAAATTGGTGCTGATTTCTTCAAGTGTCTCGACGACATCAAGACCCGCCTCGGCGCAAAGCCCGTAGCCATCCAGCTCCCGATCGGTTCGGAGCAGAACTTCAAAGGCCTTGTCGATCTGGTCCGCATGAAAGGCGTGGTGTGGGACGACGAGTCGCTCGGCGCGAAATACCACGACATCGACATTCCGGCCGACATGCTCGACGAGGCCAAGAAGTATCGCGAGCAGATGGTCGAAGCGGCAGTCGAGCTCGATGATGCTGCAATGACTGCCTATCTCGAGGGCAAGGAGCCCGACGAGGCGACACTTAAAAAACTGATTCGCAAAGCCGTCATCACCGGAGCATTCTTCCCGGTGCTGTGCGGTTCGGCGTTCAAGAATAAAGGCGTGCAGCCCCTGCTCGACGCCGTCGTTGATTATCTGCCGAGCCCGCTCGACGTTCCGGCCATCAAAGGCGTGGACGACAAAGGCAACGAAGTTGTCCGCAAGGCCGACGACAAGGAGCCGATGTCGCTGCTCGCCTTCAAGATCATGGACGATCCCTTCGTCGGCACCATCACCTTCTGCCGCATCTACTCCGGCACGTTGCAAAGCGGCACGGGCGTGATCAATTCGACCAAGGATCGCAAAGAACGTATCGGTCGCATGCTGTTGATGCATGCGAACAACCGCGAGGACATCAAGGAAGCCTACGCCGGCGATATCGTCGCGCTGGCCGGCCTGAAGGAAGTCCGCACCGGCGACACGCTGTGCGATCCCGCCAAGCCGGTGATTCTGGAAAAAATGGAATTCCCCGATCCGGTCATCGAGATCGCGATCGAGCCGAAGTCGAAGGCCGACCAGGAAAAGCTCGGCGTCGCACTTGCCAAGCTTGCCGCCGAAGATCCGTCGTTCCGCGTCTCGACCGATCAGGAAAGCGGTCAGACCATTCTCAAGGGGATGGGCGAACTGCATCTCGACATCAAGGTCGACATTCTAAAACGCACCTATAAGGTCGACGCCAATATCGGCGCTCCGCAGGTCGCGTTCCGCGAAAAGATCACGCAGCGTGTCGAGCACGGCTACACCCACAAGAAACAGACCGGCGGCTCCGGCCAGTTTGCGCAGATCAAGATCATCGCCGAGCCCACGCCGCCTGGCACTCCTTTCGAGTTCGAGAACGAAATCGTGGGCGGTGCGGTGCCGAAGGAGTTCATTCCCGGCGTTGAGAAAGGTCTGGAATCGGTGCTCGGCTCGGGCGTCGTGGCAGGCTTCCCGGTGGTTGATCTCAAAGTGACGCTCATCGACGGCAAGTATCATGACGTCGACTCTTCGGCGCTGGCGTTCGAAATCTGCGCACGTCAGTGCTTGAAGGAGGCCATGCAAATGGCCAAGCCCGTTCTGCTTGAGCCGATCATGAAGGTCGAGGTGGTCACGCCGGAAGACTATACGGGCTCTGTCATCGGCGATCTCAATTCACGCCGCGGGCAAATTCAGGGCCAGGACATGCGCGGCAACGCCAACGTGATCAACGCGATGGTGCCGCTCATGAACATGTTCGGTTACGTCAACAATCTGCGGTCCATGTCTCAGGGCCGCGCCACATTCACGATGCAATTCGATCACTACTCGGAATTGCCGGCGAACGTGTCGGCGGAAGTGCAGAAGAAATTCGCGTGATCGGAACGGATAACAGAAGGATCTGAACGGAGAGTTCCATGGCCAAAGAGAAATTCCAGCGAAATAAGCCCCATTGCAATATCGGCACGATTGGTCACGTCGACCACGGCAAGACCACGCTGACGGCGGCGATTACCAAGGTCCTGGCCGAGAAGGGCGGCGCTACGTTCACGGCCTACGACCAGATCGACAAGGCGCCGGAAGAGAAGGCGCGCGGTATCACCATTTCGACCGCTCACGTCGAGTATGAAACCGACAAGCGCCACTACGCGCACGTCGATTGCCCCGGCCACGCCGACTACGTGAAGAACATGATCACCGGCGCGGCGCAGATGGATGGCGCCATTCTGGTGGTGTCCGCAGCCGACGGCCCGATGCCGCAGACGCGGGAGCACATCCTGCTTGCGCGCCAGGTCGGCGTGCCGGCGCTGGTGGTCTACATGAACAAAGTCGACATGGTCGACGATCCGGAGCTGCTCGAGCTGGTGGAGCTCGAAGTGCGTGAGCTCCTGTCCAAGTACAACTTCCCGGGCGACAAGATTCCGGTGATCAAGGGCTCGGCGCTCAAGGCGCTCGAAGGCAGCGACGAGAAGCTCGGCAAAGAGTCGATCATGGCGCTGATGAAGGCGGTAGACGAGTACATCCCGCAGCCCGAACGTCCGAAGGACCAACCGTTCCTGATGCCGGTCGAAGACGTGTTCTCGATTTCCGGCCGCGGCACCGTCTGCACCGGCCGTGTCGAGCGCGGCATCATCAAGGTGGGCGAGGAAGTCGAGATCGTCGGTATCAAGGCGACCACCAAGACCGTGGTCACTGGCGTCGAGATGTTCCGCAAGCTGCTTGATCAGGGCGAGGCCGGCGACAATATCGGCTGCCTGCTGCGCGGCACCAAGCGCGAGGAAGTCGAGCGCGGTCAGGTCCTCTGCAAGCCGGGCTCGGTCAAGCCGCACACCAAGTTCAAGGCGGAAGCCTACATCCTCACCAAAGAAGAGGGGGGGCGCCATACGCCGTTCTTCACCAACTACCGTCCGCAGTTCTATTTCCGCACCACCGACGTGACCGGTGTCGTGCACCTGCCGCAAGGTACGGAAATGGTGATGCCGGGCGACAACGTGGCGATGGAAGTGCACCTCATCGTGCCGATCGCCATGGAAGAGAAGCTGCGCTTCGCCATTCGCGAAGGCGGCCGCACCGTCGGCGCCGGCGTGGTGGCGAGCATCATCGAGTAAGCAAGGGAGCGAATAGCGAAATAGCGAGTAGTTCATCACTTGCTTTCTATTCGCTACTCACTATTCGCTCGCACGAGCCGTGCGGGTTGATTGGGGAAAGAGACTGAAATGAACGGCCAGAATATCCGGATCCGGCTCAAGGCGTTCGATCACCGCATCCTCGATGCGTCGACGCGCGAGATCGTCAATACGGCCAAGCGCACGGGTGCGCAGGTCCGTGGTCCGATTCCGCTCCCGACGCGTATCGAGAAGTTCACGGTGAATCGCTCGCCGCACGTCGACAAAAAGAGCCGCGAACAATTCGAGATGCGCACGCACAAGCGCTTGCTCGACATCGTCGATCCGACGCCGCAGACCGTGGACGCGCTGATGAAGCTCGACCTGGCCGCCGGCGTCGACGTCGAGATCAAGCTCTAAGGCCGGGATGGGACTAGCGATGCGTACGGGTGTAGTTGCTCAGAAGGTCGGAATGACCCGGGTGTTCACCGAGGCCGGCGAGCACGTGCCGGTCACGGTGCTGCGCCTTGCGCAGTGTCAGGTGGTCGCCCACCGGACCAAGGACAAGAATGGTTATGTGGCGCTACAGCTCGGCTCGGGCCCGCGCCGCTCGAACAACATGAGCAAGGCCGACCGCGGCTATTTCGGAAAGCAGAAGGTCGAGCCAAAGCGCAAGCTCGCCGAATTCCGCGTGACGGAGGATTCCCTCATTCCGGTCGGGGCTGAGATCACCGCCGATCACTTCATTCCCGGGCAGTTTGTCGACGTCTGCGGCATCACCATTGGCAAGGGCTTCGCCGGCGGCATGAAGCGCTGGAATTTCGGCGGCCTGCGCGCCTCGCACGGCGTATCGATCTCGCATCGCTCGATCGGTGGCACCGGCGGCCGTCAGGACCCAGGCAAGACGTTCAAGAACAAGAAGATGCCGGGTCATCTGGGCGTCGATCGTGTCACGACTCTCAATCTCAAGGTCGTGCAGACCGATGTGGAGCGGGGACTCATTCTGGTCGAGGGTGCCGTTCCGGGAGCCAAGAGCGGCTGGGTGACAGTGCGTGACGCAGTGAAAAAACAGTTGCCGAAGGAAGCGCCGAAGCCCGGCAAATTCCGCGTCAGCGAAAACGCCGAGACGAAGTCCGACGCCAAAGCGGAGACGAAATCCGCTCCGAAGGCCGAGCAGAAGCCAGCCGAGGCCTCCGCGCCTGAGGCGGCCGCTCCAGCGAAGGAGGGCGCGTGATATGGAAATGAAGATCACCACCCTCGAAGGGAAAGAAGCGGGATCAGTAAAGCTGCCGGAAGCGATCTTCGGGCTTGAGCCGCGGACCGACATTATCCAGCGCTGCATCAATTGGCAGTTGGCCAAGCGTCAGCGCGGAACGCATAAGACCAAGGGCCGCGCGGAGATCTGGCGCACGGGCAAAAAAATGTATGCGCAAAAGGGAACCGGCGGTGCCCGTCACGGCTCGGCGCGCGTGCCGCAATTTCGCGGCGGCGGCCGCGCTTTCGGTCCTTTGGTCCGCAGCCATGCAATTGACCTGCCGAAAAAAGTCCGCGCACTCGCGCTCAAGCATGCGTTGTCTTCGAAAGCCAAGGACGGTGGCATCATCGTTCTTGAGAAAGCGTCAGTGAAGGACGGCAAGACGAAGGCTCTTGCCAAGCAGTTCGGAAAGCTTGGAGTCGAGAACGCGCTCATCATCGATGGCGCCGAGATAGAGGCGAGCTTCCGAAGCGCGGCGCGCAATATTCCGAATATCGACGTGCTGCCCGTGCAGGGCATCAACGTCTACGACATCCTGCGGCGCAAGACTTTGGTGCTGACCAAAGCCGCGCTCGATGCCTTGGAGGCACGATTCAAATGAGCACCAGCGATCCGCGTCACTACGACGTCATTATCGCCCCGGTGATCACCGAAAAGGCGACGATGGCCTCTGAGCACAACAAGGTCACGTTCAAGGTGGCAAAGAACGCCACCAAGCCGCAGATCAAGGAAGCGGTCGAGAAGCTGTTCGATGTGAAGGTCAAAAGGGTCAACACCCTCACGCGACCAGGCAAGCTGAAGATGTTCCGCAACCGAATCGGACAGCAGTCCGAGGTCAAGCGCGCGATCGTGACACTCGAAGAGGGTCACCGCATCGACGTGACCACGGGCTTGTAAGGGAGCGTTGCGATGGCGTTGAAAACCTATAATCCGGTGACGCCGGGCCAGCGCCAGCTGGTGACCGTCGACCGCTCGACCCTGCACAAAGGTCCGCCCGTCAAATCGCTGACCGAAGGGCAAAATTCGACCGGTGGTCGCAACAACCATGGCCGGATCACCTCGCGTTTTCGCGGTGGCGGCCACAAGCAGGCCTACCGGCGGATCGATTTCCGCCGCAGGAAGTTCGACGTGCCGGCGACGGTTGAGCGTCTCGAATATGATCCAAACCGCACTGCGTTCATCGCACTGATCAAGTATCAGGACGGCGAGCTTGCCTATATTCTGGCGCCGCAGCGTCTTGCCCCGGGTGACTCTGTCATTGCCTCGGAGCATGCCGATGTGAAGCCGGGCAACGCGATGCCGGTTGCGAACATTCCGGTCGGCACGATTGTGCACAATGTCGAGATCAAGATCGGCAAGGGAGGGCAAATTGCCCGTTCGGCCGGTGCCTATGCGCAGATCGTCGGACGCGATCAGGACTACGTTATCCTTCGGCTCAGCACATCCGAGCAGCGCCTGGTGCACGGCCGCTGCATGGCAACGGTCGGTGCGGTGTCGAACCCCGACAACATGAACACCGCGATCGGCAAGGCCGGCCGACAGCGCTGGAAGGGGCGCATGCCGCACAATCGCGGCATCACCATGAATCCGGTCGATCATCCGCATGGCGGCCGCACCAAGGGCGGCAAGCACTGGGTCACACCATGGGGTTTCCCGACCAAGGGCAAAAAGACCCGCAAGAACAAGCGTACCGAGCGCTTCATCATTGCGAGCCGGCACGACCGCAAGAAGAAGCAGCAGTAAGGATAGAGAGCTATGACGCGTTCAAGTTGGAAAGGTCCATTCGTCGACGGATACTTGCTGCGCAAGGCCGAGGCCGCGCGTGCGTCCGGCCGTCACGAGATGATCAAGATCTGGAGCCGGCGCTCGACAATTCTGCCGCAGTTCGTCGGACTGAATTTCGGCGTCTACAACGGGCAAAAGCACATTCCGGTTCTGGTGACCGAGGAAATGGTCGGCCACAAGTTCGGCGAGTTCGCGCCGAGCCGGATGTTCTATGGCCATTCGTCGGACCGCAAGGCCAAGCGCGTGGGGGCGCCTGCGGCGCCGGGCGCTCCGGCAGCGGCCCCAGCCACGCCGGCGGCAAGCTAAGGGATAAAGAGCAACGTCATGGGCAAGCGCCAACGCGAGCGGGACCTCGGCGAGAACGAGGCCAAGGCGGTGAGCAAGATGCTGCGGATTTCTCCGCAGAAGCTCAATCTCGTCGCTCAACTGATCCGCGGCAAGAAGGTTGCGAGCGCGCTCGCCGACCTCGAATTTTCGCAAAAGCGCATCGCCAAGGACGTTCGCAAGTGCCTGGAGTCGGCAATTGCGAACGCCGAGAACAATCATGATCTCGACGTGGACGACCTGGTGGTGGCCGAGGCGCACGTCGGGAAGGCACTGGTCATCAAGCGATTCACCCCGCGCGGCCGTGGTCGTGTCGGACGCATTCTCAAACCGTTCTCTCATCTGACCATCGTCGTGCGTCAGGTCGAGGCGCGGGCGGAAGCCTGAGGAGAAGGTAATGGGTCAGAAAGTCAATCCGATCGGGCTGCGCGTCGGTATCAACCGTACCTGGGATTCGCGCTGGTTCGCGGGTAAGGCCGAGTACGGCTCGCTTCTGCACGAAGACATCAAGATCCGCAAAGAGCTGATGAAGCAGCTCAAGCAGGCGGCGGTGTCTCATATCGTGATCGAGCGCCCGCACAAGAAATGTCGCGTCACGATTCACTCGGCGCGTCCGGGTGTCGTCATCGGCAAGAAAGGCGCCGACATCGAGAAATTGCGTAAATCAGTCGCCAAGCTCACGGATAGCGATGTCGTCATTAATATCGTCGAAATCCGCAAGCCGGAGCTCGATGCGCAACTTGTTGCCGAGTCGATCGCGCAACAACTCGAACGTCGCGTGGCTTTCCGCCGCGCAATGAAACGCGCGGTCCAGTCGGCGATGCGTCTTGGAGCCGAAGGTATTCGCATCAATTGTTCCGGCCGTCTGGGCGGCGCCGAGATTGCGCGCATGGAATGGTACCGTGAGGGACGCGTGCCGCTGCATACGTTGCGCGCCGACGTCGACTACGGCGTTGCCACAGCATTCACCACTTACGGCACCTGCGGGGTGAAGGTCTGGATCTTCAAGGGTGAGATCCTTGAGCACGATCCGATGGCGCAGGACAAGAAGCTCGCCGAAGGCGAGGGCAGCCGCCCGCGCCGCGAGACAGCGGGGGCGTGATCCCGAAAGGTGGATTAGCGATTTTCGAAAAAGATCACGCACGAAGGAAAGATAGAGGACGAATAGAGTTTTAGGTCATGCTGCAACCGATCCGCACAAAGTTTCGCAAGGCGTTCAAGGGCCGCATTCATGGCGTTGCCACCAGCGGCACGACGCTCGCGTTCGGCCAATATGGCCTCAAGGCGCTGGAGCCCGAGCGCGTGACTGCGCGACAGATCGAAGCCGCGCGGCGCGCGCTTACGCGCTTCATGAAGCGGTCGGGCCGCGTCTGGATTCGCGTGTTTCCGGACGTGCCGGTGTCGAAAAAGCCGATTGAGGTGCGCATGGGCAAAGGCAAGGGCACGCCCGAGCTTTGGGTCGTGCGCGTGAAGCCGGGCCGTATCCTTTTCGAGGTCGACGGCATTCCGGTGTCGGTAGCCCGGGAAGCTCTCGCGCTCGCTGCCGCCAAACTGCCGGTCAAGACCCGCTTTATTGAACGTATCGCCGAGTGATGACGATGAAAGCCGCCGATGTAAGAGCGATGACGCTCGATCAACTCGATGACGAAGTGCTCAAACTGAAGAAGGAGCAGTTCAATCTCCGTTTTCAGCGGGCGACCGGTCAGCTCGAGAATACGTCGCGTGTGCGCACGATCCGGCGCGACATCGCGCGCATGAAGACAATCGCTGCGCAAAAACGCGCGGGAGTGCCGGAGCCGATGGCAAAGGCTGCGCCCGTATCGAAGGCCGAAAAAGCCGAGACGAAGACCGCCAAACCGAAGGCTGCTGCGAAGCCGAAGTCGCGCGCCAAGACGAACAAGACGAAGTCGAAGGAATAAGGGGTTCGAGATGCCGAAGCGTACGCTGCAGGGCGTTGTGGTCAGCGACAAGCAGGACAAGACTATTGTCGTGCGCGTCGATCGGCGTTTCACGCACCCGACGATGAAGAAAACAATTCGCCGCTCGAAGAAGTACCATGCGCACGACGAGGCCAATACCTACTCGGTCGGCGACCTGGTGTGGATCGAGGAGCGTCGGCCGATCTCAAAGCTCAAGCGCTGGGCCGTGATCCGGGGCGAGAAGAAGCAGAAAGTTCAGTGAACGAAATGTTCGACCAGATATTGAGAGCCGCATCATGATCCAGATGCAAACCAACCTCGATGTCGCCGACAATTCCGGCGCGCGTCGCGTCATGTGCATCAAGGTGCTGGGCGGTTCCAAGCGCAAATACGCCACCATCGGCGACGTCATCGTCGTGTCGGTGAAGGAGGCGATTCCGCGCGGCCGCGTGAAGAAGGGCGACGTGATGAAGGCCGTCGTCGTGCGCATTTCCAAGGACATCAAGCGCCCGGACGGTTCGGTCATCCGCTTTGATCGCAACGCGGCGGTACTGATCACGCCGCAGATGGAGCCGGTGGGTACCCGTATTTTCGGGCCGGTGCCGCGCGAGCTGCGCGCCAAGAATCACATGAAGATCATCTCGCTCGCGCCGGAGGTGCTCTGATGGCAGCCAAAATCCGCAAAGGCGACAAGGTCGTCGTGCTCACCGGTCGCGATAAAGGCCGCAGCGGCGAAGTGATAGAGGTGCGTCCTGCCGAGAACCGCGCCTTGGTGCGCGGCGTCAATATGGTCAAGCGCCATCAGCGCCAGACCGCACAGCAGGAAGGCGGGATCATCTCCAAGGAGGGCTCCGTTCATCTGTCCAATCTGGCATTGGCGGATCCAAAGGACGGCAAGCCGACCCGCGTCGGATTCAAGTTTGTCGGCGAAGGTGACGCGCGCAGGAAGGTGCGCATCGCCAAGCGTTCCGGAGTCGAGATCGATGGCTGATACACAGCAGCAGAGCGAAGGTAAAAAGCCGAAGCCACCGCAGGGCGCGCCAAAGGGCGGCAAGGACGGCGCCGCCAAGGCGGCTGAGGCCAAGGGCGCCGAGCCGAAGGTGAAGAAACCACGCGAGCGCTCGGACTATGTCGCGCGCCTGAAGACCCACTTTGAACAGGTCGTTCGCGACGAGCTGTCGAAGAAGTTCGGCTACACAAACCGAATGCAGGTGCCCACGATCACGAAAGTCGTGCTCAACATGGGCATTGGCGAGGGCGTCGCCGACCGCAAGAAAGTGGACAACGCCGCTAATGATCTATCGCTGATCGCCGGCCAGAAGGCGGTGATCACGAAGTCGCGCAAATCGATCGCAACCTACAAGTTGCGCGACGGTCAGGCGATTGGCTGCAAGGTCACGCTGCGCAAGGCGCGAATGTACGATTTCATCGATCGGCTGGTGAATGTCGCATTGCCGCGCATCCGCGACTTTCGCGGGCTCAATCCCAAGAGCTTCGACGGGCGCGGCAACTACAGCCTCGGCATCAAGGAATACACGGTTTTCCCGGAGATCGATTTCGACAAGGTCACCGATACCTGGGGCATGGACATTACCGTTTGCACCAGCGCGCGTAGCGACGACGAAGCGCGCGCGCTGCTCACCGCGTTCAACTTCCCGTTCCGGCAGTGAGGCTGGTCCTCATACGCGGAACCGCAAGGAGCGAAAGTATGGCGAAGAAGAGTTCGATCGAGAAGAACAACAGGCGGCGAAGAATGGCGAAGCAATACGCCAACCGGCGCGCAAAGCTGAAGGCGATCGCGCAAGACAAGAAGCTGCCGATGGAAGAGCGGTTTGCTGCTTCTCTGAAGCTGGCCGAGTTGCCCCGCAATTCGTCGAAGACGCGCATCCGCAATCGCTGCGAGCTGAGCGGCCGGCCGCGGGCGTACTATCGCAAGCACCGGCTCAGCCGCATTGCATTGCGCGAGCTTGGCTCCAAAGGCCTGATTCCCGGCCTCGTGAAATCGAGCTGGTGAGGAGGGCGCGATGGCAGTGAATGATCCAATCGGCGATATGATCGCGCGCATCCGTAATGCCCAGATGCGCAACAAGTCGAAGGTCTCGATGCCTGGCTCGAAGCAACGCGAGCGCGTGCTCGAGGTGCTCAAGACGGAAGGCTTTATCCGGGGTTATGCGGCGGTGGCCCATGCCAGCGGTCGTTCCGAGCTCGAAATCGAACTCAAGTATTTCGACGGGGAGCCCGTAATCCGCGAAATCGAGCGGATCTCCAAGCCGGGACGCCGTGTCTATGTTGCGGTGCGCAATCTACCGCGCATCAATAACGGCCTGGGGGTCGCTATTCTCTCGACTCCAAAGGGCGTGATGGCCGATCACGACGCCCGCGAGGCCAATGTGGGCGGCGAAATTATCTGCACGGTGTTCTGATGTCACGCATCGGCAAAAAGGCAGTTGCAGTTCCGACGGGCGTTACCGCCAACGTTGAGGGCCAGACCGTCAAAGTGAAGGGGCCGAAAGGCGCCCTGCAGGTCGTGGTGCACGACGACGTTACGGTCGCCATGGACAAAACCGGGATCAAGCTCGAGCCCCGCAGCGAGACAAAACGCGCGCGCTCGATGTGGGGCACGTCTCGGACCCTGGTCGCCAATGTGATGGCAGGTGTGACAAAGGGTTTCGAGGAGCGACTTGAAATCACGGGCGTCGGCTATCGCGCTGCCGTGCAGGGCAAGACGCTGCAATTGCAGCTTGGCTTTTCGCACGACGTCAATTTCCCGATTCCCGAAGGCATCGCGATCGCGACGCCAAAGCCGACCGAGATCGTGGTGACCGGTGTCGATAAGCAGAAAGTCGGCCACGTCGCGGCCGAAATCCGCGGGTTCCGCCCGCCCGAGCCTTATAAGGGCAAGGGCGTGAAGTATGTGAACGAGTACATCTTCCGCAAGGAAGGGAAGAAGAAGTAGAGGCCGCCATGTCGAGATTAACTGACCGGACCGCACGGCGGACGGCGACGGTACGGCGCAAGATCAAGCTCACGGCGCGCGGACGCGCGCGGCTGTCGGTATTTCGCTCGTCCAAGCACATCTACGCACAGGTCATCGACGACAACAAAGGTGTCACGCTCGTGGCTGCGTCCTCGCTTGAAAAGACGATGCGTGAAGGAGCCAAGACCGGCGCAAACATCGCGGCGGCAAAGGCGGTCGGCAAGCTGATTGCCGAGCGGGCAAAGGAAAAAGGGATCAAGGAGGTCGTATTCGACCGAGGCGGCTATCTTTATCACGGACGCATCAAGGCGCTCGCGGACGCGGCGCGCGAAGGCGGCCTCAACTTCTAACGGGAAACGGACTGTACCTCCATGGCACATGAACCACGACGAGAGCGCGGTGAACGCGGCGGGCGCGACCGCGAAGAGCGCGACAGCGAGTTCACCGACAAGCTGGTGCACATCAATCGCGTCGCCAAGGTGGTGAAGGGCGGTCGTCGCTTCGGTTTTGCTGCGCTGGTTGTGGTCGGTGATCAGAAAGGTCGCGTCGGTTTTGGTCATGGCAAAGCGCGCGAGGTGCCGGAGGCGATCCGTAAGGCGACAGATGCGGCGAAGCGCGGGTTGACCCGTGTTCCGCTGCGCGAAGGGCGTACGTTGCATCACGATGTGCTCGGCCGGCATGGTGCAGGCAAGGTATTTCTGCGGGCGGCTCCTCCCGGCACCGGCATCATCGCCGGCGGGCCGATGCGCGCGGTCTTCGAGACACTCGGCATGCAGGATGTCGTCGCAAAGTCGCTTGGCTCGTCCAACCCGTACAATGTCGTCCGCGCGACATTTGACGCGCTCAAGCATCAGGATTCGCCGCGCTCGGTCGCGGCCCGCCGCAACATTAAGGTCTCGACGCTGCAGTCGCGGCGCCGCGACAGCGATGCCGAGGTGGCAGCCGACTAAAGGATTTGCGTATGGCTCAGGGACAGAAGACCATCAAGATCGAGCAGGTGGGCAGCCCGCAACGGCGCCATTTCGATCAGCGCGCGACGCTGATCGGGCTTGGACTCAACAAGATCGGGCGTACGCGTGACCTGCCGGATACCCCGGCGACCCGCGGTATGATCCGGAAGGTGCAGCATCTGGTGAAGGTGGTTGGCGAGGCAAAATAACGGTTTGGCCGTCACCGGGCTTGTTCCGGTGACCCCGCTTAGTGAGGCACGGTGCCCCACCAAGCGAGATGGCCGGGACATAGGCGTGCGAAAGCACGCCGTCCTTCGGACGGCTATGCCCGGCCATGACAAAGAAGAGGTCAAAGGACGAGAACAATGAAACTCAACCAGATCGCCGACAGGCCGGGCGCGCGAAAAAAGCGGATGCGCATTGGCCGCGGTATCGGCTCCGGCATGGGCAAGACCGGGGGCCGCGGTGGCAAGGGCCAGACCGCGCGCACCGGCGTGAGAATTAAGGGCTTTGAAGGCGGTCAGATGCCGTTGCATCGGCGTCTGCCGAAGCGCGGGTTCCGCAACACGCCGTTCGCCCTGGCGCTGAACGAAATCAACCTCGGCAAGGTGCAGGCCGCAATCGATGCGGGCCTGATCGATGCCAAGGCGCCGGTCGACGCTGCAGTCATGGTAAAGGCCGGCCTCATGCGCCGCGAGAAAGACGGCGTGAAGCTTTTGGGCGACGGAGAGATCAAGACCAAGATCGAATTTTCCGTTTGGCGCGCGTCGAAATCCGCCATCGCGGCAGTGGAGAAGGCCGGCGGGTCGGTAAAGGTTCTGGCGCCGGCGAAAGAGGAAGACGCAGTCCCGAAGGGCAAGAACAAGCGTAAAGCGCTGGAAGCGGCAAAGGGCGCAAAGGGTGGTGACAAGCCGAAAGGCGCCAAGCCCAAGGCGGAATCCGAAGGCGAGCAAAAGCCGGCCGAGCAATAGCCGGACAGGCTTTCTGACCCCGGGCTACCGCTTCTCAGGTCCGGGCATATCTAGAGGGCCACGAAATCCGGATGCCCTGCTGGCGACTGAAATAGCAGAGGAAGGGTTGGGGGGCCGAGGGAGTCATCGATGGTTTCGGCAGCGGAACAACTGGCGGCCAATCTCAACTTTTCGGCACTCGCCAAAGCCGAAGAACTCAAGAAACGAATTTGGTTCACGGTCGGCGCGCTGCTGGTGTACCGGCTCGGCACCTATATTCCGCTCCCTGGAATCGATCCGAACGCCTGGTCGCAGATATTCAACACGCAGTCCGGCGGCATCCTCGGCATGTTCAACATGTTTTCCGGCGGCGGTATCCACCGGATGGCGATCTTTGCCCTCAACATCATGCCGTACATTTCGGCCTCGATCATCATTCAGTTGATGACGACGGTCTCGCCCACGCTCGAAGCTCTCAAGAAAGAGGGCGAGCAGGGCCGCAAGATCATGAACCAGTACACCCGTTACCTGACCGTGGTGCTCGCGGCGTTCCAGGCTTACGGAATCGGCGTCGGCCTGCAGGGTACCGGCAGCGTCGTTTCCAATCCGGGGTTCTTCTTCCTTATATCCACCACGATCACGCTGACCGGCGGAACCATGTTTCTCATGTGGCTCGGCGAGCAGATTACGGCGCGGGGCATCGGCAACGGCATCTCGCTCATCATCCTGTCCGGTATCGTGGCTGAGCTGCCCTCGGCGATTGCAGGTACTCTCGAGCTTGGACGTCAGGGGGCGTTGTCGACGGGACTGATCCTGGCGATCATCGTGATGGCGGTCGCCGTCATTGCCTTCATCGTGTTCATGGAACGCGCGCAACGACGCCTTCTCATTCAGTATCCGAAACGCCAGGTCGGGAACCGGATGTTCGAGGGTCAGTCGTCGCATCTGCCGCTGAAGCTCAACACATCGGGCGTCATTCCGCCGATTTTTGCGTCGTCGCTATTGTTGCTTCCAACGACTGTCGCCAACTTCAATGCCGGGCAAGGTCCCAATTGGCTCACCACAGTGACGACACTGCTCGGTCACGGACGGCCATTGTTCCTCGTTCTTTATATTGCGCTGATCGTTTTTTTCGCATTCTTCTATACGGCAGTCGTCTTCAATCCGACGGAAACCGCCGATAATCTGAAAAAGCATGGCGGATTTATCCCGGGTATCCGGCCGGGCGAACGAACGGCCGAGTACATCGACTATGTGCTCTCGCGCATCACGGTGATCGGTGCGCTGTATCTCGCGATCGTCTGTCTGGTTCCGGAGATCCTGATTTCATACGCAGCGGTGCCGTTCTATTTCGGCGGCACCTCGCTGCTGATCGTGGTCAGCGTGACGATGGACACGGTCGCCCAGATCCAGGGCTATCTGTTGGCGCATCAATATGAAGGCCTGATCAAGCGCTCGAAGCTGCGAGGGCGCACGCGATGAGGTTAATTCTGCTCGGCCCGCCGGGGGCGGGGAAGGGCACGCAAGCGCAGCGCCTGATCACCAAACACGGAATTATTCAGCTGTCGACCGGCGACATGCTGCGCGCCGCGGCTGCCGCCGGCACGCCCGTCGGGCTTCGCGCGAAGAGCATTATGGATCGCGGCGAACTGGTGCCGGATGAGGTGGTGGTGGCGATCATTGCCGATCGGATCAATCAGCCGGATGCTAAGCGCGGCTTTGTGCTCGACGGGTTCCCACGAACGGTTCCGCAGGCAGAGGCGCTCGATCGCCTGCTGGCCGAGCGCGGCCTCAAGCTCGACGCGGTCGTTGAACTCAAGGTCGACGAGGGCATTCTGCTTCAGCGTATCGAAAAACGCATTGCGGAGATGACCGCCCGCGGCGAAAGCGTGCGCGCCGACGACAATCCGGACGTGCTCAAGGGACGGCTTGCCGCCTACCGCGCCCAGACGGCTCCGCTTGCGGGCTATTACGCCGGCAAAGGGCTTCTCAAAAGCGTGGACGGGATGGCGCCCATCGATGAGGTTACTGCGGCCATTGGCCAGCATCTGGGCGCTGCCGCTTCAGCGAAGCCCGCCGCCAGGGCCCGTGCGAAATCAGGCCGGCGAAACAAGGCCAAAGCTCCCAAGGGGTCGAGACGGCGTACCCTAAAGGCCCGCCAGCGCCGGAAGCGGCCGGCGGCGGCCGCACGGCGCGGCAAGAAGAGGCCAGGACTACGTAAAAACCGCCGGCGGAGGTTGACGAAGGCGCGATGAATCCCTTAATAAGCTCCGCATTCAGGAGTTTGACGCGATGCCGGGCCCCAGCAGGGCGGGGACGGGCGTCGTGTTACGCTTTGCGCTATCCCCTTAATGGGACTTCGAAATCCGGCGTGTTTCGCGCCATCGGTCGATATAGGAGAGATTAAGTGGCTCGTATCGCGGGCGTCAATCTGCCGACCAACAAGCGCGTGGTGATCGCGCTTCAATACATCCATGGCATCGGGCCAAAGATTGCCCAGGATATTATGGGCAAGGTTAACTTGCCGCCGGAACGCCGCGTTTCGCAGTTGACCGATGCCGAGGTGCTCCAGATCCGCGAAATCATCGATCGCGACTTCATGGTCGAAGGCGACCTGCGCCGTGAGGTGCAGCTCAACATCAAGCGCCTGATGGATCTCGGCTGCTATCGCGGCCTGCGTCATCGCAAGGGCCTGCCGGTTCGCGGTCAGCGCACGCATACGAATGCACGCACCCGCAAGGGACCGGCCAAGACGATCGCCGGCAAGAAGAAGACCCCGGGGCCGACTTGATAACAGGATAAGCCCCGTGCCGGTTACGGCACTCGGGCGCGAAAGGATTGAGAATGGGTAAGGAAGCTACTCGCGTCCGCCGGCGCGAACGCAAGAACATCGCGTCGGGCGTCGCGCATGTCGCGGCCTCTTTCAACAATACCATGATCACGATCACCGACGCGCAGGGCAACACAATTGCCTGGTCTTCGGCCGGCACCATGGGTTTCAAGGGCTCGCGCAAGTCGACGCCCTATGCCGCACAGGTCGCGGCCGAAGACGCCGCCAAGAAGGCGCAGGAGCACGGCATGCGCACCCTCGAAGTCGAGGTGTCAGGTCCGGGCTCAGGGCGTGAATCGGCGCTGCGTTCGCTGCAGGCCGCCGGCTTCACGATCACTTCGATCCGTGACGTGACGACGATACCGCACAATGGTTGCCGGCCGCGCAAGCGCCGGCGAGTCTGATTGTTTCTTTCGCGCGGACGGAAGCGTCCGCGCGCGTTCTACCGCCGAAATTTTCCCCACACGGCGGGTGGGGTGCGCTAGGCGCCACAAGGCCGCGCCGCTGAAAAGGTGAAGACGTGATCCAGAAGAATTGGCAGGAACTGATCAGGCCGAACAAGCTCCAGGTCTCCGCGGGCGGCGACGCCGCGCGGGTCGCGACGGTGGTTGCCGAACCTCTCGAACGGGGCTTCGGCGTCACGCTCGGAAATGCGTTGCGCCGCATTCTGCTCTCCTCGCTGCAGGGCGCTGCGGTGCAATCTGTGCACATCGACGGCGTGCTGCATGAATTTTCCTCGATCGCCGGCGTGCGCGAGGACGTCACCGACATGGTGCTCAACATCAAGGACATCGCCATCAAGATGCAGGGCGAAGGACCCAAGCGGATGGTCGTGAAGAAGCAGGGGCCGGGCACTGTCACGGCTGGCGACATCCAGACCGTCGGCGACGTCGTCGTGCTCAATCCGGACCTCGTGCTGTGCACGCTCGATGAGGGCGCCGAGATCCGCATGGAATTCACGGTCAATACGGGCAAGGGCTATGTGCCCGCCGAGCGCAACCGCCCCGAAGATGCGCCGATCGGTCTTATTCCGGTCGACAGTCTTTACTCGCCGGTGCGCAAGGTTTCCTACAAGGTCGAGAACACCCGCGAAGGACAGATTCTCGATTACGACAAGCTGACCATGACAATCGAGACCAACGGTGCGGTATCGCCGGAAGACTCGCTCGCTTATGCAGCGCGCATCCTCCAGGATCAGCTGAATGTCTTTGTGAATTTCGAGGAGCCGCGCAAGGAGGCCGCTGCGGAGACGATCCCCGATCTCGCCTTCAATCCGGCCTTCCTCAAGAAGGTCGACGAACTCGAGCTCTCGGTGCGCTCGGCCAACTGCCTGAAGAACGACAACATCGTTTATATCGGCGACCTCGTGCAGAAGAGCGAAGCGGAAATGCTGCGCACGCCGAACTTCGGACGCAAGTCGCTCAACGAAATCAAGGAAGTGCTGGCACAGATGGGACTGCATCTCGGCATGGAAGTGCCGGGCTGGCCCCCCGAAAATATCGAAGAGCTCGCCAAGCGCTTTGAGGATCACTATTGACAGGTGTCAGGGATCGGGGATCAGGGATCAGGGATAAAGAGTGAAACTCCTGATACCTGATTCCTGACGCCCGATCCCTGTCTCCGGAGGAGACGGAAATGCGTCACGGCAAGGTTCACCGCAAGCTCAACAAGAAGCCCGCGCATCGGCGTGCCATGTTTGCCAACATGGCGGCGGCGCTGATCAAGCACGAGCAGATCGTCACCACGCTGCCGAAGGCCAAGGAGCTGCGGCCCGTGGTGGAGAAGCTGGTGACGCTTGCCAAGAAAGGCGGCCTGCATGCACGCCGTCAGGCAATCGCCGAAATTCGCGATGCCGCCCAGGTGAAAAAGCTCTTCGATGTCATCGGCCCGCGCTACAAGGAGCGCAATGGCGGCTATACCCGCATCATGAAGGCCGGCTTCCGTTACGGCGATAATGCCGCGCAGGCGGTGATTGAATTTGTCGATCGCGATGTCGATGCCAAGGGTAAGGACTCAGGACCGGTGCAGGAGAAAACGGTCGAGGAAGCGGCGACCGCAGCCGCCTAAGTCATTTTATATCCTGATCAGAAGCGGGCGGCACATGTTGCCGCCCTTTTCATTTGCCGCCCTTGTCCGACCCGTTATGATTGTCTGTGACGCCAATTGCTCAGTGGGGGAGCGATATGACAATTCGGGCTGCAATTTTGACTTTTGCCATCGGCGCGGCATTGACGACGACGGCAGCTGCGCAATCGCCGAACTCCGACCTGGTTAAGCGTGGTGACTACCTGGTCAATGGGATCCTGACCTGCGGCAATTGCCATACACCGAAAGGCCCGCAGGGCGACATTATGGACAAGGCATTTTCCGGTGGCCTGTCGTGGGACGAACCCCCGTTCAAGGTGACGGCACCCAACATTACGCAAGACAAAGAGACGGGTATCGGCAGCTGGACCGACGCCCAGATCAAGACACTGATGCGAACCGGCATGCTGCCGAACGGCGCGCACGGTGCCATGGTCATGCCGACCGGATTCTATCACATCATGACCGAGCGCGATCTCAATGCGGTGATCGCCTATCTGCGCACGCTCAAGCCGATCAAGAACACGGTGCCGGGTCCGATTTATAAGATGCCGCAGGTCGAGCACGTTATCCCGGGAGGCGAGACGCCCTACACGGAAGCGATGATGAGCGACAAGCTGAAGAAGGGCTTCTATCTGGTTACTATCGCCCACTGCATGGAATGTCATACTCCGATGGAGAAGGGCGTGCGGTTGTGGAACACGCGGCTCGGAGCCGGGGGCTTCGACTTTCCAGGACCATGGGGCGTTTCGACCTCACGCAACATCACCTCGAGCAAGACCAAGGGCATCGGCGCCTGGACCGACGACGAGATCAAGCGCGCGATCACCACCGGCGTGAGCAGAGACGGCAGCAAACTCAAGCCGCCGATGGGCTTCCACTACTATGCGACGGTCACCCCGGACGACTTGGACGCCATCGTCGCCTATCTGCGCACGGTGCCGGCGGTCGAATAGAAGCCTTCACTCGGGAGCGGGAAAAGCAGGTTCGGCCTTCATTTGGGCCGGCAATGGGCCTATATCTGCATCAGATTGACGTTCCTTATGCTCGGCACTCGGGTCCGCCTCGGGCGGGGCCTACGACCAGCTTTTTGTGCCATGCATTCACGCCTTGCTTTGGCTATGGACGGGTGGGAATCCGCACCTTGACGAAGAAATCCCGGACTCGAGCTATGCGCGCACTATTCCTGATTGCCGTTCTGTTCGCCGCGTCTGCGCCGGCAATTGCCGTTGCCCAGGAACGCCGCGTGCCGACGCAATCGGAATTGCGTCTCTCCTATGCACCGGTGGTGCAGCACGTGGCGCCCGCGGTGGTGAACGTCTATGCCGCCAAGGTGGTGCAGAACCGTAATCCGCTTCTCGATGATCCCATTTTCCGCCGATTTTTCGGCGTGCCCGGCGGCCCAAGCAACCAGGTGCAACGCTCGCTCGGCTCCGGCGTCATCGTCGACGCGGGCGGACTGATTGTCACAAACAACCATGTCATTGAAGGCGCCGACGAGGTCAAGGTCTCGCTCGCAGACAAACGCGAGTTTGAAGCTTCGCTAGTCCTTAAAGACCCGCGCACCGACCTCGCGATCCTGCGCATCAAGGACGGTCATGAGCGGTTTCCCGTGCTCGATTTTGCGGATTCGGACTCCCTGCAGGTCGGTGATCTCGTGCTCGCCATCGGCAATCCATTCGGCGTCGGGCAGACCGTCACGCACGGAATAGTTTCAGCGCTGGCGCGCACTCAGGTCGGCGTCAGCGACTACCAGTTCTTCATTCAGACCGATGCCGCGATCAATCCTGGAAATTCGGGCGGAGCGCTGGTGGATCTGGCCGGTAAGCTCGTCGGGATCAACACGGCGATCTTCTCGCGCTCGGGCGGCTCGCAGGGGGTTGGCTTTGCCATTCCCGCCAACATGGTGAAGGTCGTGGTGGCTTCCGCCAGGACTGGCGGGAAGGCGGTGGCGCGGCCCTGGCTCGGCGCCAAGTTGCAGGCCGTTACTCCCGACATCGCCGACAGCATGGGACTCAAACGGCCATCCGGAGTCCTGATTGCGAGTGTTGCGCCGAACAGTCCGGCCGCGCGGGCTTCCCTCAAGCCTGGCGACCTGATCGTGTCGGTCGACGGGCAGGAGGTGGGCGACCCCAATGCCTTCGACTATCGCTTTGCCACCAAGCCGCTCGGCGGCAGTGCGCGCCTGGGCATCATTCGAGCCGGACGCGATCTGACCGTGTCGGTCGCGCTACAGACCGCCCCTGACATGCCACGCGACGAGATCGTGATTCGCTCGCGGTCGCCGTTTTCTGGGGCCAAGATAGCCAACCTGTCGCCGGCGCTCGCGAACGAGCTGCAGGTGCGCGATGCCGACGAGGGTGTGGTCATTGTCGACGTCGATAACGGGTCCTATGCGAGCAATTTGGGCTTTCAGCGCGGCGACGTGATCCAGGAGGTCAATGGCGAGCGTATCGCCCGGACCCACGATCTCGAGCGCCTGAGCAAGACGCAGAATCGCGCATGGCGCATTGTCATCATTCGCAACGGGCAGAAAATCTCCGCCGTATTCGGCGGATGAGGGAGTAACGGTCCGATGGCCGTCCGCCCAAGAACCAGCGGCCCCAGCCTCTTTGCTGCGGCCGGCCTCGACAAGGACGCGCCGCGGCCGCTTGCCGACAAGCTCCGGCCGCAGCAACTCGACGAAGTCGTCGGACAGGACCGTTTGCTCGGCTCGGATGGCGCGCTTACGCGCATGCTGGATACGCGCTCGCTCGGTTCGCTGGTCTTCTGGGGGCCGCCTGGCACCGGGAAAACCACGGTTGCGCGTCTGCTGGCACAGGCAACGGACCTGCATTTCGAGCAGATTTCGGCAATTTTCACGGGCGTTGCCGATCTGAAAAAAGTCTTCGAAGACGCGCGCCGTCGGCGCGAAACCGGACAAGGCACGCTGCTCTTCGTCGACGAAATCCACCGCTTCAATCGCGCCCAGCAGGACAGCTTCCTCCCCGTGATGGAAGATGGGACCATCGTCCTTGTCGGCGCCACGACGGAAAATCCTTCGTTTGAACTGAACGCGCCATTGCTGTCACGCGCGCGCGTTCTTGTGTTCAAACCGCTCGATGCTGACGCTATCGAAAGTCTGCTCGGGCGCGCCGAGACTATCGAGAAACGGCGGCTGCCGCTCGATGACGAGGCACGTGCGTCTTTGATCCGCATGGCCGATGGCGATGGCAGGGCCGCGCTGACGCTCGCCGAGGAAGTCTGGCGCGCCGCGCGCAAGGACGAGATCTTCGACGGCGCCAAGCTTCAGAATATCTTGCAACGAAGGGCACCGATCTACGACAAGAGCCAGGACGGCCACTACAATCTCATCAGCGCGTTGCACAAGTCCGTGCGCGGCTCCGATGCCGATGCGGCGCTCTATTATCTCTGCCGTATGCTCGATGCCGGCGAGCCGCCGCTTTATATCGCGCGCCGCGTGGTGCGAATGGCGATCGAGGATATCGGGCTCGCCGATCCACAGGCACTGGTGATCGCCAATGCGGCCAAGGACGCCTACGACTTCCTGGGATCGCCCGAAGGCGAACTCGCGATCGCGCAGGCTGTCGTCTATTGCGCAACTGCGCCCAAATCCAATGCCGGCTATGCCGCGTTCGGCGCCGCAATGCGAACAGCGAAGGAAGCCGGTTCGCTGCTGCCGCCAAAGCACATCCTGAATGCGCCAACCCGGCTGATGCAGGACGAAGGCTACGGCCGCGGTTATGCCTACGACCACGATGCCGAGGAGGCTTTCTCCGGCCAGAACTATTTTCCCGAGGCGCTGGGGCGGCAGAAATTCTATGACCCCCCGGAGCGCGGGTTCGAGCGCGAAATCAGAAAGCGGCTCGAATACTGGGCGAAGCTGCGGAAGGAGCGGGGCGGAGCATGAGCCGCGGAAAATCCGGCCCGCGCCAGCCTGGCGGCGGCCGCCATCAGGCTGGCCCGCGGCAATTTCGAGGCAAGCGCAGCGGTCGCTTCGCTTCTTCCTCTCCCCGCTTGCGGGGGGAGGGTTGGGATGAGGGGGCGCACGCTCAGAATCGTAGAAATACCGCGTCACCCAACCGTCCTCGCTCCACTCGGCCGGTCGACCTTTCCCCGCAAGCGGGGAGACGTGCAAGCGGCGTCCAGACCGTTTCCGTGACGGCCGATGAATCCGGCATGCGTGTCGACCGCTTTTTCGAGGCGCGCTTTCCTGGCCTGTCCTTTAGCCATATCCAGCGGATCATTCGCAAAGGCGAGGTGCGGGTGAACGGCAAGCGCACGCAGCCGAAAGCGCGTGTTGAGGCCGGGCAGGCGATCCGCATTCCACCTCTGAAGGTCGAAGCGCCGGCGCCGCGCGACGATGCTCCTGCTGCTCAGAAGGATCGCGCCTTCCTGAAATCGATCACGCTTTACGAGGACGCCGATGTCATGGTGCTCAACAAGCCGATGGGGCTTGCCGTGCAAGGCGGGTCCGGCACGACGCGTCATATCGACGGGATGCTTGGAGCTTTGCGCAGTCCTGACGGCCAGCGCCCGCGCCTTGTGCATCGGCTCGACAAGGATACCGCGGGCTGTCTGCTGGTCGCGAAGACGCGCTTTGCCGCGGCCGCGCTCGCAAAGACCTTCCGGTCCCGGTCGGCGCGCAAGATCTACTGGGCGCTTGTGGCCGGCGTGCCAAAACCGCGGCAGGGCCGCATCTCGACCTTCCTCGCCAAAGAAGAGCGCGAGGAGGAATCTTTCATGCGGATCGCCGCGCATGGCGAGAAAGGCGCAAGCCACGCGGTGACCTACTACGCGGTCGTGGAAACGGCGGCGCAGCGCCTCGCCTGGCTTTCGCTCAAGCCGGTCACAGGCCGGACCCACCAGTTGCGCGCGCACATGGCGCACATCAACCACCCGATTGTGGGTGACCCGAAATATTTCAACAAAGAAAACTGGGAACTGCCGGGCGGTATCCAGAGCCGCCTGCATTTGCTGGCCCGCCGGATCGCGGTCCCTCATCCCCGAGGCGGTATTATTGACGTTTCGGCACCTTTGCCGCCGCATATGGAGCAATCGTGGAATTTGCTTGGATTCGACGCGAAACGCTATGATCCGATCGAGGAAGCGCCGGAGGGGTAGCGGGCGGGGCGAAGCAGTATTAAGTGAGAGAAATGCGCGGCACGTGCTTGCTCACGATCCTCTCCTTGTCCGCATTTTCGGCGGTGGCTGCGCATGCTCAAAGCGCAAGCGGCTCCGGTATCCTCGGGGACAACTACAGCATCATGGTTCCGGAAAAAGGGTCGCGGCCGCAGAAGCCGGAGCCCTGGCTGGCGCCGAAATACAAATCGCCGCGGGGTACCGTCAAAAAGGTTGTCATTCCTCGTTCAACAACGGTTCCGCAGCCGCATGCCGTGACACCGCCCCCAATCGTGGTTCCGCAAACAGGCCGCGCGATTCCCAATCTGCCGACACTTTCGGGCTCGGGGCGCGGCGGTGCCGAGACCTTCCAGGATCGCGCTGCTCGCTGTGCCCACCAGGCCGGCGTCTACGGTTCGACGGTCGGCGACCGTAACGCTTACGTCGGCAGCTGCGTCAATCAGTAGTGATCCTGACATTTCGCTTGAAGAT
>DATBHE010000104.1:0-85962 GCA_036557605.1 Pseudolabrys sp.
GCCCGTCGGCAAGCTCCTCCGCCGCAAGCTGGTGGCGGGTGAATACGAAACCGAGAAACCGGACGTCGGCTCGCACCAGAATGGAACCGCAGCATGACCACGATGACACTTTCCGACCCGCGCCTGGCGAAGCTCAACGGCTTCCGCGTGGAATTGAATGCGGAGAAGGAGCGCGCTGACGTTGTCCTCGACCGCCCGCCGCTCAACGTGATCGAAATGCCGCAGCGCGACCAGCTGCGCTTGGTATTCGAGAGGCTCGATGAAGATGACCGCGTGCGGGTGATCGTGCTGCGCGCGGTCGGCGAACACTTCTCGAGCGGCGGCAATATCAAGGGCTTCATGGAAGCGACGCCGGAGCATGTCTCCAGGCTCGCGTGGAACATCGGCGCGCCGGCGCGCTGCTCGAAACCGGTGATTGCCGCGAACCGCGGTTATTGTTTTGGTGTCGGCTTCGAGATTTCGCTCGCCTGCGATTTCCGCATCGTCTCGGAAACTTGTTCCTACGCCTTGCCCGAGCAGAAGCTGGGACAAATCCCGGGGTCCGGCGGCTCGGCGCGGCTGCAGAAGATCGTCGGTATCACGCGCACCAAGGACATCGTGATGCGGTCGCGGCGTATTCCCGGCAGGCAGGCGCTCGACTGGGGAATCGCGACCGAATGCGTGCCAGACGACAGGCTTGAGGCCGCAACGGATGCGCTTGTCGACGAGCTTAGAATGTTTTCGCCTCTTGCCCAGCGCACGGCCAAAAAGCTGCTCAACGACACCGAAGACTCGACGCTTGCGATTGCGGTCGAGCTGGAAGGGCATTGCTACAGCCGGCTGCGCCAGTCAGACGATTTTCGTGAGGGAGTTGAAGCGTTCCACGCCAAAAGGCCGCCCGTATTCAAAGGCCAATAAATGCAAGGCAGCGGATGGAGCGCTCGGATGCATTCGAACGACAATCGCTGCTCCATTAACCTAGTTGGTTCCTTGCAAAAACCGTAAAAATCAGTAATTTTTTGCACGGAAGCCGGGTGCTAAGTGGTGGCGCGCCCGAAGAGATTCGAACTCCTGACCCCCAGATTCGTAGTCTGGTGCTCTATCCAGCTGAGCTACGGGCGCTTGATTCCGCTGCCGGAAGTCGGCCGGCGGGACGTGGGATAGCTATCGTCTTGACCAGGTATTGGCAAGAGTCCGGCGCAAACTCTCACGCCGGCTGCGCGGCCCAAGCCAGAGCCTCATTCTCGATCTGGATTCGATATGCGAGAAGCGCCACGTTTGCCGCCGAAAAGATCACCGCGAAGACCGGCAATGCAAGGGCCAACGGAGCCACGGCGATCTCCAGCGCGACAATTAAGTAGTTCGGATGCCGAACCCAACGATACGGTCCGCGGGCGATCGGCGCCGCACCCGGCAGCACGATAACGCGCGTCGTCCATCGGCGCCCGAGACTGGCGATGACCCACAGCCGTGCGATCTGCAGGACGATAAAAACCGACAGCCAGACCGGATCAATGGCGCGGTTATGTCCGAAGACGAGCAGGCCGGCAATCCAAGCCGCATGCAATATGACGACGAGTGGGTAATGGGCCGCGCCGAATTCGATGGCACCCATGGCTCGCAGCCGCCGCGTATTGAGCTGCGCAAAACAAAGCTCAATGAGGCGTTGCGCTACAAGAAATGCGACGAGCCAGGCGCCCTCACCCATAGAAGGCCTCAAGCGACAGAAAATTCGCGGTGAAGCCGGGCCCAAGCGCTGAAAGCACAGCCGGCCCGCACAGGCCACGCCGCAAAGCACGTTCGAGAACGAAGAGAACCGTTGGCGCCGACATATTTCCGTGGTCGCGGAGAATCTCCCGCTCGTCGCGCAGCGTCCCCTTCTGCAATTCGAGCGCCGATTCAATGGCATCAAGCACTTTTGCACCGCCCGGATGACAGATGAGCTGCGGCGCCTGCAGGCGTGCCGACTTGATGAAGCTCCGCACCGGCGCCGCCATTCGTTCCTCGACGAAACGAGGCAGCGAGCGCGAGAGCATGACCCGAAAGCCCACGGGATCGATCACCCAGCCCATAATGTCGAGCGTCCGCGGCCAGGTATGTTCGGCGACTTCTCCCACGCATGCACGCCCTTGCTTTGATCGAGCCCGCAGAATCACCGCCGCCGCTCCATCGCCGAACAAAGCCGATGAAATCACGTCGGCTTTTGTCATGCGGTCTGGGCGCGAAATCAGGGTGCACAGCTCAATGACGACTACCAGCACAACCTCGCCGGGCTCGGCACGCGCCAAACGCGCTCCCAGTGCAAGACCAGAGACGCCGCCCGCGCAACCTCGCCCAAAGACGGGCACGCGCATCACCGACGGCCGCAAACCCAGTTCCGGACCGACGCGCGCCTCAAGTCCCGGCGTGGCGATGCCGGTCGAGGAGACTGTCACGACCACGTCGACGTCGCGTGGTGCGATGCCGGCGCGGTCGAGCGCCGCCTTTGCGGTCTGAATGAAGAGAGTGCTGGCGCCCTCAATGTAGGCGTCGGTGCGCTCGGCCCAATCGTGCGGCTTGCACAGCCACTCCAGCGGCCGTACCGAATATCGCCGTTCGATGCCCGCGTTGGCGAACACTTCGGCAAGCTTCGGGAAGCGAGTGAATGTGCGCGCATAGACTTCACGCGCAGCATCCGCCACCGCTCGCTGGTCCAACTGATGCTGGGGTACCGCCGTGGCGATCGAGAGCACATTGACGGGCAGCGCCATACCGGATGTCCTTCAGTCGCGCGAGCCCCTGAGGAAGAACACCGAAAGCAGCGTCTGCGTCCATCAGGCGCGGGCGCGCTCACCCCGTCTGGTGTCGAGGTCGACAGCACGGTCAGGTATCGTGATGCGGAAGGTGGCGCCGATTGTTCCGGGAATAAGGCGGATCTCGCCGCCGTGTGCGCGGACAAGCTCTGCGGCAATGGCCAGCCCGAGTCCGCTGCCACCGGTCCGGGTTGACCCCTGAAACGCCTGGAACAGGTGGGCACGCGCTTTTTCCGGCACTCCCGGACCGGTATCGCTCACTTCAATCACGGCTACGCTACCCTCGCGCCGTCCGGTGATGCGGATCTGATCGCGCGCCGGATCACGGGTACCGCGGATTTCCAGCGCCTGCACCGCATTACGTGCGATATTGACGAGCACGCGAAACATCTGATCGTGATCGGCTTCCATCGTCAGATCTCGCTCGACGGCAACAATCCATCTGATCGGCACGTCGAGACCGAGCCCCAATGCCTCGTGCACTTCTTCGATCAAAGGCTCGACTGCGATTGTCTTCCGTTCGGGCGGCGGCTCCTGCGCCCCACCGTAAGAAAGAGTGCTCTCACAAAATGCAATTGCACGTTCGAGCGCGCGCATCAGCTTGGGTGCGAAACGCTGGACCTTCGGATCGGGCGATGTCGAGAGCTGATCGGAAAACAGCTGGGCCGATGCCAGCAAGTTGCGCAGATCGTGATTGATCTTCGAGACAGCGAGGCCAAGTGCCGCCAGGCGGCTCTGTTGGTGCAGCATGGAGGCAAGTTCACGCTGCATCGCGCCAAGCTCTTCTTCAGCTGTGCCGATTTCATCGCGACGCCTGCTTTTGGCGATAATGCGCGCGGGATTTTCCGGATCTGCCCGGAAGTCGACCATGTTGCGTGTGATGCGCCACATCGGACGCACAAAGAGGTAGTGGAGTGCAAAGAACACCAGCATGGCGGTGATGCACGAAATCGCCAGCGACAAGAGCAGGATGTTGACCGAGAACGTCCACATCGCCTTGCACAGCGGCGCTTCGTCGAGAATGATCTCGAGAAAGTCTCCGCCCATCGGCGCGGCACCGACGACGCGTATATTGTCGCCCGGCTTGCAAGTCAGCAGCGTTTCGAATGCATCGACGATCGAACGCCACCAGTGCACCTGACGCATGTCGATATCCTGCGCGATGCTCGTCGGCATATTGGATGCAGCAAGCAGGCGCCGCTGGTTGCCCATTTTCATCGCAACCGCGCGAGCGCCGATGCTATTGAGAATCTGGTTGGCAAGGCTCTCGGGCACCATGCCGCTCGGCGCCGCATCGAGCACCAGGGCCGCCGTGTGTGCAGCCGCTAGGCGATCGTTCAACCAGTTCAAGCGGAAGTTCGCTACCGACGGGACATAAATCAGAATTTCGGCGACCATCACGAACAGGATGGTCAGCAAAAGCAACTTGCCGGAAAGACCGATGCGAGGCTTCCGCGCCGCCGGCTCCGGTTCGATCACGCTTTCCGGTTTGTCCACCGCTTCCAATTGTGCCTCAGCCGAAAATTCTCAACCAAGCAATGATGCGCCGCACCCACGTGCCGGTCAAATTTGGCGTGAAATAGTCAATCGCCGCACGTTTTCCAAGTTCCGACAGCGTCGGATAGGGAAGAACTACCTTCGTTAAGTCACGAATATTAAGAGACCGTGTCACGGCGAGTGCCCACATCGCAATCAGTTCGCCCGCCTGCACGCCGACAATTGTGACACCCACTATCGTACCTTTTTGCGTTGTGATGACTTTTATGTGACCGCGCGTTTCACCCTCCGCCTGGGCGCGATCATTGTCGTAGTAAGGCCAACGCGCGACGTGAATTTTCATATTTCGTTCGCGCGCACGGGTTTCGGTAAGTCCTACTTGCGCGAGTTCGGGATCCGTGTACGTGACCCACGGGACGCAATCGTTGTTCAGGCGTACTGGCAAACGAAACAGGGCATTCCGGATCACCAGGTCGGCGTGATAGTTCGCGGCATGGGTAAACTGCAATGCACCTGCCGTGCAGTCGCCGATCGCGTAGATACGCCTATTGGTGGTTTTGAGACCTCGATTCACAATAATGCCGGAGTGATCATGCCGAATTCCGGCGGCACCAAGATCAAGACCGGCAATCGCCGGACTTCGCCCCGCGGCGATAAGGAGATGGCTCCCGGTGATCGTCTGCTCGGCACCGCCGGTTTCGATCGTCGCCGTCACTGTCCCGCCCGCATGAGCAATTCTGACGACAGTCACACCGCTTCGGACGACGACGCCCTCACGCTCGAGCTCAGTGAGAACGATCGCGGCACACTCGGCATCGTCTTCGCCAAGCGGTTCCGCGGATTCCAGAACAGTCACTGAACTTCCCAGCCGGCGAAAGCCCTGCGCCAGCTCCAGACCGGTAGCGCCTGCACCTATGATGATGAGATGGCCCGGTCTTTCTTTAACCTCGAAAATAGTTTCGTTGGTAAAGTAAGGACCGCTGTCGAGACCGCGAATTGGCGGCAGCGCCGGAACCGATCCGGTCGCGACGACAAATCGCCGTGCGCGGATTTCAATGCCGTCAGCAATGACCGTACGGCGATCCTTGAACTTCGCATGTGCGTGGATCAAGCGAACTCCAAGGCCGGTAAAACGTTCGCTCGAATAGGCGGGCGAGATGGCGGCGATGACGGAGTGAACGCGGCGCTGAACGTCGGTAAAATTCACCCCGACATCGCGCGCATCGAGACCGAACACCTTCGCATTTCTGAGCATGTCGGCTCGCTTCGCCGAGGCCAGAAAGGTTTTCGATGGCACAGAGCCGGTGTTGAGGCTGTCGCCACCCGTCTTATGTTTCTCGATGAGCACCGTCGGGACGCCAAGTGCGGCAGCGGCGGCGGCAACCGACAGACCTCCCGGGCCTCCGCCGATCACGCAGATATCGGGTGCGAGTGTTTCTGCCATGCTCCTGCAGTTCACCGAGTCGGTGCACACCGACCACGTGGCATGATGTGTGAGAGCGCACCAGCTTTCACGAATAAGCCTTCCGCGATGCCCCGCCGCCTTTCTACGGAGCGAGCGTATAGATATTTCGGCTATATACACGAGCATACGGTCCAGCGGAGCCGTCTGACCCCGTTGTGACGCGTTTTGACCCGCCGGGAGCGGATAATTCGGCAACGTTGACGGGGTAAAGCCCCTCCCGTATAAGCCGCGCAAAATCGCACGCAGGCCCGAAAGAGTGCGGGTCCGGCGGTCTATCGAGGGTTAGCCCTCCTTCCCCAAGGCGCGGCCAGCGGAGAATCGAACGTGAAGCGGACCTATCAACCGAGCAAGCTCGTGCGTAAACGCCGTCACGGCTTCCGCGCACGGATGGCGACCAAGGGCGGACGGAAGGTATTGTCGGCGCGCCGGGGGCGCGGTCGTAAGCGGCTGTCCGCCTGACGGCGGCGAAAAAGCCCCGCATTGCTTTCATGGAACGATTGAGGCAACGGGCAGATTTCCTGGCTGCATCGTCCGGGATAAGGGTGCCGTTAGCGGCGTTCGTGCTGCAGGCGCGCAATCGCCGCGACAAGGGACCCGCACGGTTTGGCTATACCGTGTCGAAAAGGGTCGGCAATGCCGTTGAGCGTAATCGGGTGCGACGCCGGCTCCGGGAAGTTGTGCGGCTCTCGGCCGCAACTCGGGTGCGCGACGGACATGATTATGTGCTGGTTGGCAGGCGGGCTGCGCTCGATCGGCCCTTCGGCCAGATGACACAGGATCTCGAGGCCGCGTTGCGGCGAGTACACGCGGGGCACAGCGGCGAACGGAATTCCGATGACCGATAACAAGAATACCATCCTCGCCATCGTGCTGTCCGCGTTGGTGCTGCTCGGCTGGCAATACTTCTTCGCCGTTCCGCAGGAAAAGGCGAGGCAAGAACAACTGCAGGCGCAGCAGCAGAAACAGAACGTATCGACACCGGACCAGCCGAAGCCGGCGCAGCCGCAAGCCCAATCGCAAGTGCCCGGCCATACGGCCGCGCCGTCGACCGCGGCACCCATCGATCGCCGGGCGGCACTGGCGAACTCGCCTCGCATACCTATCGCCACTGACACATTGCACGGTTCAATCGCCTTGAAAGGCGGACGCATCGACGATCTGGCGCTGGTCAAATTCCGCGAGACCGTTGATCCGAACTCGCCGCCGATCGTGCTGCTGTCGCCTTCGGGGACAGCCGACCCCTTTTACGCCGAATTCGGTTGGACCGGCGCCGCCGGTACCAGTGTCAAGCTGCCGACGTCGGAAACGGTCTGGCAACAGGCCAGTTCCGGTCCGCTCGGCGTCGGTCACCCGGTCACTTTGACCTACGATAACGGCGAGGGACTTGAGTTTCGCCGCACCATTTCGGTCGACGACAGGTATCTGTTCACGATCAAGGATGAAGTCAGCAACAAGGGCGGCAGTCCGGTCACGCTTTTTCCGTACGCTCTGATTTCGCGTCACGGAGTTCCGCCAACCGCGGGATACTACGTTCTGCATGAAGGCTTGATCGGTGTCCTTGGCGATCAGGGCCTGCAGGAATTCACCTACAAAAACATTGAGGACAAGAAGTCCGTCAACTTCGATGTCGTGAACGGCTGGCTCGGCATTACCGACAAATATTGGGCGGCGACGCTGCTACCCGACACAACCGCGCGTCTCAAGGCGCGGTTCTCGACCAGCATGCTCGGCACGGTCAGGACATTTCAGACCGATTATCTGCTCGATCCCCAGACGATTGCACCGGGCGCCACGGCTTCCGTGAATGGACGATTATTTGCCGGCGCCAAGGAAGTGTCGATCGTCGGCATCAACTTTCCGTTCGTCGGCATCGGCGGTTACAACAAAGAACTCGGTCTCAACCACTTCGACCTGCTGATCGATTGGGGCTGGTTCTATTTCCTGACCAAGCCGATGTTCCTGGCGATGGATTTCTTCTTCCATCTTTTCGGCAATTTCGGCCTGGCGATCCTGATGGTCACGGTACTGGTCAAGATCCTGTTCTTTCCTCTCGCCAACAAGTCATATGCGTCAATGGCAAAGATGAAGGCCGTGCAGCCGCAGATGATGGCCCTGCGCGAGCGTTACGCCGACGACAAGGCCAAGCAGCAGCAGGAATTGATGGAGCTGTACAGGCGGGAAAAGATCAATCCGCTGGCCGGATGCCTGCCGATCGCGATCCAGATCCCGGTGTTCTTCTCGCTCTACAAGGTTTTGTTCGTCACAATCGAGATGCGGCATGCCCCGTTCTTTGGCTGGATTCACGACCTGTCGGCGCAGGACCCGACCAACATCTTCAACCTATTCGGTCTCATTCCGGTCGATCCGACGATCTTGCCGCTGGTCGGCCATTTTCTGCATCTCGGTGTCTGGCCGCTCATCATGGGCATCACGATGTGGATTCAGATGAAACTCAACCCCGCGCCACCCGATCCGACGCAGGCGATGATCTTCAACTGGATGCCGCTAATATTCACGTTCATGCTGGCAAGCTTCCCCGCCGGCCTCGTGATCTATTGGGCCTGGAACAACCTTCTGTCGGTCGTGCAGCAAAGCGTCATCATGCGCAAGCATGGCGCCAAGATCGAACTGTTCGACAATATCAAGACGATGTTCGTCAAGAAGACTCCATAACAGTAGCGCCCACGCAAGCCATGGCCGGAGCCAATGAGGTCCGACCAATTCACGCGCGCAGAAATCGAGGCTGGCCGGCGTCTGTTCGCTGGCGACTGGCGCTTTGTGGCAGCCGCCGGCTCACCCGCCTCGCTGCCGCCCATGAAAGGCGTCGAGATTGCCTTCGCCGGACGCTCCAATGTCGGCAAATCGAGCCTGATCAACGCGCTCACCGGCCGCAAAAATCTCGCTCGCATCTCGCGCACACCCGGCCGCACGCAGGAGCTTGTCTTTTTCACTGGCGCCGAAGGTCTCAACATCGTGGATATGCCGGGTTACGGCTATGCCGCGGCAGCGAAAACCAAAATCGCGACCTGGACGGCACTGATCGAGGCATTTCTGCGCGGACGCAGCAATCTCGCCCGCGTTTATGTTCTGGTGGATGCGCGGCACGGCCTCAAAGCCACGGATGAGCCGGCGCTCGATATCCTTGGGCAGACCGCTGTCAGTCACCAGATAGTCTTGACCAAGTGCGATGAGCTGAAACCGGCTGATCTTGCGAGCCGTGTTGCGGATGTCGAATCCGCTTTGACAAGGCGTCCGGCGGCCTTTCCGGCAATCGTTACAACGTCCTCCCGTGACGGGACGGGCATCCCCGAACTGCGCGCGGCCATTGCCCGGCTGCTCGTTGAAAGACGCGGCTAGCACATTGTCGAAGGATGGCCGCATCGGCTAGAACCGCCCGCGACCGACAGGGTTTCAATGATGAGCAAAGCCCCCAAGATCGACCCCCAGACACAGGCCCGGATCTTGTCCGAAGCCCTGCCGCATATGCAGCAGTACGACGAGGAAATCGTCGTGGTGAAATATGGCGGCCATGCCATGGGCCAGGAGCAGACCGCGCGGGATTTTGCCCGGGACATTGTCCTGCTCGAGCAAACGGCGATCAACCCCGTCGTCGTGCATGGCGGCGGCCCCCAGATCGAGGCCATGCTCAAGAAACTCGGGATAAAGTCTGAATTTGCCGCCGGATTGCGCGTCACCGACGCGAAGACCGTGGAGATCGTCGAGATGGTATTGGCCGGCTCGATCAACAAGCAGATTGTCGGCTTCATCAACGCGGCCGGCGGGAAAGCGATCGGACTGTGCGGCAAGGACGGCAACATGGTTCAGGCCCGCAAGGTTAGTCGGACCGTGGTTGATCCTGACTCCAATATCGAAAAAGTCGTCGATCTCGGATTCGTGGGCGAGCCCGAGAAAGTCGACGTCACCATGCTCAATCAGGTGATCGGCCGCGAGATGATTCCCGTTCTCGCGCCCGTAGCCACAGCGTCGAATGGCGGAACATTCAACGTCAACGCTGATACATTCGCCGGGGCGATCGCCGGCGCGCTTAAGGCTAAGCGGCTGCTGCTCCTCACGGACGTAGCGGGTGTCCTCGATAAGTCGAAGAACCTGATCACCGACCTGTCAGTGGCCGATGCACGCAAATTGATCGCCGACGGAACGATTTCTGGCGGCATGATCCCGAAAGTGGAAACCTGCATCTACGCGCTCGACCAGGGCGTCGAAGGTGTGGTCATCATGGACGGCAAAGTGCAGCACGCGGTGTTGCTCGAGTTATTGACCGACCATGGCGTCGGCACCCTGATGCACCGGTAAGCCTTCAATCCCCTCACTCGCGCGCAAGCGAAAATCCAGAAATAAAAATTCTGCGTTACCAAGTTGCCCTTGGTCCTCGCCTTCCGCCTATGCGCTTGCGCCTACGCGCTCCACGCTATCGCGGAGTCGAACTCGCCGCCGCTCGCGCGGCGAGCGTAGGCTGGGTCGCGGGGCCAACGGAGAAGCTGGTGATTTCCCGTCCTCGAGATGCCGACTACCATGGCGCCCATGATTCGCGGTTTCATGCTCACGATCGCCGCGTCAATCGCGCTGGCCACAGGGGCCCGTGCCGAACTCACGCTGTGCAACCGCACCAGTTACCGAATGGATGTGGCGCTTGGCCTCGAAAAGCGCGCGAATGTCGAAACACGCGGCTGGTTTCGCCTCGACCCGGGCCAGTGCCGGCAGGTTCTTGATGCGACACTCGACGCTGAAATGGTCTACGTCCACGCACGGACTCCCGCGGTTTACGGCAATGCGCCTTTGCCGCAGCAGGGACAGGCCGATTTTTGCGTCCGCGACGGTGACTTCAGCATCGCCAACGCCCGCAACTGTCCGGTGAGTCAGCAGGCGCAGTTCAATGCGGCAAAGCCCTCGGACTCGCCGAAAGGCCCTGTCATTAATCTTGCGGAGGAAGCCGATTACGACGATGTGCAGGCGCGGCTTGCCGGCATACAGCGGCTACTTGTTATTGCCGGTTATGACGCCAATCCAATTGATGGAGTGCAGGGCACCAGAACACAAGCTGCGGTTACAAAGTTTCTGAGCGAGCGGAAACTGGCAGCCGACGCCGTCACGGCACCAGATTTCTTCGACACGCTGATTGAGGCCACACGCAATCCGGGAGGCACCGGTTTTTCATGGTGCAACGACACTAGATATCCGGTGATGGCTTCGCTCGGGTTTGCCGAGATGGGCGCGATCGTTACGCGCGGCTGGTATCGCGTCGAACCGGGCCAATGCGTACGTCCAGATTTGCGAGGTGAGCCGCATCGCCTTTACAGCTACGCCGAGGCGATCGAGGCCGACGGGCGCCCAGTCAAGCGCGGCAATGCCGTGCTTTCCTGGGGCGGCACGCTGGCGCTGTGCACGCGCGACGGCCGTTTCGAGCTCGCCGACCACAAGGACTGCGCGGCGCAGGGCTTGAACTCGGCCGGCTTTGCGGTCATCGATCTTGGCAACCAACCAGCAACGATCGTGCGTTTCAAGGACCAATAACGTCGTGCCGTCCATGTCCAGCCTTCCGCCGCGCGGTTTCGGCAGCATCGAAACCTGGGTATTCGATCTCGACAACACGCTTTATCCGCATCACCTCAATCTCTGGCAGCAGGTAGACGAGCGCATTCGCGCCTATGTCTCCAACTTTCTGAGGGTCTCGAAGGACGAAGCATTCCGGTTGCAGAAGGACTACTACCGGCGCTACGGCACCACTATGCGCGGGATGATGGCCGAACATGGGATGGAGCCCGACGACTATCTCGAATTCGTGCATCAGATCGATCATTCACCGCTCGAACCGAATCCGGTGCTCGGCGCAGCGCTGGAAAAGTTGCCGGGGCGCAAGCTCATCCTTACAAACGGCACGCGCAAGCATGCCGATGCGGTGATGCAGAGGCTCGACATTCATCGTCATTTCGAAGACGTGTTCGACATTGCTGCGGCGGATCTCGATCCGAAGCCGCTGCCGCAGGTCTATGAGCGGTTCCTTGCCCGCCATGGCGTTGACCCCGCCAAAGCCGCGATGTTCGAGGATCTGGCGCGCAACCTGGAAACGCCACACGCGCTCGGGATGACAACCGTCCTGGTCGTGCCGGAAGGCCAGCGCGACGTTTTTCGCGAGTCATGGGAATTGGAAGGGCGTGACGCGCCCTACGTCGATCATTTAACCGACGACCTCAGCGGATTCCTCGAACAGATTATGCGACGCTGATCACGCGTTCGGGATCATTTGCTGCATGAGGACTGCGAGCCCGATGCCGGCAATACCGGCACCGACCAACCGCACCGGCGATAGATCGGGAGAAGTGCGCAGTGCCAAACGTGTCACCTGAGCGGCCGAAAGTGCGATCACGCTTTGGATAACCGCCAAGCCAAGCAAGTAGGCATAAAGCGGCGTCCGCTCGGCGCCATAGATCGACTCACCCAACGCGTAACCGTGGATCACGCCAACCACTGCGAACAGCACCAGCGCCACTCCCGCCGGCATATCGCTGCGCCAGACCATCAGGCCGCCAAGCGCCAGCACCGAAAGTGCAACCAGAATTTCAGCGCCCGGCACCGTTGCGCCTTGCAGGTGAAGAGCGACACCGCCCATCATCGCGATCACAAATACGATCGCCAGCACTGACGCCGAACGGTGCGCGGCGGCAAGACATCCGACGGCAACAACTGCAGCCAGATGGTCAAGGCCGATCACGGGATGGCCAAGGCCGGATAGAATGCCTTCAATGAAAGTTGATGGAGCACGCCCGCCCATCAGGTGATGAGCAAAAGCCGGAGCGCCGCCGAAGATCGAAGCTAGAAAGCCTAAACCGAAACGTACAACCTGACGATTCATGCGATTTCTCCCGCCACCAGCTTAGCTTCCTGCGCGCGGCTTGACATCCCCTGCTCCGACCCCGACAAACCGCAGCCGAACGAGCCGGAGCATCCATGTCCAGCGACAAGCTTGCCAGCACCATCACCGACGCTTTCGAGGCGCGCGACAAGATCGGCCCGAAGACCAAGGGCGCCGTGCGCAAGGCGGTAAACGCTGCGCTGGAGTTGCTCGATGCCGGCAAGGCGCGTGTGGCCGAACGAAACGCCGATGGCCAATGGCAGGTCAACCAGTGGCTGAAGAAAGCGGTTCTCCTGTCGTTCCGCCTCAACGACATGAACGTGATCCCCGGCGGGCCAGGCAAGGCCGTGTGGTGGGACAAGGTCGATTCCAAGTTCAAAGGCTGGAGCGCCGCGCGCTTTCGCAAGGCAGGCTTCCGCGCCGTCCCCGGTTGCGTGGTCCGCCGATCCGCCTTCATCGCGCCCGGCGTGGTGCTGATGCCGTCCTTCATCAACCTCGGCGCCTATGTCGATTCCGGAACGATGATCGACACCTGGGCAACGGTCGGCAGCTGCGCACAGATCGGCAAGAACTGCCACATCTCCGGCGGCGCCGGCATCGGCGGCGTGCTCGAACCGTTGCAGGCCGGGCCGGTTATCATCGAAGACAATTGCTTCGTCGGCGCGCGCTCCGAAGTGGCAGAAGGAGTCATCGTGCGCACCGGCGCGGTCCTCTCGATGGGCGTGTATCTCGGCGCTTCGACCCGCATCGTCGACCGAGAGACGGGACAAATCACGCAAGGCGAAGTGCCGCCCTATTCCGTCCTCGTGCCGGGCACGATGCCGGGAAAAAGCGGCGACCCGGGCCTCTATTGTGCCGTGATCGTCAAGCGCGTTGACGAGCGTACGCGTTCAAAGACCAGCATCAACGAGCTGCTGAGAGACTGAAGGCCGACCGTGCCCGCCGATCCCATCGCAATCGCCCGAGATCTGGTGCGCTGCCCCTCGGTGACACCGGTGGAAGGCGGCGCGCTGGCGTTTCTCGAAGGCCTGTTGAAAAAAGCCGGCTTCACGGTGCACCGCATGACTTTCCGCGAGCCCGGCACGGACGACGTCGAAAATCTTTACGCCCGCATTGGCACTGCTGCGCCGAACCTTGTGATCGCCGGGCACACCGACGTTGTGCCCCCGGGTGACGAGAAGGCCTGGAGTCATGCACCATTTTCCGGCGAAGTCGCGGGCGGCGAACTCTACGGCCGCGGCGCCGTTGACATGAAGGGCGGCATTGCCTGCGCGATTGCAGCCGTGCTCGACCATCTCAGCCAGCGCGGCGGCAAGCCGAAAGGCTCGATCTCATTCCTGATCACCGGCGACGAGGAAGGCATCGCAGTCAACGGCACGCCGAAGCTCCTGAAGTGGGCGACCGAACGCGGCGAAAAGTTCGATCACTGCATCCTGGCCGAGCCGAGCAACCAGACCGAGCTCGGCGACACGATCAAGATCGGCCGGCGCGGCTCCCTCAATGGCCATCTCATCGTGAGCGGCACGCAAGGCCACGTCGCCTACCCGCAGCGCGCCAACAATCCGATCCGGGGTCTGGTGGCCCTCGTTTCCGCGCTGCAGGCCGAACCGCTCGACCAGGGCAGCGCGCAATTCGCGCCCTCACACCTCGAATTTACATCAGTCGATGTCGGCAATAAGACCGTCAATCTGATACCGGGCGAGGCACGCGGCCGCTTCAACATCCGATTCAACGACAAGCACACAATCGAGTCGCTGAAAAAACTGATCGAGGAGCGTGCGGCGAAGGCGTCCGGCGGCAAAATCAAATTCGCATTCCAGTGGGAGCCTTCGAACGCCGGGGTCTTCGTGACCAAGCCGGGACCGTTCACCGATCTGGTCGCAGCCGCGGTTGCCGAAGAGACTGGCCGCAAACCGGTTCTGTCGACGACCGGCGGCACGTCGGACGCGCGCTTCATCACTCATCATTGTCCTGTAGTCGAGTTTGGCCTCGTCGGCCGCACGATGCACCAGATCGACGAGCGCGTGCCGGTTGCGGACCTGCAGAAGCTGACGGGGATTTATCGCAAAATCATCGACAGATATTTCGCCTGACGACCATCCCACGCCGGTCAATAATCCACTTTCATCAGATACAGCCCGTCCGGCGGCGCGACGGGGCCGCAGGCCGTGCGATCGCGCGCCTCGAGCGCTTTCGCGAGGTCATCCGGACTCCATTTTCCCTCACCGACCTGGACCAGCGAGCCCACCATCGAGCGCACTTGATTGTGCAGGAACGAGCGCGCGGCCGATGTCACATAAACCTCCTCGTCGCCGCGCTCGACTTTGAGACTATCCAACGTCTTAACGGGCGACTTGGCCTGGCATTCGGTCGAGCGGAATGTCGTGAAATCATGCTTTCCGGTCAGGCGCTGTGCCGCCGCATGCATTGCGGCCACGTCGAGCGGGCGCGGCACGCGCCAGGCACGTCCAGCGTCCAGCGTAAGATCGGCGCGACGATTGATGATGCGATAGAGATAATGGCGCTTCGTCGCCGAGGTCCGAGCGTTGAAATCATCGGCAACACGTTCGGCCGCGAGAATCGCAATCGGATGCGGCCGCAGATGCGCGTTGAGTGCATCGCGTATTGTGTCGGTATCCCACTCCTTGGAAAGATCGACGTGGGCGACCTGCGCGCGCGCATGGACGCCGGCATCGGTCCGGCCGGCACCTTGGACGAGGATTTTATCGCCCGACAGCGCCTCGACTGCGGACGTGAGCACACCCTGCACGGTGAGCTGATCAGCCTGGATTTGCCAACCGGCGAACGGCCGTCCGTCGTATTCGACTGTCAACTTATAGCGCGGCATGTCAGGCGATCCGCGTGCCGGACTTTAACGGCGTGCCGCGCAAAAAATCGTCCGCCGACATTGGCTGCTTGCCGGCGCGCTGCAACTGTGTGAGGCGGACCGCTCCGGCACCGCAGGCGATGGTGAGCTTGCCATCGAGCACCGTCCCAGCCGCGCCGGATCCCTCGCCTTTCGTCGAGCGCAACACCTTGATCCGCACGCCATCGATCTCGAACCATGCACCGGGAAACGGTGATAGGCCCCGGATGTGGTCGTGTACCTGTTTCCACGGCTTTGACCAATCGATACGCGTCTCGTTCTTCGAAACCTTCTCGGCATAGGTAACGCCCTGGTCAGGCTGCAGTCTGAGCGTGAGTGAGCCGCGCTCGGCGGCGGCGAGTGCGCGCTGCATCAGGTCGGCCCCCAGGCGCGACAGGGCATCATGCAGATCGCCCGCCGTGAGGTCGGCGTCGATCGGCATGCGCTCCGCCATCGCCATGGCGCCGGTATCGAGCCCTTCATCCATCTTCATGATGGTGACACCGGATTCCGTATCACCCGCCATGATGGCACGGTTGATCGGCGCAGCTCCGCGCCAGCGCGGCAGCAACGACGCATGGATATTGAAGCAGCCAAGCCGCGGCGCTTCGAGCACGGATTTCGGCAGGATCAGGCCATAGGCCACCACGACGGCAGCGTCGACATTGAGGGCACGGAAGACGGCCTGCGCTTCCTCATCCTTCAGTGTCCTCGGCGTACGAACGGCCAGCGCAAGTCGCCTGGCCTCCTGCTCGACTGGCGTGCGCTGCACGTCCATGCCGCGGCCGGCGGGCTTTGGCGCGCGCGTGTAGACCGCTGCAATCTCGTGCCCGCGCGCAGCCAGTTCGACCAGAGTCGGGACCGCGAAATCAGGGGTGCCCATGAAGATCAGGCGCATTGCGGCACCATCCTGCGCGCGGACGCGCCCCCTGTCAGCCGATGTGATGCGAAGGCTCTGGGTCCTCGGACAGCGGCTTTGCACCTTCGGTTTTCTTTGCCGCTTTCTTGAATTTCTTCATCACCATGTCGCGCTTGAGCTTGGAAATAAGATCGATGAACAGCACGCCGTTGGTATGGTCGATCTCGTGCTGCAGGCAGGTGGCGAGCAGGCCGTTGGCCTCGATCTCCTGCGGCTTGAGGTCGAGATCGAGGTATCTCACTTTGACCGATCTCGGACGCTCGACTTCCTCATAGTATTCAGGAATAGAGAGGCAACCCTCTTCGTAAGTCGCCTTCTCGTCCGATGACCAGGTCACTTCCGGATTGATGAAAACCTGCGGCTGTTTCGGCTCGTCCTTCTTTGCGAGATCCATGGTAACGACGCGTTGCGGCACACCGACCTGAATCGCAGCAAGCCCGATGCCGGGCGCCCCATACATCGTCTCGAACATATCGTCGATCAATGCACGCAATGTCTTGTCGACAGCCTTTACTGGCTCGGATTTGAGCCGCAACCGCTTGTCGGGGATGATGAGAATGTCGCGGACCGCCATGGCCGCGATGTAAGGGCAAGGACCGATGCGGTCAATGCGCACTTGCCCTTGAGCCACCGGCATAACCCTTTTACCGTTCGCCGTTCGTTCGCCCGCGACAGCGAATCACGGTAGAAGCGCCGAATGGACGATTTGAACGCTTGGGCTAACGCGCTGTTGGCGAATGCGCCGGCGCTTGCACTGGTGATCGGCTCGATTGTCGCAATCGGGGTCATCGCTGTCATTGTGATTTTGCTGTGGCCGCGCAAGCCGCCTCACGATCCTGCCGCCGAGCAGCGGATGGCCGACCTCAATGCGCGCGTCCAGGTCATGGGCGAGTTGCTCGCAAAGGCGCAATCGCAACTCCAGCAGACAGTGCACGAGCGGCTTGACGCCGTGACCGCCCGGCTTGGCGAGTCGATGCAAAATTCGACGCAACATACGGCTGAGCACCTGCAACAGCTTCATGCGCGGCTGGCCGTGATCGATAGTGCGCAGAAAAACATTACCGATCTCGCATCGCAGGTAACCACGTTGCAGCAGGTGCTGAGCAACAAGCAGTCCCGCGGTGCATTTGGCCAGGCGCGTATGGAAATGATCATTCAGGACGGCCTGCCGCGGGATTGTTACGAATTCCAGGCGACGCTCTCGAACAAGGCGCGCCCCGACTGCGTTGTGCATCTTCCTGACGGTCCGTCGCTCGTTATTGACGCCAAGTTTCCGCTTGAGGCGGTGACCGCCTTTCGCGAGTCAAAAGGCGACGAAGAGCGCAAGCTCGCCATCGCACGTGTGCGCGCGGATATTGCCAAGCACGTCGGTGACATTGCAGACAAGTACCTGATCCCGGGCGAAACCCAGGATATGGCCCTGATGTTCGTCCCGTCGGAATCGATCTATGCCGAGCTTTACGATGGTTTCGACGATATTTTTCAGAAGGCCTATCGCGCGAAAGTCATCATGGTCTCCCCGTCACTCCTGATGCTGGCCATACAGGTGATCCAGCAGATCCGCAGGGACGCCAAAATGCGCGAGGCGGCGGACAGAATTCTCGCAGAGGTCGGCCACCTTGTCGCAGACGTGCAGCGGCTGCGCGACCGGGTGGAAAATCTGGACAAGCACTTCGGGCAGGCCAACGCCGACATCAAGCAGATTGTCGTTTCAGCAGATAAGATCATCAATCGCGGCGACAGGATCCAAAGCGTCGAATTTGATGACGAATTGCCCAGCGCCGACGTGATTCAGGCGCCGATCCGACGCAAGCTGGAAGCCGGCGAATAGCACCATGTCCGTTTCGCCCGACGCGAGCCCACGGCCGTCATGGTTCGAAACTCTGGCCGTCTATTTCAAGCCACGCGTGCTCATCGTGCTGCTGCTCGGATTTTCTGCCGGATTGCCGTTTTCCCTCGCCGGTCAGACTCTGCAAGCCTGGATGACGGAAAGCGGCGTCGATATACGGACGATCGGCTTGTTCGCAGCGGTGGGGACACCCTATTGGGCAAAACCACTCTGGGCACCCGCGGTTGACGCGCTTGACGTTCCCCTGCTCTCGCGCCTGTTGGGACGCCGCCGCGGCTGGCTCATGCTCACGCAAATCCTGCTGATCATTTCGATCATATTGCTTGCGATCAACGACCCCGCAGCCTCTCCATGGCTGGTCGCAGGAGCGGCGCTGCTGATTACCACCGCATCTGCAACACAGGACATCGCTATCGACGCGTTTCGCATCGAAAGCCTGCCGGAAAACGAGCAGGCCGCAGGCATGGCATCATATGTTGCTGCTTACCGGGTCGCGGTGCTCGTCTCCAGCGCCGGCGCTTTGTTTCTGGTCAGCGGCCTCATGCAATTCGGTCTCACGCAGCAGCTTGCGTATCGCGGGGCTTTCATTGCCATGTCCGCGCTTGTTCTCATCGGAATCGCAGCAACGCTGCTGGCGAGAGAACCGGATAAATCCGCAGCCGCCACGGCCGATCATTCTTCTCATACGAGCGAGAGTCCGTGGAAACGCGTCAGCAACACCGCGATTGCCAGTTTTTCCGAATTCCTTTCACGCGATATGGCGTTTGTCGTGTTGGCCTTCGTCATGCTTTTCAAGTTTGCCGATACCCTCGCCAGTGCCTTAACGACACCTTTCGTCCTGGAGACCGGCTTTACGCGTGTGGAACTTGCCACCATCATAAAAGGGGTCGGATTTGCTGCCGCGATTGCGGGCGGGTTTGCGGGCGGATTCGTGGCACGCGCTCTGTCCATGGCTGCGAGCCTCTGGGTCGGCGGCGTTTTGCAAGCCCTGGCAATTTTTGCCTTCGCATGGCAGGCGGTCGTCGGGCACGACATTGCCTGGCTTACTTTCGCCATCACTGCTGAAAACTTTACCAGTGGCATCGGAACCGTCATTTTCGTCGCGTATCTATCAGCGCTCTGTGGAAATCCTCTCCACACTGCAACTCAATACGCTTTACTGACGGCGCTCTTCGCCCTCGCACGAACCGTCCTTGCACTCGGTTCCGGATATATCGCGGTCTCCACGGGCTGGATGTGGTATTTCGTCATTTGCGTGGCTGCCAGCATTCCGAGTTTCATCCTCCTCACATGGCTGCAGCGTGGCGGACATTTCGCCGGGCTTTCCGCAAAGCGATCCTAAAAAATCGCGTTCGCTTGCCCCAATCATGCAGTTTTTATGTCCGGAACCATGATCCGCGGCAGACGTTTGGCACCAAAATACTCGAAGGAGGCTGCCATGCGTCTGAACTTGAAACTCTCGGTCCTGGGCTGCGCCTTGGCTGGCGTAATTGTGTCGTCGCTGCCTGCGGCAGCAGACTGGAACTCGCCTTACATCTATCGTGAAACCAACGGCAGCTGGACGAACGTCACCTATGACGATGGTATTTGCCGTTATTACTATGCTCACAATTCCTACGACAACCAGACGAAGCTCAATAAATACGGCGATTGCTCGCGCGTCGCGATCGGCCCCGACGGCGTTGCACGGCCGGTCGTGTTGATGCCTGCTCCTTACGGCGCCGTCGAAACTTATGGGAGCGGCCTAGAATAATGTGCGCTGTTTGATAGCGGCGGCGAGTGTGCCTTCATCGAGGTAGTCGAGCTCGCCGCCGACCGGAACGCCGTGCGCGAGACGCGTTACCTTTACGTGAGCGTCGCCCAAAAGCTCGGTGATGTAATGCGCAGTCGTTTGGCCGTCGACGGTAGCATTGAGTGCCAATATGACTTCTTTCACAGTCGTCTCGTGCGCGCGCGAAACGAGCGCGTCGATGGTCAGATCTCCCGGTCCGATGCCGTCAAGCGGAGATAACGTGCCGCCGAGAACGTGATAGCGTCCATTAACCGCATGCGCGCGTTCCAGCGCCCAAAGGTCGGCGACGTCGGCGACCACGACGATAATCGACGCATCGCGCTTGCTGTCGGTGCAGACCGCGCAAGGATTTTGCGTATCGATGTTGCCGCACACTTTGCAGATTTCAATTTTCTCCATCGCCGTTTCCAGGGCGGCGGCGAGCGGGGCCATCAGCAGTTCGCGCTTCTTGATGAGATGAAGCGCCGCGCGTCGCGCCGAACGCGGCCCCAGACCGGGCAGCCGCGCCAGCAGCTGGATCAGACGCTCGATTTCAGGTCCCGCAACAGCGGTGGGCATCTCAGTCTGTCATGGCCGGGATTTTCCCGGCCATCCAAGGCTTACGTACTACTCGCCGCAAGACGTGGATACCCGGCACATAGGCGTGCCAAGTACGCCGTCCTTCGGACGGGCTATAGCCGGCGATGACGATCTCACGGCATTCGCAAGGCATTCAGGTCAGACCCAATCCCGGCGGCAGGGGTAGCCCGCCGGTGACTTCTTTCATTTTTTCCTGCAGCACGCCTTCCGCCTTGCGCCGCGCGTCTGCATGCGCCGCGACAATAAGATCTTCGAGAATCTCTTTTTCCGATAGCTTGAGCAGTGAATCGTCGACCTTCACGCCTTTGAGATCGCCTTTCGCCGAAAGTGTAACGGAGACCATTCCACCACCGGCAGTGCCCTCTACCTCGATCTGATCGAGCTCCGCCTGCATTGCCTGCATCTTCGACTGCAGCTGCGAGGCCTGTTTCATAAGCCCGAGGAAATCCACCATCAGCTAGTCCTCACGCTCGTCTACCTCGGTCGGCTCGACCTGGTCCGATTCCGTTTTGGTCACTCCAACGATTTTAGCGCCCGGGAACCGGCTCAATACGGCCTGGACCAGCGGATCGTTCTGCACGTCACGCTCGATCTCGGCCTGCTGCGCATCGGCCTGGGCACGCAGGGTCGGAGCGCCTTTTTCCTTGGAGACCACGACGATCCAGCGGCGGCCGGTCCAACCGGTCAACTTTCGCTGAAGGTCGTGCACCAGCGTCTTGGGAGCGCTCGGTTCGAGCGCAATTTCGAGCTGACCGTCTTCGCAATGAACCAGGCGGACGTCCCGCTCCAGCGCCATTTTGGTTGTGATGTCACGTTTCTCGACGGCTAGGGCAATCAATTCCGTGAATGAGGCAATCGACAGCGTAGGCGCGGCTGCAGGCTCGTCGCGCCGCACGATGGTTTCCTGGGCAAGCCGTGGCGACACTGCAGCGGAGGAACGCGGCGATCCACGCGGTGGCTCGTAGCGCGGCGCAAAATTTTGGGATGAAGCCTGAGCGGCGCTCCCACCATTGCCCGGCACACGAGCGGGTGCACCGCCGTTTTCTCCCAGCGAGCGCACGACTTCATCGGGCGTCGGCAGATCTGCCGCGTAAGCAATGCGAACCAGCACCATCTCGGCAGCAGTCACAGGACGGCCGGCGGCCTGGACTTCGGATACCCCTTTGAGCAGCATTTGCCAGGTACGCGAGAGCACGCGCATCGAGAGCTGGGCCGCGAAATTACGGCCGCGTGTGCGCTCCGCCTCCGAAAGCGAGACATCATCCGCGACGGCCGGAATGACTTTCACGCGTGTGACGAAGTGGGTAAATTCGGCCAGATCGCTCAGGATCACGGCGGGATCAGCGCCGATCTCGTATTGCTCTCGCAACTCTTTGAGCGCCGCCGCTGCATCGCCCTTCATCATCGCCTCAAACAAATCGACCACGCGCACACGATCGGCCAACCCGAGCATCTCCCGAACGTCTTCTGCACGCACTGGCCCGGCCGCGTGCGCCATTGCCTGATCAAGCAAAGAGAGTGAATCCCGTACCGACCCTTCGGCCGCGCGGGCAATCAAGGCAAATGCCGCAGGCTCGACTTCAGCCTTTTCCTTTGCGGCAATGCCCTGTAGATGCTCCACCAGAAGGGCCGCATCGACCCGCCGCAAATCGAAACGTTGACAGCGCGACAGCACTGTCACCGGCACTTTGCGGATTTCGGTCGTTGCGAAAATAAACTTCGCATGTGGCGGCGGCTCCTCCAGCGTCTTGAGCAAGGCGTTGAAGGCCGCAGGCGACAGCATGTGCACTTCGTCAAGGATGTAGACTTTGTAGCGCGCGCTCATCGGCGCGTAGCGGATTGCATCGTTGATCTGCCGTACATCGTCCACGCCGTTGTGCGAGGCAGCATCCATCTCCAGCACGTCGGGATGCCGACTCTCGATGATGGCCTGGCAGTGCACGCCCATCACCGGCATCTGAATCCTCGGCTCCTTCACCGAACCGTCGGGCAGTTCGTAATTGAGCGCGCGCGCGAGGATGCGTGCGGTTGTCGTCTTTCCGACGCCGCGCACGCCGGTGAGGATCCAGGCTTGCGGAATGCGGCCGCTCTCGAACGCATTTGAGACCGTGCGCACCATGGCGTCCTGGCCGATCAGATCCTCAAAGCTGGCCGGACGATATTTGCGCGCGAGCACGCGGTATCCATCGGCCGGCGACTCGGCCGGGACGGAACCGGAAGCAGCGGATTTTCTGGGCTCACTCATCGTGTCATCCGCTTCGCCGCCGCGCGACGCGCGGACTGATCGCGAACAAGTCAAGGAATTGGTGGGAGGCTGACGAGCGACCCGAACCGCGCTCGTTAGGGCTGCTTCCTTCCGGACCTGACCCGGTTGGCGAGTGGCTCGTCCACCGCCAACCTCCCGTGGTCTATATCGGGCGAATACAGCGGGAAAGCAAGCAGCGGCACGGTGTCTCTGCTAGCTTTCCTCCGAAAGAATCTTGCAGGTTTCTCAATGGATCTGAACCTATGAAGGAGTGGTCCCTGCATCCGCAGCTTGGAGAGGATACCGTTCCCGTCGGCGATCTTCCGCTTGCACGGGTGCTGCTCGCAAAAGATGCAAATTATCCTTGGCTGATTCTTGTGCCGCGCCTTCCCGGCCTCGTCGAACTCATAGACCTTGAAGAGAGCGCCCAGGTACAGTTGACCGGTGAAATCGCTGCCGCCGCCCGCGCGCTGAAAAGTGCAACTCGATGCGACAAACTCAACATCGCCGCGCTTGGCAATCAGGTGCCACAATTGCACGTCCACGTCATCGCGCGCCGTCACGCGGATGCCGCATGGCCCAACCCAGTCTGGGGCGCCAAGCCGCCCCGCGCCTACGAACCAGGCCAACAATTGGTTCTTCTTGATTCGTTGCGGCAGATGCTCGGGTCTGCAGACCTCACCGCCATGGACCGCTAGTTCGGGTTCTGCGAGAAAGCGACATGGCTGCCGATCCCTCACGTATCCTTATCATCTCATTGCGCAGGATTGGCGACCTGCTGCTGACTACTCCTCTGATCCGCAGCATTCGTCGCGCATGGCCGGAATCAAAAATCGATGTTCTGGTATTCGAGAACACCGCGGGAATCATTACAGGCAATCCCGATATCGACCGTATCATTACGATGCCACAGCGGCCGTCGTTGGCGGAGAGCCTCAACCTCATGCGGCGGCTCTGGCGGTCATACGACATCGCTGTTTCGACGCAGAGCGGCGACCGACCGACAGCCTTTGCCTTCGCCGCCGGACGTAAGCGCGCCGGCGTGACAACCGAAGGCGATCCCTGGCTGGGACGCGCGCTCAAACGCTTTGCGTTGAACTATGCGGTGCCGGCGGCAGAAAACCTTCACCGGGTGGAGCAAATGCTCCGGCTTGCGGACGCCCTCGGTGTTTCCCAGGTTCCTGAACTCGTTTGCCCTGCAGGAGTGCGAGACGTCCTCGTCGCGACCGGTGATAATTACGCCGTGATCCATGCCGCACCGATGTTCTCCTACAAGGAATGGACACCCGAAGGATGGCGCGAGATCGCCGCCGGACTCAGGCAACGCGGTCTTCCAGTTGTTGGGATCGGCGGGCCCGGTGAAGCCGAGCGCCGCTATCTCGAAAATGTCTGGCGCGGTATATGCGAATTCCATCAACTGGAATGGCCGCAGACCACAAGCCTGCTTGCAAAAGCGCGGATCTATATTGGTCCCGATACCTCTACGACTCATCTTGCCGCCGCAGCTGGATGTCCAACAGTCGCGTTGTTTGGCCCGATGGACCCACGCGTTTGGGGGCCGTGGCCAATCGGCGGCCTTAAGTCGCCATGGCTTGCGAGCGGCACAATCCAGAACCGTGGTAACGTGTGGCTTGTACAAAATCCTTTGCCGTGCATGCCCTGCACCTTTGAAGGTTGCGAACGCCATATCCGCAGCCGCAGCGCTTGCCTCGATGAGCTCAAGCCCGCGCAGGTTATGACGGCGATCAGCCAAGCGCTCGCCTGACCGCGGACGCCCAAATCAATCTCCGGCAAGCGTTTCAACCGAGCGTCTACCCCCTAAATTGCCCATGCCCCTTTGCCGTTCGGTGGGCGGCGCATTGCGCACTGCCCGTTCGCATGCGAATTTGCGCCGCACATGCCTATCCGTCTCGGCCCCAAACCACGTCTGGGATATACAAACAGCCGCATCGAACGTGCGGCCGAAATGCGTGCTGATGCTTCCGCTGTCGCCGCTCTGGTAAAGGATCAGCGCGCGGGAACATATGTAATCGGCGGCGAATCGATCGTGGCGAAAAAAGGCTCGTCGCTCAACGAGCCCTTGTTCACCTTGCCCGAAGCACAAGAACTCGGTCCGGCGACCGAAATGGTTTTCCTTGGTTTGCTGGACGGCGCGCCGCGCTTTGGTCATGGGCTGACGCCACAGTCGGCCGAGGGATTGAAAGGCCGCGACGATTTGCATGTCACGGACTTGCGTTCGATCGCAGTGCAGGGGCTGGTGGCTCCCGATCACCTTCCGCCGATTGCCGAAGCAAAAGCGGTCCTGCACTGGCACGCTCGCCATCGGTTCTGCTCGAATTGTGGAACCGCAACGCAGCCGATCTGCGGCGGCTGGCGTCGCGATTGCCCCAAATGCAAGGCCGAACATTTCCCGCGCACAGATCCGGTCGTCATCATGCTGGCGGTCGACGGCGATCAATGTTTGCTCGGGCGCAGCCCGCGTTTTTTGCCGACAATGTGGTCATGCCTTGCGGGTTACGTTGAGCCGGGCGAATCGATTGAAGACGCCGTGCATCGGGAAACGCGCGAAGAAGCAGGAATTGTGTGCGGCCGCATTGTTTATTTTGCGTCTCAGCCTTGGCCCTTCCCGACCTCGCTGATGATTGGCTGTCATGCCGAAGCGCTGACACGCGACATCACAGTCGATCGTGAGGAACTTGAGGACGCCCGCTGGTTTAGCAAGAGAGAGATCGAAACAATGCTGATGCGCAAGCACCCACAGGGGCTGACGACGCCGCCACCGGTGGCGATTGCGCATCACATCATCCGCGCGTGGGCGGAAGATGAGGTCCGTTTTGAGTGAATCGCGGTCGCAAAAAAACAGTCCACGCATATTGTGCGCCGGCGGCGCCGTGCAGGACATCGTCATGCGCGTCGACAAGTTTCCAGACGCCGGCACCAAGGTGCAGGCCTCGGAATTCCTCATCACATCGGGCGGCCAGGCCGGAAATGCCGCGGTCGCCATTGCGCGCCTTGGCGGCCGCGTGAATTTCGCTGGTCCGCTCGGCGCTCAGGATGACGAATTTGCTGGCCGCATCCTCGGAAGCCTGACGCGTGAAAACGTCGATTGCAGCCACGCCATTCGTGTCCCTGGCGCAGTTTCATCGGTCTCGCTGATCCTCATCGACGCGGTCGGAGAGAAAACAATTGCCACGCGCCGCGACCGTGGCCTCACGTCAGTCGTTTCCGAACGCCCCGAACAGGCCGTAGCGGAAGTTGATGCGGTTCTGCTTGATAACCGTTATCCGGATTTCGTCACGCCGATCTGCAATGCCGCGCTGGCGCGCGGCATTCCTCGCGTGCTCGACCTCGATAGAGCGGCTTCGTTGGACGACCCGCTGTTGATGTCTTGCAGTCATGTAATCTCTTCAGCCGAGGCACTGCGCGGCACTACGGGACTGAATGATTTACGCGCGGCGCTCAAAAAGCTGGGCGAAGCATTCGACGGATTCCTCGCCTATACCGACGGGCCGGATGGCGTCTACTGGCTGGAAAAAGGCGAAGTCCGGCATATGGAAGCATTCAAGGTGAAGGCGATCGACACTCTCGGCGCCGGCGATGTCTTTCACGGTGCATTCACATTCCGTCTCGTTGAGACCGGAGACATACGCGATGCGATGCGGTTTGCGGGTGCGGCCGCGGCGATCAAATGCACCCGCTTCGGTGGGCTTATGGGCGCAGCTACGCGTGCCGAGGTCGACGAGTTTCTCAAACGACACCCTGCCTGAACGTTATTTCTTCGAGGGACAAGGAGCCCCGCAGGGCGCGCAAGCGCCCGCAAAGTCCTCCGGCGATACTGCGCGTCCACTCGACGGACTTGTAAGATGGTCGGCCAAAATAGCACCGATGCCGAGCAGCACGACAATGATGTAGATGGTGCGCACGGCTAGTCCGCCGGCAAGGCGAAGAGTGGGCGCAAGCGAATGCCAACAAGACAACCCGGCAGAGCGGCCAGAAACCAGACCCATCCATGCAGTGACCCCGATGCGATACCGCCGACAAAAGCGCCAATATTGCATCCAAAGCCGAGCCGGGCGCCCCACCCCATCAGCAATCCCCCGATCCCCGCTGCAAGCAGAGACTTTGCCGGCGGCCAGGCTGTGCGTGCGAAAGGTCTGGCGGCTGCAGCAGCCGCCATCGCACCAAACAACATGCCGAAATCGGTGAGACTTGACGTGTCGGACAAAACAGACTCGGCAAGGGCGCGTTTGGGACCTGGCCATTGCCAGAACGCTGCCTGCGAGAGATCGAAGCCCAGTGCAGTCGCCGCCTTGGCACCCCACACGGTAAAGCCGAAGGTGACGCTCCAAGGGTGCCCGCCAGCGAAAAAGACCGCAACGCAGAGCAAACCGATTGCAATGCCGCCAATGATGTAGTTGCGCGACGGAATGTAGCTGGCCCCATGTTTACGTGCGACGCCAACTATCAAGAATGCTGCAATTGCAATCGTGGCGAGAGTGGCGAGCAATCCGCCCCACGGACCGAGATAGTCCGATGCAAGAATCGGGTCGACGCCGCCCAATGCTAGAAATGAAGGCAAGGAAAGGCTGCCGAAGACACTACCAATGATGAAGAACAGCAATGTGACGAGCATCCGCCCCGAACCGCCGCCGACGGTATAAAGCGTGCCCGAGCCGCAGCCATTGGCGAGCTGCATACCGATGCCGAATACGAATGCGCCAATGATCAGTGAAGGCCCAAGCGGAGCAATCGCGCCACCGAATTTCGGGAAAATAGAAGCGACCGGGACCACGATCATCGAACAGATGGCAATCACGATCAGGCCGCCAAGAAGACCGCCTGCTTCTCCCCGCGTCAGGAAACGCCGCCATGAGGCGGTGTAACTGAACTCAGCCCTGAGAAATGCCACGCCAAGACCAAATCCGCCGACGATCAGCATCGCAGAGGCCGGCTGGTGATCGAGCAGCACCAGCGTGACCAATATCGCCGTGGCAGCCAGGGCGAGGCCGAGGAAAAGCCTATCGACGCGAATAGCCGCGTCCTGGTTGGACACGGCCAAATTTGCGGTGGTCATAGGAACTCCGAAACAGATCAGGATCCGAGGCCCAAGGCCTTTTTCAGATCGTCCCATTTCGTGCGCGAAGATTCAATCGGCCGGGTTTCATTGCTGGTCCACTCGACCATCGACCCGGCATACAGCTTCGCATCTTTTCGTCCGAGCAATTCGTGAAACACAAACCAGTCGGTCGAGGCCCAATGGCCGGTATTGCAATAATTCACCACCGGACCGGCCGGAGCAGCATTGGCAATGGCGGCAAGTTCGGTTTTCGGTTTCAGGCGGTTGCTCTTCGCATCATAAAATTTCGCGCTGTCAATGTTGAAAGCGCCGGGAATATGACCGTAGGCCTTGGAGGCCGGCGCCTTTTCCTTGCCAAGGAAGAAAGACGCGGGACGAGCGTCAACCAAAGTAGAGCCGCCCTTGCCTTCAATGGCCTCGACGTCGCTGGCCTCGGCTAAAATGCTCTTGTCGACTGTTGCAGTGAAAATTTTTGGCGATGGAGCCTTTGTTCCCGTTTCAAGCGGCAGGCCGGCAGCACGCCATGCGGCAACCCCGCCGTCGAGGATGGAAACATTTCTTACACCGACGTACTTCAACGTCCAGTACGTGCGCGCGGCTGATCCAAAGTCGAGAACATTCACGCCTGCCGGCGCGACAACCACGTGCGTATCTTCATCAATGCCGAGATCGCCGATCAGCTTTTCCAGCTCCGGAACGGTTGGCACCATAAATGGCACGTTGTTGCGCGTAACCCGCCAGCCCGCCTTGTCGTAATCGCTGTGCACGCCGTTTGGGATGTGTCCTGCCGCATAGGCTTGTGCACCACCGCCGTCGATCGCCGAGCGGATGTCGAGCACCAACACATCGCTATCGGCAAGGTGGTCGTTGAGCCACTGCGCAGACACAAGCGGCTCTGCGTGCGCCCCGGCAACTGACACGGCCATCGTCGCGCTGAACAGCATGGCCGCGCCAAGTCGGCGAATGGCACTGATTGGGCTAAAGCGACCTGAGATTTTCATGTCATGACTTCAGAGTTGGAAGCGCCGCGGTAGCGGCAGAGATTACTGTTGAAATAGAATATCTTTCTCTGTAAAGACAGGTCTCTCTGCTAAAAAGAATAAAATATCACTATCTACGCGAAATTAAGTATATCTTTCTAAATTAATGAGGAACTGGGCAATGGACGCCATCGACCGCAAGATTCTCGCGGTAGTTCAGGAGAATGCATCGCTGTCGGTCGCCGAGATCGGGCAGCGGGTCGGTCTGTCGTCGACCCCCTGCTGGAAGCGTTTGCAGCGACTGGAAGCCGATGGAGTCATCACCCGCCGCGTGGCGATCATCGACCCAGAAAAGGTCGGACTGGGCATCACGGTTTTCGTCTCAATCGAAACCGGCGACCATTCGCAGGAATGGCTCAAAAAGTTCGCAGACGTTGTGGGCGCGATGCCGGAAGTAATGGAGTTTTACAGAATGGCCGGCGATGTCGACTACATGTTGCGCGTCGTCGTGACCGATATTGCCGGATATGATGCCTTCTACAAAAAGTTGATCGCCACCGTGCCACTGAAGAACGTCACGTCACGTTTCGCGATGGAGCGAATCAAATCGACAACGGCTCTGCCGCTGGCAGAGACCAGATGACCGAGTGTTTTTTCAGGTGCAGGCCTTGTTGTTGTAGACCGGTGGCGTGGTCCGGGGACTCATGAACATCTGGTCTGAAAGCGACAACGTGCCGGTGATCGTATAGCCGACCAGCGGCGTATAGTTGTAGCTCACTTCACTCCACACTAGGTAGGAATTTGGGACCGCAAGCGCCGCCGAAGGCAATGTGACAATCGCGCCATCTGCGCGCGCCGTGCCATTCAACGTCGCGCTCCAAGCGACCTTTGCAATACCGTCACCATCAATCTTCAGGCAGGAGATGGTGGCAGCGAGATTGCCGACCGAATAAGGTTTGATGACCGCGGCCGAGGCATTCAGAATATTGGTCATGCCGTCGAGGGTGATCGCTGTAGACTGAGACGTCAGGTTGGCGAGCGCGCCAGCGGTGAGTGTAACTTTGCGATCTGCGGCAATGCCTTCAGTAATTTCAACGCAGCCAAAATAGAGCGTGATCAGGAGCGGCGCCAGAATCGCAAATTCCACCGCGGAAGCGCCTTCCGAATTTCGTGCAAAGACCTGCAGGAACCGCGGCACGCGCAATTTCATGGGTTTCATGGCAGATCCGCCTAATGGCACGAGTTCGAGGGCGTCGCGGTCGAGAATGGCTCGTTGCAGAAAACTGCCGTGGCCACCAGGAGCCGCTTATTGTTATTTATGTTGCTGAGGTTGTTCCCGAGCAGCGATACGTAGATCGGCCACTGATAGTAGAGCGTAACGACCTCGATCTCGCCCGGATTGCCCGGACTGTAGTTCAACTTCGATTCGTCGATTTTACCATCCGTAAGCGGCAGATCGTTGTTGATCGAGGCAAAACTGGTATAGGTCTTGACGTCTACGTAGATGCCGCCGATGCAGTCAAACAATCCATAAACTCGGGAACAAACCTCGGTCTTGAAATCGTCCTTGGTCCAGTTCTTGTCCTGAGCCTGTCCTGTCATGATCAGGCGGGCCGAGTCGGTGACCGCGGTTTCGAGAGTTTGTCCGGCAAAAAATACGAGGGCCGTCTCCAGAATTGCGAAGATCAGTCCGATAAACGGAATTGCGACCAGACTGAATTCAACGGCGGCCGACCCATCCTGATGGCGCAGAAAGCGGCGCGCATGTCGGAATGGCACGAGCCGCCGGATAAAGGTCGAAATCTTGTGCGCATGTTTGTGCATGACAGGCGTCTCGATTGCTGCACGGTGCCGAACCACCGATCTGCATAGCAAAGGGAACTTGTCGATTTGTTGCTTGGACGCGTTAATTCTCTGTCGTCGCGTTAACCGATTGGAAACTGTACTAGTCCCGGGCGAGCCGCCGGCTTTGAACCGCCTCTATCTCAATGCCATCACTTTGATCGCTGCCGGTCCAAGAATGACGATGAACAGCACCGGCAGGAAGAACAGGATCATCGGCACAGTCAGTTTCGGCGGCAGACCTGCGGCTTTCTTTTCCGCTTCCGCCATGCGCATGTCACGGTTTTCCTGAGCCATCACTCTTAGCATCGTTGCGAGCGGTGTGCCGTAGCGCTCCGCTTGCTGCAATGCCATGCAAACCGATTTCACACCGTCGAGATCGATCCGCTTGGCAAGATTCTCGTAGGCTTGCCGGCGGTCCGGCAAATACGACAATTCCGCTGTGGTGAGAGTGAGTTCCTCAGCCAGCGCCACTGATTGGGTTCCGACTTCATCGCTGACCTTCCTGAAAGCGGCCTCGATCGACATGCCTGATTCCACGCATATCAAAAGCAAGTCGAGCGTATCGGGGAATGCCCGCCTGATGGACAATTGCCGCCGTTGGATTTTGTTCTTCAGCAACATTAGTGGCAACTGCATGCCGACATAGGCAGCAGCGATGCAGACGCCGATCTTGATCGTTGCCGGCTGTTCGAGCTTAAGAATTACGAACAGGTAGAGGAGCGTAAATAAAAAGCATGCGACGGGCGTGAGCATTCGGAAGAAAAGGTAGGTAACGTAAGGCGCCTGGCCGCGATATCCCGCCTGGATGAGCTTGAGCCGTGCCTCTTCCTGACCCACCCATTTGGTCAGGTTGAAGCGCTCGACGATGGTCTGGATGTATTGTTTCGGCGACTGCCGAAGCTTGGCCTTCTGGCCTTCCTGGGACAATCGCTCACGCTCGCGCTGGCGGATCTTCTCGCGTTCGAGAGCGACCGCACGCATCCGCTTGTCGAGCGGATCGACGAACACGAAAGGCATGGCGAGCGTGAGTACCGTTGCGGCTGCAGCGACCCCCGCAAACAGCATCGTGAGAGTCTTGATGTTAAGAGCGTTAATCAGAGTCTCGAGCATCGCTTTGCCAGCCTAGAAATCAAAATTGATCATCTTCTTCATCACGATCACGCCGGCGACCATCCAGACCGCCGAACCGGCAAGCATGAGGTGACCGACAGAATTGGTGAACAGCAGCATGATGTAGTTTGGACTGCTCAGATACACCAAGATCATGACCGCAATCGGCAATGCGCCGATGATGCCGGCAGAAGCTTTCGCTTCCTGTGACATCGCTTGGATTTTCGCTTTCATCTTTTTGCGATCGCGCAGAACCTTCGACAGGTTCCCGAGCGCTTCGGACAGGTTGCCGCCCGACTTTTGCTGGATTGCGACAACGATGCCGAAGAAATTTGCCTCCGGCAGGGGTGTTCGCTCGTAGAGTTTCCCACAAGCTTCGCCAAGCGGCATCCCGATCGCTTGAGTCTCCAGTATGAGACGGAATTCGGATTTGATCGGCTCTGACGCTTCAGACGTGATCATCTTGATGCAGTCGAGCAGCGGCAGGCCGGCTTTGATGCCGCGAACAATAACATCGACAGCATCCGGGAACTGGTCGAGAAACTTGGCCTCGCGGCGTTTCCTGAGGTAGGAGAGCAGCCAGCGCGGAACGCCAAAAGCACCGGCAAAGGCGAGGACTGCCGATACCAACAACCCAGCGCCGGAAAAAGTTCCGAGCGCGAACATTCCAAGTCCAATAACCGCCGAAATCACCGCAAACTGGCGTTTCGACCAGGACAACCCTGCGCGCGCAATTCGAACCGAAAGCGGCACGCTTTTAGTCTTCTTATGCCGCGCGTCGAAGTCTTTGAGCGTCGATTCGATGGCGTCACGGCGTGATTTTTGCGCTCCGCGCGATATCCGTGCAGCCGGTGTCGATTTTGCAACGCTTTGCATTCGCTGCTCGGCTTTCCGTTCTCCGGACAGCAACGGATACAAAAATACGTAGACAACGCCTCCGATGGCGATCGAAGCGAGGAAGAAAACGGCAACAATCTGCACAGCGCTCTCCGCTTATGTCCGCATGCCGTCGGTGGTAGCCTCGGCTGCGTCGAGTGCAGCCGCCAGGCGCTTTTCTTCGCCATAGTAGCGGGCGCGATCCCAGAACCGCGGATGACCGATGCCGGTGGAGCGATGCCGGCCGATGATATTGCCCTTGGCATCTTCGCCGACCAGATCGTAGACGAAGATATCCTGCGTCACGATGACGTCGCCTTCCATTCCCATCACTTCAGAGACATGCGTGATCTTTCGGGAACCGTCGCGCAGGCGAGCAGCCTGAATGACGACATCGACCGAAGCGCAGATCATTTCGCGGATTGTTCGTGACGGAAGCGCAAATCCACCCATCGTGATCATTGATTCCAGACGCGACAGCGCCTCGCGGGGATTGTTGGCGTGAAGCGTGCCCATAGAACCGTCGTGACCCGTGTTCATTGCCTGCAACAAGTCGAAAGCTTCAGGTCCGCGCACTTCGCCGACAATGATTCGCTCAGGGCGCATACGCAGGCAGTTGCGTACGAGGTCGCGCATCGTGACCTGGCCCTCGCCTTCGAGATTCGGCGGACGCGTTTCCAGGCGGACGACGTGCGGTTGCTGCAATTGCAATTCCGCCGCGTCCTCACAAGTGATGATACGTTCATCATGATCGATGAACTGAGTGAGGCAGTTCAGCAGGGTGGTCTTGCCCGAACCGGTGCCCCCGGAAACGAGGGTGTTGATGCGGCTGCGGCCGATAATGCGCAGAATCTCAGCGCCCTGCGGCGTAATAGTGCCGAATTTTACAAGCTGATCGAGGGTCAGTTTGTCTTTTTTGAATTTTCGAATGGTGAGTGCGGGCCCGTCGATCGCAAGAGGCGGAACGATTGCGTTGACACGCGAGCCGTCCGGCAAGCGGGCGTCGCAAATAGGCGACGATTCATCGACCCGCCGGCCGATTTGACTGACAATCCGCTGACAGATGTTGAGCAGTTGCTGATTATCGCGGAAACGAATACCGGTTTGCTGAATCTTGCCCTGAACTTCGATGTATACGGTGCCGGCGCCGTTGACCATGATGTCGGCGATGTCATCGCGCGCGAGCAGTGGTTCGAGAGGTCCGAACCCGAGAACGTCGTTGCAGATATCGTCAAGCAGGTCTTCCTGCTCCGAGATGGACATCACGATGCTCTTGATCGCGATGATCTCGTTGACAATGTCGCGAATTTCCTCGCGCGCCGAGTCGACATCAAGCCGCGCCAACTGCGCAAGATCGATCGCCTCGATGAGCGCGCCAAATATCGTGCCCTTGGTCTGGTAGTAGGCCTCCGAGCGACGCGAATTCACAGCCGCTGGGACGGCGTTGGTTGCCGGCGAGGTCCGGGGTGGCGGCGGAGCCGAAACGATCGGCGCGCCAAGCCCATCGGACGGAAACGGCGTTCGTCCGGTTTCAACGGGGGCTGCCGGCCCATTCTGAGCTGGCTCAATGGATGGCGGTGCCGCCGGTGCCGGCACATGCGGCACACGGGTAACGGCTTCCGAAGTTGCGCTACGCTTACCGAACAAGGCGTGACACTCCCGGCGATTCAGCCTTTGCGTTTCATCAACTTCGAGAGCAACGGCGGCAGCAGACCCCGGCGAGCCGGCTTGGCCTCGACGCGCCCAATCAGTGCCTGGCCGATCTGCACAAAGATGTCCGCGGTCTTATGGCCGGCGGATACTTCGCCGATCATCTGGCCATTGTTTGCGGCCGGCCCGAACAGCTGCGGCTCGAATGGAATGACCGCCAACGGGCTGCTTTCAAGCGCTTTCGCAAACTCGGCCGGTGATATTTCCGGACGTTTCGGCATGCCGACCTGATTGAGGCAATAGCGGGGATGATGATCATTCGGCCGCGACGCGCGTAGCAGGTCGATGAGATTTTTGGCGTTGCGCAAATTGGCAAGATCCGGTCCTGCAACCACCAGAATTTCGTCTGCGCTGACAAGGAGACGCCGTGTCCAGGCGGCCCATTGATGCGGAACGTCGAGGACAATGCATGGGATGGTGGCACGTAGCGAATCGAGTATCGAATCGAACGCTTCAGCACCGAAGTCATAAACGCGGTCAAGTGTAGCCGGCGCCGCCAACAGGCTGAGGCGGTCGGTGCATTTCGACAGCAGGCGATCGACGAATGCGGTATCGACGCGATCAGGAGAAAATACGGCATCCGCAATCCCCTGCGGCGGATCCTGGTTATAATCGAGCCCGGCCGTGCCGAAGGCCAGATCGAGATCGGCCACGACCGACTCGGTCGCAAGATCGCGCCCGATTGCCCAGGCCACGTTGTGAGCCACTGTGGAAGCGCCCACACCGCCCTTGGCGCCGACAATTGCCACGATGCGGCCCACGGGCTTGGCGTCGGGCGCCGAGAACAGGTGGCAGACTGCGCGTACTACGTCGATAGTGTCTATCGGAGTGATCAGGTACTCACTCACGCCGCGCCGCGTCAGTTCCCGATATAGGGTGACGTCATTGACACGGCCCATCACGACAACGCGGGTTTCGGAGTCGCAGACCTCCGCAAGCTGATCGAGCCCGCTGAGAATATCAACGGCGCGCGCATCCGTTTCGATCATTATGACATTCGGGGTGGGCGAACTACGGAAAGCCTCGATGGCGGCACCGATGCCACCCATCTGAATTTTGACATGTGCCTTCGCGAGCCGCCGATCCTCACCCGCGGCCTGGACGGCAGCTGCGCTTTCAACTGTTTCGCAGAAAGCCTGCACCGATATTCGTGGGGCCGGCGCTATGTGTGCTTCCGCCCGCCCAACGGAAGCGGGGGCCGGCATCGAAGTGTTGTCTGCGACTACAGCTTGTTGGGCGTGCTTCATCATTTTCCTAGATCGCTGATTTTGCCTTTGTCATAGCCACTGTACGTGCTGGAGGTGTTCTCTCCCTTGCGGTATTTCTCGAGCATGACCGAACGCCGCGGAGCGTAGGACGGGATTTCTCCGCGCGGCTGCACGAGATCGGCCGGGTTGTCGATCATGGCTGCAAGGTTGCGTTGCGAAGCGCAGCCGAAATTCCAGTACGGCTGATTTTCGACCCATCCCGAATTGTATGACGGACCGAGATCTCTCGGCCATTCGCCGCACGGGCCCGCGTCTGCGATCAGCTTCGAGTACGTCAGCTTGATGCTCGCGAGGGATGTTTTTGCAGGGCGGTAACTGCGCACATAAATCGCGCCCGACGGCACGCCGACCGCAGCAAACATCGAACGGATTTCGCGCACCGCGTCAGATGCGGCGTGATCGGTAGGACCACCCTTTGGGACCTCGACGATGATTCCGCTGCCGGCCTCTTTCCGCCACGCCTGTGCAAACGATATCACGTCGGCGCGCTGGCTTGCGGTCAGGCCACCGCGATTGCGGCCGACGAGGATGTCAATGTCTTGCGCGCCCTGACGCAGCACAATCGGGTGACGTTGGCGATAATCGGTCGGATACTCGTTTATTGCGACTTCGGTCTGGTAGCAGCCTGCCAACGTTGCGGCAAAAGTTCCCGCCATCAGTGCACGCAGCACCGCTCTCCTGGCCGACGCCTTGGTGATTGCCGACATCAATGCTGTCCCCCACTCAATCGAGGATGAATCCGTATTTGCCGTGATAGTTGTTGCCTCGCAGCGTGTCGGACTTGCCGGCGACGCCGTAGATGCGGTTAAGGTTGCCCAAGAGTACAGTTTGCGGGTCGGTCGGATCGGCAAAGCCATCATCCGGCCGTGACAGGTGTTTTTGCGCGACCGCCCGCACCACGTAGGGCGTGACAAGCACCATCAATTCAGACTGATGGTTGATGTAATCCCGGCTTCGGAACAAAGCGCCCAGAACCGGGACCTGTTGCAGCGCCGGCAAGCCGTTGATCGCCTGCTTTGTCTGCTCCTGAATCATTCCTGCCATGGCGAGCGAGCCGCCTGAGGGAATTTCAACCGTCGTGTCGGCGCGTCGCGTCTGGATCGACGGCACCGTCAGAGAGCTCGCAGATCCAGTGACCTGCAAGGTCATCGCATTTTCGGTCGAGAGATCGGACACTTCCGTCATGACCTTCAGGCTGATTCGGCCCTCCGAAAGTACGACCGGCGTGAATACAAGGCTGACGCCGAATTTCTTGAACGTTATCTGCGGCTGACAGATCGGCGGAGAACGGGTCGTGTCGCACGACAATCCATTCGGGATCGGGAATTCGCCGCCCGCCACAAACGTTGCCGTCTCTCCGGATATCGCGGTCAAATTGGGTTCGGCCAAGGTGCGGATCACGCCGGCCCGTTCCATGGCGCGGAGTGTCGCTGTGATGTTCGGGAATGCCCCGTGGAGAAACGTGTCGTTGATAGGCTGACCGGTAGCCGTGAAAGGATTGCTTGTATTGAAATTCACTACGGTGCTGCCGTAGTTGAGAGTTCCGGAAAGGTCGATGCCGAGTTGTTTGATAATGTCACGCCGTACCTCGGCGACGGTCACTTTCAGCATCACCTGATCGCGGCCACGGACGGCAATGCCATTTACGACTTTTGTGCCGTCACCGACGAGCCTGGCGGCGAGATCGAACGCGTGCTGCGATTCGGCGGCGTTCGCTGCGGTGCCTGACAGCATGACGCCATCCGGTCCGACACCCTCGATGTGGATATCGGAATCCGGCATCGATTGTTTGAGCGCAGCCCGCACCCCGTTGAGGTCACGCGTGACAGCGATATCGAATCCTGCAATTTGCCTTCCATCGGCGTCGAAAAAGAAAATATTCGTCTGGCCGACCGCAACGCCGATCATGTAGACCCGCCGTGACGAGCGGATCACCGCATTGGCGATCTTTGGATCGGCCACCAGTACGTCCTTGATATCCGCCGGAAGGTCGATTGCGACCGATTTGCCAATTCCAAGCGGAATGGATCGCGACGTTCCTTCGCTTGCGGCGACCTGGACAGCCGCCTTGCGCGGGCCGTCTGCTGCAGGGGCGGGCAAAATCGGCGTGAGCGCTGTAAATGCGATCAATGCGCCTAGTGAAACAGCTTGGGTCAGTGTCTTGATCGCCATGTCCCCAGAATCCCCCAATCGTTCATCGTGGTGTGGTCGTCGTACTCACGCCAAACCTGACAACGTTCACATTGTGACGAGCCGCATCATCTTGTTTCTCTTCGAGCGTACCGTCGGCAATGCTCCGAAGCGCAAGCGACAAAATTCCAATTTGATGGGAAAGCGCCAAAGTTTCTGCCTGGCTCGGCGAGAGTTCGAGCGTGGCAGTTTTGCCGACGACGACTTTCTGGCCGTTTTTTTCTTCCACGTTCTGGTCGATTGCCAGAACGCGAATGTTACGAAGAATTGTTTCGCTGGTGCGCTCGCCGCCTTTGTCGTCGCGATTGCGTGGCGTCATGATAACGTCTACGCGGTCATTCGGGAGGATGAAACCTCCGGCGCCGGTTTCTGGCGAAATCTGTGTGGACACGGCGCGCATGCCGGATGGAAGAATCGCTGCCATGAAGCCGGAGCCCTTGGCATTCACGAGCTTAACTTCGCGAATCGGTTCGCCGGCGACGAACGGTGCGCGCACGATCATCCCTGTGAGATTTTCGAGCGCTTTCGGGCGATCCGTTTTGCGGATGAAATTTCCTGCCGCCGTGGTTGAAGGCCATGCCTGCCAATTCAGGTCGGCGGGGGACAGCGCTTGACCCCTAGGAATGTCTGATTTCGCGACGAGAATGTCGACAGCCTCGAACTTGGGCGCATCGACTTTCTGCGGCGGAGATTTTTCAGATCGGCCCGCCAGCAGGGCGGCAACTCCACCCGCAGCTAAGGCAACGGTCAATACTACGACGCGTGCAGTTTTCATACGCTCACTCTCACCGTGACCTGACGACCAACTCGGCCGCGTAAACCATTCGGCCGATGCGGCCTCTTGCACTGGATTTCAGCAGCTAAAGGTCAAGGTATGGTTAAGGAGCGGTATCTAAATCGAGTTAATATTGTATTGCGCCGCTAACGCCGTCGGAAATCTTAAAGGCCGTGGCCGGGCATCCAACCGGTCTTCGGGTAAATTACGAGGGCCGCCGCGGCGAGTGCGATGCCGTACGGCACGCCTCCGGCACCATCGTGCAGACGCATGATCCATGCCTGGCTAGTCAGCGCTTGCGGCAACGGAAGCTTGCGGAATTGCAAAATCGCCAACGTCAATGCGCCACCGAACAGCGAGGCGTAAATTAGATAGTCGAGCAGATGATCAAAGCCGAACCACAGAGCCGTTGCCGCCACGAGCTTGGCGTCACCGCCGCCGATCCAGCCTTGCGAAAACAGAATGAAGGAGACGATGAGCACCACGGTCGCGGCGGCAAAATGCATGCCGATTGTGTGCAGCGCCATACCGCTGATTACGGCGAGGAGCACAAAACCGGCAGCGAGTGCGATCGACAGCCGGTTGGAAATAGTCATCGTCAACAGGTCGCTTGATGCGGCAAATGCCATCAGCGCCGGAAAAAGAAAAAGTCTGATCACATCTCCAACCATTATTCTGTATTCCCGCGGCCGACGGCACTGTTCGTATTAGTTAGGCCTTGCAAGCTTGCGGTTCGGTTACTGGATTGTCGCGATCCGAATAGATTTGGTTGGTCTGTCGGCGGTTCAGCCACGTTAGTTAATGAATGGTTAACGCGAAAATTCGCCTTTGCGGAGGACGAGTTAGAGGTCGAATGCGGGTCTTTGCACTTCGTTCACCAATTTGCAGTCAAACTTGACTGATATCTGCCGGTGATCGCGCCGGCTTTGCTGTACCGGTGGCTGGAGGGGCTAAAATGGCGGTCTTGTCGGGAATCTACAGGCGTTGGAATTGCTTGTGGGTTCTGGCATTTCTGGCCACAGCAGTCTGCGCGTCACCATCGGCGAGCGCCCAGGAAACCATCAGAATCAACGTCGACCAGGCGAAAATCATGACTTTGCCCGACCGGGTCGCGACCATTATCATCGGTAATCCGCTGATCGCTGATGCGACGCTACAAGGCGGCAACGTATTGGTGATGACCGGCAAAGGCTTCGGCAAAACCAATCTCCTGGCCCTCGATCGGAACGGCGAGGTTCTCATGAGCCGATTGATAGAAGTACTCGGCGCGGGCACCAGTGATATCGTCGTTGTCTACAAGGGCGTCGAGCGGGAATCATACAGCTGCGCGCCGAATTGCGAACGTCGAATTACGCTTGGCGACTCGCCGGCATTCTTCAATGCGACGATTTCACAGAGCGGCGCGCGCAACGGCCAGGCGCAGGGTTCGGCCGCACCACGTTGACCGTCCTCAGCCCATCAATCCGTTGATCACGATCCGGCGTCTGGAACAGGGGCGTAGGCTCGGCCTATCTTCTTCCAGTCGCCCTTTTGTGCCAGCATTTGCCGCAAGTAAGCGATATTTGCCGCTGCTTCGCTTTCCGGCAGATCGGCGCTGGCGATCTTTTCCGCTTCGTCGAACCGTCCACGCAGCCCAACGGCCAGTGCCAGATTCTGCCGTACCCTCGGACTCGCGTTCGGCTGAGCAACGGCACGTCTTAAAGTTTCCTCGGCATTCTTCAGATCTTTTGTGAGCAAATATGACAGCCCGAGGTTGGAGAGGACTGAGGCCTCGTTCGGCATGATTTTAAGCGCCGAAGCATAGTGGCGCTGCGCTTCAGCATGTCGGCCCATTTGATCAAGCACTGCGCCCTGCACGTTGAGAATCCGCCAGTCCGGATTTTCCGGCGTGTGGGCCCGTTCGAGCGTCGTCAGCGCCTGCTGATACTGTCCAGCCTCCGCCAGGGCACGCCCGTAGGCGCCGAGCAGCGGCATGCTCCGCGGATTGCGGATCGCGGCCTGCTCCAGCACAGCCACGGCTTGGGCCCGCTGGCCGGTAACGCGCAGCGCCTGGGCGTAGGCAATGGCTGCGCTTCCGTCGTTCGGATTCTGGCGATAGCGGTCACCAAGCGCCTCAAGCGAACGCCGAGCCTCTTCCTGGGTCATCGGCGCAGGGCTCGTGCTATTTATAGAGCCAGTAACCTCGCGCGGGCCGAGAATGGAGCAGCCTCCCGCTGTCAGGGCAACGACGCCCGCCACGGCAGCCGAGGAGAGCAGGTGAGCAAAGCGAATTCTTGATCGCATAGCCGAGCAATAAAACGTTAACCCTAATGACTGGTTAACTTGTAAAGTGCGGCCCGCACTGGATTTATGGTCACCCCATGGACCTGGGTCTCTCCGCCGATGAACTTGGCCTGCGCGCCCGCGCGCGTGCCTTTGCTGAGGACATCGTCCGGCCGCGTGCCGCGGCCATCGATCGGGACGAGCAGTACCCGTGGGATATCGTGAAGGCGCTGAGCCAATCGGGCTTCTGCGGCATGACGATCCCGAAGGCCTTTGGCGGCCAAGGTCGTTCATTTCTCGATGCAGTCCTTGTCATCGAAGAAATGGCCAAAGCCTGCACTGTCACTTCCCGGATCGTGGTCGAAACCAACATGGGTGCGATCTCAACGGTCATGGCCTTTGGCAGCGAATCGCAAAAACAACTGGCTGCGAAGCTGGTGCTTGAGGGCGACAAGCCGGCAATCTGCATCACCGAGCCCGATGCCGGCTCCGATGCGACCGCTATGACCACGCGCGCGGACAAACGTGGCGATGCGTACATCGTCAACGGCAGGAAGCATTGGATCACGGGCGCGGGCGTCTCCCGATTGCATCTGATTTTCGCGCGCGTCTTCGACGAGCGCGGTAGAGAGCTTGGAATCGGCGGTTTCCTTGCCTTGCGCGAGCAATCGAAGGGACTGCGGATTGGCAAGCGTGAGCAGACCATGGGTCTGCGCGGAATGCCCGAGGGAGAAATTCTTTGTGAGGATCTTGAAGTGCCGGCGAACATGGCAGTGATGCCGCCAGCGGGATTCAGCCGCGGCTTTGGCGACCTGATGAATGCTTATAACAGCCAGCGGGTCGGCGCCGGCACGGTGGCGCTGGGCGTAGCTGCCGGCGCACTTGATCATGCGCTGCAGTGGGCCAAGAGCCGCGAGCAATTCGGCCGGCCGATTGGCGAATTTCAAGGTCTGCAGTGGATGCTTGCGGACATGCAAACGCAGGTGACCGCTGCGCGTCTGATGCTTTATCAGGCGGCTCGTTCACGCGGACCGGAAAATAGTGCGTTTCCCGATCCCATGCTCGCCGCACAGGCGAAAATTTTTGCGTCCGAGTCCGCCATTAAGGTCGTAAATGACGCCCTGCAGTTTTTTGGCGCGCGCGGCTATTCGCGCGAACTGCCATTGGAACGCATGGCGCGCGACGTTCGGATGTTCACGATCGGGGGCGGAACCGCGCAAGTGCTTCGCACTCTTGTTGCTTCGAAGATGCTCGGCTGGAAACTGCCGCAACGACGTGACGGCTATTCTACCAAACCTTCAATGCGCGGCGCCGCGGAGTAGTCATGCATCCGGCCCTGATCAATGCCGGCAGGACCCAGACAACCCCGATCTGGTTCGTTCATGCCGCCAACTTCGACGAGATACGAAAGAACCTCAGTGAATCCGAACAAGCTTTTCTGGCTGCAACCGGCTTTGAGGCAAAACCTGGCCGCTCACTGCTGCTGCCTGGCACTGCAGGCAAGCTTTCCGGTGTGCTGTTCGGCCTGGAAGATCCAAATGAAGACTTGGACCGATTTCGTCCGGGACAATTGGCGGGCTTTCTTCCCCCCGGCACTTATCGCTTTGCCAGCGCGCCGCACGACACGCGCCTTGCTGCACTCGCATTCGTGTTGGGCGGCTACCAATTTTTGCGGTATCGGAAATCCGAACCACGCAACCTACGTCTCGCTCTTCCGGAAGGTATCGACGGCGAAGCCCTCACTCACGTCATAGAGGGCGTCACGCTCTGCCGTGACCTGATCAATACGCCTTCGAACGATATGGGCCCGGCCGAACTGGAAGCTGCCGCACGTACGCTGGCGAAGCGGCATACCGCAAAAATACAGGTGACGAGCGGCGATGCTCTCGCCAAAAATTTCCCGCTCGTGCACGCGGTCGGAGCCGGGTCGGCCCGCGCACCTCGCTTGATTGACATGACGTGGGGCAAGACAAGCGATCCCAAGATCACGCTGGTCGGAAAAGGGGTCTGCTTCGACACCGGCGGGCTCGATATCAAGCCCGACACCGGCATGCTCAACATGAAAAAGGACATGGGTGGAGCGGCCACTGCGCTGGCACTGGCACACATGATCATGGCGCAGGCCCTCAAGGTCAGATTGCGCGTGATCATTCCGGCGGTCGAAAACGCGATATCAGGGACCAGCTTCCGGCCGCGTGATGTCTATATTTCGCGCAAAGGCCTTTCAGTCGAAATCGGAAATACCGACGCCGAGGGCCGCCTCATCCTGGCAGATGCTCTGGCATTCGCCGAGGAGGACAAGCCGTCCCTGCTGGTCGATTTTGCGACTCTCACAGGCGCGGCACGTGTGGCCCTTGGCCCCGAAGTACCACCATTCTTCACGAACGATGACGCTTTGGCCGACGAACTGACGCGCGCGGCGTCCGCCGAATGTGATCCGCTCTGGCGTTTGCCGCTCTGGCGTCCGTACGACAGCATGCTTGAATCGAAGATCGCCGATCTCAACAACGTGGGGACCGGCGGACTAGCCGGTGCGATCACCGCCGCATTGTTTCTCGGTCGGTTCGTGAGTACAAAATCCTGGGTGCATCTTGATATCTTCGCGTGGACGCCCGCGACGAAACCCGGACGTCCGGAAGGCGCGGAATGCCAGTCAGCGCGCGCACTCTATGCTTTGCTTTGCGCCCGATATTCGTGATCAATGGTTGCACTCGATCCCCGCATCAACCCTTTCCGCCCTGAGATTGCGGCAAATCATCTGCGCGGGCATGTCGAGGCCAAACGTTTTGTCGAGGGCAGCCGACGTCAGATCATCGAGCCCGCGACCGCCCTGCGCCGCGCGCCGTCCCAGGACGCAAGGCTTGATACCGAGGCTCTCCTTGGCGAGCTGGTCGTGATCTACGAAGACACCGATGAAGGATGGGCTTGGGGCCAGCTGGAAGCCGACGGCTATGTCGGTTGGCTGTCGTCAAATGCGCTGGGAGCCATCGGCGCAGCGCCTACCCATAAAGTCGTTGTGCCCCGCGCATTTGCGTTTGCGGCACCGGACATCAAGCTGCCGCCCGCAGCGGCACTGCCAATGGGCGCGCGCGTTGCGGTGGCAAGACAGGATGAACGCTTCGCAATCACGGCGCTCGGCTGGCATGTGCCCAAGGTCTATCTCGCGCCGCTCAAGCTGCACCAGCCTGATTTTGTCGCCGTTGCCGAGCGCTTTGTCGGCACACCATATCTGTGGGGCGGAAAAACTTCTCTTGGGCTGGATTGTTCAGGTCTTGTGCAGATTTCGCTGCAGGCCGCCGGCATATCATGCCCCCGCGACAGCGACATGCAGGAGCTGGCACTCGGCAAGTTCTCGTCGCTCGCGAGCCTGCGTCGCGGAGATCTGGTGTTCTGGAAAGGCCACGTGGCGATCGCGATTGATCCTGAAACGCTTATTCATGCAAACGCCCATCATATGATGGTCGCAATCGAATCAGCCGCCGACGCAATCGCGCGCATCAAGGCAGCGGGGTTCGAAGTCACTAGTGTCCGCAGGATCTAGCACGCCACTTTGCGGCAGCTACGTACCGATCGGATGACGTTCTGCAGCGACTTCAGACCGGGGTGTCCCAGGATAGCAACACCATTGATGATGTAAGCCGGTGTGGCAATCAGCTTGGCCCTGGATCCGAAATCAGCGTTTTGCTTGAGAACAGCGAGCATGCTTTCGGTATTGGCAGCCTCGGCCAGCTCCTGACGATCAAGGCCTATGGCTTCAGCTGCGGCCAGCACGCGCGCGGCGCCGATAAGGCCGCGGCCGGCATAAATCTGCCGATGAAATTCTAGATACTTTTCGGGCGTCAGAATTTCGCCTGCGGCAAGCTCGACAAGAGCCCCCTGCGCCGATTGGACGGACAGCACTGCATAGGGCGCAAATACGAGCTTGAGCCTCTTGTCGTCGTGTACGAGCGCGTCCACGTCAGCGGCCGCTTCGCGGCAAAACGGACAATTAAGGTCATAAAACTGCACGAGCGTAACGTCGCCGTCCGGATTGCCGACGGCGATCTGACCAGGCAATTTGGCAAGGCGTCTTGACAGTTCAGGCGCCAGGTCGAAATTGGTGATGGGGTCGCCTTCATCGCTCTTGATTGGATACTGGTCCGGACCGAATTGCGCGGCGCCTGCCGCCGTCGCGATGACGCACGCAAGCGCCATGAGCCAGATCACGGCGAGCCTCATTATTGCGACACCACACCTTCAGGCGCTGTTTCCAATTTGAAAGCAGCGGCCAACAGCGCACGTGTGTAATCGCTCCTGGGTGCCTTGAACAATTCAGCAGCCGCGCCTTCTTCTACAGCCTTGCCGTGACGCATGACCAAAAGCCGGCTCGCCAACGCCGCCACGACACGCAGGTCATGTGAAATGAACATGTAGGTCAGATCGTGCCTTTTTTGTAAATCGCGCAGCAGATCGACCATCTGCGACTGGATCAGCATATCGAGAGCACTGGTCGGCTCATCCAACACTATGAATGTCGGCTCCAGGACCAGCGCGCGCGCCAGCGCGACACGCTGACGTTGACCTCCCGAAAATTCGTGCGGATAGCGATGCCGCATCTGGGGGTCCAGCCCGACGTCATTCAGGGCTGCGACGACGCGTTGTTCACGCTCGGCACCGGACAGCTTCGGATGATGCACCCATAAGCCTTCTTCAATGATGTCGGAGACTGACATACGGGGTGACAGGGACCCGTACGGATCCTGAAAAACGATCTGCATGCTGTGCCGATACGGCCGCATCTCCTTGAACCTGAGTTCCTGGATAGGATCGCCCAGGAACACGATTGGACCCTCCGACGAAATAAGCCGCAGTATGGCAAGACCCAACGTTGTCTTGCCGGATCCGGATTCGCCGACCACACCGAGCGTTTCGCCTTTTCGCAGCTCGATACTGACGCCATCGACCGCCTTGATGTGCCCAACGACCTTGCGGAGCACACCGCGCTTGATCGGAAACCACACCTTCAGATCCTTCGTCTCGACGACGACAGGAGCGTCCGGTCGTGGCGGCGCGGGGTCTGGCTTCGGCTCGGCGGCAAGCAACGCACGCGTATAAGGGTGTTCCGGCGCGGTGAAAACACGTTCGACACCGCCTTGCTCGACAATCTTGCCACGCTGCATGACGCAGACTTTGTCGGCAATTTTGCGCACGATGCCGAGATCATGCGTGATGAAGAGCACCGACATTCCAAGGCGCCTTTGGATATCCTTCAGCAGCTTGAGAATCTGCGCTTGCACCGTTACGTCGAGTGCCGTGGTCGGTTCATCGGCTATCAAGAGATCCGGTTCGTTGGCTAATGCCATCGCGATCATCACGCGCTGGCGCTGACCGCCCGATAGCTGATGCGGATAGCTTTTAAGACGCGAAGCCGGATCGGGAATGCCGACTTGCCCAAGCAGATCGAGAATGCGGGTGCGCGCGGCTGGCCCCGTTACACCTTGATGTAACGACAAAATCTCACCAATTTGCTTCTCGATCGTGTGCAAAGGATTAAGCGACGTCATCGGCTCCTGAAAGATGATCGTGATGTCGTTGCCACGCACATCACGTATCTCATTCTCGTTCATCGTCAGAAGGTCACGGTCCTTGAACATGATCGATCCGGACGGATGGCGCGCCGCCGGATAGGGCAGCAGTTTCATTACCGAGAGCGCGGTAACCGATTTGCCCGAGCCCGACTCTCCGACAAGTGCAAGTGTTTCTCCTTTGCCAATATCGAACGATACGCGGTCGACCGCGAGAATCTCGCGCGCGCCGCGTCCGAAGACGATCGAGAGATCGCGAATAGAAAGCAACGTTTCTTTCGTGCTCATCTGAAGGTCTTCCTTGGATCGAACGCGTCGCGAACGGCTTCACCAATGAAGATCAATAGCGAAAGCATCAACGCGATGCTGAAGAAGCCCGTGAGTCCGAGCCACGGCGCCTGAACGTTCGCTTTTCCCTGCGACAACAGTTCGCCCAGCGAAGGAGAACCGGGAGGCAGACCGAAACCGAGGAAATCGAGCGCCGTCAACGTCATCACCGATGAAGACAAAATGAACGGCAGGAAAGTCATGGTGGCGACCATGGCGTTCGGCAACAGGTGCCGGAAAATGATGACAGCATTGGACACGCCCAGAGCGCGCGCTGCCTGGATGTATTCGAAATTTCGCCCGCGCAGAAATTCCGCGCGCACCAGGCCGACCAGAGAAACCCAGGAAAACAACAGCAATATCCCGAGCAAGACGAAAAATCCGGGCACCAGCACCGACGAAATAATGAGCAGCAGATAAAGGGACGGGATTGAATTCCAGATTTCGATAAAGCGCTGAAACAGCAGGTCGGTCCACCCGCCGAAATATCCTTGCACCGCGCCCGCGGCGACACCGATAATCGAAGAAACAATGGTGAGCGCCAGCCCGAACAGTACCGAAATGCGGAATCCGTAGATCAGACGTGCCAACACGTCGCGACCGCCGTCATCGGTGCCGAGCCAGTTTGTTTCGAGCTCATCGCATTTGGCAAAACCGTGGCTCGCCGCAAACTCGCAGTCTTTTTGCGTCAACATCCATGTCGGCTTTGACGGAAAGGGCGACGGTGGCCTGCTCACCTGCGTGTTGTACGAAAAACGGACCGGCGGCCAAATCACGGTACCACCCTGATTTTCGATGATCCCCATCAGGTAATCGTCACGAAAATCGGCGGCAGTGCCGAACAGGCTGGGATCGTCTCCCTTGGCAAAGGCCGTGTCCGGATAAGTGAAGATGGCGGGGAAGAAGAACCTGCCATTCACATGAATGAAAATTGGCTTGTCATTGGCAATGAATTCGGCGAACAGCGAAATCAGGAACATCGCGAGAAAAAGCCACAAGGACCAGTAGCCGCGGCGATTGGCCTTGAAGTTCTCCCAGCGGCGCTTGTTGATCGGCGATATCTTTATCCAGCGCCGCCTCTCGGCTGATGTGCCGGAAACGTCCTGAGCACTGTCGACCCGCGATTTGATACCCGTGCGCGCGTCCACCTCACACCTCTCGCGTCTCGAAGTCGATGCGCGGATCGATCCATGTGTAAGTAAGATCAGAAATCAGGTTTACGACGACTCCGATCAGCGAGAATATATAGAGCGTGGCGAATACGACCGGATAGTCACGGTTGAGAACACTCTCGAAGCCGAGCAGGCCAAGACCGTCGAGTGAGAAAATCGTCTCGATAAGCAGCGATCCCGTAAAAAAGGCGTGCACGAAGGCGGACGGGAATCCGGCGATCACGATAAGCATGGCGTTGCGGAAAATATGTCCGTAAAGCACCTGGTTTCTGCTGCAGCCTTTGGCGCGCGCCGTCAGCACGTATTGTTTGCGAATCTCTTCGAGAAATGAGTTTTTGGTGAGCAACGTCATCGTCGCGAACGCGGACAGTGCCATCGAGAGAATGGGCAGCGTCAAATGCCAGAAGTAGTCCAGAATTTTTTGCCACCATGGCAATTCCGACCAGCGCTCGGACACCAGGCCGCGGAGCGGAAACCAGTCGAAAAACGAACCTCCCGCGAACAGGATGATCAGTAAAATGGCGAAAAGAAATCCGGGAATTGCGTAACCTATGACGATAACGCTGGAGGTCCAGACGTCGAAGCGCGAGCCGTCATCCACCGCCTTCCGGATACCAAGCGGTATCGAGATCAGATAGGTCAACAACGTCATCCAGATCCCAAGCGACATCGATACCGGAAGCTTCTCCTTGATCAGTTGCAGAACGCTGACGTCGCGGAAGTAGCTCTTTCCAAAATCAAAGCGCAAATAGTTCCACAGCATCAGGGCAAACCGCTCATAGGCGGGCTTGTCGAAACCGAACTGCTTCTCGAGTTTCTTGATAAATTCGGGATCGAGACCCTGCGCGCCACGGTATTTGGAATTGACCGCGTCCACTTGCGAGGCGCCTTGCGCCATGCCGCGGCTGCCGAAATCACCTCCGGCCGATCCGGAAATGCGCGACGTCGCACCGGTCTCGGCCCCGGTCAGTTTGGCGATAACCTGCTCGACGGGCCCACCTGGCGCAAATTGCACCACGACGAAGGCCACGAGCATGATGCCGAACATCGTCGGGATCATGAACAGGATGCGGCGGATGATGTAGGCGGTCATTGCCCTATCAGTATGGCATACCGGGGCGTCCCGGAAGCATGCCGCGGTGCCCAAAAGCGCCCGGCTGTTGATTGTGCATCGGTTCTAACCGTTTCCGAGCTTTGCCGCCTTTTCGCGATCGTACCACCATGTATCGGGAATACCGCGGAAATAGCGGGGCTGGGCTTCGGGCCGGGCGAAAACATCCCAATACGCAATCCAATGAGATGCTTTGTACCAGTGCGGAATCCAGTATCTGCCCGCGCGGAACACACGATCAAACGCCCGGCAGGCAGTGACCAAGTCGTCCCGCGTTTTCGCGGCAATGATGGCCTCGATCAACTTGTCGAGCACCGGGTCGGCGATACCCGCCCGGTTCTGCGATCCTTTGATCGCCGCAGCCTGGGAACTGAAATACGGCCGCAAAGAATCCCCGGGCGTGGAAGAAAAGCTGAACCGCTCGGTCGTGATATCGAAATCGAAGTCGTCCACGCGCCGCCTGTACTGGACCGGATCAACGATGCGCAGGCTTGCAATAAACCCCAACACCTCGAGATTTTTTATGTACGTGAGGTGATGTGGCTTGAAGGTCGGCTCATCGATCAGAAACTCGATCTCAATCGGCCGGCCATCCGGCATAACCCGCTTGCGATTCATCAGGTTGAACCCGGCTTCGTTGAGCAGCTGCGCCGCATGGCGCAGCCATCGTCTGTCTTGTCCCGATCCATCCGTCACAGGCGGCGCGTAGGGTTCGCCGAATACTTCTTCGGGTAACTGGTTTCGGAAAGGCTCAAGCAATGCTACTTCGGCTTCACTCGGCTTGCCGCTTGCCTTCATCGGCGAGTTTTCGAATACCGAGTGCGTCCGGTCATACGACCCGTACATGATATTTCTGTTGGTCCATTCGAAATCGAACGCATCGATGAGCGCCTCCCGCAGGCGCCGGTCTTTGAACTTTTCGCGCCGCAAATTGATGAACCATCCCTGCGCGCCGGATGGCGTGGCGTCCGGAATCACCGCCCGCTTGACGCGGCCATCCTTGAATGCTGGAAAATTATAGCGTGTGGCCCACGTGCGCGACGTGAACTCTTCGCGGAACAGATAATTTTTCGCGGTGAATCCTTCGAAGCCAACTTCGCGATCGCGGTAATATTCGTAGCGGATGGTGTCGAAATTATTCAGCCCACGTGCCACAGGAAGGTCAGCTCCCCACCAATTCTTGACCCGGTCATATTCGATGTGATGCCCGACCTGAAAGCGTCCGACTTTGTAGGGGCCGCTGCCAAGCGGAATTTCCAGGGTCGACTCATCAAACGGCTGTTTGGAATAGTAAGCACGCGAAAAAATCGGAAGTCCGGCGACAAACAGCGGCACATCGCGTGCGCGCCCTTCCGCAAAGCGCACAATAACCATTCGGTCATCGACCGCCTCCGCGCCTTTGCAGTCGCGCAACTGCTGCGTGATGATCGGATGACCTTTTTCTCTCAGCGTATTGACAGACCACGCCACATCATGGGCGGTCAGCGCGGTGCCGTCGTGAAATTTGGCCTCCGGACGCAGGCTGAACCGATAGGTCAAGCCGTTGTCGGAGATTCTGACGGCGCGTGCGGCGAGGCCGTACATGGCGTCGGGCTCGTCGCCCGAGCGCACCATGAGCGTCGCAAACGTATAGTCCATTCCCAAAGCGCCTTCGCCTTTGAGAATATAGCCATTAAGCGATGTGAAGGTCAGGAATGACCCGTTGTAACCCCGCGTGGCCACAATTTCGGAATAGACGCCGCCTTTAGGTGCATTCGTATTGACGTAACTGAAGTTCGTGAAATCTGCGGGATAGGTGAGGTCGCCAAAGGCCGACATCCCATGCCTTTCGGCATCCTGCGCTGCGGCCGGGACGACGAAATGGCCACCTGCGCCGGCGACGGTGGCCCCGGCGATCACGCTCAACGCTTCGCGTCGGCTTATCGACATGCAATCACGATCGTTGCGGCACCTTGGCGGCTCTCGCTGCATCCCACCACCAAACAGTTGGGAACGCCGAGGCGCCATATCGCGGCATGTTATCGGGATGGCCGAAGCGATCCCACCGCGCAGTACGTTGTTTGCCGTAGGTCCATTGCGGAACCACGTAGTTGTTCCACAACAATACGCGATCGAGCGCCTTGGTCGCCGCGACCAGCTCGGCGCGGCTTTTGGCAAAAATCACTCGATCAATGAGCGCGTCAACCGCGGGGTTTTTGATACCGATGAGATTGCGCGAACCGGGCTGGTCGGCGGCCTGCGAACCCCAGAACCCGCGCTGCTCGTTGCCGGGTGACAATGACTGAGCCCAGGAATTTATGATGATGTCGAAGTCCCATTGCCGCAACCTGTTTTCGTATTGCGACGGATCGATCGTGCGGACCGAAACAGCGATACCAAGTCGTTCGAGGGACGGCTTGTAAAAAAGCATTATGCGTTCGAAGGCCGGCTGTTCCACCAGCAACTCGACCTGGAATGGCTCGCCGCTGGCGGCGTTGACCAGTTTGGTGTTGCGAATTTCATATCCCGCACTGCGCAGCAAGGTGAGAGCCTCGCGCGTATTATTGCGCACATTCTGCGGATTGCCCCCGACCGGATTTGTATAGGGCTTGGTGAACAGCTCGGCCGGCACCTTGTCTTTTACGGCTTGCAGAATCTCAAGCTCCAGACCTTCAGGAATCCCTGACGATGCAAGTTCGGTGCCCTCAAAGTAACTTGCAATGCGCCGATACTGTCCGAAAAAAATTTGCCGGTTCATTTCCTCAAAATCAAATGCGAAATTGAAAGCACGCCGGACACGCGTATCCTTGAATTTGTCGCGCCGTATATTGAACGCGAACGCCTGCATCACGCCTATATTGCGGATCGGAAACTCCTCCAGGACGACCCGTTTGTCGCGAACAGCGGGGAAATCATAGGCAGTGGCCCAATCTTTGGCGCTGTTTTCGACTCGCCAATCGGCCTGATCGGCCTTGAAAGCCTCGAGCGCAACGATCGAGTCGCGATAATATTCGAAGCGGATCGTCTGGAAATTCCGGGTGCCGACGATGACGTTGAGGTCCCTGCCCCAGTAGTCGCCGACTTTTTCGTAGACCAGTGTACGGCCCGGTATGAATTCCTTGAGACGATAGGGTCCCGATCCCAGTGGCGGCTCAAGCGTGGTTTGTGTGATGTCCCGTTTGTTGCCCGACTTGTCCGTCCCCTCCCACCAATGTTTGGGAAGGACAGGAAGCTGCCCTACGATCTGCGGTAATTCCCGGTTTCCAGGACCATCGAAGGTGAAAGAAATTTCTCGTTCGCCGGTTTTTTCCGCCTTCTGCACATGCCGGTAGTAAGCGCCAAAAAACGGACTGTTCTTTTTCAACGCATCAAATGAAAAAAGAACGTCTTCAGGAATGATCGGTTTGCCGTCATGCCAGCGCGTCCCTGCTCGCAGCCGATAGGTGACGGCTGAGAAGTCTTCGGGAAAGCTGACTGCCTCCGCTAACAAGCCGTATTCGGTTGACACTTCGTCGAGCGCCGGAGTCATCAGCGGCTCGATGAACAACTCGGTGCCGGCGGCGATGTTGCCCTTTACACCTGAGACAACCGTATTGAAGTTGTCGAAGGTGCCGAATGCGACCTGACGCACGGTCCCGCCCTGGGGCGCGTTCGGATTGACATACTCAAAATGCTTGAACCCTTCCGGATATTTAGTGTCGCCGAAGAGAGATAGCGCATGCCTCCACTTCTGCGCTTGTGCCAACGCCGCATTGCGTGGCCAGACCACGCCAAACGCGCTCAAAGCGGTAGAAGCGAACGCCGATGCGGCGGCGCGCAAGACAGAGCGGCGGCTGAAATTCATGCGGAGCTCCGACACAAAACGCACGGACAATGCTGCATTTACCGCTGATTATGTCGGTTTTTCGGTTCATCGCCAGCGGATGCGGCCGCTCGCCCAACGGGTAAAGGTTACAGATCCGTGGCCAAACGCCGCAATAAAACGCGAGCGGCCGGACAATAGCCCGGCCGCGTCGGATGATTCCTGGCAATTATTGCTGCGTCTTCGGCTGCTCGGCGCCTGCCGGCGCGTTTTCCGCCGCTTTTGGCAGCGGAACCGGATTATCCGACAGTGTGTGCAGATAATCGATCACATCTGCGCGCTGCTCGGGCTTTGAAAGCCCGGCGAATGTCATTGCCGTCCCCGGGATGTATCCGCGCGGATTTGCGAGAAACTTGTTGAGCTCCTCGAAGGTCCACTTTCCGCCTTTGGCTTTCATCGCGGCCGAGAAATTGAAGCCGCCACGGCCTTCCCCGCGGTCGCTTCCGACAATATTCCACAGATTGGGCCCGACACGGTTGGGGCCGCCCTTTTCGAATGTGTGGCAAGCAAGGCACTGCTTGGCGACCGTCTGGCCCTTTTCCACCGATGCTTTTGCGAGGAGCGTTTCGATCGGCTGCTCCGGCTCTTTGGCCGGACCGGCTTGCTCCCCGCCGCTCACTTCCTTGACGGCAATATTGAAGCCAGGCTTCGCCGGTTTCTCTGGCGCGAAAATTGCGCCGGCGCCAATATTGAGCGCGAGGAGAACAAGGCAGGTACCGAGAACGGCGCCGAGGATTTTGTTCAGTTCAAAGGAATTCATCGAATTTCGGCTCCCGAAGCGGGACGTGACGGTGCGGAGCGGATATCGCCAGGGACCTGGCGTCGGCGATCAGATACCGGTTTGCCTGACCTCTGGCAACCCGTATAAGCGCCTGCGGCATTTTCGACCTTCGTCACATGTGCCCAGGCGGCGGCTCCCCCGATGGCCGATACGATCATTCTCATTCCCGCACGCTTTGCATCGACACGGCTGCCCGGCAAGCCATTGGCGGATATGCACGGCGTTCCGATGATCGTGCACGTCCTGCGTCGTGCGGAAGCCGCTCGAATTGGCGATGCCATCGTCGCAACTGATTCGGAAGCTGTCGCCGCGTCGGTAGAAAAGGCCGGAGGCCGGGCGGTCATGACACGCAGCGACCATGAATCCGGCTCCGATCGCATCTATGAGGCGCTCGAAGCCGTTGACCCCGAGCATCGCATCGAAATCGTTGTCAATGTTCAGGGCGATCTGCCGACCGTTGGCGCCGATGATATTCGCGCCGCACTCAAGCCGCTGGCCGACCGCAATGTCGACATCGCGACGCTGGCTGCCGTCATTGCCGATCCGGCCGAGCGAACAAATCCCAACGTCGTTAAGGTGTACGGCAGCGAGATCGCACCCGGCCGCCTACACGCCACAACCTTCACCCGAGAAAATGCAACGGGTCCCGGGCCGCACTATCACCACATCGGGCTCTATGCCTATCGCCGCGCGACGCTTGAACGCTTCGTAAAATTGCCGCCGTCGGCTCGCGAAAGGCACGAGAAGCTGGAGCAGTTACGGGCGCTCGACAACGGTATGCGCATCGACGTGATGATTGTGAAAAGCGTACCACTCGGCGTCGATACGCCGGAAGATTTGGAGAAAGCGCGCAAGCTGCTCGCAGGTTGACTTGACTGACAATGTCTGCGTACGGAACGCAGAAAGGATCGGACATGGCGAAGAAGAAAATCATTTTTCAGGGCGAGCCGGGGGCAAATTCACATCTTGCCTGCCGCGAGGCATATCCGGACCACGAACCTGTTCCCTGCCCTACCTTCGAGGATTGTTTCGCCGCGCTCGTCTCCGGCGATGTGGATCTCGGCATGATCCCGATCGAGAATTCGGTGGCTGGACGCGTCGCCGACATTCATCACCTGATGCCGACGGCCGGTTTACATATTATCGCCGAATGGTTTTTGCCGATCCGTAACCAGTTGATGGCCGCTAAAGGAGCCAGTCTCAAGACCATTCGGACGGTGCAAAGTCATGTGATGGCGCTTGGCCAATGCCGTAACGTTATCCGTGAATTGAAACTGAAACCGATTGTCGCCGCCGATACGGCAGGCTCGGCACGGGAAGTCGCGGAAGCCAAGGACCCTACCCGCGCAGCGATCGCGTCGCGGCTGGCCGCAGACATTTACGGCCTCGATATCGTGAAGGAGAACGTCGAGGACGAATCGCATTCGACCACCCGTTTCGTCGTGCTGTCGCGCGAGAAGAAATGGGCAGTGCCCGGTTCCGGCAAAGTTATCACGACCTTTGTGTTCCGGGTCCGCAACGTGCCTGCAGCCCTGTATAAAGCGCTCGGCGGCTTCGCCACTAACAGCGTCAATATGACAAAGCTCGAGAGCTACATGGTCGGCGGAAATTTCTTCGCCACGCAATTTTACGCCGATGTCGAAGGTCACCCGGATGATCGGGCACTGGTCTTCGCGCTCGAAGAGCTGGCCTTTTTCTCAAAAGAACTGACTGTTCTTGGCGTTTACCCGGCGCATCCCTTCCGCGAAACATTCAAGGAAGAGAAGGACTAGAGTTCAGACGGCAACGCGATCGAGGAATCTCTCGATGCGGCGTTGAAGTTCTGTAGCGGCCATTTCCACCGTTCCTGACGCTTCCAGCACTTTGCCTGCCGCACCGCGCGTGTCGCCAACCGCTCGCATCACCTCATCAAGGACGGGCGACATACCTTTCGCTCCGTTCGCGGCGCTCCCCACGTTATGAGAAATCTCATCCGTTGCGCTGTCCTGCTGCTGCAGTGAAAGCGCCACAGCGGACGTATAGCCATCGATCTCGCGCATTCGCTCCATGTTACGCCGGATGGCATCGGCGGCAACGCTCGTCGAGTTTTGCACGGCATCGATCTGGCTGGCGATCTGTTCTGTTGCCTTTGCGGTCTGCACGGCAAGCGATTTGACCTCCGAGGCGACCACCGCAAAGCCGCGACCGGCTTCACCCGCGCGCGCAGCTTCGATGGTCGCGTTGAGCGCCAGCAGATTCGTCTGCCCGGCGATGTTGCGAATGAGATTGACGACCTCCCCGATCTGCTGAACGGTCTCGGTGAGGCGGGTCATATGCTCGTTGGTTCCCTGCGCTTCCGCAACCGAGTGTGATGCGACTTCGGCTGCCTGACTGATCTGCCGGCCGATTTCGCCGATCGACGCAATCAGTTCTTCGGTAGCACCAGCTGCGGCAATCATGTTCGCAGATGCCTCGTTCGTCGTTTGCACCGCGATCGCGGCCCGGTCCGACGTTAAGCCCGAGGAGTTTGATAAAACCGCAGCAATCGATTTGAGCGCTGCGGAGCTTTCAGTGACCGTCTGCAGCACGGCGGCGACATTCTTCCGGAAATCGAGGATTTCCGATTCAATTGCCACGCGGCGACGTTCTTGCTCGGAAAGCGCGGCGCTTTTTCTTTCGGCCTGGATTCGCTCGGTGATGTCGTCATGCGTTCCGATCCAGTACTTGCCGTTCTGGATTGGTCGGTTGACCACGAGGACGGCACGCCCATCGGGCGTTTCGACAATCCGGTTCATCACGGTGCCATCGCGCACGGCGTTCATGATCTCCGCGCGATATTTTTCGGGGTCGATATTGAGGCTGCCGGTGGTAATACGATTTTGGATCAATTCCATAAGCGTGCAGCCGGGTTTTACGACAGCCGGCGTCAGACCGTACATTTCAACGTAGCGATCATTGACGACAAGAACACGCTCGTGCGCATCGAACAGAACGACGCCTTGCGTCATATTGTTGAGAACCATCGACAGCAATGCGTCACCGCCGCGGCGGCCGCTGCGCCATCGGCGCCGAATTATCGCGGCTGCCATCGCGGCGAAACCGACGATCGCTGCCAAAACATATGTCTGGAGGTTCTGTGCGGAAAGATAATCCAAGGCCCCCACCCGCCCCAACTGTTTCCTTATAGGACGGCAAGCTTTTATTAATTGTTAACCTGCGCGGTTCAGGGAACCTGCGCTCGTTCGAAACGCTCGACAAAACGCGGCGAAAGCTTGCGCAGGCGATCGAGGTCGATCCGTCCCGAGCGCGTGATGTAGCTCATTGCGAAATCGACCGGTGCAAGCTGCATGTGTTCGGCAAACCGCTCGTACCACGCCGCGCTTCCGTTCGCACCGGCGACCAGCTTTTTGAGGATCGGCCGCCTTGCTCGTTCAAAACTCTGCAATGCTGCGGGAGTGCTGTTCGAGCCGGCGGCCAACGCCTTATCCAATGCGATCGCATCCTCCATCGCGAGCCTCGTTCCAGAACCGATGGAGAAGTGGGCGGTATGCAACGCGTCGCCGACAAGAACACAGTTGCGAGCCGACCACCTTTCGTTATGGACAATCGGGAATTGTCGCCAGATCGAGTTGTTCGAGATCAATGGATGGCCGTCGAGAGCCGCCGCAAAAACTTTCTCACAAAGACGTCTGCCTTCAGCCTCTTCCAGCCGCGCAAGACCCGCGCGCGCGAATGTAGCTTCGTCGACCTCGACGACAAACGTGCTCAGTTCCGGTGCGTGTTTGTAGTGATGCGCGTTAAAGTACCCGAACTCAGTCTCGATGAATGTCTGCGTCAATGTCTCGAAGCGCTTGGTGGTGCCGAACCAGGCAAAGCGGTTGGTCATCAGACGAACCGAAGCCCCGAATTCGGCCGCATGGCTACGCCGCACCAGCGAATTGACACCGTCGGCCCCAACGATGAGGTCGGCCTCGCTCAGGTCGTCAAGATTTTCGATCGTGCGACGGTAGGCGGGATAGACGCCGACCGAGGCCGCCCTTTGCTGCAACAGTCGTAACAGTTTCAACCGGCCGATGGCGGCAAAGCCGACACCATCAATCACCACGCGTTCGCCGCGATGGACGAGCGTGATGTCGCTCCATGATTCCATATGCGGCGCCATGGCGGCGTGGGTCTGCGGATCGTCCTCGCGCAGGAAATCCAGCGCCCTGTCGGAAAACACTACGCCGAAGCCAAAGGTAGCATCGGCAGGATTCTGCTCGAACACGCGCACGTCGGTGTCCGGCTGCCGCCGCTTGATCAGGTAGGCGAGGTAGAGACCGGCAGGACCGGCGCCGACGATGGCAATGCGCATGAGCAAAATCTAGCCCAGACTGCAGTGCGGAGCGACGGGTCGCTGCGCCGGCCTAAATCGTCTGATTGTACGCGCCGACTTCGGGATGCGTACGCAATACACCATCGACGGCCTGAAACATGTCGCGCATACGCTGCTCCGACACGGGACTTTCGACCACGACTACCAGTTCGGGCTTGTTCGAAGACGCTCGCACCAGTCCCCAGGTGCCATCCTCGACCGTCACGCGCACGCCATTGACGGTGACCAGCTCACGGATCGGCTGCCCGGCGACAGTTGTGCCGTCGGCCTTGGCTGCTTCGAACTTCTTAACTACAGCATCTACTACGGCGTATTTCTTTTCGTCATCGCAGTGGGGGGACATCGTCGGCGAGCCCCATGTCTTCGGCAATGCCTTGCGCAGATCGGCCATTGTCTTCCCCGGATTACGATCGAGCATATCGCAGACCGCAAGCGCAAAGATCATGCCGTCGTCGTAACCGCGGCCGAATGGCTTGTTGAAGAAGAAATGTCCGGATTTCTCGAAGCCGGCGATTGCGCCGAGTTCGTTGACACGGCGCTTGATGTAGGAGTGTCCGGTTTTCCAGTAATCGGCCTTGACCCCATTTGCCTTCAAAACTGGGTCAGTGAGGAACAGGCCCGTCGATTTTACGTCGACGACGAAAGTCGTGTTCCGATGCATCGTCGACATGTCGCGCGCAAGCATCACACCGACCTTGTCGGCGAAAATCTCTTCACCTTCGTTATCAACGACACCGCAGCGATCGCCATCGCCATCGAACCCAAGTGCCACGTCCGCCCGATTGACCAGCACCGCGTCGCGCATCGCGTGCAACATTTTCATGTCCTCGGTGTTGGGATTGTAGCGCGGAAAAGTATGGTCGAGATTGCAATCGAGTTGAACGACTTCGCAGCCGACAGCCTCCAGGATTCGCGGCGCGAAGGCCCCGGCCGTGCCATTACCGCAGGCGGCGACGACTTTGAGCTTCCGCTTGAGCTTCGGCCGTTTTGTGAGATCGGCGATATACCGCTCGGGAAAATTCTCGACGAACTCGTAACTCCCGCCCTGCTTGCTGTCGAATTTTGCGCCCAACACGATTTCCTTGAGGCGTTTCATCTCGACGGGGCCGAAGGTGAGCGGCCGGTTTGCACCCATCTTCACGCCGGTCCAGCCGTTGTCGTTATGTGACGCCGTAACCATGGCAACGCAGGGCACGTTGAGCTCGAACTGCGCAAAATAAGCCATCGGTGTAATCGCCAGCCCGATATCATAGACCTTGCAACCCGAAGCCATCAGGCCGGACACCAATGCCATTTTTACTGACGACGAATAACTGCGGAAATCGTGGCCGGTGACGATTTCAGGCTTGACGTTCAGTTCGCGAATGAGCGTGCCGAGACCCAGTCCCAGCGCCTGCACGCCCATCAGATTGATCTCCTTTTCCAGAAGCCAGCGCGCGTCGTATTCGCGAAAGCCGGTCGGCTTCACGAGCGGCGTTGACTCATAGGCATATGTGTTTGGCGTTAGCGCAGGTTTCGGCGTCGGAAACATCGCGTCCTCGAACAAGGGTGGGAATCCAATAGCCTAACGCCGCAGAGCCGCAAAGCGGTCCATCGGAATAGCGGCCGTTCAGAGGATCGGAAGCCTCAGGCTATTGTTCGAGGACTATGCGCCCGTTGGCATATTCGTAGCGGCGGAGCCGCGACAGGAAGGAGACACCAAGCAGGTTCTTTGAAAGCGCCTCGTCGGGCAGCACCATGGCCGGCACATCATAAACGGTTATACCGCCGAGCTCGATGCGATCGACCGTGGCCCGCGCCGCCTTGATTTTTCCGTTCGCGGTTACAGCCGTGGCGGTGTAGTCACGCGGCTGCGGTCGAATTCCGACTCGGGCGGCATCGGATTCGCGCAAAACCACAAGCGAAGCACCGGTATCGATGATGAAGTCGACGCGTCTTCCGTCGATTCGCGCCTCCACCTGAAAATGCCCCAGACGATCCGCCTCAAGCATCAGGCTGCGTCCGGACGTTGTCGGTTCGCGCGGTTCATAGGTCGGCTGCACGACTGCAGCTTGCGGCGGCGGCGACGTGATTGTCTGATCGGCGTAGCGTGCAGTAGCACCGCCGAGTACGACCAAGACAATGGCAAAGGACATCAGCTGGCGCATGACCGGACCCAGGACAGATCTTGAGACTACCCGAGCAGGCTCAAGGGGAGTTTAATATGACAGGCGAGGCCTGATGCCATTTGCGCATGGTCAGTCGCCGGTTAGCCGATCTCAGACAATTGAATCTAATAATCCGCGATCACTGGCCGCGAGGCTTGGCACGACGCGTTGCAGGGGCGGTCAACGGATCGTCCGGCCAGGGATGCTTCGGGTAGCGGCCACGCAGGTCTGCCCGCACGTCCTTATAGCTTCCGCGCCAGAACCCAGGCAGGTCGCGCGTGACCTGGACCGGACGGTGCGCGGGAGACAGCAGTTCGATGAGCAAAGGCACGCGCCCACCGGCAATCAGAGGATGTATCGCCAATCCGAACAGTTCCTGCACGCGAATCGCAAGCTTGGGTCCTTCCTGAGCCTCGTAGTCGATCGGCACGCTCGACCCGGACGGCGCCATAAAATGCGTGGGCGCTTCCACATCCAGACGCTTGCGCAAATTCCAGGGTATCAAGGCATCGAGTGCGCTTGAAAGATCACCCGCATCGAGTTGCGACAGCGCGATCTTGCCTGACAGAAAAGGTGCCAGCCATTCGTCGACGCTGTGAGCAAGAGCCTGATCGGAAAGATCGGGCCACTCGTTGCCTTCGGCCCTGCGAAGGAAATTTACGCGATCGCGAAATTGCAATTGGGCCTTCGTCCACGGCAACTTGCCGATGCCCAGCCTGGCAAGTCCTTGGGCGAGCAGTTTCGCAGCGTCGGCACCAGACGTGACCGGCAGCGTCTGTTCGCTCAACGTCAGCATGCCAAGCTTTCTGCTCCGGCGAGAGCGAAGCGACGCTGACGCCGCGTCAAACGTCATGGCTTCACGTTCTTCAATTTCGCCGCCAAAGCGAGCCTCGATCTCACCAAGCGTGATGGCGCAGGCCAGAACAATACGGCTGGCGGCCGCTGTTCCGGTAAGTTCGGCAACAGCCAGGTATTCTTCCCGCGCGAGCGGCGACGCCGGATCAACGTAGCCACCGCGGCCATTGGCGAGGAGAAAACCGCCGGCGACACCACCGCGATTTTTCGCGATCCGATCGGGGTAGGCCAAGGCTAGTAGCGAACCAGGGGAATGGTCGCCCCCTAGTTTCCTCCCGCCTGCCATCTCGGCCCAGCGGCGAACCATCGCGCGCGCGTCCTCTGCACGCCGCGACCGGTCTCGGCGCAGATTGTCGAGCCTGTGGCGCAGATCGACGTCATCGCCCCCAAGACTCCGTTCGGTAATCACTGCAGCAATAGCGGCGGCTAACTCCCCGGCACCTTCAGCGGCACCGTCAGCCACCATACGCGCAAGCCGAGGCGGCAACGGCAGAGCACGCAACTTGCGGCCTTCCTCAGTGATTCGGCCAGCCTGATCGATCGCATTCAGCTTGCCTAGGAGAGCTACGGCTTCAGCAAGAGCGGGCCGCGGCGGCGGATCAAGGAATTCGAGCGTAGCCGGATCGCTTGTGCCCCATTGCGCAAGGTCGAGCACGAAAGACGACAAATCCGCAGATAGTATTTCCGGACGCGTGTAAGGCTCCAACGACGCCGTTTGCGGTTCATCCCACAGCCGGTAACAAACACCCGGTTCCGTGCGCCCGGCGCGGCCGCGGCGCTGATCGGCCGCCGCGCGCGATACCCTGACGGTTTCGAGGCGCGTTATACCGACATCGGGCTCGTAACGGGGCACTCGCGCCAGCCCGCTGTCGATGACAACGCGGACGCCCTCGATCGTCAGCGAGGTTTCCGCGATCGATGTCGCCAGGACGATCTTTCGGCGGCCCGGCGGCGATGGCGAGATAGCGCGATCCTGTTCGCGTGCATCAAGCGCGCCGTAGAGCGAGACAATGTCCACGCCACTGTCGGTAACGGTTTCTTTCAGCAAAGATTCCGTGCGCCGGATTTCACCGGTGCCCGGCAAAAATACGAGCAGTGAGCCGGTTTCCAACCGCAACGCGCGTCCTGTCGCATCCGCAACCTGGCGCTCGATCTGGGCGCGCGGATCGCGGCCCAGGTAACGTGTCTCCACTGGAAAGGCGCGGCCTTCGCTTGTAATCACCGGCGCATCGTCGAGGAGGGCCGCAACACGGGCACCGTCAAGAGTTGCCGACATGACCAGCAGCTTGAGGTCTTCGCGCAAGCTGCCCTGGGAGTCGAGCGCCAGAGCCAGGCCAAGGTCAGCGTCTAACGACCGCTCGTGGAATTCATCAAACAGCACGGCAGCAACACCCTCAAGCGAGGGGTCGTCGATGATAAGCCGCGTGAAAATGCCCTCCGTGATAACTTCGATACGTGTGCGTTTGGTGACCTTGGAGCCAAAGCGTACGCGCAGACCAACGGTGTCGCCTACGTCCTCGCCGAGCGTGGATGCCATGCGCGCGGCAGCAGCGCGAGCTGCAAGCCGCCGTGGTTCGAGGACAAGAATCTTTCTGCCGCGTGCCCATGGTTCATCCAGAAGAACCAAAGGCACGCGCGTCGTTTTGCCCGCGCCGGGCGCAGCAACCAGCACCGCGGAATTGCTGCTGGCCAACGTGGTGCAAATGTGCGGAAGCGCAGCATCAATCGGTAGAGATGTTTCGAATTTTTGTGCCACAGCGATCGCCTGCCACCGTCCGCATCAAAGAACGGTCCGGTAACACAAACAAAGGTTTCAATGTGAACTGATCGCTTACCCGGTCCCCCGCCCGCGCGGGGGACTGCGACTTCTGTTGACCGGCCGGATGTACGGCATCGCTAAGCCCCGGAACGTCCTACGCCTTCATAGACGAACCCGCGTCGCGCCATCTCGTCAGGCCGATAAACATTGCGCAGATCGACCAGCACCGGCTGTGCCATCAGGCTTTTCAATCGATCGAAATCGAGCGCCCGGAATTGCTCCCATTCTGTGACGATCACTAGTGCAGCCGCTCCTTTGGCGCAGGAATAGGCGTCGTCGCAGAAAGTCACATTGCTGAGGAGAGTCTTGGCTTGCTCGATGCCGACCGGATCGTATGCGCGCACGTTGGTGCCTAAATCCTGCAGAGCAGTGATGAGAGGAATCGACGGCGCCTCGCGCATGTCGTCGGTATTCGGCTTGAACGTGAGGCCGAGGATAGCCACCGTCTTCCCACGAAGTTCGCCGCCGAGCGCGGTAGACACTTTGCGAGCCATTGCGCGCTTGCGTGCATCATTGACCGCCGCGACCGTCTCCACGATGCGTAAGGGCGATGCATGATCCTGCGCCGTCTTGATCAGGGCGACCGTATCTTTGGGGAAACACGATCCGCCATAACCTGGTCCCGCATGCAGAAACTTGGACCCGATCCTGTTGTCGAGGCCTATTCCGCGCGCAACTTCCTGTACATCGGCGCCAACTTTCTCGGCGAGGTCGGCAATTTCATTGATGAAAGTGATCTTGGTCGCAAGAAAGGCATTGGCGGCGTACTTGATCAACTCGGCAGTGCGGCGTCCGGTAAACAGGATTGGAGATCGATTGAGATACAGTGGCCGATATAGCTCGCTCATGACCTCGCGAGCGCGCGGGTCGTCAGTGCCGATCACAATTCGATCGGGAAACTTGAAATCCCGGATAGCGGCACCTTCGCGCAGAAATTCTGGATTGGAAACGATTGCGCAGTCCGTATCCGGCCGGGTCTCTCGGATGATGCGCTCGACCTCATCGCCTGTACCGACCGGAACGGTCGACTTGGTGACGACGACGGTGTAGCCCTTCAGTACACGGGCAATTTCACGCGCCGCATCGTAGACAAAACTCAGATCGGCGAATCCATCGCCACGTCGTGAGGGTGTACCCACTGCGATGAAAACTGCATCGGCGCCTGAGACCGCACCGTCCAGTTCCGTCGCAAATTTCAAACGACCGGCGCGTGCATTGACCGCAACCATATCGTTGAGGCCGGGCTCGTAAATCGGTATTTCGCCGCGCGTCAGCGCAGCAATTTTTGTTTTGTCCTTGTCGACGCAAACAACCTCGTGCCCGAAATCGGCAAAGCAAGCGCCTGAAACAAGGCCGACATAGCCGGTGCCGATCATGGCCACGCGCATTTCTTAATCCGTCCGCAAAGTTAACCTTTTGGCCGAAGCCGGTGGCGCCTCAATAGCAGAGCCGATATCGAGTGGCGAGAGCCGCGGGCGAATTCAAAAGAAACGGTGATGGCGAGGTGCAAATCATGACCGGTCTCAAATCCGCGACTGACGAATTGACTGGGTCGACTACGCGAAAGACTTCTGCATCATCTTTGTCGCGATGATGCATTCGACGCCCGGCGTTGAGGCTGCCGTTGGTCCGGCTGGCTGCACACTGTCGTCGCCATCGCGCTGCCGTTCCGCATGCCCGAATTCTTCCTGGTCTCGGAGCTGCTTCTTGCCAACGTCATCGACAGACCGTGGCGGTAATATGTCGACCGCAAGGTCGTGCATTTTGCATATTTCCATCTGTTGTGGATGACCATCCAGCCGGAATGATTTCGGCTCCCGTTACAATGGCCGGGGTTGTTGGAGCGCTGTCTGTTCTGGGCGGTGCGCGGAACTCCCGTACGCTTCCTGTTCGAGCGCCCCACCGCTTTCTGGCTGGCGCCGCCAAGACGCGTCGTCCTGCACTCGGCCGAGCAAGTCCACAACCGTCTCACGGGCGGATTGATAATCGCGGTTCAACGGCCCACATTCGGGCCATGCCGACTCCCGCCAAATCCAAAACCGCCGCCAACCATGTGAAAAATCCGCCCGTAAAGTCCGCGGCGGCTTCGCCGGCCGCTCGACCGGTAAAAAAAGGCGATCACGTATTTCTTGTAGACGGTTCCGGATACATTTTCCGTGCGTACCACGCGATCCGATTCGAACCTCGCACGCCGGACGGGACGCACGTCAATGCCGTCTATGGCTTCTGCAGCATGCTTTGGAAGCTGCTCAAGGAAATGAAGCCGGAGGAGCGTCCGACCCATCTCGCTGTTATTTTCGACAAGTCCGAGAAGACCTTTCGGACAGAGATGTACAAGGACTACAAGGCTCACCGCCCTCCTCCACCGGATGATCTTATTCCGCAGTTTCCCCTGATTCGAGAAGCGGTGCGCGCTTTCGAAATTCCGTGTCTTGAGCAAGCCGGCTATGAAGCGGACGACCTTATCGCGACGTACGCCCGCATCGCCTGCGAAGCGGGGGCGACCGCAACCATTGTGTCGTCCGACAAAGATCTCATGCAGCTCGTGAACGATTGCGTGATCATGTACGACACCATGAAGGACGTGCGGATCGGCATCCCCGAGGTCGTCGAAAAATTCGGTGTGCCGCCCGATAAGGTCATCGAGGTCCAGGCGCTGATCGGCGACACGTCCGACAACGTGCCGGGCGTCCCCGGCATCGGCGTAAAGACTGCCGCGCAGCTAATTGTCGAATACGGCGATCTTGAAACGCTGCTCAAGCGCTCCGCGGAGATCAAACAGGACAAACGCCGCCAGGCGCTCATCGATAATGCCGAAGCAGCGCGCATATCGAAGAAACTCGTGACGCTTGACGATCGCGTCCCGCTCGAGGTGCCGATAGAAAACCTCGGCGTCCGCGAGCCCGACTACAGAACACTCATCGCCTTTCTCAAATCGATGGGATTCAAGACGCTGACCCAGCGAGTTGCTGACAAAAGCGGGGTGGATGCTTCACAAGTGAATACAGGCGACGCGAGTGGCAGTTTGCCTGCAAAACAAAGCGTCCCGTCACCAGCTCCATCGAGCCGCACTGCCGGACAGGGTCAATTGCCCCTCGATATTCCGGCGTCGCCCAAATCGCCGGCGGCAAGCGCGGACACGCCGGCACTAACACCGATTTCCCTTGCAGACCGCCGCGTGCGCGCATTGCGTGAGGCCAAACTCGATGCGGTAAAATATGAGACCATCGGGACGCTCGAGCGGCTCCAATACTGGATCGCACGCGCACACAACACCGGATTACTGGCTCTAAAAACCGAAACCAGCGCTCTTGATCCAATGCAGACGGCCCTTTGCGGCATTGCAATTGCAGTAGCGCCAAATAAGGCAGCCTATTTGCCGCTAGGTCACCGCGAGGCCAGCGAGGGCGAGACGTCCGGCCTGTTCGCGGCAAAGCTCTGTGGCGGACAAATTCCTGAGCATGAAGCGCTCGATGCTCTCAAGCCAGTTCTCGAAGATTCCTGCGTCGTCAAGATCGGCCATGACATAAAGCGCGATTGGCTTGTGCTGGCATGCCGCGGCGTCCGGCTTGGCGCGACCGACGACACGATGCTGATGTCTTATGTGCTCGATGCGGGAAAGGGAGCCCACGACATTGACAGCGTGGTCACACGCTATTTCGGACGCAATCCGTCTCGGTTCAAGGAGGTAAAGAATAAAGAAAAGGCGCTGTTCACGCCCGAGGCGACGCCGATCGCGCGAGCCGCGAGCTATTCCGCCGAGGATGCAGACCTCACGCTTCGCCTCTGGGAGGCCCTGAAACCGCGCATGGCTGCCGAGAAAGTTGTCAGCGTATATGAAACGCTGGAACGTCCGATGCCACGCGTTCTGGCCAGCATGGAAGAGCGCGGAATTTCGGTTAATCCGGGCACGCTGTCGCAACTTTCGAACGAGTTCGGGAAAAAGCAGGCGGCGCTGGAACAGGAGATCAACAAGATCGCCGGAACACAGGTCAATCCTGGCAGTCCGAAACAACTGGGTGACATCCTGTTCGGACACATGGGCCTGCCGGGCGGCACCAAGACCAAGACCGGTCAGTGGTCCACAGGCGCACGAACGCTTGAGGACCTTGCCGAACAGGGCCACAAATTTCCTCAAGTCATTCTCGACTGGCGGCAGGTTTCGAAACTGCGCTCGACCTATACCGAGGCTCTGCCCCAATATGTCAACCCGAAGACACACCGCGTTCACACCAGCTACGCTCTGGCGTCAACTTCAACGGGACGACTTTCGTCATCCGAGCCGAACCTGCAGAACATTCCGATCCGTACCGAAGACGGCCGCAAGATACGCCGCGCCTTCGTTGCATCGCCCGGAACGAAGCTCGTTTCGGCCGACTACTCGCAAATCGAGCTGCGGCTTCTGTCCGAAGTTGCCAATGTGCCGACACTTCGCAAGGCGTTCCAGGACGGTGTCGACATTCATGCCATGACCGCGTCGGAAATGTTCGGCGTTCCGGTCAAGGACATGACGCCTGAGATACGCCGGCGCGCCAAAGCGATCAACTTCGGCATTATTTACGGAATTTCGTCTTTTGGTCTCGCGGCCCAGCTTGGGATCGGCTCCAAGGAGGCGGGCGAATATATCAAAAAATATTTCGAGCGTTTCCCGGGCATTCGCGACTACATGGACGAAACCCGTGAGTTCTGCCGCGAGCACGGTTATGTGCTGACCTTGTTCGGCCGCAAGTGCCACTACCCCGACATCCGGGCGAGCAACCCGTCGATCCGCTCTTTCAACGAACGTGCAGCAATCAATGCACGCCTGCAGGGTTCAGCCGCGGACATTATTCGCCGCGCGATGATCCGCATCGAGCCGGAGCTGAAGAAGGACAAGTTAAATGCACAGATGCTTCTGCAGGTGCATGACGAATTGATCTTCGAGGTACCGGTAAAGGAAGTCGAGAAAACGCTTCCGGTCATAAAAGGCGTCATGCAGAGCGCCCCCGACCCTGCGGTCGCGCTGCACGTGCCGTTACAGGTCGACGCTCGCGCCGCCGATAATTGGGACGAGGCGCATTAGCCTAACGTAGCGCGGCGACGAACGGAAATGCCGCGAATATCACAAGACGAGCGATGCCCTAGAGCACGATCAGCGGCGACTTTCTTGCAACAGTAGCGGTCGCAGTACTGCTCCCCACCGTCCTTGCGGCTGTTTGTCATGCGAACTAGTCGCATCGGACCGGCGGGCCCTCAGCCCGCTCGTACACCTGCTATCTTCGTTTCTTTCGGCGTGCCTTTGCTGCTCCACGACGGACTGCTGACTTCGTCTTTGCGGCCTTGGCAACTTTCGCCGGCAACACCGCGATCGCCTCAATTTCGAACAGCGCTCCGGGACGCGCCAACTGTGAAATCGCGACGGTAGTGCTCGCCGGCGGCGCCGACATGTTGAAGTGCGCGTCGCGTACCTCGCGGAAAATCGCGATGTGAGACATATCGACAAGATAATTATTGATCTTCACGACGTCCCTGATTGTCGCCCCGGCATCGGCGAGCGCAAATTTGAGGTTTTCAATCGCTTTGTTCGCTTGCGCCCGAAAATCACCGGGTTCGCCGACGAGTCTGTTCTCCATGTCGAGGCCAAGCTGTCCGGCGATGAAGATCAGGCGATTAGGCCCCCTCGCCTCAACGACGTAAGAGTAGCCTGGTGGTTTGGCGAGCGTTTTTGGATTTGAGAAGCGGACGTTGGCAGCCACGATATCCTCCATTGTACGATTCTATCCGGGGGCGGGATTATGCGCGTATCGCCGCGGTCGGCGAAAGCCCTTGCGTGACTGGATACTGCAGCCTGACCTTGTAGCGGCAAACAGAGGCTGAAATCGATGTCGACACCGTCCGTGTCGCGGCCCTGTTTTTCCTGGCGGTCTTTTCCCAAACCGTTCTGCTTGACTATCCGTTGTGGGTGCCGGACTTTCTCTTTGGGGAATGGAAGGGTGCGTAAGGCTTGGTGGCCGGCGCCCGTGATCGGGGAGTCCGGCTGTGTCGGGATCGGCGGTTTCTCACGTGTACTTCGGCTTAAACGCGATGTGGGTTTCGACCTGCATCCTTGCCATCACCTACCTCATCATCATGTCGGAAAGGGTCAACCGCGCCGTTATCGCGTTGATCGGCGCCGGCGTCATGATCCTTGTCGGAGTTCTGGATCAGGAAGAAGCGGTCAAGGGAGTCGACTGGAACACGATCGGGCTTCTGACCGGTATGATGATTCTTGTGTCGGTATCGCGCCGTTCCGGCATGTTCCAGTATCTCGCAGTGTGGTCGGCCAAAGCGGCGAAAGCCCATCCCGCCGGCATCTTGTTTGTCCTGCAAATAACAACGGCAGTGCTTTCCGCGTTTCTCGATAACGTGACCACCGTACTCCTTATTGTTCCGGTAACGCTCGCAATATGTGGCACGCTCCAGGTGCCGGCATATCCGTATCTGTTTGCGGAAATCTTTGCCTCCAATATTGGAGGCACCGCCACGTTGATCGGCGACCCGCCCAACATCCTGATCGGCTCTCAAGTGGGATTGTCATTCAACGACTTCGTTTATCACCTCACACCAGTCATCGTCGTCGTCATGGTTGTTCAGGCGATCATCATCCATTTTCTATGGGGCAAGGATCTTAGGGCTTCCGCAGCGGCGGAGGCCCGCGTCATGAAAATGAGGCCCGAAGATGCGATTGAAGACTGGCTCCTGCTCAAGCAATCTCTGGTCGTTCTGGGCATCGTCATAATCGCTTTCATTCTGGCGCGCCCCTTGCACCTCGAGCCGGCCACGATCGCCATGTTTGGCGCCGCTATATTGATGCTATTGGACAACTGGGCGCACCATTCCGAGAAGGCGAGTGAAAAAATTCATCGGACGTTCGGCGATGTCGAATGGATCACCATTTTTTTCTTCATCGGTTTGTTTATCGTGGTTCATGGAGTCGAGGTCGGCGGCCTGTTGCAATTGCTCGCCAACAAGCTTGTGGCCGCGACCGGCGGCAACATGGCGCATGCAGGTTTCGCGATCCTTTGGGCTTCGGCGTTTCTGTCGGCGATCGTCGACAACATTCCGTTCGTCGCCACGATGATCCCGTTGATCAAGAGCATGGCACCTGCCTTCGGCGGCAGCGAACACATTCAGCCGCTCTGGTGGTGCCTGTCGCTGGGGGCCTGCCTTGGCGGCAACGGAACTTTGATCGGGGCCTCAGCCAACCTGACCGTGGCCGGACTCGGCGACCGCAATGGCGTGCCTTTCCGGTTCGTGACGTATACGATTTACGCCTTTCCGATGATGCTGGTCTCGATTGCCATCTGCCACATCTATGTGTGGTGGCGATACTTCTGAGCACGGTCTTCTTCTTTTATTTGGCCGTTTGAACGGCCGCGCTTGACCGGGAACGGCTATCGGGCAAATTCGGCTTGAGTCGCCATTGCCGTAACCGGACCACGCCATGCGAACAACCATCTGGGTTCTGATTGCGCTTGCATACATGACGGCAAGCCCCGCCTCGGCCGCCACGTGCCACAACACCGGCAATTTCGACACGTGGCTGGCGGATTTCAGGAAAGAGGCTCTCGCTCAGGGCGTTTCCCGATCGGTACTCGATGCCGCCTCGCCATATCTGAAGTTCGAACAGCGCATCGTCAACAGGGACCGCGCGCAGGGCGTGTTCAATCAGTCATTCCTGAAATTCTCCGACCGCATGCTTGCGGGCGCCCGGATGCAGAATGGCCAGCAGCAGATGAAGAGCCATGCAGCGCTGTTCGCCAAGGTTGAAAAGCAATTCGGAGTTCCGGCACCGATCCTCACTGCTTTCTGGGGATTGGAGAGTGATTTCGGGAAGAACACCGGCAATAGTAACGTGTTCGTGGCCATCACTACGCTCGCTTATGATTGCCGGCGCCCCGACTACTTCCGCCCGCAGCTTTTCGATGCCTTGCGCATCGTACAGCGCGGCGACCTGACGATCGACGAGATGCAGGGCGGTGACTGGGCGGGCGAATTGGGAGCAATGCAATTCACGGCGTCCGATTACTACAAATACGCCATCGACTATGACGGCGACGGTCGACGCAACCTGGTCAAGAGCACGCCGGACACGATGGCATCGGCCGCCAATTTCTTGAAGCATCTTGGCTGGAAGCGCGGCGAGCCATGGCTCGAGGAGGTCAGGCTCACGCGCGATCTGCCATGGGACCAGGCCGACCTCGCCATCCAACATCCACGCTCGCAATGGGTATCGTGGGGAGTGCGTGGCGCGCATGGTTCGCTGCCGGGGGACGGCACGAAAGCATCACTGTTGCTTCCGATGGGTCGACGCGGCCCGGCGTTTCTCGCTTACGACAATTTCCAGGCCTTGCTTGGGTGGAATTCGTCCATGGTCTACGTCACGACCGTTGCCTATTTCGCAACCCGGCTCGCCGGCGCGCCTTCCGTCAATCGAGGTGATCCAGAGATCGAGGTACTGCAACCGCAACAGGTGATGGAGTTGCAACGACTCTTGACGCAGCAGGGCGACGACATCGGTGACATCGACGGAAAGGTCGGCTCCAAGACCCGCAGCGCCATCAAGAAAGCGCAGCTGAAAGTGGGATTGCCTGCAGACTCGTACCCCGACGCCGAACTGATCGAACGTCTGCGCACCGGCGGATCTAAAGGGTCGAGCCGCTAGCGCTGACACCTTAATCCTCTGAACAGACTGCGAAACGAGCGCGTCTGTTACCATTGCAACATTAAGGGCCATTCATCTTCGATCAAATCCGAATGATCGACCGCTGGGTTAGTGAACCGTCGCCCGTTTAACCAGTTGAATGACGGAACTTAAGTTCCGCGCTGGTGGAGGACGGACCAAATGATGAATTTGACTGGACGATTGGCGCTCGCCGCCGCGCTGGCAGCCGCCATTCCGATTACGGCTGTCGCACAGAACCCAAGGGCTAAAGCCGGCTCCGCGCCGCATGCCGCACCTCGCGCGGCACCTCATATGTCTGCACCCCGTGTCTCCGCGCCGCGCATGTCGGCACCGCATGTCTCGGCGCCACGAATGGCACCGCAGGCTTCACGGCCGCAAATGGCAAGGCCGCCGGCATCGACGCCACGTTTTGCCAGGCCGTCCGCGCCGCACGCCGGAAGGCCCCACATCGCGGCGCCCCAGCGCCAGCGGGCCCCTGCAGTGGTCAACCGTAGCATTCAGCAACAGCAACGACATGCTCAGCGAGAACGGCACCCTCAGCGACAGCAATTTCGCGCAGAACGCCAACGTCAGTTGACGCCGGCCGCGCAAGCAAGGTCGAACGTACCGAATGCACAAACCAGGACAAATCTGCAAACGCAGCGGCAGCGGCAACTCAATACACCGCAACAGTTGCGCGCGGAGCGTGCCTTGCAGCGTCGCGAAAACCGCGAACTGCGACGTCTTCCGGCGTCGCAGCGGGCCCAACGACGTGAAGAGATACGTAATGCACGTCAACAGCGCGCTCTGGCGCGACAGCAGCTTGTGCAACCCAATGCGTCGCAAACGAACCTTCGTGCACAGCGCGCGAACCGCCGCAACGGCGTTGCACGCGTAACGCAGGATGCAGCGCGGCGCGGCCGTTTTGCCGCACCTTTTGCGGCGCAAGCCACGAACAGAAATTGGCGTCATCGCCGCTTTGCCCATCTCGCGGCCCATCGCGCCTGGCGTCACGGACACCGGGCCGTATTCGTAGCCTGGTACGGCCCCGTTTTCTGGCCTTACGCCTATTCGGACATCTTCGACTACACGTTCTGGCCGTACGGCTATGACGACGGTTACTGGGCCTACGTCTATGACGATTTCTTTGATGGCGTCTTTTGGGGCGAGGCCGGCCCGCCGGAAGAGTATGCCTACGCGGCCCCCGCACCGCGCCCTTCATCGCCGCGGCCGACCTATACGGCGGTTCGCGACCTGTGCAGACAACCGGGCAACGGCGTAACAGCGTGGCCCTTTGCCGACATAGAACGCAAGGTCGGGCTTAACGCGGAGCAGAAGGACTTGCTGGGTGAAATCCGCAAGGCGAGCCAGGATGCGGCGGCAGCATTCAAGGCATCCTGCCCCCCGGACGACACCTTCCCGCTCACGCCTCCGGGGCGCCTTGCAGCAATGACGGCGCGGCTTCAGGCGACGCTCCAGGCCGTGCAGACGGTACGGCCGTCGCTGGAGAAATTCTATGCGTCGCTGAGCGACGAGCAAAAGGAGCGGTTCAACGAGCTTGGGCCCAAACAGACCGCCGCCAACGCGGAGGCGCGCGAGGCATCCCAGGCCGCCGATGCCTGCAAGCAGCCCAAGCCCGGTCTTGCCAATCTGCCGATTGAGAAGATTGAGGACGTGGTCAATCCGACCGACGCGCAGGAGGTCGAACTGACCAAGCTGCAGGATGCGACCAGCAAGGCGGTCGAAATCATGCAAGCCGCGTGTCCGGAAGACACGCCGCTAACGCCCCCGGGCCGTCTGGACGCGATGGAGAAGCGGCTGCAGTCGATGATCGATGCGGCCAATACCGTAAAGCCGGCTCTCGAGAGCTTCTATGCATCACTCACCGGCGAGCAAAAAGCTCGCTTCAATCGGATTGGTCAGCAGCTCTCGCAAGCAAACTAGTTAGTGCGGCAAACGAAGAAAGGGCGGCCCGATGCGGCCGCCCTTTTGATATTCCCGCAGGCCCGCGAACTATTCGGCCGCGATACGCACCTCCGGTGCTGCCGCCTTGATATCCGGACTGACGTGCTTTTCGAACTTGGCGAAATTCTTCTGAAACATCGCCACCAGATCGCGCGCGGTCTTGTCGAACTCCGCTTTGTTCTTCCAGGTCTTGATCGGGTTCAGCAGATGCGGCTCGACGCCCTTCACCGAGGTCGGGACCGAAAAGCCGAAATAAGGATCGGTCCGGAAATCGGCATTCTTCAGTGATCCGTTGAGCGCGGCGGTCACCAGTGTGCGCGTCGCCTTGATCGGCATGCGCCGCCCCTCGCCATACTTGCCGCCGGTCCAGCCCGAATTGACCAGCCAGACGTCGACATTGTGCCTGCTGATGTAGTCGCGCAGCAGATCGGCATAGACAGACGGGTGCCGCGGCAGGAATGGCGCACCGAAACATGTCGAGAATTCCGGCTGCACGCCAATCAGCCCTTTCTCTGTGCCCGCCACCTTCGCCGTGTAGCCGGACAGAAAGTGATACATCGCCTGGGTCGGCGTCAGCTTGGCGACCGGCGGCATCACCCCATACGCATCGGCGGTCAGGAAGATGATGTTCTTCGGGTGACCCGCGCGTCCGGTCCGCGATGCATTCGGGATAAAGTCGAGCGGATAGGCCGAGCGCGTGTTCTCGGTCTTGGAACCGTCGTCGTAATCGGGAACGCGCGTCACCGGATCGAAAACGACGTTCTCCAGGACGCAACCAAAACGGTTGGTGGCGTCCCAGATCATCGGTTCGGCTTCCTTCGAAAGTTTGATCGTTTTCGCGTAGCAGCCGCCTTCGAAATTGAAGATGCCGTCCGGGCCCCAGCCCGTTTCGTCGTCGCCGATCAGAATGCGATGCGGATCGGCTGACAGCGTGGTCTTGCCGGTGCCCGAGAGACCAAAGAACAGTGCGCTCTCGCCTTCGTGGCTCACGTTTGCAGAACAATGCATCGGCACGACGTTTTGCGCTGGCAGATAGAAATTGAGCGTGGTGAACACCGACTTCTTGATTTCACCGGCGTAGGACGAGCCGCAGATCAGAACGATCTTGCGTGAGAAGTCGATGGCAACCATCGTATCGGAGCCATCGCGACCGCCGTGACGTTTCGCATCGGGCTTGAAGGATGGGAAATCAAGAATCGTAAGCTCGGGCACGAAGCCAGCGAGGTCATCGCGCGCCGGACGGATCAGCAGTTGACGAATGAAAAGCGAGTGCCACGCGAGTTCCGTGAAGACGCGGGTCTTGATCCTGTATTTTGGATCGGCGCCGCCGTAGAGATCCTGCGCGAAAAGTTTTTTGCCCTCGGCGTGTTTCAAGAAGTCGGCGAGAAGATTGTCGAAATTCTCCTTCGACAGCTTTCGATTGCCGTCCCACCAGACGGAGTTTTCCGTCAGCGCATCGACAACGGTATGTTTGTCCTTCGGGCTGCGGCCGGTGTGATGCCCGGTCTCGGCACAGAGTGCGCCGCCTACCACGATTGATGCTTCACGCGCCGCGACAGCGTGCTCGTAAAGCATCGGCTCAGTGAGATTCCAATAAACTGCGGCGAGATTTTTGAAGCCGAATTGTTCAGCACCATAAGCGCTGTTCCGCACACCCTGCTCTTGCACGCGAATTCCTCCAGATCAGCCGCTCTGATAAGTCTCTCGCGGTTCTTTGGGTCCCGCCGGCGGCCCATTAGTCCAGTATAGCCCCTCGGGCAGAAGCGCGCGACCATAGTCAGCGGCAACGCCAATGCCAAGCCAAATTGCCATGCACAAAGCCGCAGATAGCGTTGCGCTGCATCATTAAGTTAACGCGTTGCGATGATGCGCCACGACGTCGGCCGAAGCACATTCACTATTTTGACCGGGCTCGTTCGGCCAGCGATTTAAGCACCACCCGTAACGCGCCAGGCTCGGTGATGCGCTGCGGAAACGGTAGCCGCAGCGCCGTACGCCCATCTTGCAGTTCGATGCCTTCCGGATCGACCCCAACACATCGCCATTCACCATCGGCCCCGCCCAGCAACTTGGTCGCATACAGGCGGCACGCGTCGGCGTGATCGGTGTTCATGTGGGTGATTGCGTCTGCTTCGGCTTCGATAAGGGCCTTCGCATCGGTGACATCGGTGAGGATGTCGCGGGGTGCGAGGTCTACGATCCGGCCGAAGCCTGCAACCAGATGCGCACGGGCGATCTCGATACGATAAAAGGAAAAGTCGGCAAAATTTGCGTATACCGCCGCATCGGGATGCCGCCGAAGATATGAAATAGGCGTCGCAGCATCATTATCCCTAACGCTGCGCCCCATGAGCATGACACGTGCGCCTTCCAGCGGATCCCCCTGCTTGCGTTCATCGAGCATCAGCGACACGCGAGAATCAGCCAGAATATTTTTTGTGTGCAGCGCCAAATCCGACAAAAGCAGCACCGGCGCGCCGGCAATGGTCGTTGCTGTGTTCACAAGAGAACAATAGGGATCGCCGGACCCCGGCATGAGCGTCGCAAGCGCCCCTGAACGGGCTTCGCGCAACAGCTTCTTGGCTGCCAACCGGGGGGCAAATGTCTTATCGGGCGTCATTTCGAACCGTCCAGAAGCAACCATTGCAGGCCGAATTGGCATATTCGGCCCTTACACTTGAAATCGCTACCGAATCACATAGTTGTTGCAAAGAGGCCACATTTCAGACCCCGTTTATGGGGTTCAAAACGCGCGGGACGTCACGCTCTACTTTGAGGGGCTCATGCCGACAATCGCTCTCGTCGATGACGACCGCAACATTTTGACTTCCGTTTCGATGGCGCTCGAGGCGGAAGGTTACCGCATCATGACCTATACTGACGGCGCCTCGGCACTCGACGGCTTCAAGACATCGCCCCCCGATCTCGCGATCCTCGACATCAAGATGCCGCGCATGGACGGCATGGAAACGCTCCGCCGTCTTCGTCAGAAGACGGATATTCCCGTGATCTTCCTCACCTCGAAAGATGAGGAAATCGACGAATTATTCGGTCTCAAGATGGGCGCGGACGATTTCATCCGCAAGCCATTCTCGCAGCGCCTGCTGGTAGAGCGCGTCAAGGCGGTATTGCGGCGCGCGAGTCCCAAGGATGGCACCCCGCCCAAGGAAGTCGATTCCGCCAAGGTTCTGGAGCGCGGCCAACTGCGCATGGATCCTGAGCGTCACACTTGCACGTGGAAGGGCGAACCGGTGACCCTGACGGTTACCGAGTTTCTCATTCTGCAGGCATTAGCGACACGGCCGGGCGTCGTGAAAAGCCGTAACGCGCTCATGGACGCAGCCTATGACGACCAAGTCTATGTCGACGACCGTACCATCGACAGCCACATCAAACGCTTGCGCAAGAAGTTCAAGGTCGTCGATGACGACTTCGAGATGATCGAAACGCTCTACGGTGTCGGCTATCGCTTCAAGGAATGACAAATCCTTAATGTTTGGCCCGGTTTTAGCGGCCTGACGAAGCGTCCCGGCTTGCGGTAAAATCCCCGGATCACTGTCAACCGGCTGGATAACGACGTGCTTGATCGAACTGCGGAAACAGTCGCGCGCGATGCCGAGGCCGAGCGCCTGGGCAGCGATGCGACTCGTCCAGAGGTGAAGCAGGAGTCAGCCGTGCGACGCATGTTGCGCTCGGCATGGCAATTCTTCGTCTCGCAGAGTCTGTCCAGCCTCACGCGGCGCATCGTCTTTCTCAACCTCGCCGGCCTCGTCGCGCTCGTCACCGGCGTTCTTTATCTGTCGCAATTCCGCGCCGGCCTGATCGATGCGCGGGTGCAAAGCTTGCTCACACAGAGCGAGATCATTGCCGGCGCTATTGCAGCATCAGCCACCGTGGAAACCGATTCGATTACGATCGATCCCGAGCGGCTCCTGGAATTGCAAGCGGGAGAAAGCTACGGCCCCTCCGACGAAGCGCTCTCCGGTATTGAATTTCCCATCAATCCCGAACGGGTGGCGCCGGTGCTGCGGCGTCTCGTGTCCCCGACCAAGACCCGCGCTCGTATCTATGATCGCGATGGCGTCCTGATCCTCGACAGCCGGAATCTCTATGGTCGCGGCGACGTGCTGCGCTTTGATCTTCCGCCGCCGAACGCGGAAGCACCGGGACTCATGGAGCGTGCATTCATCGCGTTGCGCCGCTGGTTCGGGCGCGGCGACCTTCCGGTCTATAACGAACTCGGACCTGAAAACGGCAAAGGTTATCAGGAAGTCGCGCAGGCGCTCCAGGGCGCGCATGCGAGCATGGTGCGCGTGAATGATCGTGGCGAGGTGATCGTCTCCGTCGCCGTGCCCGTACAACGCTTTCGTGCCGTGCGCGGCGCGCTGATGCTCTCGACGCAGGGAGCGGATATCGACGAGATGGTGGAGGCCGAGCGGCTCGCAATTGTGAAAGTGTTCTTTGTTGCCGCTGCAGTTATGGTCATTCTGTCCATGCTGCTTGCCGGCACGATTGCCGGCCCGGTGCGCCGGCTAGCGGATGGTGCCGAACGTGTGCGCCGGCGCATTCGTACCCGCGTCGAAATCCCGGACTTCACGCGGCGACGGGATGAAATCGGCGAATTATCCGGCGCCTTGCGCGACATGACAAATGCGCTCTACACGAGAATCGAAGCAATCGAAAGTTTTGCCGCCGATGTCGCCCACGAGCTGCGCAATCCTTTGACGTCGCTGCGCTCGGCTGTCGAAACGCTTCCGGTCGCCAAGACTGAACAAAGCCGCCAGCGCCTGTTGGCTGTAATCGAGCATGACGTGAAGCGCCTCGACCGGCTGATTTCCGATATTTCAGATGCCAGCCGCCTGGATGCGGAATTGCAGCGGCAGGAGGCGGCACCCGTCGATGTCGCGAAGATGCTTGATGCACTGGTCAAGGCGGCAAATGAAGTGCGCACAGATGACGTGACCGTGACGCTGACGTTCGAGGGTGGGCCGTTGTCCGCGTTCAAGGTACCGGGCCACGACTCGCGGATTGGACAAGTCGTCAGCAATCTCATCGACAATGCGCGCTCCTTCTCACCTGCGGGCGGCACCGTGCGCATCACCTGCCGACGGCTGCGGAGCGAGGTGGAAATCCTGGTCGACGACGACGGCCCGGGTATCAGACCTGAAGCGCTCGATAAGATCTTCGAGCGGTTCTATACCGACCGACCGGAACAGGGCTTTGGTCAGAATTCCGGGCTTGGCTTGTCGATCTCCAAGCAGATTGTTGAGGCCCATGGTGGCACCATTCGTGTTGAGAACCGCACTCGTGCGGCAGCCGGCGGTCAGCCATCGCAGATTCTCGGGGCTCGCTTTATAGTTCGCCTTCCTGGAACCTGATGGCCGCAATTTCGACCATTCACGCCTCTGCTGTTCTGGCCGGGCCAAAGGCCATACTCATTCGAGGTCCATCGGGCTGCGGCAAATCGCGATTGGCTTGGGATATGATCAATGCCGCACCGCAAGGGCTGTATCCTTTTGCCCGCCTCGTCGGAGACGACCGCCTCCAGGTCACGAGCCATTCGGATCGGCTGCTGATACGGCCACCGGAGGCGTTGCGCGGTCTTATCGAAATCCACGGGCTCGGCATTCGCAGACTCGAGTTTGAACCCATTGCCGTCGTCGGCTGGGTGCTCGATTTGGCCGCGCCTGATGCTATGCGTCACCCTCCCGCCGAAAAGGCGACCACCTCCGTCGCCGGGATTACGATTCCGCGGCTCGCCGTCGCACCGGGAATGGCTGCCCTGCCGGTGGTGTTGGCCGCCCTGAGGACAACGTCAGCAGGCGATTGACCTCCCTCGGAAATCCGCGCTACCCCGCTCCAACCAAACTGAGAAAATTAACCATAAAGAGCCTAGGATCGCGCACTTTCCAAACATACGATCCCGAGCCCGCCTTGGCCCCATCTTTCCGCAGTGCAGCAGACATCCTATATAGCGTGCCGAGCCCTTGCATTGGGGGTTCAAATGGGCGTGAATGCGCGCCCTTTCGTGCGGTGCAGCGTAGCGCCCGCGAGGAGCCAGGGATGATCGGCCTCGTACTAGTGACTCACGGGCGGCTCGCCATCGAGTTCCGCTCAGCGTTGGAGCACGTTGTTGGGCCCCAGCGTCAGATCGAGGCGATCACGATTGGCCCCGAAGACGACGTTGAGCAATGCCGCAAAAACATCCTCGAGGCCGTCAAGCGGGTCGATAGTGGCGAAGGCGTTGCGATCCTCACCGACATGTTCGGCGGCACCCCTTCCAACCTCGCAATTTCGGTCATGAGCCAGCCCAAGGTCGAAGTGTTGGCCGGTATCAATCTACCGATGCTCATCAAGCTAGCCAAAATTCGCGAGATCAGTCCTTTGCAAGACGCAGTCGCTGCGGCTCAGGAAGCCGGCCGCAAGTACTGCACGATCGCCAGCCGTGTCCTCAACGGAAAATGAGCTCCCGCGCCGCAGCGGACGAAACTCCTGTCGTGCGCGAGGCGGAGATCGTCAATAAAAAGGGCTTGCACGCCCGCGCTTCAGCGAAATTTGTGCAGACCGCAGAACAATTCGACGCAGCGATAACGGTCACCCGCGGCCACGAAACGGTTGGCGGAACATCGATCATGGGTCTGATGATGCTGGCCGCCGGACCCGGCGTCTCAATCACGATCAAGGCGATCGGCAAAGACGCGGCAAAGGCCGTCGAGACGCTATGCAAGCTGGTCAACGACGGTTTCGGCGAAGAGGACTAACTGCGCGAGCCCAAGAAAATAATTCTCGCTTACGCGCTGTGTGGTTGCAGATTGCGGCGAATTCGCCCTCAGACGAAATAACTTTCCCGATGAAGGGACGCGTGCCTACAGTTAAGGCACGGGCACGATCGACCGCTGCCCGTAACCCAAGGAGGAGTCCTTGAGCGCGATCCCCATCCCCACAATCGACGACCGGACGCAGCGCATGATCGACGGCATGATCGCTGCTGAAGCCCGTCATCTGTCACAGCGAGCTATCGAGGAAGATGAGTGCGAATGCAAAGACGGAATGTTTCCGTCCCGTGCACCGACCAACCGCCGCAACTTTCTGTTTGCGGCCGGATCAAGCGCCGGCGTCGCCGCCGCCGCGCTTGTCGCCGGATCAGCCTCGGCACAACAGGCGCCTGCCGGCGCCAAACATTTCGATGTGCCGGCCGACCCAACGAGAGAGCAAGGCCGTGCGGTGGCGGCGGATGGCGGTTACGGCACACGCTCGCAATTTGAAACCGAAGTGCGCGTGCGCTTCCCGACGGCCAACGAAAACACGTCTTGGAGTTTCACGCCGCTCGACAGGTCACTTGGTAATCTCACCCCTTCGGGCCTGCACTTCGAACGACATCATGGCGGAATACCGACCATCGATCCCTCCAGACACATGCTGTACGTGCACGGCATGGTCGACGGGCCGCGCAAATACACGATGGCGGACCTGAAACGATTTCCATCGGTAACGCGCAAGTACTTCATCGAGTGCTCGGGCAACGGCCTGACCGAATGGAACAAGCCGACCTTGAAGACGGTGCAAGGCACGCACGGCCTGCTGAGCACTTCGGAATGGACCGGTGTTCAATTCTCGACCATCGCGCGCGAAGTCGGCCTCAAAGACGGCGGCGCTTGGGTGTTGGCCGAGGGTGCCGACGCCGCCGTGATGACTCGCAGCATCCCGATGGAGAAGATGCTCAAAGACGCCCTTCTTGCATATGGGCAGAACGGCGAGGCGATCCGTCCCGAGCAGGGCTATCCGTTGCGTCTGCTGTTGCCCGGTTACGAAGGCAACACGCACATCAAGTGGCTGCGTCGCCTCGAAGTCAGCGACAAACCGTTCATGACCCGCGAGGAGACCTCGAAATACACTGATCTGCTTGCAAACGGCAAAGCACGTCAGTTCAGCTTCGACATGGAGGCGAAATCGGTCATTACCTTCCCCTCCGGAGAAATGAAGTTACCGGGCCCTGGCTTCTACAATGTCAACGGACTTGCCTGGTCCGGACGCGGCCGTGTGCAATCCGTCGACGTGTCGACCGACGGCGGTGCGACGTGGGTGCCGGCGCGCATCGAATCCGTTCCAGAACCGATCTGTACGGTACGCTTTAGCCTGCCTTGGATGTGGAATGGACAACCGGCAGTCCTGCAAAGCCGATGTGCTGATGAGACGGGCTACGTCCAACCGACGTTGAAACAGCTCATCGCGATCCGTGGCTCGAATGGTCCATTCGGCTCGATCTATCACCTCAATGCCATCCAGAGCTGGGGTGTTGCAGCCGATGGGAGTGTCACCAATGTCCACGCATAAACTCATCTATGCGGCTGCATTCATCGTTGGGTTCGCCTTCACGCAGGCTAGCTCGGCGCAGGTGGCGCATTACGGCTTCGGCTCGGCAGCGACGCCGGAAGAACTCTCCAGGTTCTTCTCGATTCCGCCGGATGGCCACGGCCTGCCGCCCGGTAGCGGCAACGCGACCAATGGAGCCCAGATCTACGCGGGCGCCTGCGCCGCGTGCCATGGCGATAAACTCGAAGGCAATCCAGCGAAAGGTATCGGCGGGGACAAATTGATTGGTGGACGCGGCACGCTTGCAAGCAAGGCCCCGGTGAAGACGGTCGAAAGCTACTGGCCCTACGCAACGACGCTGTTCGACTACGTCAAGCGCGCTATGCCTTTCAACGCGCCGGGGTCATTGAGCGACGACGATGTCTACAGCGTTGTCGCCTACATCCTGTCGGAAGCAAAGATTATCCAGCCGAACGAAACCATCGACGCCAAGTCGCTTCCGAAGGTGGCCATGCCCAACAAAGACGGCTTCGAGCCTGATCCCCGGCCCGAGCTTCAGCTCTTCCGCTAGCGACGAGGCCGGAAACGCCGAGACCCCGGCATTTCCGGCCATTTCGAACTACATAAAGAATTCTTTATATATTCATTGCGGCGCCGGCGGCAGGCTGATATAGCCACGTCCAGCCAAGCAATCCCTATCAACCAGGAACCGTCATGAGCGCGAAAGTAGCGTCCGAATACATCGTGAAAGACATTGGTCTCGCCGATTTCGGCCGGAAAGAGATCTCCATCGCGGAGACTGAAATGCCCGGCCTGATGGCAACGCGCGAGGAGTACGGCGGCAAGCAGCCACTCAAGGGCGCGCGCATCGCCGGTTCGCTGCACATGACGATTCAGACCGCGGTGTTGATTGAGACGCTGAAGGCACTCGGCGCCGACGTGCGCTGGGTCTCGTGCAACATCTATTCGACGCAGGATCACGCCGCGGCTGCGGTAGCAGCGGGCGGCACGCCCGTCTTCGCCGTCAAGGGTGAGACGCTGAAAGAATACTGGGACTACACCCGAAAGCTGTTCGAGTGGCACGGCGGCGGCTATCCCAACATGATCCTGGATGACGGCGGCGACGCAACGCTATTGGTTCATCTTGGCGTGCGTGCGGAAGGCGGCGATACGGCGTTCCTCGACAAGGCGACGTCGGAAGAAGAAGAAATCCTGTTCGCCCTGATCAAGAGGACTCTGAAGGAAAAACCGAAGGGCTGGTTCGGCGAGATTGCCAAATCGATCAAGGGCGTGTCGGAAGAAACCACAACCGGCGTGCACCGTCTCTACGAAATGCAGAAGAAGGGCAACCTGCTCTTCCCTGCCATCAACGTAAACGATTCCGTCACCAAGTCGAAATTCGACAACCTCTACGGCTGCCGTGAATCTCTGGTCGACGGCATCCGTCGCGGCACCGACGTGATGATGGCCGGCAAGATTGCCATGGTCGCCGGCTTCGGCGACGTCGGCAAAGGCTCAGCCGCTTCGTTGCGCCAGGCGGGCTGCCGCGTGATGGTGTCGGAGATCGATCCGATCTGCGCTCTCCAGGCGGCGATGGAAGGCTACGAGGTCGTCACGATGGAAGATGCGGCGCCGCGCGCCGACATTTTCGTGACGGCAACCGGCAACAAGGACGTCATCACGGTCGAGCACATGCGCGCGATGAAAGATCGCGCCATTGTGTGCAACATTGGCCATTTCGACAACGAGATTCAGGTCGCGGGCCTGAAGAACTTCAAGTGGAACAACATCAAGCCGCAGGTCGATGAAATCGAATTTCCGTCAGGCCGGCGTATCATCCTGCTGTCGGAAGGACGCCTGGTGAACCTCGGCAACGCGATGGGTCACCCCAGCTTCGTGATGTCGTCGTCCTTCACCAACCAGACATTGGCGCAGATCGAGTTGTGGGGTAACGCCGGCAAGTACGAAAAGAAAGTCTATACTTTGCCGAAAAAGCTCGACGAGAAGGTCGCTCGCCTGCATCTGGAGAAGATCGGCGTGAAGCTCACCAAGTTGCGCGACGACCAAGCCTCGTATATCGGCGTGCCGCAGGACGGCCCCTTCAAGAGCGATCACTATCGATACTAATCGCGTTCAGCGCTTTCGGCGTCCGGCATGATCAGCCGGGCGCCGCGTTCATACGTGAGGTAGCTCCATAACCAGTGCGCAACGACCTGCAGCCGGTTTTCGAAGCCGACGAGCAGATAGATGTGCACGAGCGCCCACAGGAACCAGCCCAGTCGGCCCTTGAGATGCCAGCCGCCGAAATCGAATACCGCGGCATTGCGCCCGATGATTGCGGTGTTACCGCGGTTATGGAAGCGGAATGGCCGGGCAAGCACCTTGCCACGCGCCTGCGCCGCCAATGCGTGACCGACATAATCGCCCTGCTGTGCCGCGACCTGCGCCAAGGCCGGAAATGGCTCCGCGCGCTCGTCAAGCGCCAGCGCGCTGTCGCCAAGCACATAGACGCCGGGGAGCCCCGGAACCGACAAATCTGGGCCAACCGCAACGCGGCCGGCGCGGTCGAGCGGCACACCGAGCATTGTTACGCCTGGCGCCGCTTCGATGCCGGCACCCCAGATCATCGTGGCGGCCGGGATCATCCGGCCACCAACAATCGCACCTTCGGCCGTGAGGTTCTCGACCGGCTGGCCCAAAATCACGGTGACCCCGAGCTTGGTCAGTTCTTTTTTTGCGTAGTCGGCGAGCGATTGCGGAAAGCTCGCGAGCAGCCGCGGCCCGGCTTCCACCAGCAAGATGCGGGCGCGCCGCGGATCAATGTGCCGGAAGTCGCGCGCGAGCGCGTGTCGCGCGAGCTCGGCGACCGAGCCTGCCATTTCGACCCCGGTCGGCCCCCCGCCAACCACGATCACCGTCATCAATCGATCACGCTCGACTGGATCAGCGGCGCTGTCGGCGTGCTCGAACGCGGTCAGCAGTCGGGTGCGAATCGCCCGCGCGTCCTGGAGACTGCGTGGCCCCTTCGCGAAAGCCTGCCATTGCGGATGGCCGAAATAGGAGTAGAGCGAGCCGGTGGCAATCACGAGCTTGTCGTAGGGACCGACCGCGCCGCTGTTGACCTTTACCATTCGCGTCGCTGTATCGATGCCGGTCACCTCGCCAAGCAAAACGTCGATGTTCTTGAAGCGGCCCAAAATGCGTCGAATCGGGCGCGCGATGTCGGCCGGTGATAGTGCCGCTGTCGCGACCTGATAAAGCAGCGGAACAAACAGATGATAATTGGTGCGGTCGATCACGGTGACCCGGGCGGACGCATTTCCTAACGCCTTGGCGCAAGCCAGCCCTGCAAAGCCCGCCCCGATGATCACGATATGCGGCTGTTGTGTCATGTCAGGCCGCGATAAGCGTAACGGGCTTCCGGCTCAGCCGAAATACGTAGGCCTTTCATTCTCCAGGACCGCGAATCGAAATTTGGCAAGGACTTGATGTTATCGCAGTTGAGCACTTTGACTTCTTGCCGCAGTGCACTGTCGGTGTTATCTGCCGCGCCATGACCGCATCTCCCATCCAGAATATCCGCAACTTCTCGATTGTTGCGCATATTGACCACGGCAAGTCCACACTTGCCGACCGGCTGATTCAGCTCACCGGCGGGTTGGAAGAGCGCGAGATGAAGGAACAGGTGCTCGATTCCATGGATATCGAGCGCGAGCGCGGCATTACCATCAAGGCGCAGACCGTTCGCCTTAAATACAAGGCGCGCGACGGCAAAGACTATGTGTTGAACCTGATCGACACGCCCGGACATGTCGACTTTGCCTACGAGGTCAACCGGTCGCTTGCCGCGTGCGAAGGCTCCCTTCTCGTTGTCGATGCGAGCCAGGGCGTCGAGGCGCAGACACTGGCCAACGTCTACCAGGCGATCGACAACGGCCACGAGATCGTGCCCGTGCTCAACAAAGTCGACCTGCCGGCGGCCGAGCCGGCCAAGGTCAAGCAGCAGATCGAGGACGTGATCGGGCTTGATGCGTCAAATGCCATCGAGATTTCCGCGAAGACCGGACTCAATGTGCCGGAGGT
>DATBHE010000105.1:0-46754 GCA_036557605.1 Pseudolabrys sp.
CCGGCGCATCTGAGTACGACGCCTGCCGCAGCCGGCCGAGGATCCCGCTGCGTGTGAACGAGGCCTCCTGCCCTTGCGCATTGTGCACGCTGGCGAAGATCTCGCCCGAGAGCGCATCAAAGGCCGCGCGCGCGCCGTCGAGCGTCTGGTTGAGAACGCGCAAGACAAGCGCATTGGCGAGTGAACCTCCGGCGAGTGAAGTCGCCACTGCATGCTGATTGCGCGTTTGCGCAACCGCGGCAAAGGCGGGAGTGCCACCCGACCCACCGCCTCCCGGAGCTGTGACGAGATCCAGAGTCAGGAACACATGTGACGGGTCATAGGTCAGCGTCGAGTGGAGAAATGGCAGATCGACGAAAACGGTGTCGAACTTGCCCTGCACTCCATTCGCAGCGGTCGTCGTGATAATCGTATACGTCGTTGAAGGCTTGTAGTTGCCCGAACCCGCGGCAACATCCACTCTGCCGCCCTTGATGTTCACAGAATCGGCAGACAGATTGTTGCCATTAGCACTGGGAAAGACGCGAACCTGGAAGAGTGACGTTTTTTCGAAAGTAACGCTGCCGGTTACATTAAAAGTCGAAGGACCGCCGCGTCCTGGAAGCAACGTGCCTCCACTCAAAACAGAGATATTGCCAACAATCCTGCCTGTCCCAGACAAGCTGCCCCCCGAGTTCACAATGACATCGCCGGTGAACGTAGGCGTTGTGCCGTCGCCTACCATCAGCTTGCTTTCCAGCGTCGCCGTTCCGACCGAGGCGTCCCCGTTCAACACCCAGCCATTGCCGCCGGCCTGTACATCAAGTGAGTTGAAGTCCAGGAAATTGTTGTTGGCGGTGCCGGTCCCTTGAAGGATCAGATTGTTGGCAGCGCCAGTGCTGCCGATCGCATCGCCGATCAACTGCGAGCCGGTCTTCAAGGTGAGAGTATTGGTCGTACCGGCGCCGCCGGTGAACACCACCGCCCCTTTTCCAGGTCCGGTCCCGCCAAAGATCACGCCCGAGTTTGTGATCGAGCCTTGGCCCGCAATGCCGGTATTGCCGCCGCTGATCTCGCCTTCGTTCGTGATATCGAGAGTCGTTGCGTCAATGCCGGTCGCGCCGCCGGCGATGGTGGCGCCCACAAGGTTGTGAACGATCGCCTTGCTGGTGGCCTCGATCGCGGTGCCGCCGGCAGCCTTCGCCTCGATCCTGGCGGCGTTCAGGATATTCGCATCGGCCGCGGATTTGATCGCAATGCCGCCAGGGCCGGTCGCTTCGATCAGACCGAAATTCCCATCACCGGCCGCCGACATGCTCACCGAGCTGCCGCTGAGCCCAGTGCCGTCGATCGCGACGTTGTCGGCCGAGATCGTGCCGGTCAGAGCATTGGAAAGCGTCACCACTCCAGCCTTGATTCCAGTACCGCCAGACGCGGTTGCCTGGATGGTTTTCGAGTTTTTGACGATAATAGTCGCGCCTGCGGACTTGGCCTCGATTGCGGTCCCATTTGCCCCGGTCGCTTCTACCGTGCCATCATTAATGATGGTGTTTACATCGCCCAACAGAAATCCATTGACGGTCCCGGTAACAGTTGCAGTCGAGTCGACGGTAATATTGTTTCCGCCTTCATTTCCGGTGCCGTAGCCCGCCGTGCCGTTTTGAGTGATCGAACCGCCGGTACATGAGATCAGCGCGTTGTTGGCCGGCGTTGGCGGCGTGCATGCGGCCTGCGCCTGCCCGGCTGCGACGAACGGCGCGGCGGACATCATCAGGACGGTCGCCAGACGCCGCACAAGTTTTTTCGATTCGGCCGGATTCATGCCCCAACTCCCTGCGGTTCAGACCGCTCGTTTCTTCCAGCGTGTTGCTCAGCCGTGCCGGGAATGGAGCTGGCGCGCCGCCGCGGCCTGCGCCGATGCTGGCATGGCGCGATTCAATGCTTAGGGAGACGGGCGCAAGAAAACTTGGGTGCGCGCGACAGCGAATTGGACAAAAACGAAAAAGCGGAATTTGCAGCTACAGAGATGCAAAAAGGTGACAGGCGCTTGCCTGTCATGGCCGGACTTGTTCATAGGCGTGCGAAAGCACGCCGTTCTTCGAACGGCTATGCCATCCACGTCTTGCTTTGCTGAGGGACTGTGAAGAAAGACGTGGATGCCCGCGACAAGCGCGGGCATGACGGTGGAGAGGCCGCACAGACTCTCACCCGCTCATTCCCGCGCACGCGGGAATCCAGCAACAAAAGAAATGCGTGCGATTTTTTCTGGATCCCCGCTTTCGCGGGGATGAGCGGAGAGTGTGTGGCAATTGCCTCACAGCATCGTCATGGCCGGACTTGTTCATAGGTGTGCGAAAGCACGCCGTTCTTCGAACGGCTATGCCATCCACGTCTTGCTTTGCTGAGGGACTGTGAAGAAAGACGTGGATGTCCGCGACATAGGCGTGCGAAGCACGCCGTCCTGCAGACGGCTATGCGCGGGGATGAGCGGGGAATGTTTGGACCGGCGAACCAGCACACTCCGCTCACCCCCGCGAAAGCGGGGGCCCAGTGCAGGCTCGCAGCGACGTACTGGATTCCCGCTATCGCGGGAATGAGCGGAGATAATTGCTACTTCTTCACCATTGATCTCACCGTCCGGCGGCGTAGCCCTGCATGCCACGGGGATTGGCAGCGGCGCGGCGGCGCTTGCCCACGCGCGAGGCGGCCGTCAGCCGGCCTTCCGACCAGGCCGGCCCCATTTCGACTTCATGACCGCGCTTGCGTAATTCCTTCACCGTCGTTTCCGGTACCCGCGATTCGACCACGAGCACGCCGGGCCGCGAGGTGCGCGGCCAGAACGAGATCGGGAAATGCTCGGAGTGCCATGCCGGCGCGTCGATCGCCTCCTGCAGATTCATCTTCGCGTGCACATGCCGCAGGAAGAACTGCGTCGTCCATTGATCCTGCTGATCGCCGCCGGGAGAGCCCCAGGCGAGATAAGGCTCGCCGTCGCGCAGCGCGAGCGTCGGAGACAAGGTCGTTCGCGGCCTTTTTCCCGGCTTCAGCGCAGCGGGATGATTGTCGTCAAGCCAGAACATCTGCGCGCGCGTGCCGAGACAGAAGCCGAGCTCCGGAATGACCGGCGAGGACTGCAGCCATCCACCCGAGGGGGTCGACGAAACCATGTTTCCCGCCTGATCGATAATGTCGAAATGCACGGTATCGCCGATCACCTCGCCGACGCGACCGACGGTCGGCTCGCCGGCGCCGAGCGATCCGACGGCCGCGCGTGGGCCTTCCTCGCGCCGGACCTGGACCGCACCGCCAAAGCCCGCAACCGAGCCCGGCCGCAGATCGAACGACGCCTTGTTCGAGATCAGCTTGCGGCGTTCGGCGTTGTATTTTTCAGACAGCAGCGTTTCGATCGGCACCTGGACGAAATCGGGATCGCCATAGAACACCTCGCGGTCGGCAAAAGCGAGCTTGGCGCACTCGACCTGAAGGTGGATGAACTGCGGACCCGTCGGGTCCATGCCGTCGAGGTCGTAGCCGCGCAGCAATGCCAGTTGCTGCAGCATCACGGGCCCCTGACTCCAGACACCGGCTTTGCACACCGAGTAACGGCCGTAATCGTAAGTAAGCGGCGCTTCGACATGCGCCTGCCAGCGCGCCATGTCGGCACCTGTGAGCAGGCCGCCGTGCGGCGTGCCGGTGACATCCATGACTTTCTGCGCGCGACAAAACCTGTCGATGGCCTCGGCGACGAACCCCTGCGACCAGACCAGGCGGGCCCGCTCGATCTGCCTGATCCGGTCGCCACCGGCGTCGGCAGCCTCTTTCAGCACACGGTCATACGTGTCAGCCAGAGCGCCGTTTGCGAACATCGCGCCCGGCGCGGGCACCTCGCCGCCCGGCAGGTAAACGGCCGCGGACGTCGGCCAATGGTCGCGGAAAAGATTCTCCACGGTCGCAATGGTTGCGCTGGCGCGTTCAGCGAGCGGATGCCCGTTGCGCGCATAGGAAATTGCCGGCGCGAGCACATCGGCAACGCGCATGGTCCCGTAGTCGCGCAAGAGCAGCATCCATGTGTCGAACATTCCCGGGACGCAGGCCGCGAGCAGTCCGGTGCCCGGCACGATATCGAGGCCGAGCTCGGTGAAACGCGCGATGGTCGCCGCGGCCGGCGCCGGTCCCTGCCCGCAGATCACTTCGGGCTTGCCGCGCCTGACGTCATAGAGAATGACCGGCACATCGCCGCCCGGCCCGTTCAGGTGCGGCTCGACGACCTGCAAGGTGAACGCCGTGGCGGCCGCGGCATCGAAGGCGTTGCCGCCTTTCTCGAGCATCGACATCCCGACCGCCGTAGCGATCCAGTGCGTGGCGGCAACAACGCCGAAAGTGCCTTCGATCTCGGGCCGCGTCGTGAACGGATTGGGATTGATCTTGGAGACGCCCGCGCGCATGGCGAACTAGAACCCCGTCGCGAAGCGCGCCATGACGACGATGATGGCGACCTGCATGGTGCCCTGCACCGCCACCACGCGCACGTAGGTTTTCATCCATCGTCCGATCTTCGCACTGTCGGGCTGCGGCTTCTGCACTTCAAAGTAAAGACGCAAGTTTGTCGGGAGCAGATAGCCGAGGCCCTGCACGGTCAGCACGGTGACGATCGCAAGCGCCGCGACAACCCACCAGAACTCGGGATAACCGAGGTCAAGAAAACCCATACGCACTGCAAGGAACCAACCGGCAGTCGATGTGACGATCGAGAGCGTCGGCATCAGGATCAGCGTGCGCGGAATAAGTCCTGAAATGATGGCCCGGCGGGTTTCGAAGGATACGCCGCGCAGGATCGGCCCGATGACGAAACCCATGAAGAGATCGATACCGGTCCACAATGCGCCTGTCATGACGTGCACGAAATTAAGGAACCAGAGACTTGGGCTCACAACTGCGGCGATCATCACCGCAAAGGCGGCGGCAGAGGCCACGAGGTACCAGGGCTTTAATGGAGCGGCGGCGCGAACGGGCGCGGCCAGTGCAGTATCCGACAACCTGACTTCCTCTCAAGATGGAAAACGACGGTAGTCGCGAATTGGAGCATTGCCAAGCGGCCGGTTTCGTCGCACCTGCCGTCACCCGATGAGGAAGCACCTGCTTTCTTCCGCCCACTTCCGCAAGAGGCGATGGGCCTTTACAGTGCCTCGTGCCGAGGTGGGGTCGATCATGAAACGCCGCGAGTTCATCGCATTTGTGGGGATTGCGGCCGCTTGGCCGCTGGCTGCACGCGCGCAGCAAAAGAAGCCGTATCGTATCGGGGTTCTTTCGCAGGACCTGCAGCCGGGCCTGCTCGAGACGTTCCGCGACGAGATTAAACAGCGAGGCCATGTCGAGGGCACCGACGTCACCATCGAGCTGCGAAATGCCGCCGGACATAACGAACGACTACCCGCGCTTGCGGATGAGCTTCTGAAGCAGAAAGTCGACGTGATCGTCGCCATCAACACGCCGGCCGCGCAGGCCGCTAAAAAAGCCACCAAGACGGTTCCAGTCGTGATGATGCGCGTGGCCGATCCCGTAAGGTCAGGACTGGTGGCAAGCCTTTCCCACCCCGGCGGGAATGTAACGGGACTGAGCTTCATGCCCGAGGCCCTTGGGCCAAAGGGAGTCGAACTGCTTCACGAGATGCTTCCCAAAGTCACGCGAATGGCAGCGCTCTACCAAGGAAACAATCCCGGAGCCGTCATCATCATCGACGACGTCCAGCGCAAAGGCGCGCAGCTTGGACTCAAATTCGTGCGGACCCCGGTAAAAGATGCGCACGATCTTGCCGGTGCTTTCGAGACCGCAGCGAAATCCCAGGCCGAGGCGCTCTTTGTCATGGACGATGGCGCAATGACGGAACAGCGCCAGAAAATTCTCGAACTCGCGGCCAAGCAACAGCTGCCGGTCGTCTCGATCTACCGGGACTTTGCAAAAGCCGGCGCGCTCATCGCCTATGGACCGAACCTGGACGACGTATACCGCCGCGCTGCCGTTTACGTCGACAAGCTCATCAAAGGCGCGCCGGCAGCGTCGCTTCCGGTCGAGCAGCCGGTCAATTTCTTTCTCTCGGTCAATCTGAAAACGGCGAAAACCCTCGGCATCACGATTCCGCCATCGATATTGGTACGAGCCGACGAGATCATTGAGTAGGTCGGTTAGGGCAGACCCGCTCATTCCCGCGAACGCGGGAATCCAGCATAAAAAAATGCCGTGCAATTTCGTCCCTGGATCCCCGCTTCCACGGGGATGAGCGGAGTTGGTGGCGTGATCCTGCAACACATTCCGCTCATTCTCGCGCGTAGCCGTCCAACATCCTCCGCTCATTCCCGCGCATGCGGGAATCCAGCGCAAAAAATGCCGTGCGCCCTTGGATCCCCGCTTCCGCGGGGATGAGCGGAATATTTGGATCGGCAAACCAACACTCCGCTCATTCCCGTTTCAGCGGGAATCTAGCAAGAAAGAACTGGACCCCCGCATAAGCGTGCGAAGCACGCCGTCCTTCGGACGACTATGCGCGGGGGGTGAGCGGAGTTGGTAGCGTGGTCCTGCAACACATTCCGCTCATTCCCGCGCAAGCGGGAATCCAGGGCCACTTGCTCGGAGAGGCGTGCGAAGCACACCGTCCTTCGGACGGCTATGCGCGGGGACGAGCGGATAAGCTGAACGGACAATCCCCTAGATATTGGCTGTGATCCGCAAAATGATGCCGATAACGGCGTTGGTTGCGACCGAGATGGCGTGCGAAACAAATCCAAGATCGACGCCGAGTTGCGCTCCCAGCAGCGGCAGCACGATGATCAATCCGATTAGGATCATCATGCCGTAAGGCTCGAGCCGCCCCAGCGCGCGCCCGAGCGCAGCAGGAAGCAATCCTACCGCGATGCGCCCTCCATCGAGCGGCGGCAGGGGAAACAGATTGAAAACGGCGAGCACCGCATTGATGACGACGGCATTCTTCAGATTGAGCGCGGTCCATTGCGCAGCGGTCGGAGGCAGATATGCAATGAGGTGAAAGCTCAAGGCGGCGACAATCGCGAGCGCAATATTCATCGCAGGCCCGGCCGCTGCGACCATCACCATTCCCATGCGGGGATGGCGCAAGGCGCGGAAATTGACCGGGACCGGCTTGGCGTATCCGAACAAAAACGGCGAGCGCGCCAGCAAAAGCATCCCGGGCAGAAGGACCGTGCCGAACGGATCGATGTGCCGGAGCGGATTGAGGCTGACGCGTCCCAGCTGCGACGCCGTGGGATCGCCCAGAAAGCGCGCGACATAGGCATGCGCCGCCTCATGGAATGTAATGGCGAACAGAAGCGGCAGGATCCAGACGGAGACGGTGGTGATCAGGTCCATTGTCAGGTGGTCCGGCCAGAGCCGACGCCATCGACTCAGCCGCGGAAAGTGTGGGTCAGGTGCTGCCGAAATTCAATTCCGCTCAGTCTCTCGTTAGACGGATGCATGAACTGGACCGCATGGTCACGCGTTAAGTGCACCGTCGATATTTGTGGCGAAAAGCCCGCCACATCGAAAGGAAAAAATAAAACCCCACCGAAGCGGGGCTATGTGATTAAGCAACTCTGTTTTCCGCTTCGGATTCTATTTTATTTTCAGCCTTGAGTTTTTCCACTTCGTCTGGATGTCTCTCTAAGACACGCAGCAGATTACTCATGGCGTGGCTTAATAGGCCGTTCCCGGCTTCATATTTTTGAAACGCGTTCGTTCCGCCGCCCAAAATGGCAGCGGCATCACGCTGTGAAAGTCCGAGAACGTGTTTACGGATGCGCTTAACGTCAGCCGGCTTCAAAAGGTTCTCTACCTGCCTTTTGAGTTCCTTTAAGGCCGCGTTGGACACCTTCATATCCTCGCTGGTGTGTATGCTTTCGCCAGACTCATGACAATACCAGCCGGGCATATCGAAGGTCATTGACTGACCCTTATATGAAATCGTCATGGGCCGCGTATCGCGCACCATAGGCTTTCCAGTTTCTGAGCAAAGAGGAGTATCAGTCACTAGGTTTTCTCCTTGAATGACAGAACCCGGAATCCAAAGACTGGGTCACCAGTAAACTTTATGTAGAGCTCGCCCGCAGTCGAGGGCACGAAGTAGACATCCTGCCAAACCTTATGGTCGTAATTGGATGTCATCGACTTATAAAAGTGTTTCGGCGCCATCGTCTGGATAGCTGCAACGATTTCATCGCTTCCAAAGCCCAAGGCAGCCGCGTCTCTGATCGCTACGCCCGTCGCGTTTAGCTTCGAACGGTCCGACATGGCGGCTTTAAAGGCAGCCAAGTCATGGGTCGGGGTTTTCTTCTCAGTCACGAACCACATACACCATAATGGTTGAATATCAAGATAGTTCCAATGTTTGTTCTTTATTTGTTCTGATACAAAAAGAGGTAGCGCAATCTTAATACACCTAGTGATTGTTATTTCACTGGCTTTCGGGACTGTCCATAGCGCGCGGATTTGGGCCCAGGCTTTTTGGTGTGCTTCTTGCGCCAACGCAGGAAGCGTTTAGCCGCGTGGCTAAAACCAGGCTTGGTGAGGTCTTCGGTAGGTTAAACGCTTCCCGACGCTGCCAGCCGCCAATGTCTCGGCGCGTTCTGGGTTGTTGACGCCGAGCGCAGCGCGGTTGTTGTAGCGAAAATCAAATTCCACCAAGCAGCGGCGCACGCTTGTGAGCCGGAAGGGAAGGACGTGCATCGCCAAGCTCGCCGCCCAAGCGTAACATTGCCTTCAGAGGGGTCCGAGACGAAACGAGGAGACGGATCATGCGAACGACATTCATCACGGCGTTATTGCTTGCGGCGCTGCCGGCCGGCGCGCTCGCGATGGACCATATCGCGGTTCAGCCCAATGCCCTGAAATGGGGACCAGCACCGCCCGGTCTGCCGCCCGGCGCGCAGGTCGCCGTCGTGTCGGGCGACCCGAGCGGCGATGGTCCCTATGTCATCCGCGCGAAGATGCCCTCGGGCTACAAGGTCCCGCCGCACTTCCATCCGACTGCGGAAAACGTCACGGTGCTGTCCGGCACATTCCACATCGCCATGGGCGACACGTTCGACACCAAGAAGGGTGAAGCCTTAAAAACCGGGGGCTTTGTCCGGGCGGAAAAGGATATGCACCACTATGCCTGGGCCAGCGGACCGACCGTGATCCAGGTTCACGGCATGGGCCCGTTCGCTATCACCTACGTCAACCCGAACGACGATCCGCGCAACAAATCGGCAAAGAAATAATAATGCGGGAAATGAGCGGAGTTCGCCGGTCCAAACATTTCCGCTCGTCCCCGCGGACCAACATCCGGTGTACCGGATGTTGGCGTATACGTGCGCAAGTCGGCTAAAGCCGACTTGCGATGGGGACCCAGAGCAATAGTTTGGAGACTAAAAGCAAGTGACTCTGGATTCCCGCGTTCGCGGGAATGAGCGGATGAGAGTCCGTGCGGCCGTTCTTTCGAACGGCTATGCTCGACCATGACGTTCAGTCTGGCGATGTCGGGAGTGGTGTATGAGAAGTAGCAATTATCTACGCTCATTCCCGCGAACGCGGGAATCCAGAAACAAGCAAAAGGTCAGCAATTGGTGCCCTGGGTCCCCGCCATAGGCGGGCGAAAGCACGCCGTCCTTCGGACGGCTATGGCGCGGGGACGAGCGGAGCCGTAGAGAGGGAAACATCCAATGCCAAGCAAGACGATCCAGATCCACGGGCGCGCGGGCAGCGATTTCGATTGCTATCTCGCGATGCCGCACGTGGACGGCCCGGTGCCGGCCGTGGTGCTGGCCAGCGCCGTTCATGGCGTCGACAAGGACCTGCGCGATCTTGCCGACGAATTCGCATCGCACGGCTTTATCGCCGCAGCGCCCGACCTTTTCTGGCGCACCATCCCCGGCCCCCTCACCCGCTCCGACGGCGAACTGACGACAAAACGCTCGCAGCCGCGCGCGGAAAAAATCAAAACCGGCGAGGCAGACCTCGCCGACACGCTCGAAGAGCTCCGCAAGCTGCCGGAATTCAACAGCCGCGCCGCCGTGATGGGCTTCTGCTACAGCGGCCCCTACAGCGTCATCGGACCGAAGCGGCTCGGCTATGCGGCCGGCATCACGTGTCACGGCTCGCGCATGCAGGATTACATCGGCGAGTTTGACGGCGTATCTGCGCCGGTCTGCATCATCTGGGGCGACGACGACAACCAGGCGCCACCGGAGGTGCTCGATGCCTACCGCGCGCTGGCAAGCCGCATGAGCAATGTCGAGCTGCACATTTTTCCCGGCATCAAGCACGCCTACATGATGCCGGATGCGGGCGCCGCCTATGACATCAAGACGCGTGAATTCTCGATGGCACGCGCGCTTGCGATCCTCGACGACCTGCGCGGCGGCGGCGAAAAGCTGCCGAAAGCCTCGTGAACGACGCAGCGCGCCCGGCGACAGGACGCACGATCACGGCTAGGCTTGGCAGCGATGGATTCGCCGCGATTCAAATTTTCACGCCTGTTGTGGATCGGCCTCGCCCTGTTGGTTCTCGGCACGGGGCCGCTGCTGCTGATTGTCGTCGCGGCCGAACTCGGGCTCACCAGCGATCCCAATCCCAACCCGATCGGTCCCGGCCTGCTCGCCTTCTTCACTTTCTGGCCGGCGGTGATCCTGATCGTGTGGGGATTGGTCGCCTCGGTTCTGCGCTACTGGACGCAGGCAAGCTAAAGCAAGATCCAGTCGAGCTGAAGCTCACCCGCTCATTCCCGCGCATAGCCGTCCGAAGGACGGCGTGCTTTCGCACGCCTATGGCGGGAATCCAGAGCCACTTGCTTTTAGTCTCTAAACTATTGCTCTGGGTCCCCGCTTTCGCGGGGACGAGCGGATGTGGATGGGCTGTTTCACACACTCGCTCATTCCCGCGAAAGCGGGAATCCAGAGCCACTTACTTCGAGTCTGGGTCCCCGCTTTCGCGGGGACGAACGTGTTTCAACTTGAATGGACAATCTCCTGAAAGTTCACAGCTAGGCCGCTTGCGCCGCCAATTCCTTGTCTTTCTCCTGCGCTCGCTGCGCCGCCGGCCGTTGCACAAGCCGCGCAACGTAGTCCTGAAACTCTTTCCGTTCCGGAATGAGCTTGAACATCATGCCATAGCGAAGGCCCGAGCCGATCACGACGTCGGCAGCGGTGAACTGCTCGCCCATCAGATGCGGCCCTTTCGTAAGCGCCCTGCTTACGATGTCGAGCACGGTGTCGAAATCGCGCCAGCCCAGCGCAGCGGCCCGCGGGCTTTCCTTGCGCGGAAAGGCACGGTCGGTCATCGCCGGCTCGATCACGCTCGGACCGAAGAACAGCCACTTGAGATATTCGCCGCGCCGCGTGTTGCCGACGGGTACGTTCAGCTTCCTGTCGGGAAATTCGTCGGCGAGATAGGTGCAAATCGCCGCGCTTTCGGTGGTCACCGTTTCGCCATGCCTGAGCGACGGCACCTTGCCCATCGGGTTGATAGCAAGATAATCGGGCTTGAGATTGTCGCCGGCGCTCAGCCGGATGAGCTTGATGTCGTAAGGCTGCCCGACTTCCTCCAGCATCCACAGCACAATGGAGGAGCGCGACGGCGAGGCATGATAGAGCATGAGGCTCGGCATGAAGCACCTTGCAATTTGGGGAGAGACGGTCGACTTAGAGCTAACCCATCAATGTGCAGAGACCGTGACCAGAGACAATAGCCATGTCCAATAACGTTCGCGACAACAGCAATCTTCACCGCTTCGAGCTCGATACTGACGGCCATATCGCCTTTTCGGAATACACGCGCGCCGACGGTGTGCTCACCATCATGCACACCGAGGTGCCCAAAGAACTGGGAGGACGCGGGATCGGCTCGTCGCTGATCCGCGGCGTGCTCGACGCCGCACGCGCGGAAGGCCTGAAGGTGAAACCGCTGTGTCCCTTCGCCAAGGCCTATATCGAGCGTCACCCTGAATATGCGGACCTGCGGCAATAGCCAATGCGTTCAAGTGCAGCGTTGAAGTGCAGCATTTCCGTCACTTGATTCATTCGGCGGCCACTTCGTGCGCGCGCGGGCCGCGGGTTCGCAGACGTGCCGTCACGGCGTTGACCGCAGCCGCAACAAAACCCGCAGCGAGCACCTGCCAGCCGGGCCGGATGCCGGCATCGAAATCGAACAGGGTGCCGAGCACACGCAACGGCGACACATGAAATGCGACGGCAATGCCGATCGCCTCTCCGGCAAATGTGAGCAGCGAAACGGTGATCGTAAGACCAAGCAGGCTGGCGGTCGAAAGCTCGTTCGTATCCTGCCACCATGCGAGCAGACGGTAGGCGATCAGCCACAGGAACAGGCTCGCCGCGAAAGTCGGCACGGTCACGTCCGCTTTCGTCTGCTGGAAATAGTGGATCAGTCCGAGCAACGCGATCGCATAGACCGCCTGATGCAGGCGCCGCCAGCGCAGAGCGCCCAGCCTGCGCACCATGCCATCGGTCGAAGTCGCGGCAAGCGCCGCGAGCCCCAACCAGGCGATCGCGCCGATGATCAGGTAGACGCGATGCGTGATTTCATGAAAGGCCTTCGCAAAGCTGTAGCTCTGATCGGCGAAGAACAGCGCGAGGTGCGCGGCGATGTAACAGAAGGTCCCGACACCGAGCATGCGGCGTATGTCGATGAGATTGCCGTATCGCAATATGCGGCGGAACGGCGTGACTGCCAGCGTCGTGCCAAGAAAGACGAGCGCCCAGAATCCGGCGCGATGGATGAGTTCATTGATCGGACGGGCGCCGTGCGCGATCGTCCCCGCCTCCAATACCGCTTTTGCGAGCGGAAACAGCAGCAGCGCAAGCGCGGCCATACGCAAAATCGATACGCGTCCGCGCCGGTCACGCCAAAGCTGCCAGGATGCGATCATCGATTTGGGCATGGGATGTACATCAAAACCGCATTGCGGAAACAGCGCAAACTCGACGTCAATCGCGGTCGTTTCATGGTTCCCTTTTGGAATGTGGCGGCGTTGGGATTGATTGCCGTGGCACAACAATTAACCCCCGAATCGAGCGGCCGTGGTAGCATTTTCAGATCGGCTTGATTCGTCGTGATCAAACACAAGCGTGCGTGCAAACGTTCGCCGCAACGGAACAAAATCACGCGGCCAATAATTACGAAATGCGGAGGAGGAGCAGTAACAGACCATAGTAGAGCTGCGCCGGGGGAATTTGATGGAGGCCACCGATGTCGCGAGCTTTGCTCCGCTCACTGCTCGTTCTCGTTCCCGCGCTTTTCTTTACCAACGCCGTGTTCGCGCACGATAGCTGGATCAATCGCGGCGGCTTCAAAAATGGCGCTGGCGAATGGTGTTGCGGCGACTATGACTGCAAGAGCTATACCCGGACGTCGTCCACCGCCACCGGCTGGATGGTGGAAGGCGAACTCGTGCCGTTTGATGAGGCGATGCCGGTCGCCCCGCCGGACGGCATGCTCACGATCTGCCGCCGCCCCGATGGAACACGTCGCTGCGTTTTTGGCCTTAAGCCAGGTTTGTAGGATCGAACAAAGGTGATGCACGGCGTGCCTTTCGGGCACGCAGTTGCACTTATTTGTCAATTTGACGCGCCTTGTTGCGGCCTGAACCGAAACAAATGATCCCTGAAATCAGTGCCGCTGCGCCGGCAAGAATGAAGCACGCGCCGATATTGTCTCCAATCTGAAAATAGGCAATCGCCGCCAGATTGATTGCACAGAAGCCGAGCGATATCGCCCAGAGCCCGAGCCAGTCGATCGAGTCGGTGATATCTCGTTTCCGCGCCGGCAAAGTTTTGGCGCGCGCTTTTGGTGGCAGCGGCATCGGCATGGATACGCCTCCAGTCTTGCTGTCATCCTCCCTCGCAAAATATACACCAATTTAACGCGGCATTTCTTTTCGAGTTCCTTTCGATGCGCGGGTCTCGGACTGTTGACTGAGCGGAGATTGTTGCTGGCGCAGCGCCACATTCTTGCGCTCGTCCCCGCGGAAGCGGGGACCCAGGGCGAAATTGCACGGCATTTTTTTACGCTGGATTCCCGCGCTCGCGGGAATGAGCGGATGAGAGTCCGTGATGACGGGCCATTCCTGATTCCTGATTCCCGCGTTCGCGGGAATGCGCGCAGCTCTAGATACGGGGCAGTGGCCGTCCGCCCGTCTGCTTCGAGGGAACCTTCACCCAGGCTTCGCCATCAAGAACAATTTCGTTGTCCACCAGACATTTGCAGGTGAGCCGTGCGCGCGATTTTTCCGGAATGAGCTGCGCGACCTCGACACTGACATCGACCGTGTCGCCGATCTTTACGGGAGCGCGGAAATTCAGCGTCTGTGAGATATAGACCGCTCCCGGTCCGGGTAAACGCGTGCCGAGCACGGCCGAGATCAGGCTTGCCGTATACAGACCGTGAGCGATGCGCGTGCCAAACGGTGTCTTGGCCGCAAAGTGCTCCGATAAATGAATAGGGTTTCGATCGCCGGTCACTTCAGCAAAGCCGACCACATCCGAGGAGTCGATGGTCTTTCTGAGTGTCTCGATCATGCCGACCGAGAGGTCCTCGAAATAAAGCATTCGCAGCGGCAACATTTTACGCCTCGGCGAGTTATTGTACCGGTGGTTGGGCTTGGATGATTGGCCTTGGGCAGCGTTCACCCAGTTTCTGCCCACGCATGCATTGCCTTCTTGCTTCTCACAGTCTTTGTTTCGGACGCAATACCCCTCATGATGCTCATTCGCCTCGCCATCGGTGTCTTCGCCCTGACGCTGCTCGGTCTCGCCGTTTCGCTGAGCGGCGCGCAAAGTGAGCAAAACAGCAATGCCGCAAAGGCGGCAATGTTCATTGTGCGGTAGATGGGCTGCACCCGAGCCGCCACACGATTGCGATCAGCGCGACATTGATCAGAGCAAATACCGTCAGAACGCCGATCGTCGTATCGACGCCGCGTGCATCTATCAGCAAGGCGCCGAGCGACGGCGCCAGCGCCTGAATGATCAGACTCGGAAACGCAAGCTTGCCCATCAGGCGCGGAAATCGCACTGGGCCGAACAAGGCAAGGGGTAGCGTGCCGCGCCCGATCCATGAGATCCCGTAGCCCGCGCCATAAAGCAGGATCACGATCAACAATGCCGGCACCGCTCCGTAGAGGAGCAGCAATCCGACGGCCATCAGCGTGCATGACGCGATCATGGTCCAGACCGGATGATAATGGTTGCCAAACAGGCGCTCGACGACGCGGGCTCCAACCTGCGCCGGCCCGAACAGCGCACCGAGGCTGACGGCGAGCGCAAAATCGAGCCCCCTCGCCTGCAGGAAAATCAGCAGGTGAACGACGACGATCGATCCTATGCCTGCCGCAATCGACAGCACGGTTGCAAGGATTGCGAAAAGCAAAGTCTCGTTGTGGATCGGCGCGGGCAAGCCGGGTTCGTGTTTGCCATTGCCAGGGTTCGGCTTGGTGACGGCCGCAACAGGCCTGACCACTGCCATCTGTAAAGGCAGCACCAACAGAAGGTGCAACGCCGCGTATACGAAGCACGCTGCCCGCCAACCAATATGGTCGATCATGAAAGCGCTCAGCGGCCAGCAGACGGTGCTGGCGAAGCCGCCGAACAATGTGAGATTCGTGATCGGCGCCCGGGCATCACTGCCATACATACGGCCGAGCGCTGCAAAGACCGCGTCATAGAGTCCGGTCCCCATGCCAAGGCCGACGAGCAGCCAGGCGAATAAATACATGGGCAATGCATGCGAGGCCCCTATGGCGGCGAGCCCCGCCGCATAAAACAGTGAGCTCGCCAGCAGAACCGGCCGACCGCCCCGGCCATCGATAATTCGGCCAACCCGCGGAGAGATCAGCCCCGCAACAAGCAGTCCAACCGAAGTGCCGGCAACGACGTAGCGTAGCGACCATCCGGTGTCGGCAACGATCGGTCCGGCAAACACGGCGGGAAAATAGAACGACGTTCCCCAAGCCAAAATCTGGCCGACCCCGAGTGCCGTGATGACCAGGCGCCGGTCTGCCGGCGGCGATGGCGTTACGGAAGCCAAGATGCGCCGGTGAGCTGGAAGCAGATTGAGACGACGGCCCGAGGCCAAGATATGCAAAGTTGAGGCATCCGCCTTAATGTAGTGCGAATCCGCATAGCAAAACCGTTATTTTATAGGCCTTCGATATAGAGAAAAATTCAAAATCGCGACCGCAGTCATAAAAGTAAATTTTTCCTTCAATTTACTGCTACTGAGATATGCGCCCAGCGCTTAGCTGCACCGCAACAAAACCGCTTTTCATGCGTCCAAACATATCTATGTTCCTCTCAAACAATCGCTCGGCGCAAGCCGAACCAAGGAAAGAAGGACTACCATGCTTGCCGCACTTGTCCGCTTCATCCAGGAGTGGAAGCGCTATAACCGGAGCCTGAACGAGCTGTCGCGCCTGGGCGACCGCGAACTTGCCGACATTGGCATCAGCCGCTCCGACATTCCGCGCGTTGCCTGGAACGCTGCACAGCGCAGCTAAAGCGCAATACGCTGTTCTTACCGGAAAACGCCCGCGGTTTCCCGCGGGCGTTTCGTTTTCAAGGACCGCCAGACGTCAATCGAGCGATTTCCATCGATCAAGGGGCATGACCTCGAGGGCCTGGCCGTAGCCTACCGTCCAGGAATCAACTGACCATTTCTTTCCGCTTGCCCGCTCAACGAGGACTGCGGTGGCGTGCGGCGGCCGGCCATCGATCATGTAACCGCGTGCTTCGGGCTGATCGACATCGTGATAGCGCAACAGGTTGAGCTGATCGAGCACGATCAGGAGACTTGTGGTGTTGCGGCTACTATCGATGCAATCGAACTGACGCGCATCGAACATGTATTTGGCGCCAGCTCGCGCCACGTGGTTGGCCGTTCCGGCAATGGGACCTACCCGCTTGTCGAACCATGCGCCTGCCGCTGCCACTGCTTTGCGCTCGGCCTCCGCCGATGCTCGGCCGGCGGCAAGAAATTGCGCAAGCTTCGCGCGATCGGCCGTGGTGAGATCAATTTCAGCGCGAAATTTGCAACCAAATCCGTGACAAACGAAAACTGTGCTTGGCGTCGGAGGCGAAACCGAAAATTCCGCAAACGCCGCAGCCAGCACGCCGGACCTTGTTGCGCCAATCGCCGCATAGCAACCGGCAATCGCAAAAAAGATGGAAAGGACATAAACCTTTACGTTCGCGCCCATCCGGAACCCCTTACCGTCATTGCAGCTTACTCGCCATGAGCCTATGCATCATCAAATGACAGCACGTCAAATAAAAGCCGTTCATGTCATTGGCGCCGGGCTCGCCGGTTCCGAGGCGGCATGGCAGCTTGCACAGAGCGGCGTACCGGTTGTTCTTCACGAAATGCGGCCCGAGCGGATGACGCCGGTTCATAAGACCGACAATTGCGCCGAGCTTGTCTGCTCGAATTCATTTCGATCCGATGATCGAGAACACAACGCAGTCGGGCTTCTGCATGAGGAGATGCGGCGGCTCGGCTCTCTTATCATGCGGACCGCTGACTCAAATCAGGTTCCGGCGGGCGGTGCACTGGCGGTGGACCGCGACGGTTTTTCGGCCGATGTGTCAACCGCGCTTAACGCTCATCCATTGATTGAATTCCACCGTGGAGAAATCACGTTACCTTCTTCCGAGTGGGACAGTGTTATCATTGCCACCGGACCACTGACGTCGCCCGGCCTGGCGTCGGCGATCGGAGAGTTGACCGGCGAAAGGCAACTCGCTTTTTTTGACGCGATCGCCCCTATCGTTCATCGCGATAGCATCGACATGGGACAGGCCTGGTTCCAGTCCCGATATGACAAAACCGGACCGGGCGGCTCGGGAGCCGACTACATCAATTGTCCTCTGTCGCGTGAACAATATGAGACATTTGTTGCGGCCCTGCTTACGGCCGAAAAGGTCCGCTTCCACGAGTGGGAAACGTCGACTCCTTATTTCGACGGCTGTCTGCCGATCGAGACAATGGCAGAGCGCGGTCTTGAGACATTGCGGCACGGACCGATGAAACCATTTGGCCTCACCAATCCGCGTCGGCCGAGTGAAAAGCCTTATGCAGTTCTCCAACTCCGACAAGACAACAAGCTCGGCACGCTGTTCAACATGGTCGGTTTCCAGACCAAGCTCAAACACGGCGAGCAGATTCGCGTCTTCCGTACAATCCCGGGTTTGCAGAATGCGGAATTCGCGCGGCTTGGCGGACTCCACCGGAACACGTTCCTCAATTCACCGAAACTGCTTGATGAGACTTTGAGGTTAAAAGCCAACAGATGCTGGCGTTTCGCCGGGCAGATCACGGGCTGCGAGGGATATGTTGAATCGGCGGCAATCGGATTGCTCGCGGGCCGCTTCGCCGCCGCCGAGCGGCGCGCTGAAACGCTTGCATTTCCGCCTCCGACCACCGCGCACGGTGCGCTGCTAGCGCATATCACGGGCGGCCATGTTGAAACGATTGACGCGGGGCCATCCTCGTTCCAACCAATGAACATCAACTTCGGCTTGTTTCCTCCGTTGGCCGAGACCCCCGACTTCGACCGCAAGAGCGGGCTCGGCCGCTCGACGGCAAAAGCTTTGGCGCGCAAGCGTGCCCTGACCTACCGTGCGCTGTCCGATCTCGAGCGCTGGATCGCAGGTGGCATTGCGACGATTGCAGCCGAATAACTAGCGTCCGATCCGTTCGGGCGATTTTGCTGCGCGCCAGATACACCATTGTCGGCGCCATCTTGGAATTTCGGGCGGCCGAAACGGTTGGTAGGAGGCGCGCTCCATCGCTGCCAAAAAAGGTCCCAACGCCGCGAGATGGAGAAACGCCGGCCTTATTGTCTCGGGAATATCGGCGCTTAGTTTTGCGACCTGGATGAGGTGATGGCGCGTGCGCAGTCGCAATTCAGCGAGAGCCATCTGCAGTTCAGGGGTCGCACGCATGGCAAAGATGTCTTCCGGCGCGGCCGCATATTGCTGAAGCAAATCCAGCGGCAGGAAGAGCTGTCCGCGCGAGGCGTGGCGAGGCAGGAAAATGAGTGTGTCACAGAAGGTCTGTGCTTGACCGGCCTCTTGTGCGATTGCGACCTGCCCTGTAGCACCGAGGATGCGCGTGGCGCATTCGAATATCGTTCCGGCGGTGCTCGACGCGTACGACTGCAGCGCGCTCACCGTCGACATCGCCTCGTTGTAGACATCGAAGCGATGTGCCTCGGCCAGCCCGACAAGCTTTTCGCTCGCCAAACCATGCTCCGCGATCGCCGTCACCAGAGCCGCCGCCACCGGATTTGCGGCGGCTTCGCCTGCCCGCTCTCCCTGCAACACCTCCCGCCACCACTGCAACCGAATCTCGCCAGGCATCGGTTCACGGGCAAGATCGCGAATGCGGGAAATTTCAATGTCAAAAGCATAGAGAGCAAACAGAGCCTCGCGCCGGTCGGCTGGCGCAAACAACGTCGCAAGATAGCGGTCATGGTCACTGTCATGCACCAGCGCCATGCAATATTGCCCGACCATTTGACAAGCCTAGCGCCGCAGCTACACGACGGCGATCAATCCGGCGCCTACCCGGCGATTTTCGGCCAGAAGAATGTTGTAGGTTCGAACAGCCGCTCCGGTCGGCATGGCATCAACCGATAATGACAATTCACGGAAGCGGGTCCGCAGGCTTTCCGGCAGCACCCACGGGATGGTGCCAGCTCCGATCAGGAAGAAATCGAGGTTTTGCGCCCGATCAAATACCGCAATGAGCGCATCGTCGTTGATTTGGCTTGGCTCGCTGACCGGCCACGCCCAGATCCCATCGGGAAAACATAACAGGGAGCCGCGATGCGACATGCCCGCAAAACGAAATCCACCGTCGCCATAGGCATCAATAGCGGCAGGCTGAGGCAAGTGCGGCGCACTGGCACTGCCCTTGGCGGGCATTTATTTATCCCGATCGGCTGCGCTGAGTGAGTCCCGTCCAACACCTACGCCAAGGTAGATAAGGATTGGCGAAGCGATGAAAACCGAGGTGTAGGTGCCTACCAGCACTACACCGAACATCATCGTGGCGGTAAAGCTGTGGATCGCCTGGCCTCCGAACAGCAAGAGCGCAAGCAGGGCAAGCGACACCGTGACGTGCGTAATGACTGATCGCGAAAGAGTCTGGTTGACCGAGGCATTCAGCAGATCGGGCATTGGCATCTTGCGATAGCGGCGCAACATCTCCCGGATCCGGTCATAAATGACGACCGTGTCGTTCAACGAATAACCCAGAATCGTAAGCAACGCAGCGATACTGGTAAGATCGAAGTCGATTTGCGTCACGGACATAAAGCCAATCGTGAGCACGATGTCGTGTACGTTCGCGATCATCGCGCCGAGCGCAAATTGCCACTCAAAGCGAAACCACAGATAGATCAGGATCCCTACAATCGCGAGCATCAGTCCCACAACGCCGTAGGACAGCAACTCGCCGGACACGCGCGGACCGACAACCTCGACACGCCGATATTCGACTTCGTCTCCGAGGGCACCGCGCACTTTGCGAACGGCCTCCTGCTGCGCGGTCTCTCCTCCCGGCTGCTCGGCAATCCTGATCAGCACGTCGTTGGGAGCGCCGAACTGTTGGAGCTGGATCTCACCCAAGCCCAACGCTCCAAGACTGGCGCGCATCTTTGCAAGATCGGCGGCGCCGGCCTTTGTCTGTACTTCCATCAACGTGCCGCCTTTGAAGTCGATGCCGAAATTCAGACCGTGGAAGAAATAAAGTGAAATCGCAATGATCGACAGCAGTGCAGACAAGGGGAAGCTGATGCGCCGGAAGCGCATGAAGTCAAATTTTGTATCGTCGGGAACGATGCGAAGCAGGCGCACGGCGCGGGTCCTCAGATGGGTACGCGTTGCGGGCGCCGCCAGCGCACCCAATAGGCAACGATCAGCCGTGTCAGGGTAAAAGCCGTGAAGACCGTTGTGATGATTCCGATACCGAGCGTCACCGCGAAACCGCGCACCGGACCCGTGCCGATATAGAACAACACCGCGGCGGCGATGAAAGTGGTGATGTTCGAGTCGAGAATGGTTGCGAGGGCGCGAGTGAATCCGGCATCGATCGCGTTGATCGGCGTGCGCCCGCCGCGCACTTCCTCGCGGATGCGCTCGTAGATCAGAACGTTGGAATCAACGGCGATTCCGACCGTGAGCACAATTCCTGCAATACCGGGAAGCGTCAACGTCGCATTGAGCAGCGACAGGATACCGAAGATCATGGCGACGTTGATTGCCACTGCGATATTCGCAAACAGGCCAAACAACCCGTAGGTGACAAGCATGAAGATGATCACCATAGCGGCGCCGACATAAGATGAGAGCTTGCCCTTGGCGATCGAATCCTGGCCGAGTCCCGGACCGACCGTGCGTTCCTCGATGATTGTGAGCGGTGCCGGCAACGCGCCTGCACGCAGCAGAATGGCCAGGTCATTGGCGCTCTCGACGGTGAAGCTGCCGGAAATCTGGCCAGAACCGCCGAGAATGGGCTCACGAATGACGGGCGCCGAGATCACCTGATTGTCCAGAACAATCGCGAACGGCTTGCCGACATTTTCCTGTGTCACTTGCGCGAACTTGCGCGCGCCGGCCGTGTTGAAGCGGAAATTGACGACCGGCTCGCTCGTACGTTGATCGAAGCCAGGTTGCGCATCGGTGAGATCGCCACCCGACACAAGAACTCGCTTTTCGACCAAATAGGGTGTCCGTGGCTGTGTAGAGCTATAGAGAATTTCGGAATCCGGCGGCACCCGCCCTTGCAGCGCCTGTTCGGCCGGAATCGATACATCCACCATACGAAAATCGAGCTTGGCCGTCTTGCCCAGCAATTCCTTCAGCCTTGTCGGGTCCTGCAGACCCGGCACCTGCACGAGAATTCGGTCGGTTCCCTGCCGCTGAATGAGCGGCTCGACGGTTCCGAGCTCGTTTACGCGCCGTTCGATGATTTGAATCGATTGTTCAACCGACTGCCTGATCCGCTCGACCAGAGCGGGCTCGGTCACGGTCAGCCGAACCAGGTTACCCGGCTCGGTTGTTATATCGAGGCTCCGCTGACCCGTCGTACTGAGTATTCCCCCGAGGGGTTGAGAGAGTTCGCGAAGCTTGTCGACGGCCTGGTTGAAATTGCTGCCTTCGCGAACACGAACCTCGACGCTATTGCCGCGGACGACAAGCCCCGTATAGCCAACGCGCGCATCGCGTAGTACGCGGCGGACATCATCGCGCAGGGACTCAAGCTTTTCCTTGCGTACCGCGGCGCTGTCGACTTCAAGCAAAATATGCGAACCACCCTGGAGATCCAGGCCAAGGACCACATGGCGCTGCGCCCACTTGGGCCAGCTTTGCACCATCTTCTCGGGGAGAAAATTGGGAACGGCAAACAAACAGACGATCAGCGCCGTCAGGACAATCGCCGTCGCCTTCCACCGCGTAAAATAAAGCATAAGGTCCCGACTTGCGGCTCAACTTCGAAGCCACCGCCTCAACTGGCGGCAACCTCTTCTTTTACAGGTTCACCCTTGGCGCGGACATCGCTGACCATCTGCCGCATCTGGCGGATGCGCACATCGTTGGCGATTTCGATTTCGATCTGATCGTCGTCGATGACCTTGGTGACCTTGCCGATCAGGCCGCCGTTGGTGATGACCGTATCACCGCGCCGCACATTCTTGACCATTTCCTGATGCTGCTTCACTCGCTTCTGCTGCGGGCGGAGAATCAGAAAATACATGATGACGAAAATCAGAGCGAAAGGCAGCAGCGATACCAGCATGCCGCCGTCACCCCCGGCCCCGCCGAACAGCGACCCTTGCGCAAACGCAGGCGATATGAACATTGAGGCGTGTTCCTTGCGTGATTTTCCGGCGCCCGATGGCGCTTGATTTTCGCGCGGACTATAGCGGCCGCACGCCCAATTGCAACGATGCTTAGTCCGCAAAAATCGGCCATTTGCGGCCATTTTGTCCCAGGCCCGCTTGCTTGGCTTGCGCCTCCCCGCTAAGAGCAGCCCGAATTTCCGGAAGCAACCTGATGGCCAAATCGAAGTCAAAACCGCCGCGCAGATCAACGCCGAAATCGAAACGCGCCGCCAACAAAGACCCGGACGATGTCCTCGAGCGCATCGCGACCGCGCTTGAGCGCCTGGCGCCGCGGCGCGCGGTTGTCGCCGATTTCGATGCTGCGGATGCCTTCATCTGGCATCCCGATGGGCGCCTCGCCCCGGTGGCCCGCGTGAATCGCGTCGAGATGTCGCTTCTCAAAGGTATCGACCGCGTTCGCGACGTGCTCGTCGAAAATACCGAGCGGTTTGCCAAGGGCCTTCCGGCCAATAATGCCCTGTTGTGGGGTGCCCGTGGCATGGGGAAATCGTCACTCGTCAAAGCCACCCACGCCGGCGTCAACGTCGCCTTGGGCAACGGAAAAAGCGCGCGGCCGCTCAAGCTTATCGAAATCCACCGCGAAGACATCGACAGTCTTCCGGCCCTCATGGCGCTTACCCGAGGCTCCCCACACCGTTTCATCGTGTTTTGCGACGATCTTTCCTTCGATGCGGAGGACACGACCTACAAGTCTCTTAAAGCAGTACTTGAAGGCGGCATCGAAGGCCGTCCGGACAATGTGATTTTTTACGCCACGTCGAACCGCCGACACCTTATGTCCCGCGACATGATGGAGAATGAGCGTTCGACAGCGATCAATCCCGGCGAAACCGTGGAAGAAAAGGTCTCACTGTCGGACCGGTTTGGCCTATGGCTCGGCTTCCACCGTTGCAGCCAGGATGAATATCTCGCGATGGTCGATGGCTATGTCACGCACTACAAAATCCCCGCTCGCGGCGAAGCCATGCACCGTGAGGCGTTGGAATGGGCGACGACGCGCGGCTCGCGCTCAGGTCGCGTGGCGTGGCAATTCGTGCAGGATCTCGCCGGGCGCCTCGGCGTCGCGCTGAAAAATTAGGCGCCGCCGAGGAATTGCGTTGGATCGACCGGAGTCGAGCCTTTCCGGATCTCGAAATGAAGCTGCGGTGACGTCACGTTGCCGGTCTGCCCGGCATGCGCGATCACTTGCCCGCGCTTGATGGTGTCACCGCGCTTGACGAGCAATTCGCTCGCGTGCGCATAGGCCGACACATATCCATTCGAGTGACGGATCAAGACAAGGTTGCCGTATCCCTTGAGTTCGTTACCGGCATAAGCGACGACGCCATCATCAGCCGCCTTGATGGGCGCGCCTTCCGGAACAGCGAGGTTGATCCCGTCATTCTGCGTTCCGTTTGACTTGGTGCCAAAGCCGGCAATAACCCGACCGCGAACCGGCCAACGGAATGACGGCATCGCTCCGACCGGCTCCGTGGACTTGACCACGCTCTCGGTCGTGCGCGGCTCTTCCTTGGCGACATTCACGGTCTGCATAGGTGCCGCGCTGGCGACCTTGATCTTGTTAGGCGAAGCGGTTCGAGGTTGCGCCACTTTCGGAGCCGCTGGCGGACTTGCCGCTGCCACCTGCGTACCGCCCGACGGAATGGTCAGCCGTTCACCGACGCTGAGCTTTTTCGAAGGATCGATGTGATTAGCTTTTGCCAGCGACGCCAGCGTCACACCGCTATGGCGCGAAATGCTCATCAGCGTTTCGCCGGATTTTACCACATGGACGCTTCCGCCGGCCTTGGGATGGCTGACGGCATATGACGGTGCGCTCTTTGGTGATGTCGAAACGTAACGCGGGATTACCAAGCGCTGGCCCGGCCTGACCTGTCCGGGCTCGCGAATTCCATTGGTCTGCATAAGCGCGGAGGCCGGCACACCATGTTTGCGCGCGATACTCTCAACCGTCTCGCCGTAGGCTACGGTCACCGGCGAGCCACCGTTCCAGGTCCAATGACCAGACGATCCGGTGACGTCGGTATATTGGTTGTTCGACTGGTAGCCACCCGAAGCGGGTGCGTAATATGAGGGGGCGGTCGCAGCAGCGACGGTTGCTGGCTGGCTTGGCGCCGGCAGAGGCCGGGCCTCAACGCGGCTTGCCCCTGAATATGTTGGAGCGGCAGAAGCCACGTTCTGTGGTGGACGATCAGTCGTATACGAACTGGAGTCAAAACGCGCGGAGTCTGCACAGCCGGCGGTGGCGATACCTACCAGCGCGAGAACTGCAACGTGCGGCCAAGCAAGCGGGCGAGACTCCACCTTTGGGCGCGGCATGTGGTTACTCACTCGTACGCAGGAAACGTCGAATTCGAAATAACCCGCCGCGAGTAAACAAGCGTTTAAGAATTAACGAGCCGCTACCGAATGAATTTGACAGGATAAAAATGCCACAGTCCCACGACCGGCCTGGCGTCCTCGGATTACAATTCCTGCGCCTGACCCGGCAACATCGGCACGAACCGCACCGGAATGAGGTTCTCGCGCTGAGTTCCCGTTTGCGACTTGGTAAGCTTGATAATGTGTTGCGATCCCTCGTGCGAACCGAGCGGGAGCACCATGATGCCGTCGTCCGCCAGCTGGTCCAGCAGTGCCTGGGGTATCGTCTCGGCAGCTGCGGTGACGACGATGCGATCGTAGGGTGCCCGCTCCGGCCAACCGCTAAACCCGTCGCCGACGACCACTTCGACATTATCGTAGCCGAGTGCCTTCAGCCGTTCGCGCGCCTGGTCCGCAAGCGTGCGATAGCGCTCGACCGTCACCACTTCGCGAGCCAGGCGTGACAGGATCGCTGCCTGATAGCCCGAGCCCGTGCCGATCTCCAGGACGCGGTGGCTTGCGTCGACCTCGAGTTGTTCGGTCATATACGCCACGACGTAAGGCTGACTGATCGTTTGACCGCAGGCGATCGGCAAAGCCTGGTCGGCATAAGCGCTCCCCACAAATGTAGTCTCGACAAAATATTCGCGCGGCACCTCGTCCATCGCCCGTAGGACAGCCTGATTACTGATACCCCGACGGCGCAGGGTCAGCAGAAACTCCATATGATCGACATCGTGCTGACTGTGCGGTTTTTTTGACACGTTAGAGCCCCTTTACAGCACTATTAGCATGTTTGCCGAAATCTGAGCTAAGCTCGCAACTCTCATTGCAGGTGCCGCGAGGGAACCCGGTGCCCCACAATCGAGTTGCAGGGCGGGAGATCAGCCATGACAAGTTTCTCGACGCCGCCACGTCTTCTCGTGGTCGAGGACGAATATCTGATCCGCATGCTTCTCGAAGATATGCTGGACGATCTCGGCTACCGAATCGCCGCAGCCGTCGGCACGCTGTCCGAAGCACGGCAGATTGCGGCCAACGGTGACTTCAATGCGGCTATCCTCGATGTCAACCTCGAGGGTCAGGAAATCTATCCGGTCGCCGACATTTTGACCGAGCGCGGCGTGCCGTTTGTTTTTGTCACCGGCTACGGCGAGCGCAGCCTGCCCGAACCGTATCGAGGTCGCCCGGCCCTGCAAAAACCATTTCAGGCCGAGCAACTGAAAACGACACTCGCGGGACTGCTGAGCTAGTCGAAGATCTCCGCGAGCTTCGTCATGAAGGGCTCGTCAGTGAGATCGAGCCGTAAAGGTGTTAGGGCGATCCTGTTTTCATCAAGTGCGGCGAGATCGCTGCCCGGCGACGCGCCAGGAACGCCGCCGCGCGCAAAGGCAATCCAGTAATAAGGATTGCCGCGCCCGTCGTGACGCGGATCGATGCGCAACAGCTCCTGGTCTCGCTTGCCCTGCATCGTTATAGCCACGCCCGCAACTTGATCGGGTGGGCAGTCCGGGAAATTGACATTGACGAGGACATCTTTCGGCATTCCGGCTTTCAGCACCCGCCTGATCAGACCGGGCGCATGCTTGATCGCAGTGTCCCAATATGGGTGGTGCTTGGTGGTGAACGCGTAGGCCTGCGAGAGCGCAAAAGAGGGAATCCCAAGCACGGTGCCTTCCATCGCGCCTGCGACCGTGCCCGAATAAGTGACGTCCTCAGCGCAATTGCGGCCGCGATTGACGCCGGACAGCACGAGGTCGGGCTTCTTTTTCATGATGTGTCGCACGCCCATGATAACGCAATCGGTTGGCGTGCCTTTGACGGCAAAGTGGCGCTCGCCCACGTCCCGCATGCGCAATGGATCGTTCAGCGAAAGCGAATGCGACACGCCCGACTGATCGATTTCCGGCGCAACGATCCACACTTCGTCGGAAAGAGCACGTGCAATTTCCAGGCAGGCCGCGAGTCCCGGCGAGTGGATGCCGTCGTCGTTGGTGATCAGAATACGCATCAGGTCCGCTCAATTGTTGTGTGGCCACCCAGATAGGGCTTGAGCGCTTCCGGCACCGCGATCGAGCCGTTCGCCTGCTGATACGTTTCCATGACAGCGATAAGCGCCCGTCCGACCGCAACCCCCGACCCGTTGAGCGTGTGGACATGTTTTACGCCGTCTTTGCCGCGATAGCGTGCATTCATACGTCGGGCCTGAAACTCGCCGCAGTTGGAGCAGGACGAAATCTCGCGATACGCATTCTGGCCCGGCAACCAGACCTCGATGTCATAAGTTTTCTGTGCCGCGAACCCCATGTCGCCGGTACAGAGTGTGACGACCCGATAGTGTAGATCGAGTTTCTTCAGCACCTCCTCGGCGCAGGCCAGCATCCGCTCATGCTCTTCTTTCGATCTGTCCGGGGTTGTTATGGAAACGAGCTCGACCTTCGTAAATTGATGCTGGCGGATCATGCCGCGCGTGTCCTTGCCGGCTGCCCCCGCTTCCGCACGAAAGCATGGCGTGCAAGCCGTGAGGCGCATCGGCAATTGAGCTTCATCAACGATCGAGTCCCGCACAAGGTTGGTCAGTGGAACCTCGGCGGTTGGGATAAGCCAGAAGTCATTTGTCGTCCGAAACTGGTCATCAGCAAATTTCGGCAACTGTGCCGTCCCAAACATGACATTGTCACGAACCAGGATCGGCGGATTGACCTCCATGTAGCCGTGCTCTTTGCTGATATGCACATCGAGCATGAATTGGCCGAGCGCGCGCTCGAGCCGAGCCAAGCCCTTTTTCAATACAACGAAGCGCGCGCCCGACAGTTTCGCAGCGAGCTCGAAATCCATTTGGCCGAGCGCCTCGCCCAGGTCGAAGTGCTGCTTCGGTTTAAATGCATAGTCGCGTTTTTTGCCGAACACATGATGCTCGACGTTGCCGCCCGCATCGGTACCGTCCGGCACGTCGTCGGAGGGCGCGTTGGGGATTTGTGCAAGCTCCTTGTCGAGCGCGGTGGCCAGGGCTCTCTGCTCTTCTTCCATCGCCGGCAACGATGCCTTGAGCTCGGCAACTTCGGCCATGAGCCTGCTCGCCTTGGCCTCGTCCTTTGCCTTCTTCGCGTCACCGATTTCCTTCGACGCCGCATTACGGCGGGCCTGCGCCTGCTCAAATTTGGTGATGGCTGACCGGCGTTTTTCGTCGAGCGCCACCAGCTTTTTCGAAAGCAGCTCGAGCCCGCGCCGTTTCAGGCCGCGGTCGAAGGCATCAGGATGCTCGCGAATCCACTTGATGTCGTACATGGCGGGGCTTCTTAGTCGGAATCCGTGCAATGTTAAAGGAGAGCGCTGGGCCGCCCCCAACAGGACGAAAAGATCTACTCTGCCGGCTTGGCGCTTGCGGAAGCCGCCTCGGATGCCGCTTTGGCCGCAGCTTCCGCCTGTGCTTTCTTCTCGACCATACGTACCGACCAGATTGAACCCTCGTATAGAATGAGGAGCGGAATTGCGAGCGACATCTGGCTCAGAACATCAGGCGGGGTCAGTACAGCGGCGAGCACAAAGGCCCCCACGATAAAATAGCGCCGCTTGGCCTTGAGCTGCTCGGCCGTGATCAATCCGATGCGCCCGAGCAACGTGAGAACAACGGGTAGCTGGAAGGCGACGCCGAAGGCAAGAACCAGCGCCATCATCAGCGACAGATATTCCCCGACCTTCGGCATCAACGCGATCGATGCATCGGTCGCCGACCCCGGCTGCTGCATGTGCAGCGAGAATCGCACCAGCATCGGCAGCACAAGGAAATAGACCACCGTCGCCCCGAGCGCGAAGAAAATTGGTGTTGCGATCAGATAGGGGAGAAATGCCCTGCGTTCGTTACGATAGAGGCCGGGCGCGACAAACATATAGATCTGCGCAGCCACCACGGGAAAAGACAGAAACGCCGCGCCGAACATCGCGAGCTTCAGTTGCGTGATGAAGTACTCGAGCAATGCCGTGTAGATGAATTTCGAATTCTCGGGACCGGCCACCCACACGAACGGCCAAACAAGGACATTGTAGATGTCTTTGGCGAAGACGAAACAGATTCCGAACATTACGCCGAATGCGAGCAAGGCCTTGATCAGCCGCGAGCGCAGCTCGATCAAATGATCCATCAATGGCGCCTTGGTGGCTTCGATATCTTCGTGCGTCATGCCTTGCCCCCGGCCTGCTGGGGCGTCGGTGCTTCGGAAGTCTCAAAATCTTTTTCGCCGATAGGCTCTGCAGGCTGTGGCAATGCCACGTCGACGGCATGAGACGGCGACACTTCCGCTGCGCTGGCGGTGTCCGGCACCTCAGGCTTTGGCAGATCGGGCTTCGACGCTTCGTCGAACGCACTTTCGATCTGCTTCTGCGTGTCCGCGAGCGGATCGAAATTACCAAGATCGCTCACCGAGCTCTTTAAATCTTCCGCCTGCTTTTTCAACTCGGTCAGCTCGGCTTCGCGCATGGCTTCCTGGAACTGGCCCTGGAATTCTGATGCCATGCGCCGGACCTTGCCCATGTACTGGCCAAGTGTGCGCAGAACGGTCGGCAGCTCTTTTGGCCCAATCGCGATCAGCGCGACGATGCCGATGACGACGAGCTCGCCCCAACCAATGTCGAACATGTATTAGTCAACTCCGAAGCGCACACGCCGGCGCCGCTGCGACAACCGAGCCGGCCGCCCGGCGCAGCGATCAGGAGCGCACACTCTCGGCGCGCCGCTCTGCTTCCGTCTTTGTTGCGTTGCCGGCTTCTATCGTCTTGACCGGCTCGCTCTTGGCATCCGCGGTTTTTTCGTCCTCGGACATGCCCTTCTTGAAGGCCTTAATTCCCTGAGCGAAATCGCCCATGAGAGTCGAAATCTTTCCACGGCCTCCAAACAGAACCAGCACGACCACAAGGACGATGATCCAGTGCCATATGCTTAGGGAACCCATCGGCAAATCCTCCGCAGCGACGGGCTTTTCTCGGCTCGTCCCGCCATGTTTTCAGTGTGAAACTAGGCCCCGCACGCGGCAAAAACAAGGACCTCGCTGGCGCCAAAGCGCCGCGCAATCCCTTGAAATTGCGAAATTTACCTTAAATGCCGCGGCGTCACTTTTCGGAACGAGACGCAGGCGGTGCAAGACCCAGATCAAGATCGCCGGGATCGAGAGGATCCTCGTCGTCACGCAAAGTCGAGTCGCCGGACGGCAGCGGAACCGCAAAACCGGGAGGCAAGTTGCCCTCCAGAAGCCCCGCCCCCTTCAGCTCATCGAGCCCAGGAAGGTCGCCAACCTCTTCCAAGCCGAAGTGCGAGAGGAATGCTTCGGTCGTCCCGTAGGTGATGGGACGTCCGGGCGCTTTGCGACGCCCACGCGGCCTGATCCACCCGGTCTTGAGAAGCACGTCGAGCGTGCCGGCTGCGGTTACGACGCCGCGAATTTCCTCAATCTCGGCGCGAGTAACAGGTTGATGATAGGCCACGATCGCAAGCGTCTCGATCGCCGCACGTGAAAGCTTTCGCGTCTCCACGATTTGTTTGGTGAGCAACCACGACAGGTCGGTCGCAGTGCGGAAGGTCCATTTTTTGCCGATTCGTATCAGATTGACGCCGCGAGCGGCGTATTCCTCCTTGAGTTGCGCGAGAGCCGCCTTCACATTCACGCCGTTTGGCAGCCTGCGCGCGAGCATAGCCTCGTCAAGAGGATCACCGGCGGCAAACAGCAACGCTTCGAGCAGCCGCAATTCTTCCGGTCGCGCGCTCGCGCTTGGCGCAGGCTCCGGCGCCTGTTCGCTGCTCGGCACTACGACCAGCTTTTTGGCCACGCTCGGCATGGAGTCTTTCCCCTTATGAGTTTTCTTGCGCGTCATGCGTCGTAGCTATTCTATTCGCGCCGACGCGCTTACGCATATAGATCGGCGCGAATGACTCCTTCTGGTGAATTTCGGCAAGTCCTTCGCGTACAAGTTCGAGCGCCGAGGCAAATGAGGAGGCAAACACCGTCGCAGCAAGCGCAGGTTCGACGACATAGCTGATCAGGAACTGATCGATGCGCGACCAGTCGCCGGACTGGCCGATCAGACGCTCGAGTGCAGTGCGGGCCTCCGCAAGCGACCAGACCGTCCGCTGTTTGAAGCGAACGCGAGAAAGCGCATTGCGCGAGCGCTGGGTGGCGTATGCCGAAAGCAGGTCGTAAAGCGTCGCCGACCATTCCGGCTGCTTGATTTCTGCAATCGGCTCCGGCATGCCGCGCGCAAAAATATCGCGATTGAGTTGAGGCCGTTCCATCATGCGGGTCGCGACGTCACGGATCGCCTCCAGCCTGCGCAGCCGGTTGGCCAAGGCCATGGCCATCTCTTCCGCGCTCGGTCCGCCGCCCGGTTCGACGTCCGGCAGCAGCAGGCGCGACTTCAGGTATGCGAGCCAAGCCGCCATCACCAGATAGTCGGCGGCCAGTTCGAGACGCAGCTGCCGGGCGGCCTCGATGAATGACAGGTATTGATCGGCAAGCGCCAGAATGGAAATTTTCGCGAGATCAACCTTTTGCTGACGGGCAAGCATGAGCAGCAGATCGAGCGGGCCCTCAAAGCCTTCCACGTCGACAATCATCGCTGGCTCGGTCGTGCCACGGTCGGCACCAAGGGTTGTGTCGAACTCCTCGCTGCTCATGATTCGATCCGTCGTGCCATTCGTTCTTTCGTGATCATTTGGCTGAACAACGACCGCGCAGCCTCGGTATCGAATTCTTCCGGGGCCTTGCGTGCGGCAAGCGCGGCCTCAGCCCGCTTGGCGCTTTCACCGGAAAGCACGGGCGCTTCGCCGGCAACTGCAATCATCTCTTCAAGGTTGCCGTTGCAGTGAAGCACGACATCGCACCCGGCTGCCAACGCGGCGCGGCTGCGCTCGGCAATTGTGCCGGACAAGGCATTCATCGAGATGTCGTCACTCATCAGCAATCCTTGGAACCCGATAAAACCGCGAATCACTTGCCTGACCATTGTGACCGAAGTGGTGGCCGGCGCGACCGGGTCGATTGCGCTAAACACAACATGTGCCGTCATTCCAAGCGGGAGGCCTGCGAGCGGCTTAAAAGCGGAAAAATCCGTGGCCTCGAGCGTCGTGCGGTCGGCATCGACCACCGGGAGCCTGTGGTGGCTGTCGGCGGTGGCGCGGCCATGTCCAGGCAGATGTTTCAGCACCGGTAAGACGCCGCCGGCTTCGAGTCCCTCGGCAATCGCCTTGGCTATCCTGGCAACCTTGCCGGGCTCGTGGCCGTAAGCGCGGTCCCCGATCACCGTATCGGCGCCGTCGACCGGCACATCAGCGATCGGAATGCAGTCGACGTCTATTCCCAAAGGCTTCAAGTCCGCGGCGATCAGGTGGCCGGCTAGCCGCGCGGCCGCGAGGCCAGCCGCATGCTCCCTATCGTAAAGTTCCCCATAGCGCGCGCCCGCGGGATAAGCCGGCCAGTGGGGCGGCCCCAAACGCTGCACGCGGCCACCTTCCTGATCCACGAGCACGGGGGCTGCATTCCCAACAATATCACGAAATGAGCGAACGAGCTCCGAGACTTGGGTGGGAGTACTCACGTTTCGCTTAAAGATGATCAGACCCCAAGGCTGGGCATCGCGCAAAAAGGACCGTTCATTGGGGGACACTGTAAGTCCCTCCAATCCCGTAATAAATGCCCGTGCGGCCATTGACGCGAATTAGCGCGCAGCCAGAGCAACGGTCAAGATTGGTCTGTTAATTCCTCTGAATGAGGCACTGGCCGCCGGCGGCCTTCAGGCTCGAACAAAGCTGACTGGCCTCGTTTGCATTCGCAAATGGACCGACCATGGCTCTGTAATAAGTTCCCTTGGCGCCTAGATCCACCCTGTGAATGTAGGGCTCGCGTCCCCCCAACTGATCCGGGAACTTCGCCTGCAGGCTGCGGAAGGCCGACTGCGCCTCGGCCTCGCTTCGCTGTGAAGAGACCTGCACATAACTCCCTGGGCCACCGCTCGACGCCGCGGCTGGCGCCTGAGGCGGAGCCGAGGCCGTCCGAGCCGGGGCGCGGGAAGGAGCGGCGTTCGGATTGAGTGACAACGGCGTGTTGACCGCCGGTCGCGCCGCCGAAGCACCTTGCGATGCATTGTCGTCTACAGTCGCCGTCTCCAGAACAGTGCGAGGTGGGGCAACTGCCACTCGTGGCGCGGGCGCTGCCGCAGGACGAGCGGGCGCCGCCGTAGCCGAAAGCGACGTCGACGATGCAGCGTCAGCCATGACCGGCTGATCCGGATGAATTGTGATTGTCCGCACCTTTTTGGGCTCGCTCGCAACCACACCACTGCCGAGCGTTGATTGTGGCGAGGATTGAGACAATCCAACGGCCGTCGGCCGGTCAATCGGCTGTTCCTCGCGCGACACCAGTTTTTCCCCCTGCCCGCGCTCATTCACGCGATCAGTGATCAGCTTGTTTGATTGCGCATCCTTGCCGGGCGTCGCAGGCACGATCTTGCTCGGTGTCGTATCGGCCTTGATGATCGGTGGCGACTTTCCGGATGTCGACGAACCAAACAACGCGCGATACCCGAATGCGCCTGCAGTGCCGATCACAGCCAATATCACCACCCCCGCGACTACCATGACAGCCATCCGCCGCCGCGAAGGCCGGACGTCGTCATAGTATTCCTCGTCGATCGGAACTTCTTCGTATTGATCGAACTGGTACTCGGACTCGGCGATCGGATAGCGCTGCGCCGCCTGATCAGCTTCGTATTGATCACCGCCTGCTGGCGGCGGAGTCCGATAAGACGGCCGCCCGTAATTCTGCTCCATGTGATCGTGCGGGTCAGATTCTGTAGCCGACGATGCAGAGTAACCGTTGCCTGCATATCGAGCTCCAGGTTCGGCAGTCCTGGCATCCCCGCCATACCGTGCGGTGTAAGAAGGTCCGAGTGGTTGATTCCAATCCACGCGTGCGGCCGACTGAGACGGTGGCGCGTGCCGCGCAGTCTCGCGGGCAAATTCACCGAAAGGATCAGTCTGTCCAATCAACCGTGCCAACTCAGCAAGCGGGTCGCTACCTGATAACTTGCCGGAACCGCGCGCAGGCGGCGGTTCGCTAGCACGATACGGTCGTTGACTGTGGTCGTCCGCCATTCTGTCCCCAGTTACTCAACTCGTCCTTTGCATTGGTCTTAGGTCCACGCAAGGGCAGACCAATGGACGAGGCTTACCGCATCTCGTCCGGCGCGCTGACTCCGAGCAACGCGAGCCCAGAGGCTAAAATGGTGACTATCCCCTCCACCAGCGCAAGACGGGCGATCGTCGTTTCTCGATCATTCTGGATAATGAAGCGTAAATGAGGCAAGTCTTTTCCTTTAGTCCACTGTGCATGAAATTCGCTTGCTAATTCATACAGATAGAACGCTATCCGATGAGGTTCGTGAGCAACCGCCGCGGCCTCGACAACACGCGGGAAAACAGCAATCCGCCGTAGGAGCGAAATTTCGCCCGCATCGGTCAGCCGCTCGAGTGGCGCCTGCCCGAGAGCAGCCACGCGTTCGTTTGCGGCCTGTGGCAGATCGGGGAGTTCCTCACGCGCGTTTCGAAACACAGATTGTCCACGCGCGTGGCCATATTGCACGTAGAAGACCGGGTTCTCCCGCGAGTGCTCAATGACCTTTGCGAGATCAAAATCGAGCACGGCATCATTTTTCCGGTAAAGCATATCGAAGCGAACGGCGTCAGGCCCCACTTCGTTCACGACCTCGCGCAACGTGGTGAACTCGCCCGCACGTTTCGACATCTTCACCGGTTCGCCCGCGCGCAATAGGCGGACCAACTGCACAAGTTTGACGTCGAGATCGGCCCTGGTTTCGCTCAGCGCCTCCACCGCTGCCTTCATACGCTTGACATAGCCGCCGTGATCGGCACCCCACACGTCGATCAGGTGACGAAAGCCGCGATCAAGTTTTGATTTGTGATAGGCTATGTCGGTCGCGAAATATGTATAGCTGCCATCCGACTTCTTCAGCGGACGATCGACGTCATCGCCAAAAGCTGTCGAGCGGAACAAAGTTTGCTCACGATCTTCCCAGTCCTCAACAGGTCCACTTTTCGGAGGCGGCAACCGCCCTTCGTAGACGTGGCCTTTCCTCTGCAACCAATTGATAGTTTCGGCAACGCGATCGCGGCCTTGCTCTATTAGGGAACGTTCCGAGAAGAATTGATCCTGAACTATGCCGAGGGCCTGCAAATCATTGCGAATTTCGGCCATCATCATATCGATCGCACGCTTGCGCACGATCGGCAACCATTCGGATTCCGGCCTGTCCTTCAGCAAGGACCCGTGCGCGTTTGCAAGATCCTTTCCGACCGACTTGAGATATTCGCCTGGATAGAGGCCTTCAGGAATAGTGATGCTCTCGCCGAGGGCCTCCCGATATCTGAGAAACGCGGAGCGCGCGAGCACATCAACCTGTTTGCCTGCGTCATTGATATAGTACTCACGCGTAACCTTATAGCCTGTGAAGGCGAGCAAATTTGCAAGTGCGTCGCCGAAGACCGCACCCCGGCCATGGCCGACATGCATCGGTCCTGTCGGGTTGGCCGAGACATATTCGACATTTACATTTTCACCTTTGCCGATATCGCTACGGCCGTAGCTGCGGCCGGCTTTGAGGACGAACCGCAACTCCTCACCCCAGACGTCGGGCTTAAGCGTAAGATTGATGAATCCCGGTCCTGCAACATCCACCGAAGCTATCTTCGCCTCGTTGCGTAATTTGGCAGCGATACTTTCGGCAAGTTCGCGCGGCTTCTTCCCGGCGTCCTTTGCCAGCACCATCGCTGCGTTAGTCGCCATGTCGCCATGGCTTGGATCACGCGGAGGTTCGACAACGATGCGGGACACTTCGGCAGTCGAGCCGAGCACGGCAACTGTCGCCTTTTGCACGGAGGCGAGCGTTTCGGCAAACAAATGTTGGGGCTTGGCGGCGCTCAGCATCGGGCTGCGGCTAACGCAATTCTGAAAGTAAGTCAAAGATCAACAATGCGGATGTCGGGATTTACCTGATCGTCGCCCCACTATCGACCGAAATTATCTGACCGGTGGTGATTGCCGCTTCATCGGAGGCGAGATAAACGGCCATGTCCGCCATGTGGATCGGCATACCCAAACCATGCAGGTGTGTCGCCGCCAGTTTTTCGATGTCTTTTGATCCTTCGAGCAACTTTTTGACGCGCTCGGTCAACACGACACCGGGAGCAATCGCATTCACCCTGATCTTGTCGGCGGCATACTCCACGGCCATCGAACGAGTGAGCGCTGCAACCGCGCCTTTCGCCGCAGTATAGCAATCGCGCCCCGGCAGCGCGCGCAAGGCGACGATCGACGACATGTTGATGATCGATCCCCCGCCGGATTTGATCATATGCGGAATGCCAAGTTTCGAGCACAGGAAAGTGCCATAGAGATCGAGCTTAACCACTCTCCAGAATTCATCTTCGGATACCTCTGTCACGCGGCCATCGTCCGGCGACGAGCCGCCAGCATTGTTGTGAAGAATATGGAGTCCGCCAAAGCGTTTGACGGTCTCGGCAAAAGCACTTTCCACATTCGTCCGCTCGCGGATATCACAGTGAATGAAATATGCGTCCCCGCCCGAATTCGAAGCACGCAGCCGGGCAGATTGAGCCGCCGCTTCACCGCGCGGTGCATCAATTTCGGCGATGACAACCTTTGCTCCCTCTTCGGCAAAGCGTTCGGCGGTCGCGCGGCCGATTCCTCCTCCGCCGCCCGTGATGAAAGCAACTTTTCCTGCCAGTCGCGCCATAAGCCCTCCAGATAATGAACGATGATATTGAGCGCGCGGCTTCCATCGCAAGGCAAGCTTAGAGCGGTGAGTCCCGCATCACTTGGTAGAGGCTTTTCTCATCAAGGGGCTCGACCGGCTGCTGCATTGTCTCTGCACTTTTGGCATGCATCACGGCGCGATAGGCAAAAACGATTGCCGGACCGAGCGTCGTGCCTGGGCCCGGATAGCTTCCGGCCATGACCGACGCCATGTCGTTACCGCAGGCGTAAAGGCCCGGAATGGCTTTTCCATCGCTTCCCAGCACCCGGGCATCCGCATCGGTTCCAAGTCCAGTGCTCACGGCGATATCGGCTGGCCAGACGGCAAGGGCATAGAACGGCGGCTTTAACAGCGGCCCGATGCAAGGATTAGGCGTATGGCTTGGATCGCCGTTGAAGCGGTTGAGCTCCGTTTCGCCCTTGCCAAAATCGACATCGATGCCGGTCTCGGCAAATTTATTGTAGCGCTCGACCGAAACGGACAATTGAGCGCCATCGACGTCGATTTTCTCCGCCAGTTCACGAATCGAGTGCGCACGGAAGAGATAGCCGGCATCGACGAATTTTCCGGGATTCCGATGGCCGGGATAAATCGCGCCGAGGCCATATTTCCCCAAGCAAGTTGCATCGCAAATCAGCCATGCCGGGATCGACGGCACCGTCTTGTGGCTTTCGAACATCGCCAGCACAAAGTCGTGATACGACGCTGCCTCGTTAACAAACCGCCGCCCCGCCGAATTCGCGGCAATCAAGCCAGGTTTCGCCCGGTCAAGCACGAGGTGCGGAAAGAGACCTTTGGTGCCGTCAGGCCGCGGAACGATCGAGACAGGACTCCAAAGGCCGCTCGTGCTTTGCCCCGGCGCAGTCTTGGCTCCCAGACGCTGACCAATTTCGATGCCATCGCCCTGATTGTCTTCAACGCTCATTGAATGTTCAGGCACAGGCTGAGGCATGAACGCCGCTCGCAAACGTTTGTTGTGAGCATAGCCTCCAGTCGCAAGCACCACACCTTTCCGGGTTGGAACGATGATTTCCTTTCCATTCACGTTCACGCGGGCGCCCCTGATGCCGCGTTCATCACCGATAATATCGACAATTCGTGCGCCGAAAAGAACCGGCACCTTGCGTTTGCGGAGACTGTAGAACAGCCGGCCGATGAGCGCATTTCCCATCATGATGCGGGTCCCGCGCCCATACTTCAGGCTATCCCTAGCATAACGTAGAAATAATTTTGCTGAGTAAATGAAGTTCGCGATCGAACGAAAACGGCCGATCAACCTTGGAATGTCCGCCTTGCCGATCATCATGCCGCCGAACAGCATAAACTCCCTGATCGGCGCACGAACTAGGTTGAAGTCTGCGCCAAGCAGTCGGCCGTCAAATGGTGCGGGCACAATCGCCCGCCCTGCAATCGCGGCGCCGGGCATGTTGCTACGATAGTCCGGATGCTTGCCGCAGGGGAGAAACTGCACCTCGGTGTGGGCGCTCAGATAATCGATCACTTTCGGCCCGCTCTCAAGAAATGCTTTCCGGAGATCGCGGTTGGTCGCCCCGATCAGCGCATCCAGATAGCGGTCCGCCTGTTCGGCGCTATCGTCGAATCCGGCGGCACGGCTCTGGCTATTTCCGGGTATCCAAAGGGTGCCCGCTGACGTCGATCCTGTGCCGCCGACCTGATCGGATTTTTCGCACAAAAGCACGGCGAGCCCTTCGAGGGACGCCACCAATGCAGCCGTCATCCCGGCCGGACCCGCGCCCGCAATCAGCAGATCGACCTCACAAGGAGTATCGATGTATGTGTTCACGGCCTCACCGCAGCTCCGGCGTTTCGTTGAAATATCTCGCATGCTCGATTAGTGCGTACCTGTCGGTCATTCCGGCAATATAATCCCCGATGCGGCGGGCATTGTCGGACTCATTTGTCCCCATTCCCTCGCGCCATTCCTCCGGCAAATCCGCGGGCATTGCTTTGTAGTTGCCGAATAGATCGCGCACGACCGCTTCGGCATCGTCCATCACGCGCATCACGCGCGCGTGGCGATACATTCGCGGATAGAGAAATCCCTTGATGTCGCGGTCGGCTTTTTCCATCGCGGGTGAAAAGCCGACAATCGGCCTGGGGGCTTCGCGCACGTCCCGTGCGGATTGCGGTTTGAGCATTGCAACGCGCCGGCTGCTTTCGCCAATCACGTCTTCGATCATGACTGTGATGATGCGGCGGACGAGCTCATGCACACGCCGCGTGGTTTCGAGGCCGGAATATTCCATGTCGATGTTCGCTAGAATGCCTCCAACAAGCGGAACGGCAGCTATATCTTCCAATTTGAACAGTTCCGCCCGTAGCCCATCATCGATGTCGTGTGCATCGTAAGCAATGTCATCGGACAACGCCGCTACTTGAGCTTCCGGACCAGGATAGCTCCATAGCTCGAGGTCGTGGATCTTGGAGTAAGCAAGGATCGCCGCTGGTACGCCATGTCTGGCATAGCGACCGACCGGAACGCCCTCGCGATTGAGAAGCGGACCATTGTGCTTGACCAGTCCTTCAAGCGTTTCCCAGCTCAGGTTGAGGCCGTCGAATGCCGCGTAGCGTCGCTCGAGATCGGTAACGATGCGTAGAGCCTGCGCGTTGTGGTCGAAGCCGCCCCAAAGCGCGAGGCACTCGTCTAAGGCGCGCTCGCCAGCATGGCCAAAAGGCGGATGACCGAGATCGTGCGCCAGCGCCAAAGCTTCCGCCAGGTCTTCATCGAGGCCAAGCGCGCGTGCGAGTGAGCGCGCGATCTGGACGACTTCCAAAGTGTGCGTGAGACGCGTTCTGTAATGGTCGCCCTCGTGATAGACGAAAACCTGCGTCTTGTGCGCCAGACGTCTGAAGGCCGCAGAATGGATGATTCGGTCGCAGTCCCGCCGGAATGCGTTGCGCGTCGGGCTCGCAATCTCGGCGTGCCGCCGGCCCCGGCTTCGCGCCGGATCAGCGGCATAAATCGCCCTTTCCCGCCCGCTTTCGACCACCATCGCAATTCTTATCTTTGGTGCATGATCGTATCCGAAAACCGGTACCCCACTTTTCGGGATGATGCGCCGGATTGACCTCACTGGCCGACGCACTTAACTATCGGTTGGGTCACCTGCCAATAGGACTAGCTACTGATGAGCGCGAGTATTTCGGTCAGCGAACGGGCGGCCAAGAGGATCGGCGAAATCCTTCGAGGTGAGCCGGCGGGCACAATGCTGCGCGTGAGCGTCGAAGGCGGCGGTTGCTCCGGTTTCCAATATAAATTCGACATGGAACGGGCCAAAGCTGCCGACGACCTGGTGATCAACCGCGACAATGCGGTGATCCTCATTGATCCTGTTTCAGTGAACTACATGGCCGGCTCAGAGATCGACTTCGTCGACGATCTGATCGGCGCCTCATTCAAAGTAAAAAACCCGCAGGCGAAGGCGTCCTGCGGCTGCGGCACCAGCTTCGCGCTCTAGCGCCTATTCCGCCGCAACTGCTGGCGGAGCTTCCTCAACTTCCGTCAATTGCGGCTCGAGCCGGCGCTTCAGCAGCCGGTCGAAGCGATCGAGATAGAGATAGATCACCGGCGTAATGTAAAGCGTGAGCAACTGCGACAACACCAGACCGCCCACGACTGCTACGCCAAGCGGCTGACGCAGCTCGGCGCCCGCGCCGGTACCGAGCGCGATCGGGATCGTGCCGAAGATCGCCGCAAAGGTCGTCATCATGATCGGACGGAAACGCAACGCTGCGGCTTCGCGGATCGCGGCCTCGGCTGACAATCCGACGCGGCGCCGTTCGATCGCAAAGTCGATCATCATGATCGCGTTCTTCTTAACGATGCCCACCAGCATCACGATACCGATCATCGCAATCACCGACAGATCCATGCGAAACAGCATCAGCGTCAGGATTGCGCCAATACCCGCCGAGGGAAGGCCGGAAATGATCGTGATCGGATGAATGAAGCTTTCGTACAGAATACCAAGCACCACATAGGCCGCGAAAATTGCGGCGAGGATCAGGATTCCCTGCCCGCGCAGTGAATCCTGAAATACCTGCGCAGTGCCCTGAAACCCGGTGCTGATCGTGGCCGGCAGATGATCGTCACGCTCCAGCTGTTGGATCGCATCGACCGCCTGACCGAGCGAAAAGCCGGGCGCGAGATTGAACGAAATAGTCACGGCGGGCTGTTGGCCCTGATGGTTGATCTGCAACGGACCGACCGACGGCGCGAAATGCGTGACCGCCGAAAGCGGCACCGTCGTTCCGTTCGTCGTCTTCAAATGCACGCGGCCGAGATCGCTCGGACGCGCCCGATATTCTGGCATGCTCTCGAGAATGACCTGGTAGTCATTCGCCGGAGTGTAAATCGTCGCAACCTGCCGAGTGCCGAACGCGTTGTAGAGCTCCTGGCGCACCTGGTCGACGCTCACGCCGTAGACCGCCGCCTTTTCACGATCGACGTCGATCATAATCTGCGGATTTTTGACGTAGAGATCCGTGGTGACGTCAAGCAATCCGGGAATCTTTGCAATTTTGTCACGCAATTCGGGCGCGACGCGGTACAGGGCTTCGGTATCGTTGGACTGCAGAGTGTATTGATACTGGCTCTTGTTCAATCGTCCGCCGAGATTGATGCTTTGGATCGGCTGGAAAAAAATCTGAATGCCGGGAACGATATTGACGTTTTTGCGCAGCCGGGTGGTGATTTCCTGCAGGCTGTCGCGTTCCCCGCGCGGCTTGAGCGCCACCAGCATGCGGCCGCTGTTGCCGACCGAATTGGGCCCGCCGCCGCCGACCGTGGAATTCACATAAGCAACTGCGGGATCCGCGCGCACAAGATCGGCAATCTTGCGCTGGTGCTCCGCCATTGAATCAAAAGCAATATCGGTTCGCCCTTCGGTGATGCCGAGCACATAGCCGGTATCCTCCGTCGGGAAGAAGCCTTTCGGCACCACGACGTAGAGCACGAAGGTTCCAACAATCGTGGCCAGCGTCACTGCCAACATAATCGATTTGTGCGCAAGCACGCGATCGAGCGACCAGCCATAAAACCGCAACCAGGCGTCGAACGCCTTTTCAAAGCCGCGCAGCACGAAATTCTGCTTTTCATTCGGATCGTGATGTTTGAGCACGCGCGCGCACAGCATCGGCGTCAAAGTCAGCGACACAAAGCCCGACACGATGATCGCGACAGAGATCGAGACCGCAAATTCGCGGAAAACGCGACCGACCATGCCGCCCATCAGCAGGACGGGGATGAACACCGCGATCAACGAGAACGTGATCGAAATGATCGTAAAGCCGATCTCACGCGAGCCCTTCAAAGCCGCCTCGAACGGCCGCATCCCGCCTTCGATGTGGCGCACGATGTTTTCCAGCATCACGATGGCGTCGTCGACCACGAAGCCTACCGACAGCGTCAGCGCAAGCAGCGTCATGTTGTTGATAGAAAACCCGAAGGCGTACATCGCCGCGCAGGTGCCGATCAGCGACACCGGCACTGCAAGCGCCGGAATGATAGTGGCTGAAATCTTCCGCAGGAACAGGAAGATCACCATGATTACGAGGCAGATCGCGATCGCCAGGGTTTCCTGTACGTTCCAGACCGCCGCGCGGATCGAAAGCGAACGGTCGAACAGCGGTGTCATCTGGATCGCCGGCGGCACCTGTGCACGCAGTTGGGGTAATTTCGCGCGCACCATATCGACGACTTCGACCGTATTGGCATCCGGCTGCCGTTGGATCGCGAGTACGATCGCGCGTGAATCGTTGTACCAGCTCGCGACCTTGTCGTTCTCGACACTATCGATCACGCGCGCCACTTCGTTGAGCTTGATCGGTGCGCCATTGCGATAGGCCACCACCACATCGCGGTAGGCGGCGGCCTTTTCCATGGCACCGGTGGCGACCAGCGTCACCGCCTGCTTATCGTCCTGAAGCGTGCCGACGGGTGTACTGGAGTTAGCTTTGGCAACCACGCTGCGAATATCATCGAGCGAAATGTTGCGCGCAGCTGCGGCCGCCGGATCGACCTGGACGCGCACGGCAAATTTCTGAGCGCCATAGACCAGCACTTGGGCAATGCCAGGCAACTGCGAAATCGTCGGCGCCAGTACGGTCTCCGCATAATCGTCGATTTTCGACAGCGGCATGGTGTCGGAACGCATGCTGACGTACAGCACCGGGAAATCGCCCGGATTAACCTTGCGGAAGTACGGCGGCGTCGTCATTTCAATTGGCAAGCGGCGCTGCGCGACTGCGAGCGCGGTCTGCACGTCGAGCGAAGCGCCGTCGATGTTGCGGCCGAGATCGAATTGAACGGTTATCTGCGTCGATCCGAGCGACGACGAGGATGTCATCGACGAAATGCCGGAAATCGTCGATAGCTGGCGCTCGATCGGAGATGCAACCGAAGCGGCCATGGTTTCGGGACTCGCGCCCGGAAATGTCGCTGTGATCTGAATGGTCGGAAAATCGACTGCCGGAAGCGCCGCCACCGGCAGCAGCCTGTAGGCAAAGGCGCCAAAAACAATCAACGACGCCGTCATCAGCGTCGTCAGCACCGGGCGGCGAATGCAGGTTTCGGAGATATTCATGGATTCAGCTGCCGGCGACCTTTGCCGGCCGCGCCTCGACACGCGCGCCGTCCGACAACAGCAATTGCCCGTCGGTTACCACCGTCTCGCCGCCGTTAAGCCCCGAGGTGATCACGCTTTCCGCACCGACCTGACGCTCCACCGTTACGTGCTGGACCTTCGCGACATTGTCCTTGATCACAAAAACAAACGTTCCGGTCTGGCTCGCCTGGACCGCGGTGGAAGGCACCGCCACAGCCTCCTCCGAACGCATAGTCATCTCCGCGGTGATCAGGGTACCCGGCCACAGCAACTCATCCTTGTTCGGCATCGTCGCGCGGATCGTGGCCATCCCGGTCGCCGAATCGATTGTATTCTCGATCATGGTCACTTGGCCGTGGGCACGCTTGTCTTCGCCGGGAATGACCGCTTCGACGGTCGCGGTTTCCGCTGCAATTGCCTTTCGGATGTCGGGAAGATTTTTCTGCGGCACCGTGAAGCTGACATAGACCGGCGCCGTTTGCACGATCGTCGCCATCGGCGAGGTATCGGCCTGGCGCACAAAATTGCCGATCTTGACGTTCGCCATACTGATGCGGCCGGAGATCGGAGCGCGGATGGTGCAGAAGCCGAGCTGCACTTTCAAATTCTCGAGCTGCGCGCGATTCGATTCCGCTGTCGCTTTCGAGATGTTTGCCTGCGTCTGCGCATTGTTGAGCGTGACGATCGGAGTTGCGTTTCGCGCGGCAAGCTCGGTGTAGCGCTCGACATCCCTTTGCGCCTGCTCGAATGTGGCCTGTGCGCCGTTGATCACGGCTTCGACGCGCTTCATGTCGGCTTCGATCTGGCGGCAATCAAGCGTGAAAAGTTCATCGCCTTTTTCGACGCGCGCGCCGTCACGGAAACGAACGCCGGTGATCGTGGTGTCGACCTGGGTCTTGATGGCAACCGAAGCGATGGGGGTGACGGTACCGAGGGCCTGCAGCTGCACCGGCATCGTTTTGCGCTCAGCGATGGCGGTTTCCACCGGCACCGGGCGGGCCTGCGCCTGCGTGCGCGCCGCGACGCCGTCGGTCGTCCAGAAGCCGCGGACGAGCACGGCAATGCCGATCAGGGCCAGGGCTGCCCCTCCGATGAGCCACTTTCGCTGAAACATCCAATTTCGGTCCGGACTCATCGGGCCCCGCCCGGACGCTCCCTTTTCCGCGGATTTTCTACCAATTCAGGAGGCCGCGTTGCGGCTTTCCTACCATATAAACGTTAATTCGTGCATATCCCTGCGCTGCCTGATAAACACAGTAAATACGGCATTATTCGTCCCTCCCGACGCTCAAAATCAATGCGAATCGCCACCTGGAACGTCAATTCCATCCGCCAGCGCATGGACAGTCTGCAGGCCTGGCTCAAGGAGCGAGTCCCCGACATTGTCTGCCTGCAGGAGATCAAATGCACCGACGACGCCTTCCCGCGCGAGCCATTTGAAGCGCTCGGATACAATGTGGCCGTGCACGGTCAGAAGACATTCAATGGGGTCGCGCTTCTATCGAAGCTGCCGTTCGACGAAGTCGCGCCCGGATTGATCGGTGATGACGCCGATGTGCAGGCTCGTTTTCTGGAAGCGATTGTCTCAACCAAGGCCGGAGTTTTGCGCGTCATCAGCCTCTATCTGCCCAACGGTAATCCGCCGGCGAGCGACAAATACACCTACAAGCTCAGCTGGATGAGCCGGCTGATTAACTTCTCGCGTGAACGACTTAAACTGGAAGAACCGATGCTTCTCGCAGGCGATTACAACGTGATTCCGGCCGCCACCGACGCGCGCCGTCCGGAAGCCTGGAAGAACGATGCGCTGTTTCTGCCGCGGACACGCGAGAATTACCGCGCGCTTATCAATCTCGGTCTGACCGACGCGTTGCGCGCGGTCAGTGACGCGCCCGACCTCTACACGTTCTGGGACTATCAGGCTGGCGCCTGGGCAAAAGACGACGGGATCCGCATCGACCACATCCTGCTGTCACCGCAGGCGGCAGACAGGCTCGCCGACGCGGGCGTCGACCGTCACGTGCGCGGCTGGGACAAGCCGTCCGATCACGTGCCCGTGTATGTCGATCTGGATATTGAGGGGCGCTGAAACGTCTTTCCGGGTCCGCCGCTATCGCGCCGTCGGAGTGACGGGGTGCTACTCGCGCCGCGTCTCCAGCCAACGCCGCAGATAGCTCGCAGCGAGCGCGCGCTCGTCCTCGCTCGCCTGCTTCATGGCGCTGTCATAGAGCTTCGTGATCCAGGCCTGGTCAGGGCGCGCGCTGTCTTTCGCAAGCGCAAGCCACATCAGGCCGCGCGCCGCCTGTCGCGGCACGTGATCGCCTTCGAACAGCATCGCGCCCAGCATGGCCTGCGCCTCGCATTGGCCTTTCTGCGCGGAAAGGCCGAACCAGCGCGCGGCCGTACGCGGATCGTGCGGCGCACCGGTGCCGTTGAGATAAAGCCGCGCCAGATAATATTGTGCGTCGGGATCGCGGAAATACGAGGCAGCATAGGCGAACATCTCGCGCGCGCGCTGCGGGTCGCGCTTGATGTCCGTTTTCGGAATTCCCTCGAGATAATAGTGGCCGAGCGCAACGAACGCGTTGGCGACAAAGCGCGCCTGCGGCGTATCGGGATTGTCTTCGGCGTGGCTGTTGGCGATACTGCGGAAATATTCAAAGGCTTTGAGGTCGTTCTGCGCGACGCCGTCGCCTTCCGCATACATGCGGCCAAGCTTCCACTGCGCGAGCGCATGACCTTTCTCGGCGGCATATTCGAGCGAGTTGACGGCTTTCACCGTATCGCCGGCCTTCAGCCAATGCGCGCCCGATCGGAACGCCTCGACCGGGGTCATCGGCGGCGGGCCGAGTTTGCCGTCGGTTTTGCTGCCGTCGAGCGCAAACGCCGGCACCGAAGCCATCAGGCCGGCGCCAACCAGCGCAACGCGCAACATGCAATCAAATGTCCGCATAGCACTCTTTCTCGCCCGCTCCGCCCGGATGCGT
>DATBHE010000106.1:0-25609 GCA_036557605.1 Pseudolabrys sp.
TACGTCGAGCACCGTTCCCGAGTGCGCAAGCTTAACCTTGAACGGCATGTCGCCGGCCTTATGCGTTTCGGCGTCGCTGAAGGCCTCGAAATGTACGGCAGTCGGCGACCAATGGTCGGTCATGGCCCGCACAGCTTCCATCAGCGGGCGCGGTCCACAGCAGTAAAGATGCTCTCGGTTTTTTCGTTCGGCCAAAATCGGGCGCAGGTCGAGCGAGCGCGAGACATCGCCGCCGTCGTAGTGGATGGTAACCACATCCTTGAACTGCGGCGCGCCGAGCTCCTCGCGAAAGGCGGTGGTCTCCGGCGACCGCGAACAGTAGAACAGCCGGAAGCGCTTGCCCTCCGCAAGCACCTGCCGAATCATTGCCATCATCGGCGTCACGCCGATGCCTCCGGCGATGAACAGAAAATCCTGCGCACGCGGCGGCAGCGCGAAGTCGTTCACCGGTGCCGTGACGATGAGCTCATCGCCGGCCTTCACGCCATCGATGAGGTTTATCGAACCGCCGCGGCCGTTAACCTCGCGCTTGACCGCGATCTGATAACGCTCGCGCTCGGCGGGATCGTTGCACAACGAGTATTTGCGCAGGAGACCGTTCGGTACCCGCACGGCAATGTGTGCGCCCGCCGTGAATTGCGGCAATTGATTTCCATCAGGATCGCGAAATTCAAGCAGGTGAATGCCGTCGGCGATCCTGTTGTTGCGTGTGACGCGCAGCGGCATCGTCGGCGGTGGAGGACTGGCGGTCATCAGATCTCCGGCGAGGCGGTAAGACCACAAGAAGTGGCGCCTTTGAACGCCCGAAGCAAGGGTTACGCTGTCAATGCGCGTCCTGCGCAGGAAATATATTGCTCGTGTCGGGGATTCTTCAGCGCGCGCCGGTGCTGGCGCGCTCAACCGGCCGCCGGGCTGCGGCAGCGACAGGCGCAATATCGGCCGTGATTGCGCCATAAGCGTTGGCAAGGCCCGCGCCGAACATCGCGTCGGGGCCTCTCGGTCCGAGATCCTTGGCGGTCGCGCGCAGAATCGCCTTCACCTTGTCGGGTGTCAGATCGGGTTTTCGCTGCAGCATGAGCGCGACGATGCCGGTCACTTCGGCCGCGGAATAAGATGTGCCAGATGACATCTCATATCCATTGTCCGGGATCGCGACGAGGATTTGTGCGCCTGGAGCGACTACCGTGATATAGCGGCCACGATTAGACTGCTCGAACAACTTGTCGTCAGCGTCGGTCGCGCTTACCGCGATCACATTCGGATCGGCCGCGGGATAGAGCGGGGGAGACTTCGCGCCGGCATTGCCGGCGGCGGCGACAAGCACAATTCCCCTTTTGCGAGCAGCTTCCAGGCTGCGGTGAATTGCCGGATCGTCCGGGCCGGCAAAGCTCATATTGATCACGCGCGCGCCCTGCGCTGCCGCCCAGTCGAGCGACTTGAGAATGTTGAACGTGGTGCCCTCCGCGCCGGTACCTTTCGGATCGAAGGCGCGCGCTGCAAGGATCTTTGCGTCCGGCGCCGAGCCCATCAGTCTGCCGTGCGCTGCGATCAGGCTGGCGATCGCCGTCCCGTGCTTGTGCGGAATGCCGGATGTCGAAAACGCGTCAAACGTGCCGGTGATCGAGCCCGCGAGCTCGGGATGATTGCCGTCGATGGCGGAGTCGATGACCGCCACGAGAACATTGTCACCCTTCGCCAGCGCGTGCGCCTGCGGCAAGCGCAGTTTGGCAAGCCCGTATTGCGCCGCGTCGCCTTCGGTCCTGGGTTCGTTTTGCTGCAGCGTAAAAAGATAATTCGGTTGCGCCCAGACGACCAGGCGATCGGCCTCGAGCTCGCGCACGACGGTTGCGACCGAGCGGCGGTCGGGAATGTGCCAGCGATAAAGGGTCGTGCCCGACAGCTGGAACGCCTGGCTTTCGAGACGTGTCAGCCGGTGCCGACGCTGCAGGGACTCGATCTGCTGTGCGCTGACTGAACTGGGAAGCTCTATTAGGACTTCATCGGGCACGAGCCGGCGTTCGGTCGCGCGCGGCGCGCCGCTTGCGCCGCGCCGACTGGCCTGCGTGCGGCGTGGCCCCGATGGACCGTAGTCATCGATAATGTAAGACGGCGCCGGGTAACCAACGACGATGCCGGGCACGCCGCCGCCCCATCGCGGGCCGCGATAATCACCGCCGCCTCGCGGGCCGTCGGGAACGCTCGTCGGCCGGCTCATCCCGATATTCGGTGACGCACCGCGGCCTCCCATTTTCTGTGCGAAGGCGGCGTCCGAGGCCACGATCAATCCAGCGGTGAGGCAGAGCAGGGCGGTGCGATACGCGCGCATGAGACGTCCTGGGGTTCGGGTCAGTCGGTCGTGGCGATGAAGCTGACGACTTTGTCTTCCTGCAACTTCTTCACGATGCGGGCGAGTTCAGCCTTCGGGATTCCGGTGATCGCAACACGGACCTTGTACAATCCGCCGGCCATGGGTCCGCTTGCGATCGACAGCTTGTTGGTTTCCAGAAACGTAGTGACGTCCTCTGCCGAAGCCTGCGGCGTGAAACGGATCAACGCGAAGGCGCCCGTCTCCGGTGCCGCCGCGGGTGCCGAAGCGGTCTGGTAGCCGCCGGTCTTCGTCTCGTTGAACATCATGCCGGCAATGAAACCGGCCTGCAGCAGGATCGCGAGCACGGCGGCGCCGCTGGCGAGCGCCAGCGTGCGCGGCGTCAGGCTGGCAAAAAATTCCGAAATTCGGCTGCCGAGATTGAGCGAAGCCCGGCCGCGCGCCGGCTCGGCGTCGATCTTGGCGAATAATTGCTCCATCGCACGCGCCGACGGTGCGCCGAGGGTCTCATTGAGATGAATGGTTTCGCCGAGCTCGTCGCGCACCAGCGCGTAACGGCGGGCAAGCTCTGGATCTTGCGCGAGCGCCTCTTCGACACGCTGGGCATCGTGACGGCTGAGCGTGCCCGCCGCGTGCCATGGCAGCAGCTCTTCGATTTCCTGCCGCTCGGGTGCTTCTGGTCTCGTCGCGTTCATGGCCAACCTCGGTCTATTCCTTGCTCCTTAAGAAGCTCCGAGAGCTTCTTGCGCGCGTAGAACATGCGCGTCTTCACGGTTGCCTCCGGAATGCCGACGATCTCGGCAACTTCCTCCACCGACTTCTCGTGGTAGTACACGAGGTCGATGATTTCCCGGTGGTCGGCCGAGAGCCTGGCCAGGCATTGTCGCAAGGCCGAGCCTTTGTCCTTTTTCGCCAGCGCGGTTTCGGGATCGTCAGCGTGATCCTCGATCCGTTCTGCCGCCTCGTCGTCGAGTTCCTCCTCCGGCCGGCGCCGCAGTGCCGACAGGGCCTTGAAGCGCGCGATGCTCAGCATCCATGTCGAGGCGGCGGATCGGCCCTCGAACTTTCCGGCTTGCCGCCAGATATCGAGGAACACCTCGCTGATCAGGTCTTCCGCCGTTGCCTCGTTGCGCACCAGACGCAAGACGAACCGGTACACACGAACATGGTGCCGCGCGTACAGCACCTGCATGGCGAGCCGGTCGCCGCTTGCGATACGCGCGATCAGAACTTCGTCCGAAGTCGTTTGCATCGCAGAACAATCGGCTCGCGCATAAGTCGCTGCAGGGGCCGTCGAGGTTCAAGCCAATTCGCGGAAATTTGCATGCACCTGTTCGCCCCCGAGGTGTGCTTTGCGGCCAGTTTCCTCTTTTCCGGCGGTTTTGGGCAAGCCAAAGCGCGTCAATCCCGAGTTTTACCCGCAATTGGCGTGAAAAAAGGGTGAGGGGCCTTTTGACCGCGCCAGAGGCTTTGAACCTTTTCGGGGGCCGCCGCGACCCATGTCCAGGATGTGATGAGCACATCCCTCGCCACTCAGTTCCTGAGACAGGAGAACCGCCATGTTCCGCAAGATCGCCCTCGCCCTCGGTGCAACCGCTGTAATCGGCGCCGCCGCTCTGACCCCCACCACCGCTTCCGCCTGGCATCCTCATCATCATGGCCATTGGCACGGCGGCTTTGCCGTGGGCATTGTTGCTCCAGCTACCGTCTATGCTTCCGACTGCTATGTCGTGAAGAAGGTCGTCAACACTCCATTTGGCCCGCGCGTTCGCCGCGTCACGGTTTGCGGCTAAGCGAGCAAACCATGAACGGGTTGTGACCCCGGCTTCGCCACGCGAAGTCGGGGTTACCGTGCCCGCGATCTTCTCTTGCCTCCGCCCCAATTTTGTTATGCTCGTCGCTGTCTTGGCGCGGCTTGATGCCGGGGGGCCAGCATGAAAACTTGGGTGACGCGCCGCACGGTTCTCATCGGCGGGGTATTCTCGGTGCTGCCGGTCGTGGCACTGGCGGCGCCTCCGGAGCCAACGCCGGTCACCTCCCAACTCATCGAAGCAGCGAAGAAAGAAGGAAAGATCGTCTATTACACGGCGATCGATATCAAGGTTGCGCAAAACCTGGCGAAGGCCTTCGAGCAAAAATATCCCGGTATCACCGTGCAGGTGGAGCGCACAGGCAGTGAGCGGCTCTTCCAACGCGTGTCGCAGGAACGCGCGAGCAATATCTTTACGGCAGATGTTTACGACGCCACCGACCAGGCTCTGTTCGTCTCATGGAAAAAGCAGGGCATCCTCGAGCCCTTCATTCCCGCCGAGATCATCAAATGGCCGGCATCGGAACGCGATCCCGATGGTGCGTATTTCAGCGTGCGCTTCACGCTGATGCCGATCGCGTACAACTCGAATATGGTAACAGCCGAAGAGGCGCCGAAGAGTTTTGCCGATCTGCTTGATCAGAAGTGGGTCGGCAAGATGGTGAAAGCGCATCCTGGCTATTCCGGCGGTATCGTTACTTCGACCTTCCAGGTCGCGAACGCGGTTGGCTGGCAATATTTCGAAAAACTTGGAAAACAGAAAGTGTTGCAAGTGCAATCTTCAACCGAGCCGCCGAAGAAACTTGCATTGGGGGAGCGTGCCATCGCAGCCGACGGACTGGAATACGTGCACATTCAGCTAAAAGACGCAGGCGCACCGATCGAACTCGTCTATCCAAAGGAAGGAACGCCGTTCATTCCCAGTTGCCAGGGAATTGCCAAAAATGCTCCGCACCCCAATGCCGCAAAGCTGTTCATCAGCTTCATGGTGTCGCAGGAAACGCAGCAATATCTGGTTGACGTCGCCGGGCTGCGGTCATTCCATCCGGACGTGAAGGATAAGGCCGGGCGCGTGCCTCTCTCGCAGATCAAACTGTTGGCGTCCGATCCTGTTGCGCAGGAGGCGGCAACCGAGGACATCAAGAAAAAGTATTCACAGTATTTCGGCATCTAATGCTGCTGGACGGCTTCAGGCGCACCGAAATAAAGACCAAGGGCGCGCGTATCGTGACCGTCGTTGGCGGGAGCGGACCGCCGCTCCTGCTGATGCACGGCAATCCGTTCAACCATTTGTCCTGGCACAAGGTGGCGCCTACGCTGGCGCGCGACTTCACCGTGGTGTGCACGGACCTGCGCGGCTACGGCGATTCCGAGAAGCCGCCGGGAGGTGACGACCATTCGGCGTATTCATTCCGCGCAATGGCGCAAGACCAGATTGAGGTCATGACGGCGCTTGGATTCGAGGCTTTCTATGCGGCGGGGCATGATCGCGGCGGGCGGGTTCTACATCGCATGTGCCTCGATCATCCGCAAAAGGTCACGCGCGCGGCGATCCTTGACATCATTCCGCAGCATCACCTGCTTAACCACGTCAGCAGACAATGGGGCACGTTTTCCTGGCATTGGTTCTTCAATATTCAGCCTTACGATCTGCCTGAACGTATGATGAGCGCGGACCCTGACTGGTTCATCGAGAAGAAACTCGCGAAAACCAGACAGGGATTGAGTTTCTTCGACCCGGCAGCGCTTGCGGAATACAAGCGCTGCTTCCGCGATCCGCAAACCATTCACGCTATCTGCGAAGATTATCGCGCCACCTTCGGTATCGACCTTGAGATGGATACTAAGGATTTCGAATCCGGGCGAAAGGTCGAGTGCCCGGTCCTGCTGTTATGGGGTGCGACCGGTGGTGTAGGGCGCAATCACAAACCTGGTCCGGCCGAGATCTGGCGCAGCTACGCGGCTAATATCGTCGGCGCCAAGGCGCTGCCTTGCGGGCATTATCTTTCGGAAGAGGCACCGGCAGAAACGACCGAGGCCCTGCGCGCATTTTTCACCACGGCCTGATCAGGCGATCGGTCCAGGAGCCGCGAGAAAATTCTTCATCGCGTACCAGAGAAGATGCCGGTTATTGCTGTAGCCCGCGCTGTGGGCGGTTTGTGGCAGAATGACAAATTGCCGGTCCCCGTTCGGGAGCTGACGATAGAAGTCGAGCAGATCGTCATCGGTTGAATTGCCGTCGAACTCTCCGCGCAGCATGAGCACGGGCGACTTGATTTTCGTGGGGTCGACGATCGGCAGGTTTGCGGCCATATCGAGATAGGTGCCGCTCGGGATTGTGTCGCCGAATTTCATCTCCGCTGCGATGATTGCCTCGGGCACGGCCGGATCGTAAAGCGAAGGATGACCGTCGCGCGTGAAGATCGAGCGGATCATATCCGCATCACGCTTGCGCCGCGGGCTCGCGCGCAAGGCGTCGACCCTCTTTCTTCGGCGCTCGATTTCGGCGGCGCCGTCGCCCTTGTATGTAAAGGCGCAAAGCACCAACCGATCGACCGCCTCGGGCTGCGTCTGTGCGTAGGCCGCCGCGCGGATGCCGCCCGACGACGTGCCATAAAAATGTGCCTTCTGCCGCCCGGCCTCTTTCATCACCACCGGCATTGCGGCCTTGAGGTCTTCCACTCCACTGGCGATATCAGAACTGTTACCTGACGAACCGGAGTAGCCGTACCCGTCATGGTCCATCGTCCACACGTCGTAGCCGTAGCGAGCGAACACATCCATCAGCGAATATTCGCCCTTGCCGGGAACAACCAAATCGTAGGACGAGCGCGACGAATTGGATGATCCGTGAACGAGAAACAAAACCGGCAACGGGCGCTCGCCCGCCAATGGCGGATTTGTCCGTTTGCGCCATAAGTTGAGTTTTACCCCCTGTTTGTCAGCCCAATATTCCTGAGCCCAAATTTCGGCGCTTTCGGCCGCTTGGACCGCGGGAGCAATGCCGGACAGAAACCCGGTGCCTGCGCCAAGTCCGGCGGCTTTGAGGATCGTGCGGCGGGAGTGGTCGGACCGGCTCATGGGGGCCCTCCGGCAATGGCGGCCATAAATCATTAACCGCCATATTTAGGGCACTCTAACACGCGGCTGGAACGAGTGGCAGTCCACTCGCCCCGTGAACTGAGTTCTGCTAGGGGTCGGGAAAGCGCTATCGCGGCGCGCGGCGTTCAAGGACGATCGCCGAAGCGGAGGAATGATGGTTGGTGTGTTGCGCGCGATCGCGCGATTTCTCCAAGAGACAATCGGCTGGAACCGGATCGGCGTGATGCTGAGCATCGCCATCATCGCGGTGGCTGCCGTTGTGCTTGTCCACATGCTCCGCGATATCAATGTCGATGAGGTGATCGCGGCGATCAAAGCGACAAGTCCTGCTCACATTGCAGCCGCTGCATTTTTTGTGGCGTGCGGCTACTTCACATTGACCTTCTACGACTGGTTTGCCTTGCGTACGATCGGCCGCAAGGAAGTCCCCTATCGCATCGCCGCACTTACGGGCTTCACCAGTTATTCGATTGGGCACAACATCGGGGCCACTGTTTTCACGGGCGGCGCTGTTCGTTATCGCATCTATTCCCACTACGGGCTGGACGCCATCGAAGTCGCGAAGATCTGCTTTGTCGCCGGCCTGACGTTCTGGCTGGGCAATGCCACGGTGCTCGGGCTCGGCGTCACTTATCATCCGCAGGCCGCCGGGCCGATCGATCAACTGCCTGACTGGCTCAATCGTATCATCGGCATTGCAGTGCTCCTGGTGCTGATTTCTTACGTCGCCTGGGTGTGGAGTGCACGACGGGAGATCGGACAGGCTGAATGGAAAGTCGAATTGCCAAGCGGGCCATCGACGTTGCTGCAGATCGGCATTGGTATTCTCGATCTCGGCAGTTGCGCTCTCGCAATGTACATGCTCTTGCCCGCGCATCCTGACATCGGCTTCGTCACAATGGCGGTGGTGTTTGTCTCGGCGACCCTTTTGGGCTTTGCCAGTCACGCCCCCGGCGGCCTCGGCGTATTCGACGCCGCCATGTTGGTGGCGCTGTGGCAATTCGACAAGGAATCGGTACTGGCCGGCCTGCTGCTTTTCCGATTGCTTTATTATCTTGTTCCGTTTGCGCTTGCCTTGGCTATCCTGGGGACACGCGAAATCTGGCTCAACGTGAGCGGCAATCGTGATGCCGTCGCGACAGCACCGATAAAGTCAGTGACGGCGCCGCTTCGTAGCGAAATCGAATCGGAAAAAACCGACGCCGGCTGATCATGGCGATTGATGACGAGCGCCGCGACGTTTCCGCGCCATCCGGGCTGATGACGCGGTTGCGCAGCGCCTGGCTCGCCTTTGTCGGCCGCACAGAGGCAGACACTGGTGTGCGGAATCCCACAGCAGGCGACCGCACGCTCGATCGATCGAAGGCGCTGCTGATCGAGCAATTGATCGGCGGACTTCCAATGGCGGCAATCGTTCTTAATCGGGAAGGGCGCGTCGTTTGCTTTAACGAATCTGCCGGCACAATCGCACCGGGGTTGCGTCGCGACGAACCGGCATTTATCGCGCTGCGCATGCCGGAATTGGTTGATGCGATCCGCCGCGCAAGCAAGCGTGGCGAGCCGCAGCGCATCGAGTTTTTCGAACATGTCCCCGTCGATCGCTGGTATGAAGCTTTCGTTAACCCGATCGCGCTCCGAGCCGATGATGCTGACCCCGTCGACATCCTGCTGCTGAGCTTCAACGACCTGACCCCGCTGCGCCGGGTCGAAGAAATGCGTGCCGATTTCGTTGCCAACGCCAGCCACGAGCTGCGCACACCACTCGCGGCGCTGCGCGGTTTCATTGAAACGCTGCAAGGCCCAGCGAAAGATGATGCTGTCGCCCGCGAAAAATTTCTCGGGATCATGCAGGGTCAGGCAACGCGTATGGCCCGTCTGATCGACGATTTGCTGTCATTGTCGCGGATTGAACTCAATGCGCATTTGCTGCCGAATACGCCGGTTGACCTCGTGTCGATCGTGCGCCAGGTGGTTGATGGCCTGCAGACACTCGCGCGCAATCGCGGTGTGGAAATCAGGATCGCGTCTTTTCCCGATATCCTGATGGTGCTTGGTGACCGCGACGAACTTGTGCGCGCGGTCGAAAACCTTGTTGAAAACGCTCTCAAATACGGTGCGTCCGGCAAGCGAGTAGACGTCAGCGTCGCCCGATCCCAAACCCGAGCGGGGTCGGCGGAAGCGCGCATTGCCGTACGCGACTTTGGTCCCGGTATTGCTCCGGAACATCTGCCGCGATTGACGGAAAGGTTTTACCGCGTCGACGTCACAGACAGCCGCGCACAAGGTGGAACTGGACTGGGGCTCGCGCTGGTCAAACACATCCTCAACCGGCACGGCGGGCATTTGAAAATCGAGAGCACGCCAGGAGCAGGGGCGACGTTCACCATGCATATCCCGCTGCGCACTGGGGATTCTTCGCAAGCGGCCGATTCACAGTCGAATTCAGCAGGTTAAGGCGTCATCTAACTGTCATCTAACCTTCGTAGAACGGTGACATGCGACGCCTATGGCTTACCGCGGCTTCGGACCTCCTAACGAAACAAACATGTCCGAGGCCGTCGTGGAGCGCGTTTTTTAGAACAACAGCGGTTGCCCGAGCGACAGGGCCCAAGAATTGGGGTGGCGGATCGTTTTGGTCCGCACAGGTCTTTAGCCGCAAACACAGACATGGAGAGAACTCGTGAAACACTGGACAGCACTGACAGTCGCCGCCTGCATCGGCGCCGCATCGCTTGTTCCGGCCAACGCCGCAGACATCTCGGGCGCTGGCGCGACATTTCCCTATCCGATCTACGCCAAATGGGCGGATGCCTATAAAAAAGTCACCGGTAATGGTCTGAACTATCAGTCGATCGGGTCCGGCGGCGGCATCAAGCAGATCAAAGCAAAGACAGTGACGTTCGGCGCCAGCGATGCCCCGCTCACGGGTAAGGATCTCGACGAGGCCGGACTCGCGCAGTTTCCGATGGTGATGGGTGGCATTGTCCCGGTCGTCAATCTCGAAGGTGTCAAGCCGGGCGATCTCGTTATCGACGGCCCGACACTCGCCAGAATCTTCATGGGCGATATCAAAAGCTGGGATGATCCTGCTCTGAAGAAACTCAACCCGAACGCCAACCTGCCGAAGCAGGCGATTGCCGTTGTGCACCGCTCCGACGGCTCAGGTACCACCTTCAACTTTGCGTACTATCTTTCGGAAGTGAATCCGGACTGGAAGTCGAAGGTCGGCTACAACACCTCGGTGCAATGGCCGGTCGGAATCGGGGCCAAAGGCAATGAAGGCGTTGCAAACAACGTCGCGCAGACGAAAGGCTCAATCGGCTACGTCGAATATGCATACGCACTGCAGAACAAACTCACATTCACGAAGATGATCAACAAGGACGGCAAGACGGTTTCACCGACGTCTGAGGCTTTTCAGGCCGCAGCGGCGAACGCCGACTGGAAGTCAAAGCCCGGCTACGGCGTAATCCTCGCGAACCAACCGGGCGAAAAATCATGGCCGATGACGGCAGCCACCTGGATTCTTGTTTACAAGAAACCGGCTGATCCCGCGGCCACCGGCGAAGCACTGAAATTCTTCGCCTGGGCCTACAAGAATGGCGGCCAGATGGCCGAGAGCCTCGACTACGTGCCGATGCCGGCGAATGTCGTGTCTGACGTTGAGAAGTATTGGATGAATGAGATCAAAGATGCGAACGGAAAACCCGTGTTCGCAATGACCAATTGACCATGATGCACGTACCGAAAGGGCGCCACGATGGCGCCCTTTCTTTATCCACCCCCGAAATCAGGCGGCTTGTGTCGCGGCCCCTGGACCGCTTGAGTGGCTCTCCCCTAAGGCGAAAAGGCCAAGGAGAGCCGGATGCAACCAACCGGGAGACCACCTGTGGTTGACGTGGCGTTGCAGAGTTCCGGAATCGGGATCGCGGACCAGATTGACCGCGCAAAAGTTCTGCACCGTCTGCGGCTAAGTGACGCCGCTTTTCACCAGGTCACGCGTGCCGCTGCCCTTGCCGTCCTGATCATCCTCGGTGGGATCATCATCTCGCTTGTGTGGGGCTCACTGCCGGCGCTCCGCACGTTCGGCATAAGCTTTTTGTACGAAGATGCCTGGAATCCGGTCACAGAAAAATTCGGCGCCATTGCGCCAATCTACGGCACCATCGTCACGTCGATCATTGCGATGCTGATTGCAGTGCCGGTCGGCCTGTTCATCGCAATGTTTCTCACCGAGCTTTGCCCGATGTGGCTGCGGCGCCCGGTCGGCATCGCAATCGAGTTGCTGGCGGGCATTCCGAGTATCATCTACGGCATCTGGGGGCTGTTCGTATTCGCGCCGTTTCTGCAGCAGCACGTGCAGCCGTTTCTCATTGCGACCTTCAGCGAAATCCCCTTGTTGTCTGTGCTTTTTGCGGGCCCACCCTACGGCATCGGCATCCTGACCGCAGGCCTGATTCTCGCGATCATGGTGCTTCCGTTCATTACCGCGATTTCACGTGACGTTTTCGAGGCCGTTCCGACCGTGCTCAAGGAGGCAGCCTACGGCCTTGGCTGCACGACGTGGGAAGTCTCACGCTACGTTGTACTGCCCTACACCCGTGTCGGCGTTATCGGCGGCGTGATGCTGGGTCTTGGACGCGCTCTTGGCGAGACCATGGCGGTGACGTTCGTCATCGGCAATGCGCACCGCATTTCCGGTTCACTACTTGCACCCGGCACCACTATCTCTGCAACAATCGCCAATGAGTTTACGGAAGCGGTCGGCGACCTCTATACGTCCGCGCTCATCGCGCTCGGTCTCATTCTGTTCGTCATCACATTTGTCGTCTTGGCGGTGGCACGCCTGATGTTGATGCGGCTGAATGCGCGGGTAGGAGCCTGATCATGGCCGCAGCGTTTCAATCTTCGCTCTACTCCTCCCGCCGCCTTCGCAACAGGATTTCGATGGGGCTGGCATTCGGGGCGACCGCGTTTGGCCTGTCTTGGCTGGTGCTGATTTTGGGCGTGCTGCTGTGGGAAGGCTTCGGTGGCCTCTCTCTCGCGGTGTTCACCGAGATGACGCCGCCGCCGGGCTCGGCCGGCGGATTGCTCAATCCCATCGTCGGCAGCCTGATCATGACAACCATTGCGGTTCTGATCGGCACGCCGCTCGGCATACTCGCCGGGACTTACATGGCGGAATATGGCCGCTACGCCAGGCTGACGACGGTCGTGCGCTTCATCAACGACATCCTGCTCAGTGCGCCGTCGATTGTCATCGGCCTTTTTGTCTACGAAGTGATGGTCGCGCAAATGGGCCATTTCTCAGGGTGGGCAGGCGCTGTGTCGTTGGCGGTGATTGTCGTTCCCGTTGTCGTACGCACCACGGAGGACATGCTGATCCTTGTGCCGGATTCCCTGCGCGAGGCGGCTGCCTCCATCGGCCTGCCGCGGTCGTTTATGATTACGAAGGTCGCCTATCGTGCGGCGCGCGCCGGCATGGTCACGGGTGTGCTGCTCGCCATCGCGCGTATCTCGGGTGAAACCGCCCCGCTGCTGTTTACGGCGCTCAACAATCAGTTCTGGAGTCTCAACCTGAACGCGCCCGTTGCCAGTTTGCCGGTCGTCATTTTCCAGTTTGCGCTCAGTCCTTATCACGATTGGCAAAAACTCGCCTGGACCGGTGCTCTCATCATCACACTCGCCGTGCTTGCTTTGAGCATCATCGCGCGGACCCTTGCGGCACGGAGCAAATCGTCATGAGCGTAGCAGCACTCACTGTCCCTACGGTCTCGCACGCGCTGGGAAGCGTCGAGCATCTCGCCGAGAAGGTCTCCATCCGCGATCTGGATTTTTTCTACGGCGACAACCGTGCGCTGAAGAACATCAATGTGTCGCTCTATCAGGGCAAGGTAACCGCTTTCATCGGACCATCAGGTTGCGGAAAGTCCACGCTGCTGCGAATCCTTAATCGCATGTACGACCTTTATCCGAACCAACGCGCTACTGGCCAGGTGTGGCTCGACAACGAGGACATTCTTTCACCCGCTCAGGATCTCAATCTGTTGCGCGCCAAGGTCGGAATGGTGTTCCAGAAACCCACGCCTTTTCCGATGACCATTTTCGAGAATATCGCCTTTGGCATCCGTCTCTATGAGCGGTTGTCGAAATCGGAACTCGAAAATCGGGTCAGACACGCGCTTGAGCGCGCCGCGCTGTGGGACGAGGTCAAGGACAAGATCAATGCCAACGGGCTCTCTCTCTCTGGCGGTCAACAGCAAAGATTGTGCATTGCTCGTACGGTTGCGGTGCGCCCGGAAGTCATTCTGTTCGACGAGCCCTGCTCGGCGCTCGATCCGATTTCTACGGCCAAGATCGAGGAACTCATCGACGAGCTCAAGGACGACTACACGATCGCGATTGTCACTCACAACATGCAGCAGGCCGCGCGCGTGTCCGATTTCACGGCGTTTATGTATCTCGGCGAACTGGTCGAGTTTGGGGAAACCACACGTATTTTCACAAATCCGAACGACAGCCGCACCCAGGACTACATTACCGGCCGCTTCGGATAGGACCCGATCGAAAGATAACGCCAATGACCGATCACACAATGAAGGCTTTCGACACTGACTTGCAGGATCTTGCTCGCATGGTTGCCGAAATGGGCGGCCTGGCCGAAAAGCAAGTGGCGAACTCTATTGACGCCTTGGCTAAACGTGACACCGCGTTGGCGCAACGCGTAACCGCAGCCGACGCAAGCATCGACGCCCTCCAGCGGGACATAGAAGAAAAAGCCGTGCTGACGATCGCCCGTCGTCAGCCGATGGCGGTCGACCTGCGCGAAATCGTCGGTACGCTGCGGCTTGCCAACGATCTGGAGCGCATTGGCGATCTCGCCAAGAATATTGCCAAGCGCGTGATGGCATTGAACGGCGAATTCCCGCCGCCCAAGCTCATCCGCGGCGTCGAGCACATGACCGATCTGGTGCTCCAGCAGATGAAACTCGTTCTGGACGCCTATGGGCGCCGCGATGTCACCAAGGCGATGGCAGTCTGGAGGGGCGACGAAGAGATCGATGCCGTCTGCACTTCTGTTTTCCGCGAGTTCCTCACCTACATGATGGAAGACCCGCGCAACATCACATTCTGCATCCACCTGATGTTCTGCGCCAAGAATATCGAACGCATGGGTGATCACGCCACTAACATCGCCGAAACGGTTCATTACATTATCGAAGGTCGTCCAATCGCCGATCAGCGCCCGAAAGGGGACACGACAACGATTGCCGCCTTGCGTACCGCAGTCGAAAGATAGGCTTCCGATGAGCGCGCGAATTCTGATTGTCGAAGACGAGGAGCCGCTCACGATGTTGCTCCGCTATAACCTCGAGGCGGAAGGCTATGAGGTTGAGACGTCCGCCCGCGGCGATGAGGCGGACACGCGGCTCAGGGAGTCGACACCTGACCTGATTGTGCTCGACTGGATGCTCCCGGGTCTTTCCGGCATTGAACTGTGCCGCCGGCTGCGTGCACGGGCTGAAACGCGTCAATTGCCCATCATCATGCTCACTGCCCGCGGCGAGGAGAGCGAGAAAGTGCGCGGTCTTGCGACCGGCGCCGACGATTATATCGTAAAGCCGTTCTCGGTCCCGGAATTACTGGCACGTGTGCGGGCGCTGCTGCGGCGTTCAAATCCCGAACGTGTTGCGACTATTCTCAGCATTGGCGACATCGAACTTGACCGTGAAAAGAAACGCGTGTCGCGCGACGGCCGTGCTATCGATCTCGGGCCGACCGAATACCGCTTGCTGGAGTTTCTGATGGAGCGGCCCGGACGTGTGTTCTCGCGCGAGCAACTGCTCGACGGGGTCTGGGGCTCGGATATCTATATCGACGAGCGCACAGTCGACGTCCACGTGGGTCGCTTGCGCAAGGCGATCAACCGCGGTCACGCCAGCGATCCGATCCGCACGGTACGCGGGGCGGGCTATGCGCTCGATGACCGCTTCGGTCGCGCCAACTGACAGCTCGTATTTCGGGCCGAAGAGAATTCAGTTCCGGAACGAACGTTTGTCTCGCCGGCGATCGGTCAATGGCTGGTAGGCGACCCGGCAGTGATAGGAGCAATAGGGCAGATCGTTCACGGTATCGCCGCCGCAAAAGAAGAACTCCGAGCTGCCCGGATCGCCGACCGGCCAGCGGCACGTCTTCTCGTTCAGCTGAAGTAAGGTCTTGCGTTGCTCGACCGGAATTTCGATCAGCTCCGGTTCCGGCTCGACTTCGTACTCGTAGGCGAGCGCCGTGTTGCCTCGCATTGAGGCGCGCGGAACGCGCAACATGTGACCGGAGGAACGCGGCTTGCGTGGGCGCGGGGAAGCCGAGGATGGGCTTTTTGCTCGTCCCGAAAGGCCAAGGCGATGGACCTTGCCGATAACGGCGTTGCGCGTGATGCCACCGAGTTCAGCTGCAATCTGGCTGGCCGAGAGCCCGTCAGCCCATAATTTCTTCAAGAGCTCGACCCGTTCGTCCGTCCAGCTCATTGGGTTTCTCCTTAAGCCTCAATGCCTTGGATGGAATCCAGCCCCGTCGTCGGGCGCACCATCGAGCGCCAGACGCGTACGCGTCAGGAATGAACAAGAAACCCCGCAGCACGATATGTCGTACTACCTGATTAAAAGGCTACAATAGGCAGTGACTCACGCGCAAGCGCTCATGGGATTGTCTGTCCAACTACCAACAGCTTTTCCCTTAGAATCCGCGCTTGCGGCGCAATTGAGTCAGGGATTCAGTGGATTGGTCGCTGTGTTGACAGGGCAAGGTCCGGCAATAAAATAAAAAAAGTGCCGCCCCGGGAGGCGGCACATTTCTTTTCGGCGCGTGATCCCGAAAAGCAGTTACGGTTCGGACAAGGATCACGCACACACAGCTACGTTTGACGAAAGTGACTGCCGTGAGCTCGCATCTATTGCCGACATATGCGCGCGTCGACCTTGCGTTTGAGCGAGGGGAGGGCGCATGGCTGTTCACAGCCGAAGGCGATCGGTATCTGGATTTCACCGCTGGCGTTGCCGTCAACGCGCTGGGCCACGCACACCCGCATTTGGCCGACGCGCTCACCAAACAGGCGCACAAGGTCTGGCACGTTTCCAACCTTTACCGTATCCCGGAAGGCGAGAGGCTTGCCGACAGGCTGTGCGCGATCAGCTTTGCGGATACCGTGTTCTTCCAGAATTCCGGCGCCGAGGCGATCGAATGCGCGATCAAGATGGTGCGCAAATATCAATCGGCCTCGGGCAAGCCCGAGCGCTATCGCATCATCACCTTTGAAGGCGCCTTCCACGGACGGACGCTGGCTGCGATCGCCGCCACCGGAAACAAGAAATATCTCGAGGGTTTCGGACCGCCGGTCGAAGGCTTCGACCAGGTTCCCTTCGGCGATCTCGAAGCGGTCAAGCAGGCAATTGGACCGGCGACCGCCGCGATCCTTATCGAGCCGATTCAAGGTGAAGGAGGCGTGCGTGTCGCCTCACCGACATTCCTGCGCGCTCTCCGCCAACTTTGCGACCAGCACGGCCTGCTGCTCGTCTTCGACGAAATTCAAACCGGGTTTGTCCGCTCGGGCGAAATGTTCGCTTACGAGCGCAGCGGCGTTAAGCCCGACATCATGACGATTGCGAAAGCCCTTGGAGGGGGCTTCCCGATCGGCGCATGTCTTGCAACGACGGAAGCATCTAAAGGGATGACAGTCGGAACTCATGGCACGACCTTCGGCGGCAACCCGCTTGCGATGGCAGTCGGTAACGCCGTGCTCGACATCATGACCGATCCTGAATTTCTTGAACGCGTGCGAAAGAATGCGTTGCTGCTCAAGCAGCGCCTTGCCGAGTTGAAAGACCGGCATGCGTCGGTGATTGCGGAGGTGCGTGGCGAAGGCCTGCTGATCGGCCTGCGCATGATCCCCCAAGCGTCCGAAATGGTCGATGAGTTGCGCGCGGAAAAGATGCTGACCGTCGGCGCGGGCGACAACGTCGTGCGTCTTCTGCCGCCGTTGATCATCGGCGAGGAAGAAATCTCGGAAGCTGTCGCAAGGATCGATCGCGCCTGCGCGCGGCTCGCGCAGACGCATGCACGGACGGCGAAGGTGGCGTCATGACGGCAAACGGCGTCCGGCATTTCCTCGATCTCATCGACATTCCAAAGCCGATCCTGGCCGATCTCATCGACAGGAGCCGGGCGATGAAAGCCGCGCGCGCAAAGGGCCAAATCGCGGCGCCTCTCGCCGGCAAGACCCTCGCCATGGTGTTCGACAAGCCATCGACGCGTACGCGGGTTTCATTTGACGTCGCCATGCGCCAGCTGGGTGGTGAAGCCATTTTGCTCACGGCCCAGGAGATGCAGCTGGGACGGGGTGAAACCCTTGCAGATACAGCGCGGGTTCTGTCGCGTTACGTCGATGCCATCATGATCCGGATACTCGACCATGAAGCCGTCGGCGAGCTTGCGCGCCATGCCACAATTCCGGTGATCAACGGGCTGACCCGGCGTTCGCACCCTTGTCAGGTGCTCGCTGACGTCATGACCTATGAGGAAAAGCGTGGTCCGATCCGCGGCCGCACTGTTGCCTGGAGCGGAGACTCCAACAACGTGCTGGCGAGCTGGATGCACGCTGCCGAGCGCTTCGACTTCCGGCTGCGGGTGGCGACGCCGGCTGAATTGCGGCCGAAGAAATGGCTGATGGATTGGGTGAAATCGTCAGGCGCGGCCATTATCATCGGCGACGATCCGGACGCGGCGGTCAAGGATGCCGACTGCGTGGTCACCGACACCTGGGTGTCGATGGGCGACCGCGACGGCAAGCTTCGGCACAACATCCTCAAGCGGTACCAGGTCAACGCGCGCTTGATGGCCAAGGCCAGGCCCGACGCCATTTTCATGCATTGCCTGCCGGCGCACCGCGGCGAAGAAGTGACCGACGAAGTCATAGATGGCCCGCAGTCAGTTGTCTTCGATGAGGCGGAGAACCGATTGCATGCCCAGAAAGGGCTGCTTGCCTGGTGTCTGCACGCCGACAGCTGAGAAATCAGCCGTCATTGGATGCGGTCTTGCTCATCGCCGTCGCTTCCGCGGAACCAGGCCTCGCATTCCGGCGGTTGAACGCTACATAGGACCCATGACCGGACCCATGACCGATCCGCAAATCGCTATTCCATCCCGCGCGCCGTCCACGACCACGGCCGATGACACAGTCATGCCTTTCGAAGTCGCAAAGCTTGACCTGCGCGGTCGGGTCGTGCGGCTGGGGCCGACTGTCGACGAGATTCTCACTCGCCACGCCTATCCGCAGCCGGTGGCGAAGGTGCTCGGCGAAGCCATTGTGCTGACCGTCATGCTGGGTTCGGCCTTGAAGATTGATGGCCGGTTCATTCTGCAGACGCAGAGCGACGGCCCGGTGCGGATGCTCGTCGTGGACTTTATGGCGCCTGACAAAGTCCGGGCGTGTGCGCGATTCGACAAGAAGCGCGTGGCTGCGGCAATTGCATCGGGCGACACCAGCGGAGGTGCTTTGCTTGGCAAAGGTCATCTCGCGATGACGATCGATCAGGGACCGGACATGAGTCGCTATCAGGGTCTTGTCGGACTTGACGGCGGCTCGCTGGAAGATGTTGCCCACGAATATTTCCTGCGCTCGGAGCAAATTCCGACCCGGCTCCGCCTGGCCGTTGCCGAGGAACTGCGCGCCGAACCCGGCGGAGCCAGGCACAGTTGGCGCGCGGGCGGCATCATGCTGCAGTTCCTGCCCAAATCGGCCGAGCGGGCACGCGTCGCGGATCTTGATCCCGGCGATGCGCCCGAAGGCACTCCGCCGCACACCGTTGAGGAAGACGATGCGTGGGTGGAAGGACAGGCATTGATTTCGACAGTTGAGGATATCGAGCTGATCGACCCTTCGGTTTCGAGCGAGCAGCTCGTGTATCGGCTATTTCACGAGCCGGGCGTTCGTGTCTTTCGCGACGCTCCACTGCGTGCAGAATGCTCTTGCTCGCGTGAAAACGTCGAAGCCATGCTTAGGAGCTTCTCGCAGGACGACCGTGATCACATGGTCGAAGACGGGAAAATTTCCGTCACCTGCGAATTTTGCAGCGCCAACTATGAGTTTGCCCCGGCCGACGTCGGGGCAAAGGCTAGTTGATGGTTCGCTCCGCGTAGGATGAGTCGAGCGAAAATGCGGGAATTTCAATGTCGAAGTGTTCCCCTGCCGTAGTCACCATGCCGTAGCTTCCGACCATGAAGCCCGACGGCGTCGGCAGCGGAACGCCACTGGTGTATTCGAACGATTCGCTTGGCTTGAGCACCGGTTCTTCGCCGACGACGCCCGGTCCTTTGACCTCCTGCAACCGGCCGTGGGCGTCGGTGATGCGCCAGTGCCGGGTTTTAAGTTGCACGGTCTCTGCTCCAAGATTTGTGATGTTGATGGTATACGCCCAGAAAAAATATCCGTTACTCGGCGACGAGCGCTCCGATACAAAGCGGGGCGTAACGGTCACTTCGATCTTGCGGGTTACAGCGCGATACATTGACATCCCGTACAATTTACTCTGCCGGGGCTTGCCATTGGCTTGCTGTCCACGATTATGACCGAAAGAGCAGACGAAAGAAAAGCCGCACATGGCCCCGGTTTCGACCGAACGCGATCTCCGGCTTGATTTGTTCCGCGGCATCGCACTTTGGCTGATCTTCCTCGACCATATTCCCTCCAATGCGGTGAGCTGGATCACCATCCGCAATTACGGATTTAGCGACGCTACGGAAATTTTCGTATTTATCTCCGGCTATACGGCGGCTTTCGTTTACGGCCGCGCAATGCAGCTGAGCGGCTTCATCGTGGCCTCGGCGCGCGTCCTCAAGCGTGCCTGGCAAATCTATATTGCGCACGTCTTCCTGCTCGCAATCTACCTCGCTGAGATCGCTTATGTTGCGAATAGTTTCGACAATCCGCTGTACAGCGAGGAAATGGGTGTTCTCGACTTTTTGAAAAGTCCGGACGTCACGATCTTTCAGGCGCTGCTTCTCAAATTCAAGCCGGTGAACATGGACGTGCTGCCGCTCTATATTCTGCTGCTCGCCTGGTTCCCGCCGATGCTCTGGCTGCTCCTGCGCGCGCCGTCGATCGCGCTGATAGCATCGGCAACACTTTACGTGCTCATGTGGTTTTTTGGATGGAACCTTCCGGCTTGGCCGAGCGGCACGTGGGTATTCAATCCCTTTGCGTGGCAATTGCTGTTCGTGCTCGGCGCCTGGTGCGCACTCGGCGGCGCGCAAAATTTGTCACGCTGGATTCACTCGCCGATTGTGATTGGACTCGCGATCGCCTACCTCATCTTTGCATTCAGCATTGCAATGACCTGGTATTTCCCGCGACTTGCCGTCTATGTCCCGAAATTCGTCGGAGAGGCGATTTATCCAATCGACAAGACGAATCTCGACGTGCTCCGCATTCTTCATTTCCTCGCACTCGCAGTAATCACTGTTGCTTTCGTGCCTCCCAACTGGCCGGCTCTCAAGTCATGGGCATTCTGGCCCGCGATTGTCTGCGGCCAGCATTCGTTGGAAACGTTTTGTCTTGGCGTATTCTTGTCCTTCGCAGGGCACTTCATGTTTACGGAGCTGTCCAACCGTCTATTCATGCATATCATTGTCAGTCTCGCTGGAATTGCCATCATGGTGGCCGTGGCCGCGCTTATTTCGTGGTATAAGCAGGCCGAGCGGCAGGGCAGAGGACCGCGTCCGCCCACCGCGAAGCCGGGTTTCGCGGGGGGCGATGCATGATGAAGCGCGTGTTGTTGCTGGCAATGTTGGCGCTGCCCGCGCTGGCCGGCCCCGCTCGCGCTGAGCTTCCGTCGGATTGCAGAGTTGCGGCGCACCTTGCGGAGCCTAACTTTCCGCTGCCGCACGTCACGCGCGCGCTGACCTCGAAAAATTTGAACGTCCTCGTTGTCGGCGCCGGCTCATCGCAATTGCCCGGCCCGAACGGACCAAAGAACGCCTATCCGGCGCGCTTGCAGCAGGCACTGACCGACCAACTGGCCGGCGTGGAAGTCAAAGTCACGACCGACATCAAAGCGCGGCGAACTGCCGAGGACATGGTCAAGGTGCTGCCTTCCAATCTCGCCTCCACGAAACCGGCGCTTCTGCTGTGGCAGACCGGGACCACGGACGCCATGCTTTCTGTCGATCCGGACCTGTTCAGTCAGGCGCTCGATAAAGGAATCAATATTGCGCGTGCCGCAGGCACCGACGTGGTTCTCATCAATGCCCAATACAGCCCCAGAACAGAATCAATGATCGCGCTAAGCACCTATTCGGAAGACATGCGTTGGGTTGCATTGCAGCAAGAAGTGCCGCTTTTCGACCGATTCAGCATTATGCGCCTTTGGTCTGATCTCGGGACATTCGATTTATACTCTGCCACGAAAAAGCTTGACATCGCCGAGCGGGTTCATGATTGCATAGGTCGGCTGCTGGCTGATCTCGTGATCGCGGCGGCCAAACAAGAACCGCCGACCAACGGCAGCCGCTAATCGATATCAGGACGGGCCATTGGAAAGCGACCAGCCTGCACGACGTGTGAAAATCCTGGCGACCATCGCCGCAGTGCTTGCGGGGTTGGCGGCGGGTTCGGCCGCGCACGCCCAGACACCCGTTCCGAATTGCGCGCCGCCGGCCGATCTTATTCGGTTGGCTAATCCCCTGCCGCGAGTGGCGCAGAAAATCGCTTCCGGTGAACCAATCACGATCGTTGCAATTGGCTCGTCTTCGACCTCGGGAGCGGGAGCGAGTTCACCCGCCGCAACTTATCCGAGCCGGCTCGCAAAAGAGCTGAAGAACCATTTCCCGAAGCTGTCGATCACCGTCCTCAACCGCGGCGTTGGCGGTGAGGAAATTGCCGACATGCTCAATCGTTTCGACACCGCCATCATTGCAGAAAAGCCCGACCTGGTCCTGTGGCAACTCGGAACGAACTCCGTCATTCGTGGACACAAGGTTGGCGGTCACGACGGGCTGATCAAAGCAGGCCTGGCAAAAATTCGTGCGGTCGGCGCCGACATTGTCCTGATCGACCCGCAGTTCGCACCGAAGGTCATCTCGAAGCCTGAAGCCGAGCATATGGTCACGTTGATTTCAGTGACCGCGAAACGTGAGAACGTCGATCTGTTTCGCCGGTTTGAAGTCATGCGCTATTGGCGGGACATCGATCATATCGGGTTTGAAACATTCGTTTCACCTGACGGCCTTCACATGAATGACTGGAGCTATGCCTGCATGGCGAAAGGGCTTGGCAATGCCATCGCCGAAGCCGCGCAGCGGCCGATGCTGTCGGCAACGGCTCGCCCGGTCCAATAGACATCCCCCGCTTAGACTTTTTCCAGCGCCGCCAGCAAGTCTCCGATCAGGTCGTCTTCGTGTTCGAGTCCGGCTGAAAACCGGATCAATCCATCGCCGATACCGAGCTCCGCGCGCTGAGCAGGCGTGAGCCGTTGGTGCGTTGTGGTGGTCGGATGCGTGACCAGACTTTTTGCGTCACCGAGATTGTTGGTAATTCCGATCAAACTCAGGGCGTTGAGAAAGCGGAAGGCGCCTTCCTTGCCGCCTTTGACTTCGAAAGAGCAAAGTGTCGAACCCGCTCGCATCTGTTTTCGAATGATGTCGGCCTGCGGATGGTCCGATCGGCCCGGATAGATGAGCCGCGTGATCTTCTTGTGACCGGCAAGCGCGTTGGCGATGGCGCCCGCGTTCTGAGTCTGCCGCTCGACACGGACAGAGAGGGTTTCCAGTCCTTTGAGAAGCACCCATGAATTGAACGGCGACAGTGAAGGTCCGGTCTGCCGTAGAATTTGGTGATAGTTATCGATGATCAGCTTTTCCGAACCGAGAATTATGCCGCCGAGAACGCGTCCCTGGCCGTCGATATGTTTGGTGGCCGAATAAACGACGCAGTCGGCGCCGAGCTTGAGCGGACTTTGATAGAGCGGTGTTGCAAAGACATTGTCGACCACCAGTTTCGCGCCGGCATTATGAGCGATGTCGGCGACCGCCGCGATGTCGATCACCTCGAGGGTAGGATTGGTCGGCGATTCGAGGAAAAATGCCTTGGTATTTTTTTGCGTTGCATTTTTCCACGCATTGAGATCGGTGCCATTGACCAGCGTTGAGGTCACTCCGAAACGCGACAGCCATTCCTCGATCACCCAACGACAGGAGCCAAACAGCGCTTTGGCCGCCACGACGTGGTCTCCGGCTCTTACCAAGCCCATGATCGAGGTGGTGACGGCGGCCATTCCCGTCGAAGTCGAGCGGGCAGCTTCAGCGCCTTCTAATGCAGCCATGCGCTGCTCGAACATGCTCATGGTCGGATTCGAATAGCGTGAATAGACGTAACCCGGGATCTTGCCGGAGAACCGTGCCTCGCATTCTTCCGCCGTCGCGTAGACATAGCCTTGAGTGAGAAACAAAGCTTCCGAAGTCTCGCCAAATTGCGAGCGAAGCGTGCCCGCATGAACGAGGCGGGTTTCGGGGCGGTAGTTCTTGGACGATGCGGGCATTACGACCTCCTTTAGGCCCTGCGCGCGGTCGTCCCGAACACTGTTTTCGGGGGCCGCGTGCCTGGCCAACAAAAAACCGGCCGGAGAAATGTCTCGGCCGGGCTCACGCGTCCCCGGCCTTTTAGCGATTTGTTTAACGTGGCTGCAAGCCGGCCGGCTCAAATGACCACGGGATAAGAGGCTTGTAGCGGGAGGCACCGCTTCCCGTCAAGGCGATCCTTGGGTTAGATCGGCGCGAGCCTCATTCTGAGGAGCGCGCAGGGCGCGTTTCGAACGTGAGGCAGGCAGGGGTCTGTCCTCATCCTCGAGACGGCCGCTGCGCGGTTAGGGTGAGGATTACCGTGGCGATTTCTTTTTCAATTGAAGACAAGGGCATTTTGCCCGACCGCATGATCGCGGCGCTCGCTGCCGATGGCGCAATCCTGTCGGAAAACAAGTTCGTGTCCGATCAGGTCCAGCCCGCGAGTCTCGATCTTCGGCTTGGCGAGGTCGCCTATCGGGTGCGGGCAAGTTTTTTGCCCGGCCGGACAACTGTCGCGCGCCGCATCGATGAACTCAAGCTGCATGAGATTTCGTTGAGCGACGGTGCGGTCCTGGAAACCGGTTGCGTCTATATCGTGCCGCTGCAGGAAAGTCTGGCATTGCCGGAAGAGGTTTCGGCTGCCGCGAATCCGAAGAGCTCGACGGGTCGGCTCGACGTATTCACCCGCGTGATCGCCGACGAGACCCGCGGGTTCGACCGCGTTGAGCCAGGCTATCACGGGCCGCTTTACGCCGAGATCAGCCCGAGGACCTTTCCGGTGCTGGTGCGCGAAGGGTCACGCCTCTCGCAGATACGCTTTCGCCGTGGTCATGCTCTGCTGTCCGCAGAGTCCCTGCGCGACTTGCATGCGCGCGAGCGCCTGGTCGATTCCGACAAGGCCGATGTCAGCGAGGGCGTCGCCGTCGGCGTGGACCTGTCCGGGCTGGGACCGAACGGGCTCGTCGGCTATCGCGCCAAGCGTCACACTGGACTTATCGACGTGGAAAGACGCGGCGGTTACGCCGTTCTTGATTTCTGGGAACCGATGCAGGCGCGTCCTGACAAGAGCCTGATCCTCGATCCCAACGAATTTTATATCCTTGCATCAAAGGAAGCGGTGCAGGTGCCGCCCGACTATGCGGCCGAAATGGTGCCGTTCGATCCTCTCGTCGGCGAATTTCGCGTGCACTATGCGGGCTTTTTCGATCCGGGCTTCGGCTATGCCGGTGCCGGCGGCAAAGGCGCCCGCGCCGTCCTCGAGGTGCGCTCGCGCGAGGTCCCGTTCATCCTCGAACACGGGCAGATTGTCGGCAGGCTCGTCTACGAGAAAATGCTCGCAAAGCCGGAGAAGTTGTATGGGCAGGCGATCGGCTCGAACTATCAGGCGCAGACTCTCAAGCTGTCGAAGCATTTCAGGAACTAATACGTTGCAGACGTCTTCCCGACGTCGATGACAGCGCCGAGCGCCGCAAGCAGCGCCAATGTCGGCTGGTGCAGCGAGGCACGCAGCTCCCGGCGCTAGGCTTTATCGTCTCAAATGTGCGGGGAAGACCGTGAACGGCCATGCGCTGGCATGGTAACTTTGCACCATAAATCAATGCTTTGTTCGGGAGCCTGCTGCGATCGCGTTAGCGTCAATCAGCGATTGCCGATCCGACAGCATGCAGAACTTGAGGCCCGCAATTCTTGCGGGGTGCGCTGAGCTTTCGCTATGGTCGGCTTGGGCGGGCGTAGTTCAATGGTAGAACGGCAGCTTCCCAAGC
>DATBHE010000107.1:0-7159 GCA_036557605.1 Pseudolabrys sp.
TCTGGTGGCATTACCGTTACCCCAGCGAAGTTCAATCCGGAGATTTTTGCCCTCCGTCCACCCTAGCTTGGCGAGCGCATCACGGAAAGTCGCGACCAACGATGGCGTGGTCGGATCGTTGTCCGCCCAGCCCATCAGCACCCCGATCCGCCGCATCCGCTCGACCTGCTCCGCCCGCACCGCCCTCGGCCACGCCGCCGCTGCGCCGCCAAGCAGCGTGATGAACTCGCGCCGTCTCATCACTCGATGACCTCGTCGGCGCGGGCGAGTAGCGTTGGCGGCACGGTAAGGGCGAGCGCCTTGGCAGCCTTGAGATTAATGACCAGCTCCACCTTCGTGACCTGATCGCGGGTGTCATTCAACCGCGCGTTGCTTATTTCCCCGAGCCCTTTGTGAACTAGAATGTAGCCTTGTTCACAGGGGGGCATGTCGTGGAGCACCGTGGCGTCCGGTACGAGATCAAGCTTGCCCCTGGCCGAAGCCAGTGGACCTGGATTGTTCACACATCACCCAAACCAAAAGAGGGATCGGTTAAAGGGCCTCGCCGGATCGCAATCATAGCAGCTGAGAAGGTGATCGAGCGGTGGTGGCAACGGCGGCACGGACTTAACGCCGCTCGGGTCAATGGCAACGGTCGACTGCGATCTCAATTCGAATAGAGTTATTCCTCCCCCGACCACCGGCATCGGCGCCTGCTGCGCACTAGCCGCCACCGGCCACGTCGCCGCCGCGCCGCCGAGTAGCGTCAGAAACTCGCGCCGTTGCACGTCGAGCATGGGCTCCCCTCCGGAACCCGATGTGCCAGCTTACGTCCGTTCAGGTTGCCGCGGAAGCACCGGCAGGTCCTTGGCGCGGGCCTGAATCGTTCTGAATCAGCGCGGAGGACGTTTGCCCGACAGCACCTCGTTTTCAGGCATCAGTCTGGGAAGCGGGTCCCGGCTCATGGTGGGCTGGCACGAGACGGGAGGTCCGGGCACAGGACGAGCCTGCGCTCTAGACCGCCCGCTCGAGCTGGCGGTGTGCCTCGGCGACGAGTTGATCATAGAGAACCGCGTCATAGCGGCCGGGGCGCACGTTCGCGCAGAGCCCCGAGCACGTCGAGTATGCACCCGGTTGCCGTATGTACGCTTCGCGTCCAATTGCTACGAAAATTGATGCGGTACCGCGAACTGACGCGAGGTGCCACAAGGCGACATATGCGGTGCAGCAAATCTCGGCAAGTTCGCCTTATGTTTAGCTATTGCCGCGCGCCGGCAGGCGCACCGTGAACACCGAACCCTTGCCCGGCTCGCTTGCCACCGTCACATCGCCACCCATCATGCGCGTGAGCTTGCGCGTTATGGCAAGCCCCAGACCCGTCCCGCCGTATTTCTTCGCAGTCGACGCCTCGGCCTGGGAGAACTCCTCGAACAATTTTCCAAGCTGTTCCGGCGTCATGCCGACGCCAGTATCGGCGACCGCGAGCTCGACCATGTCGCGGCCGTTGCCGACCTTGCGCGCGCGCAAGGTCACCTCACCCCCTTTAGTAAACTTGCAGGCATTGCTCAAAAGATTGAGGAGGATTTGCCGTAGCCGCATCGGGTCGACATAGAGCGCACCGAGCTCGGCCGGCGCATCCACGACGAGCCGGTTTTTGTTCTGCTCGGCTAACTGGCGCGCGGTGCCAATCACCTGGTCGATCAATGGCTCCAGATTGACCGATTCCGGCGCAAGCTCCAGCTTGCCGGCTTCGATCTTGGAGAGATCAAGGACTTGATTGATCAGGCCAAGCAGGTGGGTACCGGCGTTATGAATGCGCTTGAGCGGCTCGAGCGCGTTTTCGGTACCGAAGCGCGCGGCATTCGCGACCAGCATGTCGGTGAGCCCGATGATGGCGTTGAGCGGGGTCCGCAATTCATGGCTCATGCTGGACAGAAACTGCGATTTGTTCGAGCTGGCCACGGCGAGCTCACGGCTCTTTTCCGCGACCTCACTGAATAACCGCGCGTTCTGGATCGCCAGAACCGACTGCGCGGCAAACGTCTGCAGAAGCTCGATAGTGCTCGCGGCGAATTCGCCTGGCTGTTTGCGCCGTACAACCAAGGCGCCGACAATCTTCTCGGTGCCAAGCAACGGCACGTAGAGCAGCGCACGAAATCCGGCACGAACAATAACGTCGAGGGTAAGTGCTGGATCGGTTTGGATGTCCGCAATTTGAATCGGCCTGCCGCGCTCGACTGCCTCGCTGATGCCGGTCTGGCCAATCCGGATATGGCTGCGTCTCAGCTCCGCGACGATAAATTCGTCGAGCCCGTAGGTGGCGCGCAGCTGAAATTCCTGCTCCGCGTCATCAAACACATAGATGGCACCAGCTTCGGTGCCCGAGAGTTGCGTGGCCTTGGCAACGATGGTGGTGAGCACGGTTTCGAGATCGACGCTCGAATTAACCGCCTGAGTAACCTCGCCAAGCGCACGCAACTCGGCCACCGATTCCCGCAAGCCTTGCTCGCGCTGGGCGAGCGAGGTGGCGAAGAAATCAGCCGCTTTGGCCATGTCGGCGATTTCGTCGTTTCCAGAAATCAGGATCGGCGCGGCGGTACCATCGGCGGAGCGGCGCATCTTGTCGCTGAGCGTCTGCAACCGCGAGATAACTGAACGATTGATGTACGCGAAAACGCCGGCCGCTCCGACTACACACAAGAGGGAGAGAACCGCGAAAACGCGTGAGTAGTCCACGATCACACTGCTGAAATAGTCGCTCTGCGCGCGCGCGTCTTTTTGCACGTCGCCAACCACGCGATCAGCCGATTCGACGAACCGAGTCGCTGCTTCCTTGGTATCGAGCAAGGCGCCGCGGACGGCGGAAGCTGCGGCGAGCTGTGCAGTGCGCACGTCAAAGATATTCGGAGAGCCGCGGCCGTATTGGGCGAGGGTGCGCTCAAGCGGATCGATGGCTTGGATTAGCGCTGGGGACAGATGCTCGCGCACCGCCCGCTGCCGGTTGCCGGCGTCAGCAAAGTCCGAGCGCAGGCGGTTGAGCCTAACCGTAGTGTCGGCGTTCGACGTCGACAGCATCACGACGATCGCCTGGTTGGCAGCGGCGGTCCAGGCGGCGAGCGCGTCGATTTGCGCGCGCGAGGATGGTTCATCGGAGATTTTCGGTAAGGCTTCGGTGCCAGCCGCACGCACGCGGCTGGACAGCATCCCAAGGCGTAACATGAAATTTGTTGCCACACGATCGGATTCCAGTTTGTCGGCGACTAGTACATCCAGCTTCTCAAGACTCTCTCTGAGCGAAGCCTCGTTGCGGGCGAGACTTTCCAGCCCCGGAGTTGCGGGCGCCAGTTTTTTGACCTGCACGCTAGCCTCGGCGATGGCCAGAAGCTGATTGCGTAGCGATTCACTCACAGCACGGCGGGCGAAGTGGCCGTCGACAACCGCGAGATTTGGCGCGTTGGCCGCCACGGCTTGACTGCGCTGGGCGAGATCGCTCGCCGCAACTAGGGCGGGAAGGTTGGAGGACGCAATCCGATTAAATCCATTTTTGTATTGGGCGAACGTAAATAGCGCGACAGCGCTTACAGCAACAGCAAAGGCAGTGATCGCGGCGAATGCGATCAACAGCCGGAAGGCGACACCGAAGCGAAAGCCGGCTCGGGTCGCGCTTGGTTTCTTTCCAATCGGATAGGCTTGCGCGGGAGAGAAGCTCATCACATCCCTAGCCCAGCTATGCGGGGACTAAAGGGCATTTGCCTTCGCCGAGCGGCCGGAAGGCTTGGTCGCCAGGGACAATCGACAGGATTTTGTAATAGTCCCATGGCCTTCGCGATTCCTCTGGTGCCTTGACCTCTACCAGATACATATCGTGAATGAGCCGACCATCGGCGCGGATTTCGCCGCCCTTCGCGAAAAAATCGTCAACCCGAAGTTCACGCATTTTTCTGGCGACCGCCTTCGCCTCGTCAGTCCCTGCGGTGCGAACCGCGCGCAAATAGTGGAACACGGAAGAGTATACGCCGGCATGGCTCATGGTTGGCATGACCTTGCGCCGGTCAAAAAATTGCTTGGACCATGCACGCGTCTGGTCGTCGGCATCCCAATAGAACCCATCGACGAAGGTCATGCCCTTGGCTACGTCGAGGCCGAGCGTGTGAACGTCTGAGATAAATACCAAGAGCGGCACCAGCGTCTGGGATCGCGGAGAAATGCCGATTTCGGCCGCCTCTCTGACCGCGTTGATAGTGTCGCCGCCGGCATTGGCCAGCGCGATGACCTTGGCACCGGAATCCTGCGCTGCATCCAAATATTCGAGGAAGCTTTTGGCGTTCAACGCATGCCGCGAATGGCCGATGACCTTACCGCCCGCCCTTTCGATCGCTGCACTCGCATCCTGTTCCAGCTGCCAGCCAAACGCGTAATCGGCAGTGATGAAGTACCACGTATCGAGCCCGAACCTGACCATCGCGGTGGCGATACCAGCCGTATTTGAGTACGTGTCATATGCCCAGTGAAAGCCGGTGCTGGTGCAATCCTTGCCAGTCAGGTCGCTACTCCCACCGGAGACGGTCACCGCGATGCGACCGCGCTGGGCGGCCAGCTTCTGGCAGGCGAGCGCAACGCTCGAGTTCGGCATATCGAAGATAGCTCCGACGTATTCGTCATCAAACCACTGCGTGGCCAGGGCAGAAGCGACGTCGACCTTGTGCTTGTGATCCCCAAAGAGGACACGAATCTTCTTGCCGAGCACCTCCCCGCCAAAGTCCTGCACCGCCATTTCCGCGGCAGCGACGGATCCTGCTCCGGCGAGGGTTGCAAACAGGCCACTCATGTCCGTGAGCACGCCAATATTGATGGCTGGTTGCCGTGGCTGTTGGGCGCGTCCGAGTAGCGGCCAGGCAACCGCTGAACCTGCAATTACTGTAATGAGATCGCGTCGTCGCATTACCTTCGCCCGCGGTCCTCTTTGTTGGCTCAATTACAGCAAGGAAACGCAGGCAGCGAAATGGGCTTTGATGATTATTTTGCGTGGCAGCAATTCGGACTGGGACATGTCTGCTCGGGGTCAATCACGTTGCACCCGTTCTTCCGGCAAGTTGGCGGAGTGTCCGCTGTGCCTCTCAACGCAGCGCAGCGAAACGTCGCTTCGTGCCAAAGGACTAAATCGCTTCGCGATAGTGGCAGCTGTGGGCTCGGCCTGAGCAGTGTGCCCAGAGAACGCGGGGGCGAGGGCGAATCCCCTGATACGGGGCGCCCGAAACCGCCGCAGGCGGTTCGGGCACAACGCAACCGCAACGAGGTCAGACCGTCACGCAGCCTTTCCGCGCGCCAAGGCGTGCACGTCGGCGGTGGTCAGGGCGTTGCCGCCGATTCCCCAGTCGCCGCTCTCCACCTCCTCGACCACGCACCAAGTGACGCCTCGCATGCTCTCGCCTTCGATCGAGACCATCGCGTCGGTCAGCTTGCTGATTATCTGGCGCTTCTGTTCCTTGCTAAACACGTCCTTGATGACGCGGACTTGAATGAGGGGCATTGGCTTTGTCCTTTCGTGTGCTTTAGGGATTGCTTTTCGTGTGCCGCACCGAGTCGGACGTTTCTCTCGTCTATCTCTGCTGGACACGCGCGTCACAATGCCGAATACTCTCCGGTACGGTAATAGACAATTTTACTGTCAGTCGGCGTGACTGTACTGGTCCGCCGACCGGGCCAGTTCAGCGAGGCGAGAATCGGCATGCTCTCACTTACCGTCAGTCAGAACAGCGGCCAGCCGCTCGCCGATCAGATCGTCGCCGGCATCAAACAACAGATCGACGACCGGCATCTGCGGCCCGGCACTAGGCTGCCGTCAATCCGCAACTTCGCCGGCACCTACAATGTCAGCCGTTTCACGGTGGTCGAGGCCTACGACCGCCTAGTTGCGATGGGCTACCTGCAGTCGCGCCGCGGCGCCGGCTTCTACACGTCGGCCGCGCTAACGCATGCGGACGCCACGCATCCCGCACCGTCCGACAACCACCAGCGCAACGAGCAACTGGTCTGGCTCATCCGCCGCGTCTTGGAGGCGGACGAGAACACTATCCTTGCGGGCGGCCCGTGGCTGCCGAATTCGTGGCTCGATGAAACCGGCATCCGCCAGAGCCTCAACGTGCTCGCACGCAAGAACGGCGCGTATCTGCTGGAATACGGGCACCCGTTCGGTTATCTGCCGCTGCGCGAGCATCTCGCGTTGATGCTGGCGGGGCTCGGTATCAATGCCCATGCAAACCAGATCCTGCTGACGCAGGGCACCAGCCAGGCGCTCGAACTCATCATCCGCTATCTGCTCAAGCCTGGCGATACCGCGCTGGTCGACGATCCCGGCTACTACAACATGTTCGGCAATCTGCGCCTGCAGGGCGTCGAGATGCTGGCGGTGCCTCGCAATCCCGACGGACCTAACGTCGCCGTCCTCGAAAAGCTCGCTGCCACCCACCAGCCGAAGGTCTATTTCACCCAGTCGGTGATGCACAACCCGACGGGCGCCGATATAAGCCCGCATGTGGCGTTCAAAGTGCTCCAAGCCGCCGAGCGCCACAACTTCACCGTCGTGGAAGATGACATCTTCTGCGATCTGCAAGCGAAGACGACGCCGCGGCTCGCGACGCTCGACCAGCTCAACCGCGTGATCTACGCGCGCAGCTTTTCCAAAACGCTGTCGGGCAGCCTGCGAGTCGGGTTCGTCGCTTGCGCGCAGAACATCGCCAATGAGCTCGCCGACATCAAGATGCTGACCAGCATCACCACCTCGCAATTCACCGAGCGGCTAATCTATCTGATGCTAGTCGACGGCCACTACCGCAAATACTTGTCGCGATTGCGCGAACGCCTCGGTGAGGCGCGGCTCAATGTCGTGCGCGTGTTCGAACGCATGGGGCTGGAGCTGTTCGTGGAGCCGACTGACGGCATGTTCGTTTGGGCACGCTTCTCGCATGTCGAGGACTCGCTGACACTGGCGGAAGCTTCACAGCGCGACGGCATCATGCTCGCGCCCGGCACCGTCTTCCGTCCGCACCTCGGGCGCTCGCAGTGGATGCGGTTCAACGTCACCGTCTGTGAAGACACGCGCGTGCAGCGCTGGCTGCAGCGGCAGGGGGGCAAGGCGGCATAACGCGGCGTGCGGAGACCGCCACAATTTCACGTGGCC
>DATBHE010000108.1:0-3878 GCA_036557605.1 Pseudolabrys sp.
CCGATTTGTCGTCATGACCAGGAAGGAGATCACTCAACTGGCACAGCTCGACGGAAAGAAAGTCGGAGTGCTGACCGACACCGGGCAGACCAGCGTGGCGACCCGGATCACGATCGAGAAAGCGGGCGCCACTGCGATCTACGTGCCGCTGATCAAGTTCGATCGCATCTACGCGGCGCTTGTGGCCGGCGACATCGATGCGGGCGCACTGCCGATCGACCTGCGCTTTGCCGGCGCGGTCCGCTACGGCTGGAATTCATTTCCGATTCATGAGTTTGGCACGCCGTCGATCTTCGCGAGCACGCGCAAGCTGATCGCGTCCAATCGTGCCTTGGTAACGGCGATCATGCAGGGCTTCGTCGAAACGATCCACCTGTTCAAGACACGCCCGGACATCGTTGTGCCGCTGCTGCAGCGCTATCTGAAGATCGACGATCGCAAGGCTGCCGAACAGCTGTACGCCTTTCACGTGCCTGTGTTTCAAAAGATTCCGCGGCCGTCGTTTCCCGGCATGCAGACACTGCGGGACCTGCTCGTCAAAAAATATCCCTCGGCAGCCTCGCTATCGGAATCCGATATCGCCGATTCGTCCTTCATCGACGAGCTTGAGCGCAGCGGCTTCATCGACCGCCTGTACGCCGGTGATACCAAGTAGTGGTCCACGGCATCGATCCTCTTTGCCAGGCTTGCCGCAAAATCTGGATGTCCGCTCCGGGTCAAAAGCGACGTTTCAGGTGAATGCCCTTGATGTCGCTTATGCCCTCGTTAGCGACCATCAAAGCGGACATGACCTGCCGTGGCTGGCTTCTAGAGCAAAGCGGCTTGCTGTTCGACCGGGACGACAAGCTGCGGCCCGTTGTTCTTTACGTTCCCCACCGCCTTGCCCACTGGCCAGATTTTCAGAACCTCATCCGAACACGGCTTAAGCATCGCCAGCAATTGCTCTTCGGTCGCCGGTTCTTCGCCAAGCCACTTCGGCCAGTCGGCCTCGGCCAGAATGACGGGCATCCGGTTGTGAAGCTCTCCTATTGCTTCGTTAGGGCCGCAAGTCAGGATGGTGCAGCTTAGGATTTCTTCGCCACTTGTCGGTGACTTCCACTTCGCCCAAAGGCCCGCCATGACCATCTGCTCGTCGTTGGCCATAGCGATGGCGTACGGTTGCTTTTGCTTGCCCTTGGTATCGAGCTTCTTCCACTCGTAAAAACCGTCGGTGACCACGAGGCAGCGCTGGGCCCATTTCCAGGCGTCGCGGAAGGCGGGCTTATTCGTGAAGTCCTCAGCGCGGGCGTTAAAGGTCGAATATTGGAGCTTGTCGTCTCGCGCCCAGTGCGGAACGAGGCCCCACTTCATCATCTTTGGCACCCGCTCGCCTTCGACCGAGCGGATCGCGACGAGCATCGGCTCCGTCGGCGGCTTATTCCAGCTCGGCTCGAAGTTCGGCGCGACAGCATTCGGCGCGAACTTCAGCTTGATTTTGATTTCCGAATAGTCAGAGGAGAGACGAACGCGACCACACATGATTGCTATGTAAGAGGTTTAGCGCTTATTCCAATGCGCCCAATTCTTGCCCTTCCCACGTTGCGATGGATCAAACTTCTCGCCGCTGAAGCGCTACTTGAACTTCTCGGCGTCCTCCGCGGTCGCGAAGCAATAGACGTGGAACCATTCGCCATCGAACACGGCGTGGCCTCGACTGCACAACGTCATCCCTTGGCAGAATTCGGGAATCTCCTTGTAGCCGCCGCGCTCGCAAAAGCGCGCCGGCAGCACGACCTGGTGCGGCCACCCATCCGCGCGCGTGGTTCGTTTCTGTTCATTCCGATAAAAACGCTTTCGCGCATTCTAATCAGCCGACCAGCCGAATCCCATTCCGCCTCCGCCTCAGCCATTTGTTCGTCGGGCACCCGCCGATAGTTAAAATGTCGATCAAGGTGTTTGATTTTGACAATGACGGTCAGCAGGTCGGGGCGGGCTTTGTCCGCAAGCCCGAGACCTCTAAGGAATTTACGAACCAGTGCTTCGAGCTGCTCGTCTGTGCGGTAAGAGGACATGGAACCCTCCGCCTCCCCTGAGGGAGGCAGATATCTTGTACCACTCTGGAGCAATTGGTACAATATCCAGTGTAGCCGGAGGCTTGGCCGCCGCGGTTCGCTAATTCCGGCCTGATGCACGCGGCCTCAGGGGGCTCCCTTGCGGCCCCGGCTTACGGGCGCCGAGATGGGCTCGGTGGCCCTACGAGCGTGGAGGCCCGTTCGAGCGGGTCAGGCGGAGGGCTTTTGTTTGGCGCTCTCGCCTGGGTCTAGAGGCGAAAGCGCAGGAGCTCTGCCACAGGTGTCGAACCACCGCGCGGCTACACGCGATTCGGTCAAAGAGCTGAGGCGGATAATGGGTCTTTTTCGATGAATTTTTGACGAGCGGCTGAGGAAGGAAATACCTCAGCGCTTAAATTGCTGAAATCATTGGCGCTCCCTGGGTGACTCGAACCCCCGTTTTCGCCGTGAGAGGGCGGCGCTGGGCACCATGCGTGAGCAGTCAGTCGTTTGGCTCCTTCGCCAACGGATCGTTCGCGTTGTCATGAGGCTCAGCGATACTGCTACCCTGCCATCGCCTCGCTGCTAACTAGCACACGCGTCAGCGCGAGATCGCTTCGAAAGGGATTTCCTTGATCGCGAATGACGCAGGACTGTTACCCCCGTGTTACCCCGGCAAAAACTAGAAATTTATGCCTGGAGATAAGTCTTTGATTTTGCTGGAGCGGGCGAAGGGATTCGAACCCTCGACCCCAACCTTGGCAAGGTTGTGCTCTACCCCTGAGCTACACCCGCATCCGAGAGGGTAAGCCGACGCCGCGAGGGGCGGCCGCCGACTGCCGCGAAGCTATGCCAAAGAGCGGCAGGCTTTGCAACCGCCGCCCGGCCGGCTTAAAGACCGCCGATGGCTGCCGCGCCGGACGAGCTTTTTGCCTATTTGGATAGGCTCGGGATAGCCCACAAGACCGTCAGCCATCCGCCGCTGTTCACGGTCGACGAATCCCGGGCGCTACGCGGGCAAATTCCAGGCGGCCATACCAAGAACCTGTTCCTGCGCGACAAGAAGGATGCGGCGTTCCTGGTGGTGGCGCTGGAGGACGCGGCGATCGAGCTCAAATCGCTGCACCGCCTCTTGGGCGCGTCGGGCCGGTTCTCGTTCGGCTCCGCCGCGCTGATGGGCGAGCTGCTCGGCGTCGAGCCCGGCTCGGTGACGCCGTTCGCGGTCATCAACGACACGGCGGCCCACGTGACCGTGGTGCTGGACGCGGCCATGATGGCGCATGACGTGCTCAACTTTCACCCGCTCCGCAACACCGCCACCACCACGATTTCGCGCGACGGCCTGGTCAAGTTCCTCGAAGCCACCGGCCACAAGCCGCGCATCGAACCGGTGTCCGGCCCGGCTACATAACCGCCAGCTGCGAGAGTCGATTGCATTCCCCCGCGTTCTTCCCATTTAATCGGGTGGAACCGGGCAATTGCCGCTCCGGCCCAAAGAGGCGCATCCAGGCACATGTTGCAGCAAGCTCAACCCGCAGCCGTAGACGCGGTGGTCAAGGACGCCACCACGCAGACGTTCGTTAAGGACGTTATCGAGGAATCCAAGCGCCAGCCGGTGCTGGTCGATTTCTGGGCGCCGTGGTGCGGCCCCTGCAAGCAGCTCACGCCGGTCCTGGAGAAGGCCGTCAAGGCCGCCAAGGGCAAGGTGAAGCTGGTCAAGATGAACATCGACGACCACCCCGCCATTCCCGGCCAGCTGGGCATCCAATCGATCCCGGCGGTGATCGCCTTCGTCAACGGCCAGCCGGCCGACGGCTTCATGGGCGCGCTGCCGGAGAGCCAGGTGGT
>DATBHE010000109.1:0-4399 GCA_036557605.1 Pseudolabrys sp.
GGTCCAACTTAGAAAATTGCGCACAAATACGAGTCTTTTGCGGTAGCATAATTATTCTCAGCTTGACCGGCGTGGGCCAATCCCGAATCTCTCCATCATTTGTTCGAATTGGCCCACCCGATGAACCCGATCCGGCTTCAAGACGCGTCGGTTGAAGGTATCTTTAGGATCGCTACGCGTTCGTCCGTCGACACTCGAATCGCCCAGCTCGCTCCTAGAGTCCTTGATCGAGAGCTTTATTGAGCTGATGAGTCAAGTTTTCATGCTGCCAATTTTTCATCGTCGTACCAGTTGTTGACGGCCACTTCCGCCGCGCGGATGGATTTGGCAATCGGCAACTCATAATCGATCGCACGCTGCGAGATGATCGCCAATCCGGTCCGGAGCGCGCGGTTATAAAGGCGGGTATAGAAAATGGCGGTGCGCAGCCCGTTGGCGGTGATGCGGTAGCGGTAAGACTTCGGGATGCGCTCGATGAGCCCGTGCAGGCGCAGGCGTCGCAGGTCGTATGTGATCCGTCCTGGGGTGAGTTGGCTCGGCTTTTGCCCGAGCAGTGGAGCCAGATGCTCGCGGAGATCGCTGTGAGCGAATGTGCCCTGGACGAGAACAAACAGAAGCAAGACGTGCAATAATCCTTGGACCCGCGGATCAGCGAAGCGCAACGCTGCCGCGCGTTGACCATCCACGGTGACAGGTCTTTGCATGTCCTGGAACGATGCTTCGCCGATGAAGCAGTCATGGCCGATGCGTTGGACGTCGAGCAGACGTCGGTTGGCCGCAAAGCCGATCTTACGCAGTTCCTGAAGATTTTCGATGCGTCGGCCGATCGCGAAATCGCGGGTGTCGTTGATGGTCGTTTCAGTTCGAAGCGCTTGTCCCTCCTTGTGGTATTGCTTGATGCGGGATTTTTTGTAATCGACGTGCAGCGAGGGCACGACGCCGTCGGTGATGACGCGGGTGCGGAACCGACCCGGTGTGCGCCGGATGACCTTACGGTCGAACACCAAGCTCACCTGACTGGGCCGGCCGAGATCGAGGTTCTCCCTGATCACCTCCTCGAAGAAGATGCGTCCCATCACCGGCTGATCGAGCACCTGGGTGAGCGAAAACTCGACCTGCAGGATGGAGAGCGCATAGCGATAGCCGGCGGCGCGATCACGCGGCGGAAACGGATGCGGCAGGCGGCGCAGCCACTTGCGCAGCAGTCGATCGATCCGGTCCGCAGAAAGCCCATCGCACAGCTGCTGCATCAGCTTGGGGTCGGCGCAAGATTTGACGCCGTTGTCGATTGCCTCGAATTTAACTCCGCGCTTGGTCAGCTGGCGCTTGAGGTATTCGTGGCCGTTGATGCAGAGCTTGGCGTTGTAAGGAAAGTAGGAGCAGAACTTCAGGAAGAAGGGTCCGAAGTCCTCGTCAACGCAATAGAAATAGTAGTGGTTGACCATCGCAGTGGATTCCACGATCCACGGATATGTTGCGCCAGTGACCCGGCTGCGACGGCGCTCCGTCCGCATGACCCGCGCCTTTTCCTGGGCCTTGCCGACATAGAGAACGCCCTCTCGCTTGCGAAAACTCCGCAAGTATCTCTGCGTGACATCATCTTTGCGCTCTCGCTTCTCGAAAGAAACGAGATCAATGGCTTCGTCGTCGACGAATTGCTCGATGTTGCGAACGAACGCCTCGCTCATTGGCACGACGGCGGTCGTGGACGCAAAGCGCTGGCCCCTATGCACTCGAAGATATCCGACCACAGCCCCCACGGTCTGCAAGTGTGGCACGTATACGTTGAGGTACATCCGATCGATCGCTTCAAGCTCAAGCACAACATGGTCACGCAGTACATCCGCCACCGATCGTGCTACGCTCATTCCGGACTCCGGTCGTCCACGGGTCTTGCGACCCACCGAGCTTCGAGCTCTTATGTTCAGGGCATCGTCCCTGCAGGCTCGATCGGAGTCCACCTATCATTGGCGATTGCGATCAACGCGCCGTCTTCCGCATACACCTCGTCGGTCTGAGGCAGAGCCTCGTTAGGCATTGATCTACCAGACATCGCCTTCGGCGCGCACACAACGCTGGCGTACACGGAGAATGTTGCCGGTACCGGCGGCACGCTGACAGTGAGCGACGGCCGCCACGCCGCAAGCATTGCGCTCCTTGGCAACTACATGGCTGGCAGTTTCGTGGCTGCGGCCGACGGCCACGGCGGCACTCTGGTCACGCAAGCGCAACCGCAGCAACAGCCGCTGCTAACACGTCCGCAAGCGTGACGGAGTCGCCTGTTGGCACTTCGCGACCTTTCGCGACAAGGCAACATTTCGGTCGCCTTCGGACCGGAGCAGACATCAAATCCGATTTTTGAGTACACGCCCTATACAGCAGTCAACACATTGTAGGCCGCAACGGGCCGGCGGATGCCCTTGAGTTCAAACTCGCCGACCGCCTCGACGGTGACGGCGTCCTTGACCGCCACCAGGACCCGCGGGCTGATCAGGATCTGTCCGGGCTTGGCTTCGTCGCAAAGCCGGGATGCGACGTTGGATACCGTGCCAATGGCGGCGTAGTCGAAGCGTCCCTCGAAGCCGATGGTGCCGAGTGTCGCGTATCCGTGTGCTATGCCGATGCCGAACCCGATGTCGTGCCCAAGCCGGCGCCATTTCTCGGTCAGGGCGTCAATGCCGCCGCGCATTTCCAGCGCCATCAGCACGGCTTGCTGCGCCGGATTCTCGACCGGCACCGGATCGTTGAAGATCACCATGACGCCGTCGCCCGCATACCGTTCGAGGGTGCCGCTGTACTTGATGATGATTGCGCCAATCGCCGCGTGGTAATCGCGCAGCAATGCCATCACGTCTTCCGCGTCCGCAATTTCGGTGAACCCGGTGAAGCCGCGCAGGTCACAGAACAGCGCCGTGATCTCGCGCCGATGGCTTTCGAGCTGCTGCTCCGCACCTGACGCGACGATCAGATCGGCGACCTGCGGCGGCAAAAAGCGGCGAAGCCGGCCCATCCGCTCTATTTCGCCGACTTGATCAGTGACGCGTTGTTCGAGATGCTGGTTCAGCTTCTGAACCTCTTCCGTTCGCTGGCGCAGTTCGTTCAGCAGCCTGGTGTTTTCGATGGCAATGACGGCCTGCGCGGCAAAGTTCGTGAGCAGCGAGACCTGCTTGTCCGAAAACGGGCGGACTTCCTGGCGAAAAATACCGATGAGCCCGATCAGCTCGGCATCCCTGAGCATGGGCACGCCGACGACTGTGCGTACTCGGCCAAGCTCGACCGCCTGCACCATGATCGGGTGCCGTTCGAGATAGGATTTTGTCGCCGAGAGGTCGGGCAGGTGAACCGTCCGGCGCGTCTTTATCACCGAGTCTAGCATTCCGCCGGGAGCGGGATCGAATGGTCCCGCTCCTTGCGCCGCAGCGAACGCCGGCGGCACATCTCTCGCCGCCACGAGGCGAAGCTTGCCTCCTTCGCGAAGGTAGAGCGTGCCGAATTTGGCGTCGCACATGCGAACGGCCTTCTCCAGCACTGTTGCAAACACCGGCTCGAGATCACCGGCAGAGCTGCTGATGACCTGGAGCACCTCCGATGTTGCGGTCTGCTGCTCCAAGGATTCGGAGAGATCGGCAGTGCGCTGGCGCAGTTCATTGAGCAGCCGCGCGTTCTCTATGGCGATGACCGCCTGCGCGGCGAAGTTTTTGACCAACTCGATCTGCTTGTCGGAGAAAGGACGCACCTCCTGGCGGTAAACGGCGATGGCGCCAGCCAAATTGCCTTCCTTCAGCATCGGTACAAGAATCTGCGAGCGCGCACCCGCAAGCCGGGCCGAGTTGGTCGGAACCGGTTCGGCCGCTTCATCGATGCTGTGAACCACCGTTTTCGTGTGCAACAGGCGGTCAAGACCGTTGCCGGCCTGTGGGAAAAACTGGCCGCGCGACCAGACGAAGTCAGCATAGGCTGATGGAGCATGCGATAGGGTGGCTGGTTTGAAGCCCGCGTCGTCGTAAAGATAAAGAACGCCGAATTTGGCCTCACAGATGTGGGTTGCGCTCTCCAGCATGGCCGCGAATACCGGCTGCAGTTCGCCGGGTGATGAACTGATAATTTGCAGGACCTGCGACGCAGCTGTTTGCTCCTGAAGCGACTCGCGCAGCTCGTTGAGAAGCCGCGCATTCTCGATGGCGATGACGGCCTGAGCGGCAAAACTTTGTACCAGTTCGATCTGAGTATCCGAGAATGGCCGCACCATCCGGCGTGATAGCACGATGACGCCGATTGGCTCGCCATCGCGCAGCAGCGGCACTCCGAGCATCGTCCGCATGCCGCCTATTTGCGCAGACTCGACGAACGTAAATTCTGGATCGGCCAAAACGTCGGCAACTTGGACTGGTTTGCCTTC
>DATBHE010000110.1:0-30583 GCA_036557605.1 Pseudolabrys sp.
TTCGAACTTCTGCTCTTGACGGATCCATCCGATGAACGCGACGTCGATGGTCTGCCCGTAAAGGTCATCGTCGAAATCAAACAGAAATATCTCGAGCAGCGGCGCGCCGTCGTCAAACATTGGCCGGCGGCCGAAGCTGGCGACACCGTCGTGACGCACACCGGCGATATCGACACGTACCGCATAGATACCGTGCTTGAGAGCGCAGGACGGATCGAGTCTCAGATTGGCCGTCGGGAATCCGAGCTCGCGTCCACGCTTGTCGCCATGGATGACTTCGCCTGACACAAACCAAGGAGCACCGAGAAGCTCGGTTGCTTCCACCACCCGACCCGCGGCAAGCGCCGCCCGGACCGCGCCCGATGATACCGGTCTTCCCTCGTCTTCGAGCGGCGGCACGACGTCAACGGCGAAGCCGAGACGCCGGCCCTGCTCGGCCAGGAACGCGGGCGAGCCCGCACGATTCTTGCCAAAATGGAAATCGAAGCCGATGGCCGCACCGCCGATTCCGAGCGCACCGGCGAGAATCTTCTCGACGAAATCCTCCGCCGAGGTCGATGCAAGCGCCGCGTCGAATTCCATGATGATCGCTCCGTCGAGCCCGCTTGCAGCGAGGAGACGAAGCTTGTCGCGCTCATCGGACAATTGAAACAGCGGTTCTTTCGGCCGCAGGAACAACCTCGGATGCGGCGTGAACGTCAGTGCCGCCACCTTACGCTTGAGCTTGCGCGCGCGCTTGACCGCCGCCCCTATTACCGCACGATGCCCGCGATGCACGCCGTCGAAATTGCCGATTGCGACGACCGCACCGGCAAGCGGACCGCCGTCGACGCCGCGGGCGCCACCGTGCACGACATGAAACGATTTGGCTGTTGCGTCAGACTTGTTCATCGGGCCCTGGAAACTGCCGGACTGAGGGGTCAAGACGATCTTGGAACAATGCCGATACGGTTAGCGCGCCGTTAACAAACCTTCAAATTAACGCCTTATTCAAGAGGGTGCTGTTATTTATCGCCGCCTTTTGGGGGACAGCCCAGCAAGGATGGATGCGCGATGGCCGTCAATCTGACCAAGCCGGTTCTCGTTGTCGACGATTACAACACAATGATTCGCATCATGCACAACCTGCTCAAGCAGCTTGGCTTTGAGCATGTCGACGATGCGAATGACGGGTCGAGTGCGCTCGCGAAGTTGCGCAAGCGCGACTATGGGCTGGTCATCTCCGACTGGAATATGGAGCCGATGACCGGCTTCGCTCTCCTGAAGGAAATGCGCGCCGATCCCTCGCTCGCCGAGATCCCCTTCATCATGGTGACCGCGGAATCAAAAACCGAGAACGTAATCGCGGCGAAGAAGGCCGGCGTGTCGAATTACATCGTCAAGCCGTTCAATGCGCAGACGCTCAAGAACAAGATCGACGCCGTTTTTGGTGAAGCCGAAGCAACCGCCCCGGCAGCCTAAAGCACTACCACTTCAGCTCTCGCATGATGGCCTTCGGCATTCCGCCGGCGGCGACGAACGTCGCCGTGAGCGCGCCGGTGTCGGGATGCTCGCGGCTGCCAAGCTCCTCAGCGTGAATTCCCGAAGTGACGAAAAGGAAATCGATGCCGGCCGTGCGGGCACCTTTGAGATCCGTACGCACTGAATCGCCGATCGCCAGAATCTGCTCGTGACTGACCTTACGTCCGATGGCCTCTTCCGCTTTCGTCAGCGCTACGTCGTAAATCGGCCGGTAGGGCTTGCCTGCGTAGAGCACCTCGCCGCCCATGGTGGCATAAAGGTCGGCGATCGCTCCGGCGCAGTAGACCAACGTCGATCCACGCTCGACCACCACGTCAGGATTGCCGCATACCATGAAGAGTTTTCGTGACAGCATGATCTCAAGACGCGAGCGATAATCCTCCGGTGTTTCAATATCGTCGTCCTCGAGTCCGGTGCAGACGACGTAGTCGGCGGTCTCCAGCGGCGCAAAGTGCGCCTCAAACCCGGCGAAGATCGACCGGTCGCGATCCGGCCCAAGGTGATAAACGGTCTGCCCGCGGCGCTGCTGCATCACACTGCGGGTCACGTCGCCCGACGAAACAATGGCGTCATAAACTTCGCGGGGACAATGCAGGCGTTCCAGCTGCCGCGCCACCTGCTCGCTCGGACGTGGTGCATTCGTTACGAGCACGACGGCTGCGCCTTGCGCCCGCGCGCGCATCAGCGCGTCGCAAGCATGGCGATGTACCGAGATCCCGTTATGCACGACGCCCCAAATATCGCAGAGCAGGACCTGGTAGCCAGGCGCGATCACGGAAAGGCCTGAAAGCAGCTGCGGCAGGGGGGCGTTCATCGAATACTTTCTCCGCCACGGCGATCAGGCACGACCGCAACGGCGAACGGCGTATCGCACGAAATGTGGCGAAAGGAAATCAGCTGGCTGCCAGCAGGGCGCCCGGACTGTCATCAAGCCCGGGTTTTGCCGACTCGGTTGCGGTCCCTAATGCTTCGGTTCGCACCGGACGAGGCGGCGAGAACAGGAAGCCCTGCCCAAAACGCACATCATAGTCCAGAATATCGACGACGGTCATTTCGTTTTCGATCCGCTCGGCGATTAGATCGATGCCCGAGCGGGCGAGCAGATCGGCAAGGTCTTCCGGATCAATGTCGCTGTGCACGCCCGCCACCTTGTTGAGCAGAAGCTTGGCGGGGACCTTCAGGAAGCGGAAGGACCGCTCGGCAAGCTCGTTTGGCGACATGTGAAGGTCGGTAACGTGGTCCATGGAGAAACGGAAGCCGCGCTCGGCCAGCGACGCCAGACATTCGTGCTCAATCGGACCAAATTTGCGATAAGAATCCTGTTTGAACTCAAACATCAGAGAAGCGGCGAGGACGCGGTTTGCATCCATAAAGTCCAGTAATTGCTGGAACATCACGGCGTCGTTGAGCGTCGCGGCGCTAAGGTTGCAGAACAGGCCGACATCGCGGCTCTTCAGAAGCAACCGGCGGACGACCTGTACGCAGCGAAACACGGCCAGATTGTCGATCTTCGGCATCATTCCGACACGTTCAGCCACATCGACAAAATCAACGGCCGAAATGATATCGCCGTCCTCGGTGCGCAACCGCGACATCGCTTCGTAGTAACGCACTTTCCGTTGCGGAAGCGTCACGATGGGCTGGAGGTAGAGGTCGACGCGGTTCGCTTCGACAGTTTTGGAGATCAAATCGGCGACACTCTCGCGCGATAATCCGCGGAAGCGCTCGACGAGAGGATCGTTTTCGCCAAGGGCCATGGCGCTTCCGACGGGGCGGATGGGTTCCGGCTTCGGCGCGCTCGCTGTGAGGCGCCCGGCCAGAGCGCCCTGCTTCTGCAGAGCGGCAGCGTGGCCGGCAACAGTTTCCGCGATCTGCCTGACGAGGCTGCCAAGCTCGCCGATCTCGGCGGCCAGCGGGTCGGCCGCACCCCGCGCGCGATTAACGGGGGACGCGACCTTAATCTCCATTGCATTGAGGCGGCGCGAGATCTCCGCGACCTGTCTGGCGAGATCGGCTGTGCCGCGCGAGAGGTCAGCAATCTGGTCACCGAGATCGCCACGATCACGTAGACGTCCGCTGACTGCATTGAACAGCGCCATGCCCGTAAGCGCGGCGAGTGCAATGATCGCAGATGTACTGGCGTCGATCTTGAAGCCGAGATAGAGCACAGCGCCGATCGAGGCGGCGATAAGCACCATGCAGACCGCGATGAAAATGGCACCGATGCGACGCATGCTGTTTATCCTGGGCCACGTCCGGCGGCCGACGCAACGGAACTTCTCGCTGCCGATTCGCACCGCTCGCCACTAATGTTCATGAGGGCGCGCCTCCGCGCAACTCGAAGTCCTGCTATGGTAGCGCGAATTCGCTCGTTATTCGCAAGAACTTATCGCCAAAGATCGCGCCCAGGTGGACCGCTCAGCCGATGCCGGCCTCTGACAAATTTGCCCTTTTGGATCGGATCGTTGCCAGCCCGGGGAGAGCGATGGCTCTTATTCTGATCCTCCATACTGTCGTATGGACCGCCCTGCCTGCCTTGCTCTACGCCAATCTGCCGCTCGATCTTATTGAGGCGCTGACTTATGGCCGGGAGTGGCAGCTTGGCTACGATAAGTTGCCGCCTTTGCCCTGGTGGCTGGTCGAAATTGTTTTTCGGTCGATCGGTCGCGACTTCGCGTACTACCTTTTGGCGCAACTCGCCGTCGTGGCCGCGCTATGGCTCGTCTTTCTGACTGCACGGCCGCTAGCAGGCCCCCTCGGCGCGCTCATTGCGGTGCTCATTGTCGATGGCCTCCACTACTTCAGCTACACCGCGGTGAAATTTAATCACGATGTCATCCAATTACCTTTCTGGGCGCTGGCCGGCTTCGCGTTCCATCGTGCGCTGCGCGACGGCTGGCTAGGGCATTGGTTATTGCTTGGTCTGGCGGTCGGAATGTCGCTTTGGGCGAAATATTTCGTCGTAGTGCTTGCCGCTCCGCTGGCGATTTTCATCGCACTCGACCGGGACGCCCGCAAGTCGCTCACAACGCCGGGCCCCTATCTTGCTGCTGCCGTGGCGCTGGTAACCATGGCGCCGCACCTGGTCTGGCTCGTGCAGAATGACTTCCTGCCTTTCGCTTATGCCGAACATCGCGCGTTGCGATCGCGCGGGTTGATCGATCACTTCTGGCATCCGTTTCAGTTCGCGCTTGGCCAGTTTTTTTTCCTTGTTCCCTCCGCCTTGATTGCCATGCCGCTGTTCTTCCCGCGACGCCAAACGAGCCGTGCGACCGCTGATGCATTCGACAACCGTATCGTTACCTTGCTGGCATTCGGCCCAATGGCATCGGTCCTGGCCTTGTCAGCAATCAGCGGCCGCGGAACCGTTGCGATGTGGGGCTATCCGCTCTTTCTCTTTCTCGGCCTGTGGCTGGTAATGAACACGCCGCAAAAAATCGACGTGCTGCGGCTAAAGCGTGTGCTCACCGTCTGGGCGGTCATATTCGGATGCTTCGCGGTCGCGTTCATCGCCAACTACGCATTGTTGCCGAGCTATGACCATCGCTACCGGGCGGTCTTCTTTCCGGGTGAGGACCTTGCGCGCGAGCTGTCTCAGCGCTACCGCGCGGCAACCGGTCATCCGATCACCTATGTCATTGGCAGCATGTGGGACGGTGGTAACGTCGCCCACTATGCCCCCGAGCATCCGCGTGTGCTCATCGACGGCAAACCGGAGCGCGCCCCCTGGATCGATCTTACCGACCTCAGATCCAAGGGTGCGGTGGTGATCTGGACAGCGGGTGATCTCAAGTCGGTACCGCCCGCGCTACGAAATGTGGCGGTGGATGCGGCGGTGCAGCCACCCTTTGTGCTTCGTAACCGGCGCGGAAGCTCGAGCATCAACGTCGGCTGGGCCATCCTTTATCCGCGACCATCGTTCGCGGTCAGGTCGCGGCATTGGTGCTGTTCGTCGCCGACGATGCGACCGTCGAGAAGCTCGATGTGACGATCCATGCGCTCGGCAAGGCTGAGGTCATGCGTCACTGCAACTACGGTCTTACCCTGCTTGTCGACAATATCGCGCAGAACCTCGAAAACCTGTTCGCTGGCCTTGGAGTCGAGCGAGCCGGTAGGCTCGTCCGCGAGAATAATGGGAGGTTCGTTGGCAAGTGCGCGCGCCACCGCAACGCGCTGGCGCTGCCCGCCTGATAGTTGATCCGGCCGTTTGTTCATGTGATCACCAAGTCCGAGCAGGCCAAGCAGGTCGCGCGCGCGCGTTCTCATGGCGCCCGCGGAATGACGTCCCAGTGCGCGCATCGGCAGCAAGACATTGTCGAGCACGGTGAATTCCGGCAACAGGAAATGGAACTGAAACACGAAGCCAAGCAATGAAAGTCGCGTGAATGCACGCTCCTCTTCATCCATATGCGAGGTATCCCGGCCGCGGATTAGCACCTCGCCAGTCGTCGGCAGGTCGAGCAGGCCGAGCAGATAGAGCAGTGATGACTTCCCCGAACCGGACGGGCCGGTGATCGCAACAAATTCGTTCTTGACTATTGCCAGATTGACATCTTGCACCAAAGTCGTCGGCACGATGCTTGGCAGAATGCGCGTGACTTTACGCACCTCGATGAGCGGTCCTGTGGCCATCGGCCCTTGTTGCTGCCGGGCCGCGATCACGTCGCGCCTCGAATGATTTCGACCGGGTGTAAACGCGCAGCCCTGCGCGCCGGTTGATACCCCGCTGCAATCGATGAACCGAGAGCGACCAAGCCGGCCAATAGATAGTGAAAATAAGTATATGTCAGCGGCAGGCGGTCGGAGTCTAGAAACGGATTGGTGATCCTGACCGTGCCGAGCGCGCGGCAAAGCAGATAGCCGAGGACAAACCCGACAAGCGCGCCCGCGACGCCGATGATTAATGCTTCGACCACGAAAATCGTACGCACGGTGAACTCCGACAGGCCGAGCGATTTCATGATTGCGATGTCACGCGCCTTTTCATGCGTGATGGTCGAAATGATGTTGTAGGTGCCGAAGCTTGCGACAAGCAGAATCGCACCAACAACTGCATACATGATGATGTTGCGTATGATGAAGGTCGAAAGCAGATCCTCGTAAGCTTCTTCCCAGGAGACCGATTTGTAGCCGGTATCGCGCTCAATGCGTGCAGCGACTTCGCGTGAGTGCAAGGGGTCGGGCAGGCGAATGCGCAATTCGTTGATCAGGCCGGTCTGCTGAGCAAGGATCTGGCCCGTCTTGGTGAGCACGTAGGCTGTGCTTTCGTCCTGCTGGCGCACGCCGGTATGAAAGAAGCCGACGACCTGTGCAGTAATGCGGGCGCCCTGACTGGTCTGCAGCGTGATATTTGCTCCAATGCGGGTGCCTATCTTCTCCGACAGCCGGTCACCAAGAACGATGGCGTTGGTGGCGCGATAGAGCGCATTGAGCGTGGCACCGCGCATTTGCTTTGGCAGTTCCGACACCCTCGCTTCGCGCCGCGGATCTATGCCCGTCACGGTCGTGGATACATCGTGGTTGGCATAGCGGATGATCGCCTGCACTTTTACAGATGGTGCGATGCCGCCGGGGAGCCAGGATTCAAGCGCCGCCATCGTGGCGAGCGGATTCTTGATGCCAGGCCTGCGTGCCTCAGGTGTCAGGCCATGAATCTCGGCGCTCGCAAACAATTGCTCGGCAGGCTGCAACGGCGGCTTTCGCCGCTCGTCGGTCACCGTGATGTGCGGCAGAGTATTGACGAGCCGCTTGGTGAAATCATCCTGAGACCCATGCATCAACGAAGCCATCATGATCGAAAATCCGACACCGGTCGCAACACCGGCAACGGCAAAACCGGTCTGTCGCACCCGGCTTCGCACGTGTGTCCACGCGATATCGAGAATGAGATTCATGGGCGAACGCGAACGCGGGCGCCGTCATTAAGATCGGTCGAGGCCGACGAGGCCACCCGCTCGCCATCACGAAGGCCAGAAACGATTTCGACAGTCCGCGTGCCGCGGATACCGACCGTAACGTCGCGCTTGTGCACACGCGTGCCGTCAACCACAAAAACGGCGTTGCCTTGCAGCGCATCCGTGGGGACAAGCAAAGCGTTTGGCTTTTCGCGTGTGACAATGTTGGCTTCCACGCTCATTCCCGGCTTGAGGGGGGTGTGGTCCGGAAGCGCTATCTTCACGCGGAATGTCTTTGCAGCCACGTCGCCCATTGGGGTGATTTCGTTCACCTTGCCTTCAAGACGCCGGTCGGGAAACGCATCGGTGCGGAACAGCACTATCTGTCCCAGCGCGACCTGTGGAATGTCCTCTTCATTGACCTCCGCGACCACCTGCAGTGGCTTTGGTACGCCGATGCGGAACAAAATCTGCCCCGCTTCGGCAATCTCGCCGATTTCGCCATCGCGGCGAAGCACGATGCCATCCATCGGCGCCACGATTGTGTAATCGGTAATTTTCTCGGTCTGCACCGAAATCAGTCCTTGCACGGTCTGGAGATCCATACCGGCGCGTTCGTACGCCTGTGTCGTGGCGGATCCGCGTACAATCAAATCACTGACCCGCGACATCTCGCGCTTGAGAAAATCCTCGCGCGCTTTGAGTTCTTTCAGCCCGGCTTCCACTTCCCGGCTATCGAGCCGTGCCAGGATGTCACCTTTTGTTACGGATTTGCCTTCGCAGTCGCAGATCTCGACGATGCGGTCACGGATGACGCTCGCAACTTTAGCCCATCGCACGGGCTCAACGCCGCCCGTCGCGTAAACGATTTCGACGGCTGTGCCGCGCGTAGCCGGCGTCGCCGTGACCTGTGGTGCGCGTCCGAGTGCCCACCAGCCGACACCCGCAGCTGCCAAAATGATCAGCAAAGCGATGAGAGGCCGATGTCGTTTCACTCTGGCAAGCTAGCCATCAATAGCCGCACCATATTGATATACCGCAAGAACTGCGTGGCAGTTCATGCCACCGCTTTGATGATGCGGCCGAGCTTGCCGAACATCTCGCCGATCTGGCTTTCGCTCACGATCAACGGCGGGCTGAGCGCAAGCGTATCGCCGACGGCGCGGAACATCACATCGTGCTCGAAGAAGCCGAGGTCAAGCGCATCCATGCCGCGCTTGCCGACAGCATCGGGCCTGCTCGCGAGGTCGATACCGACGGTAAGGCCGACCGGACGGATATCGAGGACGTTCGGCAACCCCTTGAGCCCCATAGCCGCCTGTGCCCATGGTTTTTCGAACTTGCGCGCCCGCTCGAACAGGCCCTCGTCGCGATAGACATCGAGTGTTGCAAGGCCGGCTGCGCAGGCGAGTGGGTGCGCCGAATAGGTGTAACCGTGGAATAGTTCGATAACGTGCTCTGGGCCCTTCATGAAAGCGTCATAGATCCCCTTGCGCACGATCACGCCGCCCATCGGCACGGCACCTGACGTGATGCCCTTCGCGAACGTGATCATGTCAGGCACGACGCCGTAGCGTTCAGCCGCAAAGGCAAAACCGAGACGGCCATAACCCGTGATGACCTCGTCGAAGATCAGGAGAATGCCGTGCTTGTCGCAGATCGCGCGCAGCCGCTCGAGATACCCTTTCGGCGGCGGCAGTACGCCGGTCGAGGCCGCAACCGGCTCGACGATCACGGCGGCGATCGTCGAGGCATCGTGCAGCGCAACGATACGATCGAGCGCGTCGGCCAGATGCGCGCCCCATTCCGGCTCGCCGACGGTGAAAGCCTGCTTCTCGCGATCATAGGTCATCGGCAAATGATCGACGCCGGTGACCAGTGCGCCGAACTGCTTGCGATTGTTGACGATGCCGCCGACCGCGATGCCGCCGAACCCGACGCCGTGATAGCCGCGCTCGCGCCCGATGAGGCGCACGCGTGAGGCATTGCCGCGCACATTATGATAGGCGAGCGCGATCTTGAGCGCGGTGTCGACGGCCTCGGAGCCCGAGTTGCAGAAGAAGACGTGATCGAGATCGCCGGGCGCGAGCGCCGCCACCCGGCTTGCGAGCTCGAAAGCTTTCGGATGACTGAACTGGAAGGCCGGCGCGTAGTCGAGCGTTGCGGCTTCTCGCTGGATCGCCGTCACGATCGGCTCACGATTGTGGCCGGCATTGGTGCACCAGAGACCTGCAGCGCCGTCGATCAGTTTGCGCCCGTCGCTGGCAATGTAATGCATATCCTTGGCGCCCACGATCAGGCGCGGGCGCTTCTTGAAAGCCCGATTGGCCGTGAACGGCATCCAGTAAGGTTCGAGGTCATTGGGGACAGACGACGCTGCCAGAGCCATGGGACGCCTCGCTACAACGGAAATTGGATACTGCAGGCTTATCCGCTTTCGCCGATAATGACAAAGCGGGAAACGGCTGCTACCACGCGGCAACCGTCAATTGCGCGACTCGCCGATGGCCGACAAATCCAGCAAGCCGACCAAGCTCAAAGCGCGCCTGCCCCGCGGTCTCGCCGATCGCGGACCGGCCGAGATCGCCGCTACCCGCCACATGGTGGAAGTGATCCGTCTGGTCTTCGAACGCTACGGCTTCGAGCCGGTGGAGACGCCGGCCATCGAATATACCGACGCGCTCGGCAAGTTCCTGCCCGACCAGGACCGGCCAAACGAGGGCGTGTTCTCCTTTCAGGACGACGACGAGCAATGGCTTTCGCTGCGGTATGACTTGACCGCGCCGCTCGCGCGCTACGTTGCCGAGAATTTCCAGAATCTCGCGCTGCCCTATCGCTCATATCGTTTCGGCTGGGTGTTCCGAAATGAAAAACCCGGTCCCGGGCGGTTTCGCCAGTTCATGCAGTTCGACGCTGACACCGTCGGCGCGCCATCGATGGCAGCGGACGCCGAGATGTGCATGCTCGCGGCCGACACCATGGAAGCGCTCGGCATCCCGCGAGGCAGCTATGTGGTGAAAGTAAATAACCGAAAGGTTTTGGATGGCACGATGGATGCGCTGCAAATTTCGGTCGAGAAGCGGCTCACCACCATGCGCGCCGTCGACAAGCTAGACCGGCTCGGAATTGACGGTGTCAAAATGCTGCTCGGCAAAGGCCGCAAGGACGAAAGCGGTGATTTCACCAAGGGCGCCGAGCTGACCGATGCGCAAATTGCCGGCATCGTCACAGCGATCACCGGTCGATCAGGTACTGCGGACAGCAAGACTGCCGGAGATCAGGAGCTCGCAGAGATCGCGACGCTGGTGAACGCGGCGGGCTATAGCGACCGCATTCGCATCGACAAGACCGTCGTCCGCGGCCTCGAGTACTACACGGGCCCGGTCTACGAGGTTGAGCTGACTTTCGAGATCAAGGACGAAAAGGGCCGACCCGTGCGCTTCGGCTCGGTCGGTGGCGGCGGACGCTATGACGGATTGGTGTCGCGCTTCCGCGGCGAGCCCGTGCCGGCGACCGGCTTCTCCATTGGCGTATCGCGCCTGCAGGCTGCCCTCGCCGCGCTCGGCAAGCTTGGAGAAAAGGCGGCAGCCGGTCCCGTTGTTGTCACGGTGTTCGACCGCGACCGCATTGCGGACTATCAGCGCATGGTCGCCGCGCTGCGCAATGCCAATATCCGCGCCGAGCTCTATCTCGGCAACCCGAAAAACAATATCGGGACCCAGCTCAAATATGCCGACAAACGCGGCTCGCCCTGCGCCGTCATTCAGGGCGGCGACGAGAAAGCGCGCGGCGAGGTCCAGATCAAGGACCTAATCCTCGGCGCCACGCTCGCCGCCACCAAGGACCGCGACGAATACCTCAGGAAGCAGGCGGAGGCGCAATTCGCCGTCAAGGAAACGGGACTGGTCGAGGCAGTGCGCAGCCTGCTTTCAAAGCACAAACTGGTCTGAACGGCTGCTAGACGGCGACGACACTGCCTTCAAGCCGATACCCATCATGGGCATCGAGATTGTAACCGAGCATCTGCTCGACGGCGTCGAAACTGTCGATGATCGACATGTATTCGACGACTTTTTCATCACGGAACTTGATGAAGTGCGCGATGCGATAACTAATGGCATGGCCATCATCGCGCTTGGATGCGGTAAGCCGGCCGAGCACCGCAGCGCCATCGCCATCCACCAGCATCATGCTCGGTAGAAAACGCCGGTCCGTCAGAAACGCCGGGCTATCCTGCATCAGCAGCTTCATCACGCTGTCCTTACCGACCCGCTCGCCGCAAAACGGAAGAATGTCGACTGGCCCGCTGATGGTCCACACCACCTCGTCGTCGAGATAGCTCGCGAGTGTTTTCATGTCTCGGTTCGCCAAGGCGCCGTAAAACGCCTCAACACCCGCGCGGGAAACCGAATTGTTTTTTGCTTTTGCCTGCATTAACAGCCAGTGAACCGCGGTTGTATTGAAATTCCCTTACCCGTTCTGCGACAGGTCGCCTGGCGGCAGGCAAACCGGCGTTTTGGTCCCGGCGGGCCGCGGCAAAATTTGTTAACGACGACAAACATTTGACCCGCCCGACCGTTAAGGCCAGCGGGCAAACATCGTCGAATCCTTAAGGGCGGCGTGCTACAGGGCGAGCCCTAAACCCCGGATTTGCAGCTGGTTTTGGAACACGAATGAAGGCGGGCGCTACCACGCAAACGCATGCACCGAACGCGCGGGCGGAGGCCCTGATCGCCTCCTACGAGCGCGCAGGATACGTGCGCGTTGCGCCCACTATGCTGCAACCGGCGGAACCATTTCTCGATTTGTCCGGCGAGGACATTCGGCGACGAATGTACCTGACCACTGCGCCGGATGGCCGCGAACTTTGTCTGCGGCCCGATCTCACAATTCCGGTATCGCATGATTACCTCGCCTCGCCTTTGGCGGGCAAGCCGGCTGGATATTGCTACCTCGGGCCAGTTTTTAGGCACCGGCAGGATGCGCCGACGGAATTCCTGCAGGCCGGCATTGAATCATTTGGCCGCGCGGACAAGGCAGCGGCCGATGCGGAGATGCTCTCGCTCGGACTGGAGGCTACGGCCCGCTACGGTCTCACTGACCCCGACATCACGATCGGGGACGTCGCGCTTTTCTCCGGCCTGATCGCCGGCCTCGACCTGCCGCCAGCTTGGAAGCGACGCCTGATAAAAGACTTCAATCGAAAGGCCAATCTGGCGCAGGACCTCGATCGGCTCGTCCTTGGTGGCAACAATGCGCGCCCTGAATACCAGGGCGTGCTTGCAGCGCTTGCCGGCTCTGACCCGAAAGGCGCGCATGCGCTGGTGACCGACCTCCTGTCGATCGCCGGCATCAACGCGGTCGGCGGGCGCTCGATCGGCGAGATCGCCGATCGGTTCCTCGAGCAGTCGGCGCTCGGCGCGAGCGCCAAGCTGCCGCACGATGTTCGAGGATTGATCGAACGCTTCCTGGCGATCGCGGGCAACCCCGACGAGGCAGCGGTCGCTTTGCGGGCGCTCGCGAACGACGCCAAGATGACATCCACGCTCGTGCCAGCACTTGACCAGTTTGAAAGCCGCACCGGCTTTCTCGAGGCACGCGGCGTCGACGTCAAACGGGTGCAATTCTCGACAGCCTTCGGCCGCGGATTCGACTACTACACGGGGCTGGTTTTCGAGCTGACCGATCCGGAACGCACAGGCGATCCTCTTGTCGCCGGCGGCCGCTATGACGGATTGCTGGCGCGCCTCGGTGCGGCAGACGCCATACCCGCGGTCGGTTTTGCCGTCTGGATCGAGCGCCTGGGTGTCTATGGAGGCGCAGCATGAACGGGCCTCTCGTTCTTGCTGTCCCAGCCAAGGGGCGGCTGCAGGAAAATGCCGAAGCATTCTTTGCGCGCGCGGGACTGACCTTGGTCAAACCACGTGGCGCGCGCGACTATCGCGGCACGGTCAACGGGCTCGATGGCGTCGAGGTCGCCTATCTGTCGGCATCGGAGATCACCGCTCAGCTCGCGGCGGGAGCTATCCACCTCGGTGTGACCGGCGAGGATCTCGTGCGCGAGATGATCCCCGATGCGGACAAGAAGGTGGTCCTCATCGACGGCCTGGGCTTTGGCTTTGCAAATGTGGTGGTTGCCGTGCCGCAGGCCTGGATCGACGTCCGCGACATGGCCGATATCGACGATGTTGCAACGGCCTTCCGTCACCACCACGACCGCAAGATGCGGGTCGCAACAAAATACATCAACTTGACGCGCGATTTCTTTTCCGCGCACGGCATCATTGACTATCGCATCGTCGAGAGCTCGGGCGCGACTGAAGGCGCGCCGGCAGCCGGAACGGCCGAGATGATCGTTGACATCACCACGACAGGGACAACCCTCGCCGCCAATGGACTGAAGGTCGTCGAGGACGGCATCATTTTGCGCTCGCAGGCAAATCTGGTGGCCGCTCGGGCTGCGAGCTGGGACAAAAGTGAGCGTGATCTCGCCCGCGTCATCCTCGACCGGCTCGCCGCGCAGGCGCGTGCGCGCGCCTACCGCGAGGTGCGGGCACGCTTTGCCGCCAGCACGGACATGCTGGTCGAGAACGCCAGGCAAAAGTTCGGCATTGAAACGCCATTCGGCGGACCGACGATCACGGGCTTGCTGACGCTGCACTGTCCACCGGATCAGGTCTACGCACTCACGAATTTCCTGCGCGAGAATGGCGCAGAGGCAGTTGCGGTCGCCGATCTCGATTACGTTTTCTCGCGCGACAATCCGTTGTTCGCGAAGCTCGAAGAGAGCCTCTAGAGCTTGCCAAAATCGATCGGCTTGTGCCGGTCGAGGGTGCGATGCACCGGCGGCAGCGGATACTTCAGCCCGCTCGCGCAGTTGAACAGCACCACCTGATCGGTACGCTTCACACGGCCGTCGGCAAGGCTTTGCTTGTATGCCGCATAGGTCGCTGCCCCTTCCGGGCACAACAGCAGTCCTTCCTCACGCGCCATTTCGTCGAGCCCCGCGCTGATCGCATCGTCCGGGACGGCGATCGCAAAGCCGCCGCTCTCACGCACCGCGCGCAGGATGAGAAAATCGCCGATAGCCTGGGGCACGCGAATGCCGGAAGCAATCGTGTGCGCGTTTTCCCAACGCGGCGCATGTTCTTCACCGGCCTCGAAAGCCTTCACCATCGGCGCGCAGCCGGATGCCTGCACCGCGATCATGCGCGGACGTTTCTCGCCAATGAAGCCGATGGTTTCGAGCTCGGCGAACGCCTTCCACATGCCGATCAGGCCGGTGCCACCCCCGGTCGGATAGAAGATGACGTCCGGCACCTGCCAGCCGAGCTGCTCGGAAAGCTCAAGCCCCATCGTCTTCTTGCCCTCGATCCGGTAGGGCTCCTTCAAGGTCGATGTGTCGAACCAGCCAACCTTGGCCTTCCCCTCCCCGACGACCTTGCCGCAGTCATCGATCAGCCCGTTGACACGATAGACGCTCGCGCCCTGCAACGCGATTTCGCTTACGTTCACTTCGGGGGTGTCCTCAGGACAGAAGATCGTCGTCTTGATGCCGGCACGCGTTGCATAAGCAGCAAGCGCCGCGCCCGCATTGCCGTTCGTCGGCATGGCCATATGCTTGATGCCAAGCGCTTTCGCCATGGACACTGCCATGACAAGCCCACGCGCCTTGAACGAGCCTGTCGGCAAGCGCCCTTCATCCTTCACCAGTATTTCGCCGCCTCCCAATTTCGCCGCAAGGCGAGGCATGCGTATGATGGGCGTTATTACTTCACCGAGGCTGACAATGTCCTCGGATTTGCGCACAGGGAGCAATTCGCGATAGCGCCACAAATCGGCCGGTCGCGCCGCGAGCTTGTCCTTGCTCAAGGCCTTTCGCACGCCGGCAAGGTCGTAACGCACCAAGAGTGGTTTGCCGGCCCGCGACAGATTGTGGATCCGATCGGCTTCGTGTCGCTCGCCGGTGAATGCACATTCGAGATGGGTGACAAAGCTTGGAAGCTTCGCCGTCAGATTGTCGTCGTATTGCATGAAAAACGTCTGCCGGTTGTCAGTCGGCATTCTGACGCGGCGGCGCGCGAAACACCAGAAAATGCGAGAGCGAAAAGTTGACCACGAAGCTGACCGCAATCGCGGTCACTTTGGCCGCCCAGGCCGGAACAGAAAAAAGCTGGACCAGGCACCACACAGTGGCCGTATTGGCGAAGAAGCCCATAATCTGCGACAGGGCGAACCCCAGATAGCCCTTGAGGTGCAGCTGGCGGCCGGACTCGGCCGCAAACGTAATGGTCGAATTCATTACATATGAGCCGCTCACGGCGACTACCCAAGCGACAGTATTGGCAAGGACGATCGGCAGACCCAGATAGTAGTAGCAAAACGAAAACACGCCGAAATCGATAACCGAATTGACGACCCCTACCACCGCGAAACTCACAGCCTTGAGCGCGATGGCGCGCTCGTGCCAGGCCAACGCAAGACGATCAAAGAGATTTTGGAGGGGCGCCGGAATCATCGTCAGCGCCCGCTTAGCACGACAAATCACGTCCCGGTAGGCCGCACGCGACAGCGCCCGCCCGGTGCGGTATAGATCGCGGTCAAAACGGGAGCGCAAATCAGCCAACATGGCGGCAAGACCGACCAAATCCAGCACACGCGTGCGGACATCGTCGTCCGCGCCGCTTCTGTCCGTCGTCGTCCCGCTATTCAACGAAGCAAAGGGCTTGGTCGGTCTGCATGAGCGCATTTCCGAGGTCGCGCGCTATCTGCAGATCAAGCGCGGACTGAGTGTTGAAGTCATCTATGTCGATGACGGCAGCGAAGACGACACAAGCGATATCGCCAAGTCCCTGCCGGTGATGCCGGTTGATATTCAAGTCGTTACGCTGTCGCGAAACTTCGGCAAAGAAGCAGCGCTGCTCGCGGGACTCGACTACGCGCAACCCGGCGCCATATTGTTTATGGACGGCGACGGCCAGCATCCGCCAAGCATGATCGAGACACTCGTGTCGCGCTGGCTCGATGATGGGTACGATGTCGTTTACACGGCGAAAGCTCATCGCGAAAACGAGCCCTGGACGCGGCGCGCGGGGGTGCGCTCTTTCTATGCCCTGCTCAATTGGGGTTCACGTCACAAAATTCCGGAAGACGCCGGCGATTTTCGCCTGTTGTCGGCGCGTGCGGCGAAGGCCCTTCGCCAGATGCCCGAACGCAATCGTTTCTTCAAAGGACTCTCGAGCTGGATTGGTTTCCGCCAGGTGCGTGTAGACTACGAGCCGGCATTGCGGGAGCACGGCACGACTACCTGGAACTGGTGGACGCTGGTCGGCCTGTCGATTGAAGGCCTGACGTCCTTTTCCGTGGCCCCATTGCGCGTTGCCAGCCTGTTGGGGCTTCTGCTCGCAGTCACCGCATTGTTTTTCGGAAGCTGGATCGTGCTGGAGACCCTGCTCTTCGGCAAGGATGTGCCAGGCTATCCCTCATTGGTCGTCAGCGTGATGGTGATCGGCGGCGTACAGCTCATCCTGATCGGCGTGCTGGGCGAATATATCGGCAAGTTGCTGTCCGAGATCAAAGGCCGGCCGGTCTATTTTGTCGCCGAGCACAGTGTGAAGCGGGCGAATGAGTCAGCCAAGGCCCGACCGATTGCTTCCCGCGCGGCTGAATAGCTCGCCGCCCTATGAGCTCGCACATCAGGCGGATCTGGCTATGTGCCGACGACTACGGGATCTCTCCGGGCGTCGATAGCGCCATCCGTGAACTCATCCGGCGTGGGCGGATCAACGCAACCTCGGTCATGGTCGCCGCGTCCTATTTTGACCGCGAGGAGGCTTCGGCGCTTGCCGACCTCAATTCTGAAGAAAAACGCGCCGCCATCGGTCTACACGTCACGCTCACCGGACCGCACAAGCCGTTAAGCGCACGGTTTTCGCCGCTACGCGATGGCCATTTTTTGTCGCTGAATAGTGTGCTGCGTCTCGCGACGTCGCGCCGCTTGCATCCGGACTTCCTCGCCATCGAGATCGAAGCTCAGCTTGGCAAATTTGTCGACGTCTTCGGCCGGCCGCCCGATTTTCTCGATGGCCACCAACACGTGCAGCTTTTTCCGCAGGTCCGCGATGCTTTTCTGAAGGTCGCAGTGGACCTCGCGCCGGGCGCATGGGTAAGGCAATGCGGTCGCACCGGCGGCGGTCGACGCCTTCGAGATCACAAGGCACTTTTGCTTGACGTTCTAAGTCTTGGCTTCCGCCGAAAAGCAAAACGGCTCGGAATTGCATTCAATGCGGCTTTTGCCGGTTCCTATGCCTTTAGCGCCCGCGCAAACTTCGCCAGGATATTTCCGCGCTTCCTGACCGGCCTTCCCGATGGCGGCCTGATCATGTGTCATCCAGGCGTCGTCGACGCCGAGCTAAAAAGCGTGGATTCCCTGACCACGCTGCGCCAGCAAGAATTTGCCTTCTTCAGTTCCGATGCTTTTTTGCAGCTTCTGGCGGAACACAAAGTCGCCCTGGCGCGCCCCCCACTAGCGAAAGCCGTGCCAGCACCTACCTAACCTGCCGCAGCGCCATGGGAGGGAACAATGACCCCACAGGAACGCCAGTTGGTTGAAGACCTTTTTGGCCGGCTAGAGCGACTTGAATCCGCGCCGCGCGACGCGGAGGCAGAACGCGTGATCGCGGATGGCCTTCGGCATGCGCCGAATGCCATTTATCCTCTCGTTCAAACCGTGCTGGTCCAGGACGAGGCGCTCAAGCGCGCGGATGCCCGTATCCGCCAATTGACCGGAGAAGACGTCGAGACGACTAGCGGTGGCTTTCTCGACAGCATGCGACAGGTACTGACCGGCCGCTCCGGTTCAACCTCCGTGCCCAGCGTCCGTCCGGGCGCACCCGATGCGCGGTGGAATAGCGGCACGCCGTCGAATCCGTACGCGGCGCCCGTACAAGGGAGTGCCTATGGCGGCGGATCGTTTCTGGGGACGGCGGCGGCATCCGCAGCGGGCATGATCGGCGGCGCTCTGCTTCTCAACTCGATAAGTTCGATGTTCGGTCATCATGGCGGAAGCGCATTCGCCGCGGTGCCGCAGCAAGGCAATTCGCCGTGGGATAGCAGCGCCTCAAGCAGCGAGCTCGCGCGCGACGCAGGGATCAACGACGTCGGCGGCGACTCTCAGTCGGCAACACTTTTTGGCAACGACGAAGATGCCGAGCTCGTGGATGATTTCGACAGCGACGCCGGCGGCGATTTTGACGGCGACTTTGGCGGCGACAGCGCCTGAGATCGGCTACAACACCACGACCTTGGTGCCGACCTTCACTCGCTCGTAAAGGTCAATGACGTCCGCGTTGCGCATGCGGATGCACCCTGACGACACGTTCTGGCCGATCGTCCAGGGCTCGTTTGATCCGTGGATGCGGTACAGCGTCGAGCCGAGATAGAGTGCGCGGGCCCCCAGAGGATTGTTCGGGCCGCCCGCCACGAAATGCGGCAGATAGGGCTGCCGCCTGATCATTTCATCCGGCGGCACCCAGTCCGGCCACTCCTTCTTGCCGGAAATCGCGTGCACACCTGACCACGTGAACCCGGGGCGACCGACCCCGACGCCGTAACGAATGGCCCTGCCCTCACCCTGGACGAGATAGAGGAAATGGTTCTGCGTATCGATCACGACCGTGCCGGGAGCTTCTTTCCCGCTGTACATGACCTCTTGGCGAGAGAAGCGAGGATCGATGCGGCCGTCATACCGTTGCTGCTCCAGACGCGGATCGACGGCTGAAGTGACATAAGCGCTGTCGCTGTCGTCGGTCTGCTCCGGCGGCGGCCCGTACCATTGCTGCGAGCTTCGGCTCGACGGCGGCGCGCCATTACCAAACAGAAATTCGATAAAGCCGCCGCCGAGATTGGACGGCGGTTGTTCCGGCTGCGCTGCCGCCACCACCATCGGCGGCATTTGATCGTCAGGATCGAGGAGCGATGGAGACATCGGCTCTGCCGACGCAAGATTCGATACAAAAGTTGACACCAACCCGACAAAAGCCGCACGCCGCATTGATCCACCTGCATTTACACCGTGTATACCGTATCGGCGCAGTAAAACGTCAAACGCCGACCGAATGGTAAATGGCCGTCAACCACGATTCCCTATGGTAAACGAGCGGTTTCCGATGCGCGCAACCCGGCATTAATGCGCTCTCGCTAAGAAAGTCCCGACCAAAACCGGTGGAACAGCGGCGTGAAGCGCAAAGAATTTCGTGTCGAGCAGATAATCGGAACGCAGCGCACGAGCGACGCCGCACAGCCGCCGCAGACCGACGAACAATGCGTCGCAGAATCTGCTCCCGAGGCCGAAACCAGGCTTGCCGGCGAGCTTTCGTTGCTCAGGGATGTCGTAGCCCGCAACACACGCGCGCTGATCGACCTCATCACTGATGGCAAGGATCGCCGGATGGCGCGCGCGGCAGGCGAACTTGCCGCCGCCGTCGAGAGCATGGAGACGGCGACTCAGAAAGTCCTGTCATCAGCTGAATCGATCGACGACTGCGCACGCGCGCTCGTTTCGGCCCTGACCAATGACTATCATCACGGACTGGCGCAGGACATCCAGGACCATGTCGTTCGCGTCTACGAAGCGTGCAATTTCCAGGATCTGGCAGGCCAGCGCATCGGGAAAGTCATCGCGACGCTGGTGATGGTGGAAGAACAATTGGCCGTCATGATCGAGCGCTACAATACCAGTATTGCCGGTGCAGCGCGGACGACGCGAAAGGCAGGATCGCTGCAAAGCGAAGACCTGCTCAACGGACCAAGACTCGATGGCGAGACTGGCCACGCCAGTCAGAAGGACATCGATCTGTTGTTCGCCTAGCTCGGCCGGCGAATCAGAACGAAACAGATCAACGCAACCGCCGCAAAAGCAGCCGCAAGCGTCAGCGCCCCGGAATCCGACGTGCGATCGATCATGAACGCCATGACGAAAGGCGCTGCCGCCTGCACGAGCAGAAACGGACCAGCGAGGCGTCCCATCAACCGCCCATAGCCGAAGGCGCCGAACAACGCCAATGGCACTGCGCCGCGCGTTATCGTAATAAGGCCATTGGCTCCGCCGAACATCAACGCAAACACCGCTGCGGTTCCCGTCGAAACACCCAGCAGCATCAGCATCGTGAACGCGCACAGAAACGTAGCAAGCGCGAAGCGGGCAACCCAGAGCGGATGTACATTGCGCGCGAATGCAAACTCCATCAGACGAGCGCCCACCTGTGCGGGCCCGAACAGGGCGCCGATCCAGACCACGGTCGCCGGATCGATGCCTTCACGCACAAAAATCGCCAACAAATGCGCTGACAGTCCCGAGGGCACAAATGCATATGATGCAAACGCAAAAGCGACCAGGACAAACGTCCATCCGTAAGCTGGAAGCAATTTTTGCTGCGCATTCTGTGTATCAGAAGAGGCGACATTTGACTCGTGGCGGATCCGGGGTAGCGCCAAAGCGTGCAATGGCGCGGCTACGCAGGCCAGCAACGCCGCATAGATCAGATAGGTGCCGCGCCACTCCACGCGCTCAATAAGAAAATGCGTCATTGGCCAACTCACGGTCGACGCAAACCCGCCGGCGAGCGTCAGGGCGGTAATCGGCCGGCGCGCTCCGACCCCGAATATGCGGCCAAGCGTTGCAAACGCGGCGTCGTACAAATTCGCTGCCATTGCGACGCCGAGCACCATCCAGACCGCGTAATAGAGAACCGGATGCACGGCGACGCCGACAAGGAACAGGCCAAGAGCGCCCGCCAGAGAGCCGAACGTCATGACGACATGACCGCCAAATTGGTCGATAGACCTGCCGACGTAAGGGGCCACCAATCCGGCCACGAGCAGGCCGATCGAGAACCCGCCCATCGCGAACGAGATCGACCAATCGCGCTCGGCCGCGATCAACGGTACGATCAGCACCGGCGTGTAAAAAATCGTTCCCCACGTCATGATCTGGGTAACGCCGAGCACGAGCACGGCGCGCCATGGTCCGTTGATGAATTGCCGGGGATGGATCATGAGGGCGCACCAAAGCAGCTACGCGCAACTTTGCCACGCCGCCATGGTCGGCGGTAACAAATGGTGATTTATCGCGCCGGCGGCGGCGCCGCCGTTTTTGGTCTGGCGGGCGCGCGCGGCTTGGCCGCCGGTTTCCTGCCCTCCGCGCCACAACGGACATAGACCATCGTGCCATAGCGGCCCTGCACTTCGGAATCCATCCAGCGCAGAATCAAGACGCGGCCATTGAACGAGACCACCTCGCGGTCTTGCGCGCCGCCGGGAGGATCTTCGGCGGGTCCGATGAAAGTTTTCCCGCCAGGTGCGCCTTTAAGGGCCAGCTCGGTGGGTGTCGCCTGGTCGGCGAGATGCATCATAACGCCGCCCGTCGGGCCAAGCGTGATGACATAAGGTTGGTTGCACCCGCGGGCGGCCGCCGCCTCGGTGCGCGCGCGGTCCTCTTCCTTGTGATAGGCAGCGAGCCCCCATCGGCCGACAATATCCTGCGGCGGAAATGCCGGCGGCAATGTCGGGACAGCAGCGGGCGCCGCCGGCTGCTCAGGCTGCGGGCCGGTTGCACAGGCGGAAAGCCCCAGGGCAAGCAGAAATAAGGCTGCGGCGCTGGAGAATGCGGGGCGTGTGGGCTGAGGCATTCCGACTCCTTGAAGGCAGGCAGCGACTTTGGAGGTCATTAACGGCCAGTGCAAGCATGCAATCGCAAACCGCAAATCGTACTTCAGCTGCTCATCCAACTTGACACCCCGGCGCGAAGGCAATATTTCCCACTCGTCGTTTGGCACTCCAACCTATCGAGTGCTAAACGATTGATGCACCAATACTTTCCGTGTCACGAGACGCGCATAAGCGCCACGAGGGAGCCCATGGCCAAAACTAAATTTCGACCCCTTCACGACCGCGTAGTCGTGCGCCGAATCGATGCCGAAGAGAAAACCAAAGGCGGAATCATTATCCCGGATACCGCCAAGGAAAAGCCCCAGGAAGGCGAAGTCATCGCCGTCGGCCCCGGCGGGCGCGACGAGAGCGGCAAGCTCATTCCGATCGACCTGAAGCCGGGCAATCGCGTGCTGTTCGGCAAGTGGTCCGGCACCGAGGTGAAGCTCGACGGCGAAGAACTCCTGATCATGAAGGAGTCCGACATCATGGGCGTGATCGCCTGACACCATCCGATAGTTTTGAGGAGTGCTCTGAAATGGCTGCCAAGGACGTAAAATTTTCCGGCGATGCGCGCGAAAGAATGCTTCGTGGCGTCGATGTTCTCGCCAACGCTGTTAAGGTCACGCTCGGCCCGAAAGGCCGCAACGTGGTCCTCGATAAGTCGTTCGGCGCACCGCGCATCACCAAGGACGGCGTAACTGTCGCCAAGGAGATCGAGCTTGAGGACAAGTTCGAGAACATGGGCGCGCAGATGGTGCGCGAAGTCGCCCAGAAGACAAACGATCTCGCCGGTGACGGCACAACGACCGCGACCGTGCTGGCTCAGGCAATCGTCAAGGAAGGCGCCAAGGCCGTGGCCGCCGGGATGAACCCGATGGACCTGAAGCGCGGCATCGATATTGCGGTGGCTGCCGTGGTCAAAGACATCGAGAAGCGCGCAAAGAAGGTCGGCTCGTCCGCCGAAGTGGCGCAGGTCGGCACGATCTCGTCGAACGGCGATGCCACAATCGGCAAGATGATCGCGCAGGCGATGCAAAAAGTAGGCAATGAGGGAGTCATCACCGTCGAGGAAGCCAAGGCGCTCGAGACCGATGTCGAGATCGTCGAAGGCATGCAATTCGATCGCGGCTACATTTCACCCTACTTCATCACCAACGCCGAAAAAATGCTCGCCGAGCTTGAGGATGCTTACATCCTCCTGCACGAGAAGAAGCTTTCTGGTCTGCAGTCGATGTTGCCTGTGCTCGAAGCGGTGGTTCAATCCGGCAAGCCGCTTGTCATCATCGCTGAGGATGTGGAAGGCGAAGCGATCGCCACTTTGGTCGTCAACAAGCTGCGCGGCGGCCTGAAAGTGGCGGCGGTAAAAGCCCCCGGCTTCGGTGATCGTCGCAAGGCAATGCTGGAGGATATCGCAATCCTTACCGGCGGCCAGCTGATCTCCGAAGATCTCGGCATCAAGCTCGAGAACGTTACTACGGCCATGCTGGGCCGCGCCAAGAAGGTGATCATCGAAAAGGAAAAAACCACGATCATCCACGGTGCCGGCAAGAAAGCCGACATCGAGGCGCGTGTCGGCCAGATCAAGGCGCAAATCGATGAGACAACGTCCGACTACGATCGCGAGAAACTTCAGGAGCGTTTGGCCAAGTTGGCCGGCGGTGTCGCAGTGATCAGAGTTGGCGGTGCCACCGAAGTCGAGGTGAAGGAAAAGAAGGACCGCGTTGAGGACGCCCTCAACGCCACCCGCGCGGCCGTCGAAGAAGGCATCGTTCCGGGCGGTGGAGTCGCCTTGCTGCGGGCCAAGAAAGCGGTCGGACGCCTCAATAACGAAAACGCTGACGTGCAGGCGGGCATCAATATCGTGCTCAAGGCACTGGAGGCGCCGATCCGCCAGATTGCTGAAAATGCCGGTGTTGAAGGGTCGATCGTGGTCGGAAAAATCAGCGACAACAAGTCGGAGACTTACGGCTTCGATGCCCAGAATGAGGATTATGTCGACATGGTCGACAAGGGCATCATCGATCCGGCCAAGGTCGTGCGCACGGCCCTGCAGGATGCGGGCTCGGTTGCCGGCCTTCTGGTCACGACGGAAGCGATGGTTGCGGAGCTTCCGAAAGATCCGGCACCGGCAATGCCGGCCGGTGGTGGAATGGGCGGTGGAATGGGTTTCTGATCCCAGCCAAATGATACGCGAAAGGCCGCCGAAAAAAGGCGGCCTTTTTGCGTGCAGGGCATGTGAACCCCCGTGCTCGCAAAGCGTTGACCGGCATGGCCGCGGGCAATTCGAAGCCGGTCGTGGTTGCCGCGTTCGTCGGCAACACGCTCGTCGCAATCACCAAATTCATTGCTGCCGGGTGGACTGGCTCTTCGGCCATGTTGAGCGAGGCCATTCACTCTCTCGTCGACACCAGCAATCAGGTTTTATTGCTGTACGGCCTCAAGCGGGCAGAACGGCCACCCGATGTGCGTCGCCCGCTCGGCTATGGCCGCGAGGTTTATTTCTGGAGCTTCATCGTTGCGCTTCTGATGTTCACGATTGGTGCCGGCGTTACGCTCTACGAAGGCATCCTGCACATCCGGGATCCGCGCGAGATCGTCGACGCCCACATCAGCTACATTGTTCTGGCATGCGCGGCCGTTTTTGAAGGCGTTTCCTGGTTCATCGCCTTGCGCGAATTCTCCAAATCCAAAGGCGACCAAGGTTACTATCAGGCGATGCGTCAGAGTAAGGATCCGCCAACATTCATCGTCCTGTTTGAGGATTCTGCGGCGCTCATCGGGCTTCTCATCGCATTCCTGGGCACCCTCGCGTCCGATCAACTCGGAGTGCCGGTGCTCGACGGTGTGGCTTCGATCGGCATCAGCGTCCTTTTGGCCGGAACGGCGTTGGTGCTCGCGCGGGAAAGCATGGGCTTACTCATCGGTGAACCGGCAAACCGTCAGACACGCGACGCGATCCTTGCGATTGCCCAGAAGCTCAATGGCATCGAACGCGCCCAGATTCTTCTCACGGTACACCTTGCACCGGATCAGGTCGTCGTCGCGCTTCGGCTGGAATTTCGCGATGATCTGACAGCACCCGCAATTGAAAAAATAACCGCCAAGCTCGAGCGCCGGATACACGATGCCCATCCCGACGTCATTGCAATTTTCGTTAAACCACAGCCTGTCGGGCAACAATCAACGCCTTACGGACGAGAGCCGGCGAGCTCGTTCAAACGACTAAACGCTGTCCAGCTGGGCTAGCGCAAGCCGCTAATCTACCAACCGATGGTTCGCGGCAGCCAAAGCGCCAGTTGTGGAAAGAAAAAACAGAGTACAAGCGCCACAAGTTGCATGCACACGAACGGCACGACGCCACGATAAATATCGCCGGTGGTGATTTCGGGCGGCGCAACACCCCGCAAAAAGAACAGAGCCCAGCCAAAGGGCGGCGTCAAAAATGACGTCTGCAGATTAACGCATATCAGGGTCGCGAGCCAAACCATGTCCACGTTCGCAGAGATGAAGATCGGCAGAAACAGCGGCACGGCGATGTAGGAAATCTCGATCCATTCGATGAAAAAACCGAGAATGAAGATGATCAGCATCAGGAACCAGATCGCGCCACTGGTTCCGCCGGGCACAAACGCAAAGAAGTCCTGCACCAGGCGTTCGCCTTGCAGACCGCGGAAGGCCAGCGAAAATGCCTGAGCGCACATCAGGATGAACATCATCATCGCGGTGATGCGGGTGGTCGTGTACGTGGTTTCGCGTAGCACCGACCATGACATCCGTCGCCCAATTGCCGTGACGACAATCGCGCCGAGCGCGCCCATGGATGCCGCCTCGGTCGGCGCGGCGATGCCGCCGATGATCGACCCAAGCACTGCGGCGACGAGTGCGATCGGCGGCAGGACTACGCGGAACAGTTTCCCGACCAGTTCGGCGCGACTGAGAAGGTCGCGCTCTGCCTTCGGCACCGCCGGCACCATTTTGGGCCGCAGAACACCCAGCCCCAGAATATAAACGATATAAATTCCGGCGAGCATCAGGCCGGGAATCATCGCGGCGGCAAACAGGGTACCGACTGATTCGTTTAGGATATCGGCCAGCAAAATCAGGATCAGGCTCGGCGGGATGATCTGGCCGAGAGTGCCCGACGCGCAAATGGTGCCGCAGGCGAGTCCTTTATCATAGCCACGCCTCAGCAATGTCGGCAACGTCAGCAATCCAAGTGTCACGACGGTCGCACCGACAATGCCGGTGGTCGCACCCATCAGAACACCGACGACAATGATGCCGATGCCCAAACCGCCGCGCAGATTTCCTGCAGCATGTGCAATCACTTCCATCAAGTCTTCGGCGAGCCGCGACTTTTCGAGCATCACGCCCATGAAGACGAACAGCGGCATGGCTATCAGGGTGTAGTTCGTCACCACGCCGAACAAGCGGTTGGGCAGCAGATGAAACAAGGTGGCGCCGAAGCCGATATAGCCGAATACAAGTCCTGCTGTCGCAAGCGTGAGCGCGACTGGAATCCCCGCCATTAGCAAGACGAAGAAGGATACAAGCATCAAGATCGCGAGGATTTCATTGAAGGGCATCAGTGCGCCCTCCGCCACGCATAAAAATATTGAATGGCCTGCGCCAGCGATTGCAGGAACAGCAACGCGAAACCGATCGGAATGAGGGCTTTAAGCAGATAGCGCGCAGGGATGCCGCCAGGATTGGCGGAGCCTTCGCCGATATTCCAGGAATAAGCGACGTAACTCCACGAAAGGTCGATGATGATGGCACACACGCCCATCGAGATGAGCGCGGTAATGAACTCGACCAGCAGCTTGTTGCGTTCCGAAAAGGACGCGAACAACACGTCTACACGCACGTGTTCGCCGTGTCGTAGCGCATACGACATGCCGAACAGACAGATCGGTGACATAAGGTGCCACTCGAGCTCCTGTGCCCAGACAGAGCCGGTGCTGAAGCCGTAGCGCAACAGCACGTTGGTGCCCATGACCAACGCAAGGGCAAATGACGACCATGCAGTGATACGGCCGACGGCGTCGATAAAGGTATCGATGCCGCCGGCGAGACGTTCGGCGGGAGTCACATGTCAGCCTTTGAGAATCTTGCCGTGATAGACGGACTCGCTGTAGGCCGACCACTGTTTGAACTTAGCCATGTAGGCCATGTAGGAATCGTGCACCTTTTTGGTGACAGGATCCTTGGCGACAGCTTCTTCCAGAATCTTGGCGTTGGCCGTACGAAGTGCCTCCACTACTGAATCGGGCAAAGGCGCGGCGATCACACCCTGGTTCTTGATTAGGTCTTCCATCGCTTCAGCGTTGTTTTTCTGACACCACGCCTCGCTGATCACGTTGCAGGCTGCACAAGCATTTTCGATGATCGCCTTGAGATCGGGCGGAAGGCTGTTCCATTTCGCTTTGTTGATGATCAGCTCGCTTGACGTCGCGGTCTCGTGCCAGCCCGTAGTGTAATAATATTTGGCCGCGCGCTGAAGTCCGAGCTGCCGGTCAAGGTAAGGTCCGACGAATTCGGCTGCGTCAATCACGCCGCGCTCCAGCGCCGGAAAGATCTCGCCGGCGGGCAATAACCGCACGTCGACACCGATCGATTGATAAACGCGCCCGGCAAGGCCAGGGATGCGCATTTTCAAACCATTGAAGTCGGATAGTTTCTCGATCGGCTTCTTGAACCAGCCGGTCATCTGCACGCCTGTGTTGCCGCACAGGAACGGAACCAGGTTGAAGCGATCATAAACTTCACGCCATAACTGAATTCCCCCGCCGTCATACATCCAGCCGTTAAGACCCTGGAAGTTGAGACCAAATGGAACGGCCGTAAAGTATTGTCCCGCGAAAATCTTGCCGGTCCAGAAATAGGCGTTGGCATAATTCATCTCAACGATGCCGGTGGATACGGCGTCGAACCCTTCAGCGGCGGGGATCAATTCACCCGCACCGAAAAACTGGATCTTGAGCCGCCCGTTGGACATTTCCTCGATGCGCTTGACAAGATCTTTGGCGCTGCCCGGTCCAGTCGAATAAAACGCAGCGTTCGGACCGTAAAAGCTGGTCATCTTCCAATTGAACGTGGTCTGAGCGCGGACCACGGCTGGCGCGGCCACAGTCCCAACCGCACCGGCAAGCGCCAATTTGCTGAAATCGCGACGACGCATGACACCCCTCCCCCTTTGAAATCATCGAGCGTGAACGTTTATGCGCGATAGGCTATGCAAATACCGCGCCAGATGAGCGCGAGTTTAAAGCCATCCTAGGCCGGGCTCGGATAGATGGGCAATCGGAAGTTCACGGTGAGGGGGAGAAATCTCTCAGCGCCACCAGCCTAATTCGTTGCCGGGCGGAATTTCATCGTCACTAGCCCTACAAGCAGGATTGCATCACCTTCCCGGCGCCACTCCGTCACCTGAACGATGGATACAAGCATGTCCTCATCCGCCTTGATGCGCTCTGGCGTGCATTGTCCCGCGCTCTGCATGGCCGGCAGTTCTTCAGGCAAAGGGGCCGCCTCGATTTTCACCGCCATATCGGAAATTTCCACATGCGCCTGCACCGTGCGGCACCACAGGTCGATCTGCGCGTTGCCATCCTGCTCGACCAGCAGAATTGGCATTCGCTTGCCGGGCCGCATCGGCTCGGCATCGAGCAGAAGCTCCTTGCCGAACGGAAACGGCTCGGCCGCAACGCTTCCACTGCAGAAGAGCGCCAGTAAGGCGGCGACGAGAGCGCCGCACGTAAAACTGCGCCGCGCCATTATTTTTCGGAAAGCTGCTTTACGAGCGCCCGTGCCGTCCGCAGCAGCCGAGCATCGTCGCCTGATGCTCCGACCAATTGCACGCCGAGCGGCATGCCACCCTCGCTTGTCATCAGCGGAACGGTGATCGCAGGCAGTCCCACATAGGTCCATAACGTGCAGAATGTCGGATTGCCGGTTGCCGTTCCTTTTGGCGCAACGCCCGGCGCCGCCGGCGTGATAATCGCGGTGCATTCCTGTTGAAATAGCTGGTTAAGGCCCTGTCGCAAGGGCTCGGCGCCGGCGACGGCCGCCAGATATTGTACCGCGGTGGTCTTGCGGCCCTCTTCGACAAGATCACGCATCGTCTTGCTGATCAGCTCGCCGCCTTTGTCGACAATCGTTCCGAGATTGTGCGCCATTTCGGTCGCCATAATTATGCGTTGCGCATCCCAGGCCGCGGCATAGCGCTCCGGCAGCTCAAACTTGAAGCAGGCTTCGCCAAGCTCCTCCGCCAATCCTTCAAAAGCCTCGCGCGTTTCCGCATCGGCCTTGTTCCAGACCGGTGTGGGCACGAATGCAAAACGAGGCGGAAGCGGGAAATCTTCCGACGCAATGTTGCGGTAACCGCCGGTTGCGACGGGACGCGTGTCCGGATCTTCCGAATCATAGCCAGCGATCACGTCCAGAGCCAAAGCAAGATCTTCGATCGAACGTGCAAACGGACCGACATGATCGAGGGTGCGCGAGAGGGGCAAGACACCAGTGCGCGGTACCAGGCCATGAGTAGGCTTCATGGCGAAGACGCCGCAGAACGCGCCTGGCCGGATAATCGATCCATTGGTCTGACTGCCCAGCGCGATCGGAACCATCTCCGCCGCGACGGCGGCGGCAGATCCGGACGACGAGCCTCCTGGCGTGCGCTCGGGATCGTGCGGATTGCGCGTCTTGCCAGGATTGAAATAGGCAAACTCGGTCGTCACCGTTTTGCCGATGATGACCGCGCCGGCAGCTCGCAGCCGCGACACCACTGTCGCATCGGATCGCGGCGTGCGGCCGGATAGAGCCGCCGAGCCGCATTCGGTCGGATAGTCCGACGTATCGATAATGTCCTTTATTCCCACCGGGACGCCATGCAAGGGCCCGATCGGCCGTCCGCTTTTTCGCCACTCGTCCCGCTCGCGCGCCTGGGTCAGCGCGTGCTCAGTGTCGAGATGCGCGAAGGCCTGCACCTTCGGCTCAGCCGCCGCGATCCGATCGAAACAGGCGCGCGTATACTCCTCGGACGAAATGGCACCTTGTGCGATTTCCGCGGCGGCTTTGGTCGCGGACAAAGCTGTCAAATTTTCATCAGCCAATTCGGCAAGCTCCGCCTTAGGTGCCGTAGAGATAGTTCGGTAGCCAGAGCGTCATGCCTGGCCAGAAGTACATGACTATCATGCATAGGATCACGATCAACATGTAAGGCATCATGCCGTTGAAGATCTGGTTGAGCGTCACGTGCTTCGGTACGACGCCTTTCAGATAGAACGCCGACATTGCCACGGGCGGAGACAGGAACGCCGCCTGCAGGTTCACGAACACCAGAACACCCCACAGCACGGGATCGATGTTGAAGTGCTTGAGCAGCGGCAAAAAGATCGGGACGAAGATGACGATGATCTCGGTCCATTCCAGCGGCCAGCCGAGGACGAAAATGATCG
>DATBHE010000111.1:0-6438 GCA_036557605.1 Pseudolabrys sp.
GCCCGGGCTCACATAGGCGACGTCGGCGATACCGTCGCGCGCCATGTCGTAATGGTCGAACGCCTTGCCGAGCTGCTGCGCCGGAAACACCTTGTAATGAATGGTGCCGCCGGAATCGTGCTCGATCGAGGCGCCCCACTCTTCCATGGATTTTTGCAAGGGATGCGACGGCGGCACCCAGTGCGATAGTTTCAGATCGAACGTCTTTTCCTGCGCCACCGCCTGGCCGAGCGTAAGGCCGAGCGCGGCAAGACTGAGTGCAGCAAGCCCGCAAATCGTTGTTGCCGGACGCATCCGTCGCATGGCGTTTCCCCTTAAATGAGCCGACTGGCCGCCATTTAATCGCAGAAGCGCGCGGCTGTACATTGCACTTAACCCTCATCCTGAGGCGCGAGCGAAGCGAGCCTCGAAGGATGTAGGCCGAGGGGCCGAGGCCTGCATCCTTCGAGGCTCGGCGCTACGCGCCGAGCGCCTCAGGATGAGGAATGTAGGCAGCGCCTCCCCTTCCCTCCCCGGCGCAATTCAGTACAGTGCCGGCCGCGAGCGCACCGGGAGATCAGCATGAAGGAAGAAGTCGTCAGCTTTCAGTCCGCGGGCCTGCGCCTGCATGGCGTGGTCAGCGTGCCGGACGGCTTGGGCGCCGGCGAGCGGCGCGCCGCGTTCCTGGTGCTGCACGGTTTTGGCTCCAACAGCGAAAGCCCGACCTGCATCGCGCCGGCAAAAGTGCTCAACGAGTTCGGCTACGTCACCATGCGCTTCGACATGCGCGGCTGCGGCAAGAGCGAAGGCGAGTTCGGCCGCGTCATCTGCCTCGAACAGGTCGAGGACACCGGCAACGCCCTCGATTTTCTGGCCAAGCACGCCAACGTCGCGCCCGACCGCATCGGCGTCATCGGCTCGAGTTTTGGCGGCGCGGTCGGCGTCTACGCCGGCGGCACCAATCCGCGCGTCGCCGCCGTGGTGTCGAACGGCGGCTGGGGCCACGGCGAACGCAAATTCCGCGGCCAGCATCCGACGCCGGAAGGCTGGCAAAAATTCACCAAGATGCTCGAAGACGGCCGCGCCCACCGCGCCCGCACCGGCAAATCCTTGATGGTGCCGCGCCACGACATCGTGCCGATCCCCGATCACGTGCGGCAGAATCTGGAGCGCCAGGGCACGCGCATGCTGGCGCCGAATTCGGTCGAGGAGTTTCCGGCCGAGACTGCGCAGAGCATGTTCGACTTCCGCGCCGAGGAAGTGGTCGGCAACATCGCGCCGCGCCCGCTGCTGCTCATTCACGCGGCGAAAGACTCAGTGACGCCGACCGAGCAATCGGTCGAAATGTTCAAGCGCGCCGGCCAACCCGCCGAGCTGCACCTGTTCGCCGGCCTCGATCATTTCCTGTTCGCGGAAAAATCGACCCGCGTCTGGAACATGCTGCGCCAATGGCTCGACGCATATTTCCCGGAGAAGAAGTGAGTGCGGTGCGCGATGAGCAAAAGCTTTGCCGCGCTTGCGGCCCGGACCCCCACCTCGATCCTCCCCCTTTCAGGGGGAGGAAGAACCAAGTCCGTCACGTTGCGCGTGATCTGAAAGCTGCACGGCGCATAACGATAATGCCTTGGGAGCACCGCTCGCGCTTCTCTCCCCCTGAAAGGGGGAGAGATAGAGTGGGGGTCCTGCTGACTCGAAGAAAACAATGACCAGACAAACCAACGACACCATCACCGTCACCCCCGAAGAGCTCCGCCGCTTCATCCGCGACGTGCTCGCCGCGCAGGGCGCGCGCGGGGCCGACGCCGGCGCGGTGGCCGACGGCCTGGTCTGGGCCAACCTTCGCGGCGTCGACGGCCACGGCGTGTCGCGGCTGCCGAATTATCTCGCCATCCTCAAGCGCGGCGAGATCGACACCAAGGCGCAGACCAAGCTGACGCACGACCGCCCGGCAAGCTTCGTGCTCGACAGCTATTTCGGCTTCGGCCCGGTGGCGTGCATGCAGGCCGCTGCGCTCGCGGTCGAGCGCGCAAAACAGATCGGCATCTGCTTCGGCCTCGTGCGCGAGACCACCCACACCGGCGCCATCGGCCGCTACGCGCAATGGATCGCGCAGCACAATTGCGCCGCGCTCGTGCTCGGCGCCGGCCCGGCGCTGATGGCCTATTACGGCGCGCGGGTGCGCAGCATGGCGACGAGCCCAATCGCCATCGCGGTGCCGACCGGCGACGGGGTGCGCCTCCTCGACATGGCGACCAGCACCATCTCCAACGGCAAAATTTTGCAGGCCAAGCAGACCGGAACGAAGCTGCCGCCCGACACCGTGCTCACCGCCGACGGCGAACCGACCACCGATCCCAACGAAGCCGAGATTCTGCTGCCGCTCGGCGGCCCAAAGGGTTCCGGCCTCGGCTTCATGTTCGAGATGCTGACCAGCATCTTGGCCGGAGCGCCGATCCAGTCGCGCGCCATCGGCCCGGAACAACGCAAGCGCCATGTCGCCAATCTCGCCATGCTGGCGATCGACATTGCAAGCTTCCGCCCGCTCGGCGGTTTCAAGACCGATGCCGACGCGCTCGGCGCCATCGTCAAAGCCCTGCCGCGCCAATCCGGCTTCGACGAGATCACGCTCCCCGGCGAACGCTCCAACCGCACTGAAGTAACGCGCCGCAAATCCGGCATCCCGATCCCGGCGAAGCTGTGGGGCGAGCTGGAGGGGATCGCGCAGGCGAATGGGGTGACGATGCCGGTGGTGTTTCAGACCGCGTAACCCTGCTATTGGCCCGGGGAACAGACTTCCGGTACGGCGGCAACAGAAAAGCCGCTCACGGCCCACTGCGTGAAGAGGCGGCGCGCTTCGGCCACCTCCAATGAGCTAAATACTGGGTGTGTGTACTGCGACCGGCTGCAGAACAGACTGTTTCTTTCGTGCGGCCACTTTCTGCTGGCGCGCCAGCGCCCGTGCGTTTTCGACGACCGGCATTATTTCTTTGTGGTACTGAGCAAGGTCTCCGACGGTCTTTAATCCGAAAGCACGTGCCTTGATGTTGGCATGCTCCGTCGCTGGCGCCGCCTCGAGATGCGCTTTAACGGCAACTGCCAGGGTCGACGCGAGCCACGGATCGCTGAGATTCAAGGGCGACGATGGCGGCGGCGGGGCCGGCGACGCCTGCGGAGCTGAAGCTACAGGACCCGGCCCGGCTGAAGTCGCCGGCTGCATCGTGCCGGACATTCCCGACGCAATCACCAGCGTGCCAGACGGGACCGGTATTCCGGGTACCGGACCGCTCGGTTCATTGGCTGCAACGGGATTCGGTATGGTCGCGGTCACGTTGCGGGGCGCGTGGAGGGTTGCAAGCGTTTGCAAACCGACGACTCCGGTGTCCCGCGTGGTGAGCGGCCTGAGGCCGAACAGCTGCTCTATGGTTGCCGGGATGAAGGAATGTTCGAGCGGCCGATGCTCGATCATGTTCTGAGGGCACAAGGGAGAGATCACAATCGCTGGCACGCGGGGCCCATGTTGATCGAACATGAAGCCGTGATCCTTGCCCTGGATGCCGTTGGGAGCCGACCGGGTGGGGATGCGACTGGCAGACGGCGCCGGCACATGGTCGAAGAAACCGCCATGCTCGTCCCAGGTGATGATCAGCATGCTCCGGTTCCAGAGCGGCGAATTTAGGATCGCCTCGTAGACCGATCTGATGAGCCCTTCGCCAAGGGCAACACTGTTGGCAGGATGCTGTGAGTTGTTGACGAACGGCAATCCCAAGTTCTGGGAGATCGTGTCGTATCTGGGTTCGATGAATGTATAGGCGGCGTCGTAGGTGGGATCGCTGATGTCGGCGGCGAAATTCTCGAAGGCGTCGACGTCCTGGTAGAGGCTAATTCCGGAAAGCAAGCCGACCTGCGGGAATTGGTCGCCGGCATAAATCCGGAACGGAACTTTGGCCCGACGCAGGGCATCGAAGATCGTACCGTTTTCGAAAGAGATGCCATAATCCTCGGCGCCTGCAGATTTCGCGCCGAAGATCTCCTCATAATCACCATTCGTCGGTGAATCGTCCCATACTCCCGACGTTGCGGCGTGGACAAACATCCGGTTTGGCTCGGTCGGCCCGGCCATTGCACTGTACCAGTGATCGCAAAGCACGAACTCTTTCGCGAGCGCCGTCAGGACTGGGAGAGTACCCCGGCCAAAACACCTCAGGGGCTCACCTGGATTCCCTGCATCGGATTTGAGCGCGTAGTCGGCGGCAAAGCCCGTCTTTCTCGCTTCCGCTAGTGGCGGATAGGCGCCGCCGTTCAAGCCGCCATTCTGGGCGACCGTCTGGCCTTGCGTCTGACCGCAAAGCTGCGTCACGACGTCGAGAAATTGATGCTGCACGTCGTGTGTGTGGTAGGTCCTATCGCCTGCGGTTGGCGTGACGGTATATCTCAAATTGGCGTAATCGTTATAAGGCTCCGCGATCGTTGCACCTCCGGGCCCAGTCAGATCATCGGCCTTTGTCGGTTGCCCGGTCTGCGTATCTTTTCCCGTAATTCCCTGGAATCCGAGGAGATGGTCGAACGAGCGGTTCTCCATCACGAGCACAAAGAGGTGCTTGATGACGGACGTATCGAACTTCGTCCAGGTCGAGTTGTTCGACCAGCGGATCGTGCCCGGTGTTTGCAACACGGCCGTATAGGCCTTGTCATCGGGGAACTTCACCGAAATAGTCGAGCTATTGATGACGGTGCCAACCGCGCTTTGACGCTTCGACGGCGACATGTCGACCGCAATGGAATTGCCGTGCACCGTCATGATAGCCGTGAGGACGCCGCCGCCCATCCACTGACCGTTCAGGTCGATCACGGTCTGGATCGCCGGGACTTTCGTCCAACTCGAATTGTTTGACCACTTGATAACATTGGGTGCCTGAAGGACAGCCGTGTAGGTTTTATCGTCGGGGAAGTTGACCGAGATCTGCGTGCTGTTGAGAACCGAGCCGGTGGCCATGGGGCGATGCGACGCCGACATGTCGATCGAGATCGAATTGCCTGTCACGGAAATAAACGGCCCCGCGACCCCGCCGCTCGCCCACGCGCCCCGCAGATCCAAGACGGTCTGGATCGAAGGCGCCGTCGCAATCGTACACTTGGTGGAATAATGCGAATTGGAGCCACAGCCCCACGGCGAATCGGTGCCACGATGGTCTGTGTTGACGGGAATCGTTTGGCCTGAAGCCGTCCTCCTGATGAGTTCGCTGCCAGTGAACCTAAGTGCTTCAGAGGCGACCGTCCCATCACAATCCGCAAATAGGAGAAGGCCCGCTTGGGTCGCCGCCAAAATTCCAGCGACGGCTGTGACGGCAGAGAGGAAGAAAGGTACCACGACAGATCCAACGGTGACGGTGGTCGCCGTAGCGCCGGTGTGCCTAATGATCTCTTCGGCAATGGTGGACAACGCCGACTGAACGGTTTCCGTGTCCTTCTGGTAGCTGTCACTGTGACCGCGGTTGCGAACATGGTAGACGATCGCCACGACCGTATCGTCGTCGGGAATATCCGCTGCGACGCTCAGTCCAACGGCATGCGTTCCGTTGTTCAAATCTCCGAGCGATTTCTTGGCGTAGACCGGGGGATTGGCGCCGACGACGACGGTGATATCGACGAAATCCGTGTCATTGTGCAGCGAGCGCGTGTCAAAAATTTGCAGACTGTCCATGGTGAAGGTGACGAACCTGGGGGGCGCCGGCGCCAACTGCGGCTCTATCGCGACCCATCCGGAAACTGGCACATGCACGTTTGCCGGCGTCTCCTTGCTCAAGTTTCCGGGCTCGGTGCTCATAGAGACCTCCATCGGTAAACTGGCGCTTTAGTTGTAGCACGGAATGCCCATTGAGCGGAATCAAAGTTTCGCGGCTACATGAGTTCCGCATGCCATTTTTTGTTGCTTGTAAATCAAATCGAGAAAACGTGATTGAGCTTCTCAGTCAGTCGCCGGAAAATCTCAGTAGTTCTACGGATACGCTAGCCGACATCAAAGGCTCACGCCGGACACTTGATGGCGCTTTTTTGGCTCGAAGCAGACATGAGCTTTTGCTCCGAAAATTCATGCATGCTCAAGTCTTGCTAAAAGCCAGCAGTCGCGCGTTCCGGGGCTACTGCTAATCATGATTCGTTTGATTCGCGGATTTCGAGCCAATTCTCTGCGTTCGGCGCCATGCACGAGCGCTGCGCAATCCGAAAAAACGCCGCAGACTCAGCGCGTTCGTCTCCTAACAATGATTCGGCTTGACACCATCGCGGCGCCGACTAAATGGCGGCGCCGTCTCGCTTCCACAAGGACGCCGGCCGGTCACTCCGGCTGGCGGAGCGAGAGCGGTGCCTGCGGGCAGGGGCTCGTCACCTCCGCTCCCGGGCGGCTTCGGGAAAACGCCCGGCCGGCATTACGACCGGCCTGCGATTGGATCGCTGGACTGG
>DATBHE010000112.1:0-20609 GCA_036557605.1 Pseudolabrys sp.
GCAGGATCTCAACACCGACCAGTACTCCTGCGCGGCCTGGATTGCACGGTTCCTGAAGGCGCGCGGCATCGACCGGATTTTCGGACTGCAGGGCGGCCACATCCAGCCGATCTGGGATCACGTCGCCCGGCAGGGAATCCGCATCATCGACGTGCGCGACGAAGGCGCGGCGGTTCATATGGCGCATGCGCATGCCGAGCTCAAGGGCGAGTTCGGCGTCGCAATGGTGACCGCAGGTCCCGGGGTGACGAACACGGTCACCGCAATTGCCAACGCATCGCTCGCGCGCATACCAGTCCTGCTCATCGGCGGCTGCACGTCGCGACCGCAGGCCAATATGGGTCCGCTGCAGGATATTCCGCATGTTGACATTCTCCGCCCTGTCACGCGCGCATCTCGGACCGCGCGCGTGCCGGATCAGGTCATTCGCGAATTCGATGAGGCCGTGGCGCGGGCCATGGGCGACGCTGGCGAGCCAGGACCTGTCTACATTGAGGTTCCAACGGACGTGCTGCGAACTCACGTACCGCCCCAACTCGTTCTCGACGAATGGATGACAGCGAGGCCGCCGCGTGTATTGCCGCCAGATCCAGGTGCGGTCGCAAAGGCCATCGACGTGTTTTGGTCCGCTCGGCGCCCGGTTGTGATCACCGGTGGCGGCGCAAGGCGCGCTGGTACCGAGATCGTGCGACTCCTCGACGCAACCGGCGCGCTTTATTTGGATACCCAGGAAAGCCGCGGCCTGGTTTCGCCGGATCATCCATCCACTGCTGCCGCGGTTCGCGCCGCTGTAATGACGGAGGCGGATGTTGTTTTGTTAATTGGAAGGAAACTGGACTATCAGGTCGGCTACGGTTCCCCGGCGGTTTTCCCCAATGCGCGCTTTATCCGGATTTCCGACAGCCCCGGCGAGCTCATCGACAACCGTCGTGGACAGCCGGAATTGCTGGCTTCGCCTCATCTTGCCGTCGCTGCCATGATTGCGGCGGCCGGAAATCGGGAAAGCAATGTCGATAAGGTATGGGCTGACGGTCTGCGGCGCCGTCATCGCGATCGAATTGCTGCTGCGGACACAGCCAAGGACAAGCCCGCCCTTGGCTCGGATGGCAAAATCCATCCCCGGCTGATCTTCGATGCCGTGGCCGCCCTCGCGCCACCCAACTACATCGCCATCGCGGATGGCGGCGACCTGCTGAGCTTCGCGCGCACCGGCTTGCAGGCGAACACTTATATGGACGCCGGTGCTTTCGGATGCCTCGGCGTCGGCGTTCCGTTTGCGGTTGCCGCAGCGCTTGCTTTTCCCGATCGGACTGTCATTTCGGTCAATGGCGACGGCGCATTTGGCATCAACGCAATGGAAATCGACACCGCCGTGCGGCATGACGCAAAAGCCATTTTCATTGTGTCGAACAACGCGGCGTGGAATATCGAACGTCTCGACCAGGAAATGAACTACGGCGGCCGGGTTGTCGGAACAACGCTGCGCCATTCCGATTATGCCGGTCTCGCGCGCTCTCTTGGCGCGCATGGCGAGCGAGTAGAAAAACCATCCGAGCTGGAACCGGCCCTGCGCCGCGCGCTCAAAAATGCACCGGCTCTCGTCGACGTTGTTACGTCTCAATCCGTGGTCTCATCGGATGCGCGGAAAGGGCTTGGCTTTGTGCCCGATTTCCAGCCCTTGACGGCCTGGGATGACGCAGAAAGAAAGCGCCGAGAACGACATTAACCTAACGGCACTTGGCACGGCACTTGGCGCAGCCTCTCCATTCCTCTAAACGGCGGATCAGGATTTCGAAGGGATGCCGATGAAGCTTCCGCGCCAATTCTATGCACCTCTTGCCGTTGGTGCCCCGGCGCCGTTCCGCGAACTACCGGTCCGGCTGGAACGCATGATCCACTTCGTGCCTCCGCATGTCGAAAAAGTCCGCGCCAAGGTTCCTGAGCTTGTCCGGCATGTCGATGTCATTCTCGGCAATCTTGAAGATGCCGTCCCGGTCGATGCCAAGAAAGCGGCACGCGAGGGATTTATCGCAATGGCGCAATCGGCGGATTTTGGTCAGACCGGACTGTGGACGCGCATCAATGCGCTGAACTCACCCTGGGCACTCGACGACGTCACCGAAATTGTTGCTGCAGCCGGTAATAAACTCGATGTGATCATGCTGCCTAAGGTCGATGGACCGTGGGATATCCACTACCTCGATCAGCTGCTGGCGCAACTCGAAGCTCGTCACAAGGTGACAAAGCCAATCCTCATTCACGCCATTCTGGAAACCGCGCAGGGCGTCAACAATGTGGAGGCGATTGCCAGTGCCTCCCCCCGCATGCACGGCATGAGCCTTGGACCGGCGGACCTCGCGGCTTCGCGCGCCATGAAGACGACGCGGGTCGGGGGCGGACATCCCGAGTACAAAGTGCTCGCGGATGCGCAAGGGACTGGACCGCGCGCGTCCGTGCAGCAGGACCTGTGGCATTACACGATCGCAAAGATGGTCGATGCGTGCGCCGCAGCCGGCATCAAACCGTTTTATGGTCCTTTCGGCGACTTCGCCGATCCCGCAGGCTGCGAGGCGCAGTTCCGCAACGCCTTCCTCATGGGCTGTGTCGGCGCATGGTCGCTCCATCCTTCGCAAATCGACATTGCAAAATCCGTGTTTTCTCCGGACGTGGCCGAGGTTGCCTTCGCCAGAAAGATAGTGGCGGCGATGCCGGACGGTACCGGCGCTGTGATGATCGATGGAAAGATGCAGGACGACGCCACCTGGAAACAGGCGAAAGTTCTTCTCGACCTTGCGAAGCTGGTCGGGGCTAAAGACCCCGAAAAGGGAAAACAGTACGGATTTTGAGTACCGCCGGACATCCAATGGAAAAGATGCGCATAGCCAAGTTCAAGATCGGCCAGGTGGTGAAACATCGCGTCCACCCGTTTCGAGGCGTCATCTTCGACATCGATCCGGTCTTCAACAACACGGAGGAATGGCTGCAATCTATTCCGGCCGAAGTCCGCCCGCACAAGGACCAGCCGTTTTATCATCTGTTCGCTGAAAATGCGGAGACGGAATACATCGCTTATGTGTCCGAGCAAAATTTGTTGCCGGATACATCAGACAAGCCGATCCGGCATCCCGATGTCGCGCAGGTATTCGAGCGCGACGCCAACGGCACATACCGTCCGCGTAACTCGCACGTTCACTAGCATCAAAGAAAAAAGGCGCGGCTGCTGCCGCGCCTTTGCTAACGCCGAGCAGCGCTCTATTTCTTTAGCGCGGGCGCGGGAGTTGGTGCGGCTGGCGCCTGGCTCTGCTGGCCTTCCAGCTTCTTGCGTGCCTCTTCAGCTTTCTTCTGCAGTTCTTCCTGGAGCTTGCGCTGCTGCTCTTCGAACGCTTTCGGATCTGTGGGTGGGCCGTCATAGGCCTTGGCAAAATCGTTCAGCGGGAGCGGCAGGCTGATCGGCGTTCCCTGCATATTGATCGCCTGCACGATGATGTTCTGGCCCTTTTTCATCTTGGCGATCATGTCGTCGGTGACCGGATAGTCGGCCATACAGCCGACGGGGAAGCAGATTTTATAAGGCTGCTGTGCGGGCTGCTGCTGGTCGATGATCAGCCGCGTGCCGTGTGCGAGCTGCATGCCGAGGGGAACGGTAACGCGCAGCACCTTCTGCTCGCCTTCCGGCTCAAACAACTGAACGATGGCAACAGGCATTCCGTTTTCGAGACGGCCGTCTTTGGTGATGACGCAGACCTGCTTGTTGTTCGTGTCCTGACCTTTGCCGCAGACCTTCATCCATGGCGAGTACATCAACTGCGGCTCGGTCTGAGCCTGCTGATGTGGTTGTGCGGGCTGAAGGGGCTGCGCTGGCTGAGCGGGTTGCGCCTTTTGCGCAGGCTTTGCACCCGCTTTGGGCTGCTGCTGTGCATCGGCAGTGCCCGCAAACAGCAGTGCTGCCAAGGTCATGACCGTGCTCGCGGTCAACGCCCGGCCCCACGGCCGGACCGGTGCGGTCCGATAATTCATGTAACTGTTCCCTTGTTATTCCCGTCCGCGGCGCCCGGTTTCCCACGAATTGCCGCTGGTTTGCCCGGCTCTGTCCGGGTCAAATACGGCGGGAGCGTGACGCCCGGCCGTTGCCTGATAGCCGAATTCGCTCCTGCAATAAAGCCACGAATGCGCTGAAAATGCGGCTCGATCTGTCGCCCCAAGCCTTATGATAAATTCCCGAAAAACCGGAACGAATCGCATTCGCCAAGAGCCCGTGCCGCCTTCAGCTGCCTTTGCGGGGACACATCTGCGCCTCTCGCGACGCTTCGTTATGCTCGGCGCGTTGTCGGCCGCGGCCAGTTTGCACCTGCGATCGGCGTATGCCGAGCGCGCCACTCATGCCATCGCGATGCACGGCCAGCCGGCATGGAGTTCCGATTTCAGCTATCCGCCTTATGCCAATCCGCAGGCGCCCAAGGGCGGGCAACTCACGCACGGTGTGCTCGGAACCTTCGACTGCCTCAATCCCTTTATCGTCAAAGGCCTGCCCGCCGCCAATATGCGCGGATATATTGTCGAAAGCCTCCTCGCGCGCGGGTACGACGAACCGTTCACGCTGTACGGCTTGCTCGCCGATCGCATCACAACGGACTCCGCGCGCACATACGTCACGTTCAGAATCAACTCAGCGGCGCGGTTCGCCGATGGCAAACCGGTCACTCCCGCTGACGTCATTTTTTCTTGGGAGATCCTGCGCGATAAAGGCCGGCCGAATTTCCGCACTTACTACATCAAAGTCACCAAGGCCGAAGCGCTTGACGAGCGCACGGTGCGGTTCGATTTGACCGGCGCCGACGATCGAGAGCTGCCGTTGATCATCGGCCTGATGCCGATACTTGCGAAGCACGCCGTCAATGCCGCGACATTCGAGGACACCAGTTTCGAACCGCTGCTTGGCAGCGGACCTTACACTGTCAGCCACGTGAAGCCGGGCGAAAGCGTCACATTCACCCGCAACAAAAACTATTGGGGCCGCGACCTGGCAATTAATCGCGGCTTGTGGAATTTCGACACCATCCGCTTCGACTACTACCGCGACGGCAACACACATTTCGAAGCCTTCAAGAAGGGACTCTACGATCTGCGCGTGGAGACCGACCCCGGCCGTTGGCAAACCGCCTACGAGTTTCCGGCGACGCGCGAGGGCCGCGTGGTCAAGGAGGACCTCCCTTACGGATTGCCGAAAGGCATGCAAGGCCTTGTATTCAACACGCGGCGTCCGATTTTCTCCGACATTCGCGTGCGCGAGGCCATCCTGCAGCTGTTTGATTTTGAATGGATCAATCGCACCTACTTCTTCAGCCTCTACAAAAGAACGGCAAGCTATTTCGACGGTTGCGATCTTTCCGCCCACGGCGTGCCGGCAAGTGCACACGAGCGGGAATTGCTTGGGCCTTTTCCTGATGCCGTACGTCCCGACCTCATGGACGGCACATGGTCGCCACCCGTTACCGACGGTTCGGGGCACGACCGCACAATGCTTCGCCGTGCTTTCGCGCTGTTCAAGGCGGCCGGTTACGACCTCAAGGGAACGCAACTCATTCAGACCGCCACCGGTCGACAACTGGCGTTTGAGATACTCACCACGACCCGCGACCAGGAACGTCTTGCGCTCGCTTTCGTCCGCAATCTCAGGCGGGCAGGCATCGAGGCGCGTGTTCGGACCGTCGACGCCACTCAATATGAACGACGGCGCATCGCCTTTGATTTCGACATGATCGAATATCGCTGGGAACAATCGCTGTCTCCAGGCAATGAACAGTTGTTCTATTGGGGCTCGGCGGCGGCCGAACAACAAGGCAGCCGCAATTATATGGGCGTCAAATCCAAAGCGGTCGACGCGATGATCGCCGCCATGCTTGGCGCCACGACGCGAGAAAGCTTCGTCGCCGCAACCCGTGCCCTCGATCGCGTCCTGCTCTCGGGCTTCTACGTGGTGCCTCTCTATTTCCCGCCGGTGCAATGGGTGGCGCGCTGGACGAGAATCGCGCATCCCTCACGAACGTCACTATTTGGGTATTTGCCCGAAACCTGGTGGCAGAAGGACCTCAGACCTTGAGGCGCTCGCGATGATCCTGGGCGAGATCAAGCAGACGGCGGGCATTACCACCACCCTGGATGATCTTTTCCGGCGCGCCGGAGTCCGCCATCCGGACGCGCCGGCGCTTGTCGACCCGCCGAATCGCGCGAGCTTTACCGATGGAGCGCCCCGCGCTTTGACTTACGCGCAGGCCGATCACGCAATTTCGGCTTTCGCGGCTCGCCTGCACAGACTCGGCCTGCAAGCCGACACGGTTGTGGCAATACAACTGCCCAACACGATCGATAGCATCATTGCGTTTCTTGGGGTGCTTCGTGCCGGCATGATTGCCGCGCCGCTACCGCTGCTTTGGCGGCGGCGCGAATTGGTTGATGCCCTTGGCCGCATCAGCGCCAAAGCCATCGTCACATGCGCGCGCAGTGGTAACGCGGCTCATGCTGAAATCGCCATGCACACGGCCGCGGCGCTGTTTCCAATTCGTCATGTCTGCAGCTTCGGGCGGAATTTGCCCGATGGAATCGTGTCGATGGAGGATGTTTTCGATTCCGGCAGTCCTGATGCGTCCGCAACCCTTGTCCGCTCCGAGGCAGCGGCAGCACATATTGCGGTAGTGACCTTTGGTGTTGATGGACGTGGCATCCTGCCTTTGGCCCGCAATCACATTGAAATCATCAGCGGTGGTCTTGCGGTCTATCTCGAAGGCGCGATCGCGTCAGAGGCCAGGGTGCTCTCGACGATTCCTTTCTGCACGTTCGCAGGATTGGCGCTCACCGTCGTTCCCTGGCTTTTGTCAGGGGGGACATTGCATCTGCACCACGGGTTTGATCCAGCGGCCTTTGCCGCCCAACGCGATACAACAAAATACGACGTGGTGGTGCTGCCGGCGCAGGCAATGCAAGCGCTTTCCGATAGCGGTGCATTTGCTGACGAAGCATGCACGGTGGCCGCTCTGTGGCGCGCCCCTGAGCGCCTGAAAGGGACAAAGTCGGTTGAAGGCGGGATAGCGGTCGTTGACGTCCCGAGCTTCGGCGAAATAGGGATTGTTGCGGCGCGCCGCAACGCGCAAGGCGAACCGGTCCCACTTCCGCATGGCGTCATCAGCGTGCCGCGCGGCGCGATCGGCGCGATGACGGTGGTCGAAACGGCGCGCAGCCAAGCCGGAACACTGATGCTGCGCGGGCCAATGGTCCCGACCGCTGCATTCCCGCCGGACACCACCCATCGCCACACATTGCATCTCAAAGCCGATCCGGCCGGCTATATCGACACCGGATTTGGCTGCCGCCTAGACACGCAGTCCCAAACCCTTGCCATAACGGTGGCTCCGGCCGGCATCTTCGGCGTTGGCGGCTACTATCTGCGGCAGAGCGATATCGACGCCTGTGTGGCAAAAGTGTCGCCGGACGCTGCCGTCGTGGCGCTGCCAGACCGTAACCTGGGGAATCGGCTCGCTGGCGCGGGCTACGACCGGAATGCAGTGGCGGCGGCCCTGGAGACGCAAGGTGTAAATGCATTGATATCAAGCGCCTTTTGCCGGGGGAGCGCTGATGAAGCCGCGTAGTTTTGGCTCTTCGTTGACGGGGTATTAACAGCGCTCTCTTAGACTTGGCCTCTCAACCGCGCGTGCGCCGGATGTCGCTTCAAGGTCCGCTGATCGTGGTCGCCGAACAGCCGGCGACCCAGCTCGTGCAAGCGCTGAGCGCAGCCGGCGCGTTTCCGATTGTCGAAACAAAATGGGCCGATGCTCCCGCTGCATTCATCACAGTGAAGCCAGCCGCTGTGATCATCCCCGAGCCGGGCGCGCCTGCCAACGTCGCCTCGGCGCGCATGCTCTGCCTGCAGATTGCGACCGTGAATGGGCCGATTGTGCCGGTCATCGCACGCGTGCGCGGGGATGACGATGCCGCACTTCCCATCGCATTACCGGCCGACGCGACTCTTCCGGTCGAACGGCTGCTTGCGCGGCTGCAATTTGCAATGCGCGTGCGCGCATTGCACGCAACGGTCCTGCGCCGCATCGAATTGTTCACCTCACACGATGGCAAGATACCTGCCCTGCCCGTCGGCGACGCGCTCGAAGACGCGACCGTGCTGATCGCGGGACGCGGACCGCTTTATCCGGCGCTCAGTGTTGCAATGGGCGAACGAGTCAAGGTGGCGGGCGCGTTGAGCGTCGAAGCCGCTGCACGGCTTTTGAACATGCGCGACGTCGACGGAATCGTCGTTGGAGACGGTTTCTCCCCACGGATGGTCGAGGGATTTCTCACCGTGCTGGCGCAAGATCCACGCTTTCGGGATATCCCTGTTGCCGTAATCGGAGAGACGCCGCCGGAATTTGCCGACGCCTTGCCCAATATCGATCAGGTTGCAGCGGGTCCCTCGCGTCTGGTGACGCGAATAGTTCCACTCGTTCGCATGCGCGCGTTCGAGGCCCGACTCAAGCGTATGCTCAAGTCGTTGGACACCGACGGGATATTTGATCCCGAGAGCGGCCTCCTCACGCGTGATTCCTTCTGGCACGATCTGAAAATTGCCATGGCGGAGGCGTCTGACCGGAGTATGCCGCTTTCGGTGGCCCGCTTTTCCTACGACAAAACTCTCGATAGGCACGTGACGCTTGATGCGGCCCGCCTTATGTCGAGGCTGATCCGCAATATTGATTTCGCAATGCGCGATGGGGAAGGCGCGATCCTGGTGGCCTTCACGCAGACCGATCTGCGCAGCGCCCATGTCACCGCCCGGCGTATCGCGGGTTCGCTTAAGCGGACGATCCTCACACCGCATGGCTGCGAGGTGCCGTCGACGAATGTCACGTTGGCGACGCTGAAAGCCGGCGACACGCTCGATACGCTGATGATGCGCCTTATGGGGAGCCGCATGGTTGCGGCCGGGTAGCCTACAGCCTAGGCTCTTCGCAAAGGGAGCCTCCGATGCCCAATCATCAAACGGTTCGTGTCGACGTTGTTTCCGATGTGGTCTGCCCGTGGTGCTTCATCGGCAAGCGGCGTCTCGAGAAGGCGATCGCGCTCAACCCAGACATTCCGGTTGAAGTGCACTACCGCCCCTATTTTCTCAATGACTGGATTCCGCGCGAAGGCATCTCGCGCGAGGAATATCTGACAACGAAGTTCGGTTCGCCCGAGCGCTATAATGGAATTGCGCAGCGTGTGCGCGCCGCGGCAGCGTCCGAAGGGCTGACTTACGCGATCGACAAGATCAGCCGCCAGCCCAATACGCTCGACGCCCATCGCCTGATCCGCTGGGCGGATGCCATCGGCAAAGCGCCGGAGATGAAGCAGAAGCTTATGGATCTCTATTTCACCCAAGGCGCCGACCTCACCAACCATGATGTGATGGTCAAGGCGGCTGCGGATGTCGGCCTGGACGCCACGCAGGTGCGCACTGCGCTTGCCGGAGACACAGACGTCGCCGAGGTTGAACGCGAAGCATTCTCCGCCAAGGAAGCCGGGATCCAGGGCGTTCCCTGCTTCATCCTTGGAGGAAAGTTCGCGATCTCGGGCGCGCAGGCCCCGGAAGATCTTGCCGAAGCCATTGCGCGGCTGTCCCGGTCGGCCGACGCGGCCGAATAGTTCCCGGTTTCTCTCATGAAAATCACCGCCGCCGTGGTGCATGAGCGCTCCGGCCCGTTCAACATCGAGCAACTTGATCTCTGCGACCCTCGCAGCGACGAACTGCTTGTCGAGGTGGTGGCGAGCGGAATGTGCGCGACCGACCTGCACGGCCGCGACGCCTATTACCCGACCAAATTTCCCAAAGTGTTCGGTCACGAAGGTGCCGGTGTCGTGCGCGCGATCGGTGCCGCGGTTAAGGCGTTCAAGCCGGGCGACCAGGTCGTGATGGCCTATCCCTGGTGCGGCGAGTGTCCCAATTGCAAATCCCACAGGCCGAGCTACTGCCTGCACGCCTTTGACCTGAAGATGAACGGGACCCGGGCCGATGGCTCGACCCTGCACTCGAAAGACGGCAGGCCGATTTACAGTGCCTTCTTCCAACAATCGTCGTTTGGAAATTTCACCATCGCGAACGAGCGTTTTGCCGTGAAGGTTCGCAATGATGCTCCCATAGAGCAGGTTTGCGCGCTTGCCTGTGGTGGGCAAACCGGCGCCGGCGCAGTGTTCAATGTCATGGAGCCAAATGCCGGCGACAGCTTCGCTGTCTTCGGGGTCGGCGCGGTCGGCCTGTCAGCCCTGATGTCGGCAAGAATTGCGAGCTGTGATCCGATCATTGCGGTCGATGTGCACGAGCACAGACTGGCGCTCGCCCGCGAGTTGGGCGCTACGCATACGATAAATCACGCCGGCCGCACCGATATCGTTGATGAAGTCAGGAGGATCACCGGCCTCGGCGCACGCTTTTCGCTCGAGACCTCGGCCCTTCCCGCTGTATTCCGCGAGGCGGTTGACTGCCTCATGCCGGGTGGGACCTGCATTCTGCTCGGCAGCGCCCGCAAAGGGACCGAAGCATCGCTCGAGATGCCGTTCCTGCAAAACGGACGGACAGTACGTGGCGTCATTCAGGGAGACAGTGTCCCACAGGACTTCATTCCGAAGCTCGTGGACCATATCGTCGCCGGCCGCTTCCCGGTCGAGAAGATGATCACGTTTTACCCGCTCAGCGAGATCAACCGCGCTGCAGCGGAATCGGCATCGGGCCGAACAATCAAGCCCGTTCTGCGCATGCCGCACTAACGCCGCGGCTATGCGCCGGCTTTGGCGAATTGTTCGGCTTTGCGAACGACTGGCCGTCCGTAAGCGTAGCGCCCTATCACATCGGTCACAAAGCGGTTGACCAGATCGCCCGTCAGCGGGAGCGGGCGGCGCACGTCGACAATCAATACCGCGCGCATCTCCTCACTATTATTTATGACGGCGTGCGGCCAACTGTCGTCGAACAATACAGCCTCACCTTCCTTCCAGACATAATCCTGGGAATTGACCACGATCTTTGGAGGGTTTTTCTGCGGAACGCGCAATCCCAGATGGTAACGTAAATAGCCGAGGTACGGCCCTTCGTGCTCGGGCACCGACTTGCCTGGGTCGAGAATCGAGAAAAATGCCTGGATCAGATTTGGAACGCCGGCGAGCGCCCGGCACGTCTCCGGGCAGCGCCTGCAATTGGCCTCGACCTTATAGCCGAGACACTCGAGCATAAAGACGTTCCAGCGTTTCGGGGTCGTGCTCGAAATCGCACGCTCGCCGGAATCCACTTCATGATATTGCGGAAGTGACAGCCCCTCCGAAACAACGCGCTCGAATTCTCTGCGGATAGCCGGATAGGCTCTGGTCACCGCATCAAGCGGGGGATACGCATCCGGAATATTGAAAAAAGTGGGACGGTGCTCCCGGTCAAAATGGAGACCAAGGTACGCATTTACCGCAGATTTGAAAATATGATAGTCGAGCTTCACCCGCTTCCCCAAAAATAACCGTGCAAACTATATCCTAGCCGGCAAAGCTCGCAAACGCGCACCCTTTGCGACGGCGCTAGGCTGCCTTGGCCTGTTCGGCGATGTTGGTAAGCCTGCGCAAGATTGCGGTCGTGCCCTTCAGGCGATCGGCCGGGTTCGGCCATTCCTCGAAAAACACGAGCTGCTGACCTTTCGCGTTCTTCGGATCGTTCCGCATACGCACAGCCGACCCTTGCTCGCGAATGAAAGTGATCAAGCCGTCGGGGTTGGCAAAGACGTTATCGCGGAAAGACAAAACGATGCCTTTTGGTCCTGCTTCCACTTTCTCGACATTGGCCCGTCGGCTGAGCGCTTTGATCGCAACCACCTGCAGCAGGTGCTCGACCTCGCGCGGCAGCTTTCCGAACCGGTCGACGAGCTCCGCGGCAAAGCCCTCAATGTCGTGCTCATCCTCAATCTCGGCCAGCCGCCGATAAAGAGCAAGACGAACCGACAAGTCGGTAACGTAGTCCTCGGGAATGAGCAGAGCTGCGCCGATCGTGATCTGCGGTGACCAGCGGTCGGCAACCGGCGCGGTGATGCCCGCCTTCACGCTCATCACGGCCTCTTCCAACATTTGCTGATAAAGCTCGAAGCCGACCTCTTTGATGTGTCCCGACTGCTCTTCGCCGAGAAGATTGCCTGCGCCGCGAATGTCGAGATCATGCGAAGCGAGCTGGAAGCCGGCACCGAGTGTGTCGAGCGACTGCAGGACCTTAAGGCGCCGTTCTGCCTGCGGCGTGATCGGCTTCTCCGTCGGCAAGGTCAGCAGCGCGTACGCACGCAACTTGGCCCGCCCGACGCGGCCACGCAGCTGGTAAAGCTGCGCCAGCCCGAAGCGATCGGCGCGATGCACGATCAACGTGTTGGCTGTCGGGATATCGAGGCCCGATTCAATAATCGTCGTCGAAAGCAATACGTCGTACTTCCCGTCATAAAAAGCCGACATGATGTCATCAAGCGTTGTGGCCGGCATTTGCCCGTGCGCGACCGCGACACGGACTTCAGGCACATTCTTGTCGAGAAAGTCTTTGCCGCCCGCAAGGTCTTCGATGCGGGGGCAAACATAGAATGCCTGGCCACCGCGATATTTCTCCCGCAGCAGCGCCTCGCGAACCGTGACGGGATCGAAGGGCGACACGAAGGTACGCACCGCCAGGCGATCGACCGGGGGCGAGGCAATAATCGAAAGGTCGCGCACGCCCGTGAGGGCCAGTTGCAGGGTGCGTGGAATAGGTGTCGCAGTCAGTGTGAGCACGTGGACTTCCGAGCGCAGCGTCTTCAGCCTTTCCTTGTGCGCGACGCCGAAATGTTGCTCCTCGTCGACGATGACCAGCGTCAGATCCTTGAATTTGATGTTCTTGCCGAGGAGTGCGTGCGTCCCGATCACGATATCGATACTGCCGTCTGTGAGACCGGTCCTCACTTTCGCAAGCTCGGCCGCCGGCACGAGTCGCGATGCCTGCCCGATGTTCACCGGAAAGCCGCGAAATCGTTCGGAAAACGTCTTGAGATGCTGCCTTGCCAATAGCGTTGTCGGCACAATCACCGCGACCTGCTTGCCGTTGATCGCGGCAATGAAGGCCGCCCGCAGGGCCACTTCGGTCTTGCCGAACCCGACGTCACCGCAGACCAGACGGTCCATCGGCCGACCGGATCCGAGATCCTTTATCGTTGCCTCGATGGCCGCGAGCTGGTCATCGGTTTCCTCATAAGGGAACCCCGCGCAAAACTCGTCGTAGGCTCCCGGACCAACCGTCAGCCGTGGAGCTTCGCGCAACTGTCTCTCGGCTGCGATCTTGATCAGTTCGCCGGCGATCTCACGAATGCGACTCTTCATGCGCGCTTTGCGCGCTTGCCAATTGCCGCCGCCAAGCCGGTCGAGCTCGACTGTCGCTTCCTCGGAGCCGTAACGCGACAGGAGGTCGACGTTCTCGACCGGCAGATAAAGCTTCGCGTCTTCCGCGTAGTGAATTTCGAGACAGTCGTGCGGCGCACCTGCCGCCTCGATGGCTTGCAATCCCTCGAAGCGGCCTATGCCATGATCGACGTGGACCACAAGATCGCCCGGCGCGAGACTGGTCGCCTCGGCGATGAAATTGTCGGCGCGGCGCGCGGCGCGCCGTGGCCGCACCAAACGGTCTCCAAGGATATCCTGCTCGCTGATCAGCGCAGCGTCATCGGTCTCAAATCCGGATTCGATGCCGAGCACCACGAGCCCGACCGAACTCTTCGGGAGTGCAAGTACGGCCGTCCAGTCTGCGACCGAGGTGAGATTGTGAAGGTTGTGGTCCGCGAGAACATGGCTCATGCGCTCGCGCGCGCCTTCGCTCCAGAGCGCGACGGCCACTTGCTTTCCCGCCGCCTGAAGTGCGCTCACATGCGTGGTGACCGCTTCGAACACGTTAGCGCCCGGTTCGGCGCGCTCGGCCGCAAAGTTGCGTCCGGCCCGCGCTCCAACCTCGATTGCGCCTTTGTCCGGAACGGCAAACGGCGTCAGGCGCGCCAGCGCATTACTTGCCAGTCGTCGTTTCCATTCTTCTTCAGCAAGGTAGAGCCGCTCAGCCGGAAGCGGCTTGTAGACCGGCGTCACGCCCTCTCTGAGGGCATCGCGGCGCGCATCGTGATAGTCGGTAATCTGAGAGAATCGTTCGTGCGCGGCGTCTTCAACCAGATGCTCGAGCGCAACCGGCGTTCCTGGAAGAAAATCGAACAGCGTTTCGAGCTTGTCGTGAAAGAGCGGCAGCCAATGCTCCATCCCCGGATAACGACGCCCTTCGCTCACGGCTTCGTAGAGGAGATCGCCAGGGGCGGCCGCGCCAAACGCTGCAATATAGCCGGTGCGAAAGCGGCGAATCGTCTCGGTAATAAGCTGAAATTCGGCAACAGGAACGAGATCAAGCCGCCGAAGCTGCTCCTCGCTGCGCTGGGTTTGCGCGTCGAAAATCCGGATGGTCTCGAGCGAGTCCCCGAAAAAATCCAGCCGGACCGGCATATCCATCCCGGGCGGGTAAAGATCGAGAATGCCACCCCGGACCGCATACTCGCCCGGCTCGCGCACCGTCGAGGCACGAACAAAGCCATTGAGCTCCAGCCACTCGATAATCCCTTGCATGCCGATGACATTGCCGGGCGCAACAGAGAGAGCATGAGTCGAGACAAAATCCCGGGCCGGCAACCGCTGAAGCGCGGCATTGACGGTCGTGAGAAGAACAGACGGGCGGTCGCGTCCCTTGACGCGGACAACCCGCGACAACGTCGTCATGCGTTGCGCGACGACTGCGGCATTGGGCGAGACCCGGTCATAGGGCAGACAGTCCCAGGCCGGAAATTCGACCCGTTCAATCTCGGGGCCGAAAAAAGCCAAGGCGCGCGATAGCGCGGCCATGCGTTGCCCGTCACGGCAAATGACCATGAGCGAGATTGCCGGTGCATCCTTCCCCGCGGCGATAGCCCGCGCCAGATCGGCGAGGACCAGGCCTTCGGCGCCGTCTGCAACCTGAGTTAGGACGAGAGGATGACCCGGCTTTAACAGCGCGATGGGAGATTTGCTCATCGTGGTCACGCCGTCTCCTTGCGATGGAAGTCGCGCAGACGTCGAAACAGCGCGGTATCGAATTCGTTCGGTAACGGGTTCATTCCGTTGACCCAGCTGAAAATCTCCTGGTCCGGAACCTCAAGCCAGCGATCGAGTTCGTCGAGCTCCGCATCGGTCAATTCTGCCAACTGCGAGTCGGCAAAGCGGCCGAGCACGAGATCCATTTCGCGGATGCCACGGTGCCAGCAGCGGAAAAGCAATCGCCGCCTGCGCGGATCCAATCCTTCGCTCGACAAGTCCGTTCCGGTGGTCATCGCATATGGTCAACGCCAAAAACCCGGACGGGGCCGGGCGCGGGTTATATAAAGGCCTGGCGATGTAATGTCAGCCTTCCCTTTCAACAGGGCTGCATTGCGCGCGAATTCGGCACAAGCCAGCATGGCCGCATGCGGCCCCCTGCGCTCAATCCCCTGTTCGCTTCGCTCACCAGCCTGTCGGGCGTTGGTCCGAAGCTGGAAAAGCTGTACGCGCGGTTGCTCGATCGCGATGCACCGCGGGTCGTCGATCTCCTGTTCCACCTCCCCTCGGGCGTCATTGACCGCCGTGCGCGTCCCAAGCTGCGGGATGTGCAGCCCGGCCAGGTCGTTACCGCCTCGGTGACGGTCGACAGGCATCGACCCTCGCCGCCTCACCGCTCACGGGCGCCCTATCGTATCTACACACACGACGAGACCGGCGATCTCATTCTGACGTACTTCAATGCGCGCAAGGACTATCTCGAAAAATTGCTGCCGGTCGGTGAGACACGGTACGTTTCAGGCACTGCAGAGTTCTACGACGGAATGCTGCAGATGGTTCATCCCGACCGCGTCGTCGACGAAGCCGGGTTTGCCGCACTTCCGTTGGTCGAGCCTGTCTATCCCCTTACCGAAGGGCTCGCGCTGGGCAACATACGACGCGCGATGGATAGTGCGCTAACGCGCCTTCCAGTGCTGCCCGAATGGCAGGACGAGGCATGGATCGCGCGCGAGCAATTTCCCAGCTTCGATTCAGCGCTGCGGCATCTTCATCGGCCGAACCAGCCGCAGGACGTCGTGCCTGCCCATCATGCGTGGACACGGCTGGCCTACGACGAACTGCTCGCCGGCCAACTCGCGCTCGCCCTCGTGCGCGCGCATATTCGCCGGCGGCCCGGCCGGGGCAGCGCCAGTGAAGGCCGCTTGCGGGCGCGGATGTTGAATTCGCTTCCTTATACGCTGACTCATTCTCAGCAAAAGGCGCTCGATGACATCACAACAGACCTTGTCCGGCCGCAGCGGATGTTGCGGCTGCTGCAAGGCGACGTCGGTTCGGGCAAAACGGTGGTCGCCCTTGCGGCCGCCGCCGCCGTCATCGAAGCCGGACGTCAGGCCGCTTTCATGGCACCGACCGAAATTCTGGCTCGCCAGCATCTTGCATCCATCGCGCCGCTCGCCGAGGCGGCCGGCATTCGCATTGCTATTCTCACCGGCCGCGAGCGCGGGCCCGCGCGCAAGGAGGTTCTCGACCGTCTCGCCCTTGGCGATATCGATCTGCTGGTCGGCACGCACGCGTTGTTCCAGGAGGACGTTGCCTTCCATGACCTGGCGCTCGCGGTTGTGGATGAACAGCACCGGTTCGGCGTCCATCAGCGGCTAGCCCTGACGCAAAAAGGCGAAGCCGTCGACGTTCTGGTGCTGACGGCGACACCGATCCCGCGCACACTCGTTCTTACTTATTTCGGCGACATGGATATTTCGGAGCTGCGCGAAAAGCCTCCGGGCAGACAGCCGATCGATACCCGTACCATACCTTTGTCTCGTCTCGATGAAGTTGAAGACGCGGTTGGCCGCGCGCTCGCGGAAGGCAAGCGTGCCTACTGGGTTTGTCCCCTGGTCGATGAATCTGAAAAAACCGATCTTGCCGCCGCGCAAGCGCGCTTCGACGCGTTGCGCAGGAAATTTGGTAAGGCGGTCGATCTCGTGCACGGCCGCATGAAAGGCACCGAAAAGGATGCCGCCATGGCGCGCTTTGCCGCCGGCGAAACCAGGTTGCTGGTTGCAACGACTGTCATTGAAGTCGGCGTCGATGTACCAGAGGCAACAATTATGGTGATCGAGCATGCGGAGCGGTTTGGTCTCGCTCAGCTTCATCAGTTACGCGGGCGGATTGGTCGCGGCTCCGATGCGTCCACTTGCCTCCTCCTGTACAAGGCACCGCTTGGCGCAACCGCAAAAGCACGTCTTGCCGTTTTACGCGACACCGAAGACGGGTTTCGGATCGCCGAAGAAGACCTGCGGCTGCGTGGGGAAGGTGATGTTCTCGGAACTCGCCAGAGCGGACTGCCCGGCTTCCAGATCGCGCTGCCGGGAGTGCATGGAAAGTATCTCGGCGCCGCGCGCGACGATGCAATGCTTGTTCTTTCACGCAATCCTACGCTGACGGGACCGCGTGGCGAAGCGCTTCGTCATCTGCTCTACATTTTCGGCAAAGACGAAGCCGTCAAATTGATCAGGGCCGGATAGTTATTCGGCCGCTTCAGGGTTGCGCTTTGCCCGCGTCTCTTTGGCCTTGACGGCAAGCGCTGCAAGATTCTTCTGCACCTCACCTTCCGGCTGCACCATTCCGGCCGAGATCAGCAGGGTCATCGCGTTCTCGACCGAGATGTCGAGCTCGATGATATCTTTCCGTTTCACGTAGAAGAAAAATCCTGTCGTCGGATTGGGAGTACACGGCATGAATGCCGAAACATGCTCGCCTTGCGGAAGTCTGTTTGCGACATCGCCGCCGGGTGCCTGCGAAAGAAACACCAGAGACCACATTCCGGGACCCGGAAATTCTACCAGCGCCACTTTGCGGAAGCTTGAGCCGGTCTTCGAGAACAGCGTCTCGAAAATCTGTTTCATTGTTTTGTAAATCGGCCGCACGATCGGCATACGGCCGAGCAGGCCTTCGCCCCAGCCCACAAGGGTGCGTCCGACCAGGTTTGCAGTGAGGAAACCGAGCAGCGTCAGGGCAACGATCGCGATGATCAGGCCTAACCCCGGAATCGGCCACGGCAGATAGCTTTCCGGCCGGTATGGCGGAGGAATGATCGGCCGCACGAAGCTGTCGACCCAATTGATGAGCGACCAGATCAACCACACGGTGATGGCGAGAGGTCCTGCGACCACCAGGCCTGTCAGGAAATAGGTACGCAGCCGGCCGGCAATGCCCGAATGCGACGCCGTGACCTTCGCCACGTCGACGACCAGCGGCTCGCCGGAGTTGGGCTCGATCTCTGTCATTTGAAGCCAGTTTATTCCACCGTGACTGATTTCGCGAGGTTCCGCGGCTGGTCGACGTCGGTGCCTATTGCCGCGGCGGTATGGTAGGCGATCAACTGCACGGGAATGGCGTAGACCAGCGGCGTCACAGTAGTGCTCATATCCGGCAAGGTTATGGTTTCGACGGAGTCGATCGTCGCATTCTTGGCGCCACGCGGATCGGTCACGAGGATAATCTTGCCTCCACGCGCCGCAACTTCCTGCATATTGGATACCGTTTTCTCGAAAACCCCATCATGCGGCGCAATGACGATGACCGGCATCTTTTCGTCAATCAGAGCAATCGGCCCGTGCTTGAGCTCACCGGCGGCGTAGCCTTCAGCATGGATGTAAGAGATTTCCTTGAGCTTGAGCGCACCCTCGAGTGCGATCGGAAAGCTCGTCCCGCGGCCGAGATATAGGACGTCGCGCGCCTTAGCAAGATTCTGGGCAAGCCTTTCTATCTGCGGCTCCAGCGCAAGCGCTGCCGCCATCAGGCGCGGTATCTCAACAAGCGCATGCACGAGCTCCTGCTCATCGGCTGCGGAAAGCTCACCACGCGCGCGGCCCGCGGCGATGGCAAGACAGGCGAGCGCACTGAGCTGGCACGTAAATGCCTTGGTCGAGGCGACCCCGATCTCCGGCCCCGCCAGCGTCGGCATGACGACGTCGCTCTCGCGCGCGATCGTCGATGTCGGCACATTTACCACCGAAAGAATGTGCTGCTTTTTCTCCCTGGCATAGCGCAAGGTCGCCAGCGTGTCTGCGGTCTCGCCCGACTGTGAAATGAAGATGGCAAGGTCACCCGCCTCAAGCGGAGCGCCGCGATAGCGGAATTCGGATGCAATATCGATCTCGACCGGAAGCTTTGCGAACCGTTCGAACCAGTATTTCGCAACAAGCCCGGCATAAAAAGCGGTACCGCAGGCGGAGATCGAAAGTCTTTTCAGCCTTTTCCAGTCGAACGGCAGCGCCGCCGGCAACGCAACACGCTCTTCTATCATGTCGATGTAATGAGCGAGCGTGTGACCGACGACCTCGGGTTGCTCGTGGATCTCTTTCGCCATGAAGTGCTTGTGATTGCCCTTGTCGACAAGCTGCGCCGAGGCCGTTGATTTCACCACCGGCCGCGCGACCTTGCGATCATTCTCATCGCGGATCTCAACGCCCTCGCGGTTGAGCACGGCCCAGTCGCCATCTTCCAAGTAGCTGATCGTATCGGTGAATGGCGCCAGTGCGATCGCATCGGAGCCAAGATACATTTCGCCGTCGCCGTATCCGACGGCGAGAGGCGAGCCCTTGCGTGCGCCGATGAGCAAATCGTCTTTGCCTGTGAACAGGAACGCGAGCGCGAATGCGCCACGAAGTTGCTTGAGCGTTGATGCCACAGCATCCGCAGGCGCCTTGCCGCCTTTCATTTCCTGAGTGACAAGATGCGCGACGGCCTCTGTGTCGGTATCGCTTACAAACTTGCAGCCGCGCTTGGTCAACTGTTCGCGTAACTCGCGGAAGTTCTCGATAATGCCATTGTGTACGACGGCGACGGAATCGGTCGCATGCGGATGCGCATTGTCTTCGGTCGGGCGTCCATGCGTCGCCCACCGCGTATGTCCAATGCCGATCGTGCCCGAGAGCGGCTCGCGGTCGAGACGATTTTCCAGTGCGCGCAGCTTCCCTTCCGCCCGCCTGCGCGCGAGTACGCCGTGCTCCAGCGTGGCGACGCCCGCCGAGTCATAGCCGCGGTATTCGAGACGGCGCAGGGCATCTACGAGGCCGCCGGCAACGGCCTCCTTTCCGAGAATGCCGACAATTCCACACATCCAGCCAATGATTCCGTTTAGATGGGGTCAGACCCCTCGCCTCCACCCATGAAGCTCAACAGCCAACGTTGGATGCGAGGGGTCTGACCCCGCCAATCCCTCCCACCAAACTTCGAGTTCAACATCCACCCCGAGGCGAGGGGTCTGACCCCCGAGTCGCGCAGATGCTACGCCCAAGTTCGCGGTTGCGGCAATTCACAGTCAATTTCTTGGTTTTTCCGTGACAGCCTGCGGCGGCCCGTCCTCAAGGCGTCTTCTTCTTCGCGTTGTGCTTGCGCCGCCGGAACTTGGCGGCCCAGCCCGAGCGGGCGTCCTGCGGCGACCGGGCGAGCGCGAGGGCATCGGCCTCCACGTCCCGTGTGATGACGCTGCCCGAGCC
>DATBHE010000113.1:0-111850 GCA_036557605.1 Pseudolabrys sp.
AAGCCAACCCCAAATTTGCGCTTGCCTGCGCCAAGGCCGCCTATGATGAGGGAGCGCGATGGGTTGTCCTCTGTGACACAAACGGCGGCACCTTGCCGGACGAAATCGAAAAGATCGTCGGGGAGGTGGTGAAGGCCATTCCGGGCGATCATGTCGGTATTCACGCCCACAACGACACCGACCAGGCTGTTGCAAATTCCTTCGCCGCTGTGCGGGCCGGCGCCCGGCAGATTCAAGGAACCCTCAACGGGCTTGGCGAGCGTTGCGGCAATGCCAACCTGGTTTCCATCATTCCCACGCTCAAGCTGAAACCGGAATTTGCAGCAAGGTTCGATATCGGCGTTGACGATGCGGTGCTCAGGAAGCTCGCGCATGTTTCGCACGCACTCGACGAGCGGCTCAATCGCGCACCCAATCGCCATGCACCCTATGTCGGCGAAAGCGCGTTTGCGACCAAGGCCGGTATTCACGCCTCTGCCATCATGAAGGACCCGGCGACCTATGAACATGTCGCGCCGGAGAAGATAGGAAATCGGCGCAAGGTTCTGGTGTCGGAACAGGCGGGCAAATCGAACGTCCTGGCGGAGCTTGAGCGCATCGGCATCAAGGCTGACAAAGACGATCCGCGCATCGGCCGGCTTCTGGAAATCGTGAAGGAGCGGGAGGCGATCGGCTATGCCTATGAGGCAGCTGATGCGTCCTTCGAACTGCTTGCACGACGCACTCTTGGCAAGGTGCCGAACTATTTCGACGTAACGCAATTCGACGTGAACGTCGAGCAACGCAACAATGCGAAAGGCGAGCGTGTCACGGTCACTATGGCGGTCGTGAAGGTAAGGGTCGGCGACGACAACATGATATCGGCTGCGGAAGGGAACGGGCCGGTCAATGCGCTCGATCTCGCTCTGCGCAAGGATCTGGGCAAGTATCAAAAGTATATCGCCGATCTCAAGCTCACCGACTATCGGGTGCGCATCCTCAACGGCGGTACGGCAGCCGTCACCCGCGTTCTCATAGAGAGCGAGGACGGAAAGGGTGAACGATGGACGACTGTAGGGGTATCCCCCAACATCATCGATGCATCATTCCAGGCATTGATGGATTCAATCGTCTTTAAGCTCGTGAAATCCGGGGCTCCCGCGTGACATAGTTCCTGACGCACGACGTTCGAGGAGGGGCCTCATGATCGATCATGTGTCCGTTGCTGTTCGAGACATCAAATCAGCGGAGGCTTTTTATTCGGCGTTACTCGCGCCGCTAGGTTTGAGCAAGCTGCGGGAGTGGCCCGGCGCGGCGATTGGTTATGGCAAAAAGTACCCGGAGTTCTGGATCAACCACCGCACGGGCATGCCGCCAATTCCGGCCGATAGCGGAGTGCATATTTGCTTGCGAGCGGTCTCCACGGCCGCCGTCGATGCCTTCCATGCTGCCGCCCTTGTGGCCGGCGGAACGTCCGACGGTGCACCCGGCTCTCGCCCCGAGTACAACGATCGCTATTACGCCGCCTTCATTCGCGATTCCGACGGCAATCGCATCGAAGCCGTCACATTTATCTAGAGTCGGTCGGCGATCACCGCCGGCATTTCCTTTTCTTCCTCCGACACCATCGCCGCGGCTCTCTCCAGCATCGGCAGGATGTCAGCGACTTTGTCTGCGACCAGCAGGTCAAAGCTGAGGTCGCCACGAATGAACTCGAGCTTCTTCATATGATCGATCAGAGCGCAAAGAGGATTCCAGAACCCTTTGATATTCGCGAGCAGGATCGGCTTGCGGTGGCGGCCAAGCTGAACCCATGTGAGCTGCTCGACCAACTCTTCAAGGGTTCCGACGCCGCCAGGCAAGGCAACAAAAGCATCGGCCATTTCGAACATCTTGCGCTTTCGTTCATGCATGTCGCGGGTGACGACCAGGTTATTGGCGTCTCGCATCGCGTGCTCCCGTGCGACCAGAAATTCGGGAATGATGCCGGTCACAGCGCCCCCGTGGTCGACAACGGATTTGGCAATCGCGCCCATAATGCCGACCGCACCACCGCCGAAGACCAGATGGACCCTGTTTTTCGCAAGATCAGCGCCGAAGGCTTGTGCCGCCTCCACAAAGGCAGGATCGGTGCCTGGGCCGGACCCGCAATAGACGCAAATTTTTCGGATTTTACTGGCTTTTTCGTTTTTGCTCATAGCCATGCATGTGCATCGCGCTTACGGCATCGTCAAGACGCTGGGCGAGGCGGCGGCACAGGCGTGACAGGAAGATGATTACCTGCGGGAATTCTCCTATATGAAAGGCTCATGAGCGATCATCACTCCCATCGCACATCCATTGGCGATCCGCAGTTCTCCGAAACCCGCGGAATGCTGCTGATGACCATTGTTCGCTTGTGGCCCTATATCTGGCCTTCTGATCGTGGCGATCTCAAATCGCGCGTAATGGGGTCGCTTCTGCTCCTGTTCGTAGCGAAGCTTGCGACCATTACAGTTCCCTTCACGTTCAAATGGGCCACGGACGCGCTCGCCGGTCATGGCAGCGCGCCGGTTGCAGCCTCTGATTGGCTGCTGTGGGCACTGGCCGCACCGGTCGTAATGACGATTGCGTACGGCGGCATGCGCATTTTGATGGCGGTGCTTACGCAGTTGCGTGACGGGCTGTTCGCAAAAGTGGCGATGCATGCAGTGCGACGGCTCGCTTATCGCACTTTCGTGCATATGCATGAACTGTCGCTGCGCTTTCACCTTGAGCGCAAGACCGGCGGCCTGACCCGCGTCCTCGAGCGCGGACGTAACGGGATCGAGACCATCGTCCGGATGGTGATCCTGCAGCTGTCACCCACGATCATTGAACTTGCTTTCATCACCGTCGTGCTGATGTGGCAGTTCGACTGGCGGTACGTCGCGGTTATTTCGGCCACCGTCGCGGTCTACATGATTTATACTTATCACGCGACGGAATGGCGCATCGGCATTCGTCGCAAAATGAACGACAGCGATACCGATGCGAACATCAAAGCGATCGATTCGCTTCTTAACTACGAGACCGTGAAATATTTTTCGGCGGAAGAGCGGGAAGCGACCCGTTACGACCGCGCCATGGCGCGTTACGAAGATGCCAGTGTTCGCGCCTACACCTCGCTCGCGGTGCTTAATGCCGGGCAGGCGGTCATCTTCACCATCGGTCTTGCCGCGGTCATGGTGATGTGCGCGATTGAAATTAAATCCGGCAGCAAAACGGTGGGCGACTTCGTGCTGATCAATGCCATGATGATCCAGCTTTATCAGCCCCTCAATTTTATGGGCATGGTATACCGCGAGATCAAGCAGGCGATTACCGATATCGAGATCATGTTCTCGATCCTCGCGCGCGAGCCGGAAATCAAGGACGCAACGGGCGCACCGCGGCTCGACGTAAGAAACGGGGCTATCCGCTTTGAGAACGTCAGCTTTGCATACGATTTAGCGCGGCCGATCCTTAAGGGCATCAGCTTCGATGTGCCGGCCGGAAAAACGGTTGCCGTCGTTGGGCCATCCGGCGCGGGGAAGTCGACCATTTCACGTCTGCTTTTCCGTTTTTACGATCTGTCCGGCGGCCGCATCCTGATCGACGGCCAGGACATCGCAACTGTGACTCAAAAGTCATTGCGGCAGGCGATCGGCATGGTGCCGCAAGACACCGTGCTGTTTAACGACACCATCCGTTACAACATCCGCTACGGGCGCTGGGAAGCGACCGACGCCGAGGTCGAGGAAGCGGCTAAACTCGCGCAGATTGACCCGCTCATCCGCATTGCGCCGAAAGGGTATGACACCGAGGTGGGTGAGCGCGGACTCAAACTCTCGGGTGGCGAAAAGCAGCGCGTCGCGATTGCACGCACCATCCTCAAGGCACCCCCCATTCTCGTGCTTGACGAGGCGACGTCGGCGCTCGACAGCCATACGGAAAAGGAAATTCAGGATGCGCTCGAGCGCGTGTCGCGCAATCGCACGACGCTTGTGATCGCCCATAGGCTATCCACAATCGTCGGCGCTGACGAGATCATCGTTCTGGACAACGGAGAAATCGCCGAGCGCGGGACCCACTATGCACTGCTTGCCAAAGGTGGGCTGTACGCGAGCATGTGGAATCGTCAGCGCGAAGCGGATGAAGCGCGCCAGACGCTGGCGCGCACCGGCGAGGAGCAGGCCGCGCCCAATCGCAACCCGCCGCCGGTGGAAGATGCGATTTCTACGGCGCCCCCTCTTGAAGCGCCGGTCGACGCGGCAGAGTAAGATAGTCGCATGTCCATTTACGATTCGATCCGCTCACAAATCGTGCCGGTCACTCCCGAGGGCTATCCATTTATTGGTGCTTTCGCCCTGGTGAGCCTGATTCTGTTCTGGCTGTGGAGCCCGCTGGGATGGCTTGGCACTTTGGCCACTCTGTGGTGCGCCTATTTCTTTCGTGATCCACCTCGCGTGACGCCGGTGCGCGACGGTCTCATAATCGCGCCCGCCGACGGCCGCATCAGCCAGGTCACGAGCGCTGCGCCGCCACGCGAACTTGGTCTCAGCGACAAACCGTTGCCGCGAATTTCGATTTTCATGAGCGTGTTCGATTGTCACATCAATCGCAGTCCTGTTGCTGGAAAGATTGAGAAAATCGTTTATCAGCCCGGCAAGTTTTTCAATGCTGATCTGGACAAAGCCAGTGCGGACAACGAACGCAGTGCGCTTGTTATCGCAATACCGGGTGCGCGGATTGCGGTCGTCCAGATCGCGGGACTCATCGCTCGCCGCATCGTCTGTTTTGTCCGGACAGGCCAGCCGATTGGAGCGGGCGAGCGGTTCGGCATGATCCGCTTCGGCTCACGTGTCGATGTATACCTGCCTGAAGGGGTGGCACCCCTTGTCGCAGTCGGACAGTCAGCAGTCGCCGGAGAAACCGTGCTTGCCGATCTGCGGATGGGCGCAGACGCCGCACGCGCATTCCGCACGGGTTAAACCGTTAACGAGCATTCAGAAAAGCATTTCTCTGCCGTGGCGCCTGCAGGGCCACGGGACTATATTGCCACTATGGTCTTTCAGCCTTTTGATCCTGCGCCGCCGCCATTCCGCCGCCGATTTAAGGCGATTCCGGTGCGCACTTTGCTGCCCAATCTCATCACGTTGCTTGCTTTGTGTGCGGGGCTAACCGCGATCCGTGTGTCGGTCGAGAACAAGCTTGAACTGGCGCTGGCGGCAATTGTCGTTGCGGCCTTGCTTGATGGAATCGACGGACGCATTGCACGAATGCTCAAAGGCACCTCGCGCTTCGGTGCCGAGCTCGACAGCCTTGCCGATTTTGTGAATTTCGGTGTGGCGCCGGCGATCATCCTCTATTTCTGGGGATTGCACGAGCTCAAATCGGCAGGGTGGATTGCGGCAATGGTCTTTGCGATTTGCGCAGGACTTCGACTTGCACGGTTCAATGTAATGATCGACGACCCAAACAAGCCTGCCTGGGCGGCCAATTTCTTTACCGGGATTCCTGCGCCCGCCGGAGCAATTACGGTGCTGCTTCCCATCTACTTGAGCTTTCTCGGTGTATCGGATGGGCTGATCACGGCTTGGCTGACATTCCTTTACACATTGGCGATTGCGCTCCTGATGGTTTCCCGCCTGCCGGTATATTCCGGCAAACGTGTCGGAAAACGGGTGCCGCCGGAGATGGTGCTGCCGGTCTTCGTTCTGGTCGTTTTGTTCTTTGCGTTGCTGGTCGCCTATCCATGGCCCGTGCTGACCATCGGAACGCTGGCGTATCTCGCGTGCTTGCCTTTGAGCTGGCTTTCGTATCGCGAATATCAGCGCAAAGATGCGATGGTGGCCGCGGCCGCGGGCAGCCACGATCAGACAACGCTCACGTCGACCCCAGGCGGTCACGAGGCGGACGACAGGCCGACTCGGCTCAACTGAATTCAGTCTTTCGGAAGCGGATTCCCCGGCATCAAGTCGTAAGGATGTTTCCACCCCGGAAGCATTTTCAGGCGGTCGAGCCAGGCCCCGATCGCGGGATGTTCCTTTGCAATGTCGAAGCCGAACTCTTCGGCGGGATAGTAAAGGTAAGCCGCCATTGAAATGTCAGCGATGGTCGGCTGGTCGCTGACAAGATATTGCCGTCCAGTCAGACGTTTGTTCACGATCGCAAGATTGCCATCGATACGTCCCTTAAGAAAAGCGAGAACCGCCGGATCACCGGGCGGCTTCGCAAAGTTTTTCAGAAAGCGGAATGGGCCAAGAAATCCGTTCACCTTTTGGTTGTCGAAAATAATCCAGCGCAGGGCTTCCAGCTCTTCATCCTGGTCTTTCGGTTTGAATTTTTCTGTACGCCGGGCAAGATAAGTGAGTATGACGCCTGACTGTGAGAGATTCCTGTTGCCGTGCACCAGCACCGGCGCCTCGCCCATTTCATTGATGCTGGTCCGGAATTCCGGCGTTCGCTGGACCATCGACCCGAAAAAATCCACCCAGACCGGCTCCCAATCGGCTCCGACAAGATTGAGCATCAATGCAGCACGGTAGGAATTGCCTGACTGGGCAAAGCAGTAAAGTTGAAATTCGGCCATTGGATTTCTCGTCTCGATTGCGTCTAACGTGACAATGTCAACGGTACGCCGGTCGATGACTGACCTTCGAAACGGTTACCGATGAGCCTGAAATGCGCTAGCGGCTGATTTCCCGCATCTGTGATTGTGATGGCGCCATCGTCCATCGACCAGCGCCGACTCGTGTAGATATTTCCGGGACACCCTCCGTCCGGCGAAACCGATCCCGATCGTCCCGATGCGGCAGCGCCGAATTCGACGCCGCAACTTGGTGTATTTGGCGCTGACAAAGTCCATCGACCGGGGATGCTCAAGTCAGTTTGCGCCGGGCCGGGTTCCAATGAGGACCGCTCGCTTGCGCAGCCGGTCAGGGTCAGGACAACGAGTATTCCCGGCGTTGCCCTGATGAAAATCGTCAAAACGGCGCCCCTATTTCATGGTGGGAATCACGAACTCGGCGCCCTCTTTGGTCCCGGTGGGCCAGCGCGACGTGATTGTCTTGGTTTTTGTATAAAACCGGATTGAATCGGGCCCGTGTTGATTGAGATCTCCGAATCCCGAACGCTTCCAGCCGCCAAAGGTGTGATAGGCGAGGGGTACGGGAATTGCGAAATTCACTCCGACCATGCCGACCTGAACACGATTCACAAAGTCACGCGCAGTATCGCCATCGCGCGTGAATATGGCAACGCCATTACCGTACTCGTGCTCGGACGGTAACCGGACAGCCTCCTCGTAGTCCTTCGCCCGCACGACCGAGAGCACAGGCCCAAAAATTTCTTCTTTGTAGATTCTCATATCCGGCTTCACTTCATCGAACAGGCATCCGCCCATGAAGTTGCCGTTCTCGTAACCCTGAAGCTTGAATCCACGGCCATCGACGAGGAGCTTGGCTCCTTCTTTTACGCCCAGATCGACGTAGTCTTTCACCTTGTTGAGGTGTGACTTGGTGACAAGAGGTCCGTAGTCTGCCTGGGGGTCACTGGAAGGGCCGATTTTCAGGCTTTCAACGCGCGGAATGAGTTTTTCAACCAGGATGTCGGCAGTCTTCTTGCCAACGGGGACGGCGACCGAAACTGCCATGCAACGTTCGCCGGCCGAGCCGTAGCCGGCACCGACGAGAGCATCGATGGCCTGATCCATGTCGGCATCCGGCATCACGATCATATGGTTTTTCGCGCCACCGAAGCATTGGACGCGTTTTCCGTTCGCGCAGCCGGTCGAATAAATATATTCGGCAATTGCGGAAGAGCCGACAAAACCTATTGCCATCACGCGCGGATCAGTAAGCAGTGTGTCGACGGCTTCCTTGTCGCCGTTCACCACATTGAGAATACCGGCAGGCAGCCCTGCTTCGATCATCAGTTCCGCGAGCCGCATCGGAACGGACGGATCGCGTTCCGAGGGCTTGAGGATAAACGCATTGCCGCATGCAATTGCCGGAGCAAATTTCCACATCGGAATCATTGCCGGGAAATTGAACGGCGTGATGCCGGCAACAACACCAAGCGGCTGGCGGATCGAATATAGATCGATGCTGGGCCCGGCACCCTCCGTGAATTCACCTTTGAGCAAATGTGGAATGCCGCAGGCGAACTCGACGACCTCAACGCCACGCTGGATGTCTCCGCGCGCATCCGGAATGGTCTTTCCATGCTCCGATGACAGGAGCTTGGCGAGCGGCTCGAATTCCTTCTGGACCAGGTCGAGAAACTTGAACATCACCCTGGCACGCCGCTGCGGATTGGTCGCCGCCCAGGCCGGTTGAGCAGCCTGTGCGTTGGCGATTGCGTGCTCTACCTCCGAATGCTTGGCCAAGGCGACCTTCGCCTGAATTTCTCCGGTATTCGGGTCGAACACGTCGCCAAATCGTCCTGAAGCCCCTTTTATCGCTTTGCCGCCTACGAAATGGCCAATCTCACGCATGGATCGCACTCCTTTGCCTTCTCAGCGGTCCGGGGCCGGACCATGGGTTTGTCGCCGGTTTGCGCCGATTTTTGCAGCTTTTTGCCGCATGGTCACGGGTTAGGGCCATTTCAGGGCGCTTTTCTTTCACGATCGGTTAGCCTTTACCGCCTCTTAACAGCGGCAGTCTAGGGTCGACTCGGGGAACCGCTTTGGCTGTTCGTCCCGACATGTCGCAGGCGTTGGGTAGGTAGTAATGGATATTTCGACGGGCCTTGGACTCCTGGCCGGTGCGGGCGTCCTCGCAACGTTGATCCTGTTGGGCGGCGACTTGCGCATGTTCGCCGACATGCATGCCGCCATAGTCATCTTCGGTGGGTCTTTCGCCGCGACGCTCATTCGCTTTCCACTTGCTTCAATATTTCACGGACTGCCTCTCGGCGCCAAATTCGCATTCACATTGCGGCGCATGAGCCAGCGCGATCTCGTGGACGAAATCGCCGGACTCGCCGAAGTGGCGCGCAAGCAGGGGCCGATTGGGCTGGAAAAGGTCGACATCGAAGATCCATTTCTTGCGAAAGGCGTGCGTTTCGTCGCCGACGGTTACGACGGAAATTTCATCCGCGACAATCTCGAGCGTGACCGCGACAATTTTCTGACGCATCTCGATGAAGGACAGAAAATTTATCGGGCGGTGGGCGATTGCGCGCCGGCCTTCGGGATGATCGGAACGCTGATCGGCATGGTGCAGATGTTCGCGAACATGACGGATCCTTCTAAACTAGGTCCGTTCATGGCGGTCGCACTGCTCGCCACGTTCTATGGTGCTGCCGTTGCGAACCTTCTGTGTCTTCCGATCGCTGACAAGCTGCATCTCAAACTCGTCGATGAGGAAATCAACCGAACACTTATCATCGACGGAATCCTGATGATACGCGAGGCCAAGAGTCCGACACTCGTCCGCGAGATGCTCCTCGCTTACCTGCCCGAGAAGCATCGTCATACCGATGAGGATGAGCAACAAGAACAAGGCGAGGCGGTGCCGGCTTAGCGCAGGTCGTCGAAAGTATATTTATGTCCAAGCGTAGAGCAGCAGCACATGGTGGAGGTCACGGCTGGTTCGTGACCTTCGCTGATCTGATGGGCCTGCTCGTCAGCTTCTTCGTGATGCTGGTCGCGTTTTCGACGCAGGACCAGGCGAAGCTGCAGGTCGTCGCCGGGTCCATGCGTGACGCTTTCGGCGTTCAGGATCGCGTGCGCTATTCAGGCGTCATTGAAGTGCTCGGCCTTCCCACGCGCCCCAGGCTGAAAAACGCGGCGCATATCGATCCATCCGAGGCGTCGGCTACGCCATCGCCCGAAGAGAATGACCGCCAGCGCAGCTATGGCGCCCGTTTTAAGGAAGATCGCAAATTCTCGCTGGCATCGGCCTCGCTGCGGCAGGCTCTGCAGGAAATGCCCGAGATTACGGAAGTCTCGAAGCACATCATGCTGGAGGAAACCAAGCAGGGACTTAACATTGAAATCGTCGACCAGGACGGCCGTTCAATGTTCCCCGACGGAGCGAAGGAGCCCTATGAGCGCACGCGCCGGATTCTTCAGAAGATCGCGCCGCAGCTCAAAGCGATGCCGTACAGGCTGTCGATCGTCGGTCATACGTCGTCAAACAAGGTTCCAGCGCAACCCGGTTACGGGCCATGGGAACTATCGGCCGATCGGGCGAACGCCGTACGCCAGATCCTGGAGGCCGAGGGCGTCCCCTCTGGAAATATATTTATGGTCGCCGGCAAGGCGGATACCGATCCATTATTCCCGGACGACCCTGCGATGTCGCCGAACCGTCGGGTAACTATCACGTTGATGAAGGAAGAGCCGCCTCTGCCGGCGAATTTTACCCCTTAAAGCAGCGAGGGCGGTTTCGGCTGGTGGGGGACGCTGTATTCTTAGTGCTGGCGCGGTGATATAAGCCCCGCCTTCGAAACCATCGGCCGGCCGGTCCATTCAATGAATAATGGCGGGAGTGAAATAACGGCCGCCACGCGCGCCGGCCACGATGCGCCTCCAGGACTATTTGCGCTTGCCCTTGGCAGCGTCGGGGTTGTCTACGGCGACATCGGAACCAGTCCGCTTTATGCGTTTCGCGAAGCCGCGATGGCTGCAAGCAATGACGCGATCGTCACACGCGACATTGTTCTCGGGGTCCTTTCGCTCATCGTCTGGGCGCTGATCATTACGGTTACCCTGAAATACGTTCTTATCCTGCTGCGAGCCGACAACAACGGCGAAGGCGGAACCTTGTCCTTGACTGCGCTGGCGACCCGCGCGCTCGGTCGGCGCACAGCGTTTGTATACATTGTCGGTGTCATAGGCGCTTCGATGTTCCTGGGCGATTCCGTGATCACGCCGGCGATTTCCGTATTGTCGGCAGTTGAGGGGCTCAAGCTCGCAACTCCGGCGTTCGGCGACTTCGTAGTGCCTCTCACTGTCATTATTCTGATTGCCTTGTTTGCGGCGCAGAGCCACGGCACTGCCAGAGTGGCCGCGATGTTCGGACCGATCATGGTCATCTGGTTCGTGTCGATCGCGATTGCCGGAGCGCTGCATATACGCGACGACCCTACGGTTCTCTTCGCAATCAATCCGTTCTACGGCGTAAACTTCCTGCTCCATCACGGAACGATCGGACTTGTGACTCTCGGTGCGGTATTTCTTGTCGTCACCGGTGGTGAGGCGCTTTATGCCGATCTCGGTCACTTTGGCCGCAAGCCGATTCAGACCGCCTGGCTTTGTCTTGTGCTGCCGGCGCTCCTCATCAACTATTTCGGCCAAGGCGCCAAAGTGCTGGCCGATCCTGTGGCGATCGAGAACCCTTTTTACAGGTTGGTACCTGACAGCCTGCTGTTACCGATGATCGTGCTGGCAACGGCCGCTACGGTTATCGCAAGTCAGGCTGTCATCACCGGCGCCTATTCGTTGGTACACCAGGCAATTCAACTCGGCATGTTGCCTCGATTGGCGATCCTGCATACGTCGGCTTCTCACGTCGGCCAGATTTATATCCCGCGCGTCACCATTTCACTTGTGGTGGGCGTGCTGTTGTTGGTTGGCCTGTTCAGAACGTCGAGTGCACTGGCGTCCGCCTATGGAATTGCTGTTGCAACGACGATGGTGGTGGATGGATTACTGGCTTTCATCGTGATCTGGAAACGCTGGGAGTGGCCGCTCTGGCAGAGCTTGCTTTTGATTGCGCCGTTTGTCGTCGTCGATGTCGTCTTTTTCTCGGCCAATTTTCTCAAATTGTTCGAGGGCGCGTGGGCACCATTGCTGTTCGGCGCCACCATGGTTCTTCTGATTCTGACGTGGCGAAGGGGGACAGGTATCCTTGTCAGCAAAACCCGCCGGACCGAGGTGCCTCTGGATACCTTATTCCGCAGCCTTGAGAAGAAACCTCCGCATATCGTTCCCGGGACAGCTGTTTTTCTCACAAGCGACCCCGAATTTGCCCCCACTGCGCTTCTTCACAATCTGAAGCACAACAAGATTTTGCACGAGCACAACGTCGTCCTCACGATCATTACTGCCGATATGCCACGCGTTTCCGAGGAGGAGCGGGTGCGGATCACTCCATTGTCGCAACACTTTTCAAGAGTTTCGTTGAAGTTCGGATACATGGAGCAACCGAACGTGCCGAAAGCGCTCGCGATCGCTCGCAAGCACGGATGGCAGTTCGACATCATGTCCACGTCGTTTTTTCTCTCCCGGCGTTCGCTCAAGCCGTCTGCCAAGTCGGGCATGCCATCCTGGCAAGATCATCTTTTCATTGCCCTCGCGCGGTCGGCGAGCGATGCAACAGACTTTTTCCAGATCCCGACCGGGCGAGTGGTTGAAGTTGGCACTCAAGTAACGGTTTAAAAGTTGCCTGAGAAAATACCTTTCTAAGCCAATGAATTTAAAAGCTTATCCTGCTTTTGTTTCCTGCATGCCTCGCTGAGCTGGGTTGCGCAAATAACGGTGCTGCAGCGCCGTGAGCGGCGTTATAAGCCCGCGCTTCATTTTATTGCGGTGCAGCATCAGAGGCACCTAAAGGCATCTCATGTCTCAAAGTATCGCCACGGCATCGGACCGGCGGGCCGTTTCTGCCGCTTCCTGCGATGACCCCAAAATTCGGTTCTGGTCGCTCGCCATTGGCAGCATCGGCGTTGTCTACGGTGATATCGGGACCAGCACGCTCTACGCTTTTCGTGAAGCGATCTCGGCGGCAACGGGCTCGGGCAATCCAGCGAGCGCGCCGGTCGTCCTCGGCATCCTTTCGCTGATCATCTGGGCCTTGTTACTGGTCGTCACCGCGAAATATGTCCTCATCCTTCTTCGCGCGGACAATAAAGGCGAGGGAGGCACGCTCGCCCTGATGGCGCTCGCCTCGCACGCACTGATGCGCAGGGGCGGTATTGTCGTTCTGCTCGGAATAATCAGCGGCGCGCTTTTTTATGGAGACGCCATCATAACGCCGGCGTTGTCGGTGCTCTCCGCAATCGAAGGTCTGAAAGTCGCGACCCCGGCATTCGATGCTTATGTGGTGCCGCTCACTGTCATCGTTCTCGTTGCGCTCTTTACCGTGCAGTCGCGCGGCACCGCCAATGTTGCGGCATTCTTCGGTCCGGTGATGCTTTTGTGGTTCGGAGCAATCGCTGCCGCAGGGATTTGGCACTCGGCGCACAATCCGATCGTGTTGCTCGCATTCAATCCTTTGTACGGCATCGAATTTCTTTTGGAGCATGGCATCGTCGCGTTCTACACGCTTGGCGCCGTCTTCCTGGTCGTCACAGGTGCTGAAGCGCTGTATGCCGATCTTGGCCATTTTGGAAGAAAACCGATTCGATTTGCCTGGCTGGTGATCGTACTCCCGGCGCTCACTCTCAATTACCTGGGGCAGGGTGCCGTGGTTCTCGCCAATCCGAAATCAATCGCGAACCCGTTCTTTCTGCTTTATCCGGAATGGGCGCTTTTGCCCATGGTACTGCTCGCGACCATCGCCACGGTCATTGCAAGCCAGGCGGTGATCTCCGGCGCTTACTCTCTGACCCGGCAGGCCATCCAGCTCGGGCTGCTGCCGCGGCTCGAGATCCGGCACACGTCGGAAGAGCTGTTCGGGCAAATCTATATGCCGCGCGTCAATACGTTGCTTCTGTGCGGCGTCTTGTTTCTGGTGATCCTCTTCCGCTCATCGAGCGCGCTGGCATCGGCCTATGGCATTGCGGTGACGGGGACCATGGTAGTGACCGCAGTGATGGCCATTGTGGTTGTCTGGCGTGTCTGGCGATGGCCATTGGCCGCTGCCCTCGCACTGATGCTGCCGTTTGTGTTCGTAGACGTTGTGTTTCTTTCGGCGAACATGCTGAAAATCGTCGAGGGTGGCTGGATGCCGTTGGCGCTCGGCGCCCTGGTCATGGTGATCATGTATACGTGGCGTCGCGGTAGCCGGCTGCTTTTCGAAAAAACGCGGCGGATCGAGACACCGCTTGAATCGCTCGTCAAAAATCTTGAAAAGAAACCCCCGGTCCGCGTGCCGGGCACGGCAGTCTTTCTTACCAGCGACCCGCTGAGTGCTCCGACTGCACTCATGCACAGCCTCAAACACTACAAGGTCCTGCACGAGAAAAACGTCATTTTGACCATCGAGACCGCTGATGGGCCGCACGTCAATGCTGCGGAGCGCGTCCGCATTGAGCCGGTTGGCAAGACATTCTTGCGGGTCATCCTGACGTTTGGGTTCATGGAAACCCCGAATGTTCCAAAGGCGCTGGCAATCGCACGCAAACTGGGCTGGCAATTTGATATTATGTCCACGTCATTTTTTCTCTCACGCCGGTCGCTCAGGCCCTCAACCCATTCCGGGATGCCGCATTGGCAGGATCGTCTTTTCATCGGACTCACCCGCGTGGCGAATGATGCGACGGACTACTTCCAGATCCCGACCGGACGTGTGGTCGAGGTCGGTACCCAGGTCACCATCTAGGTCACCATCTAGGTCACCATCTAGGTCGCCTTCAAATAAGGCTGGCCGGCATGCCGGATTTCCGGCTAAAACCCCGAAAATATTTTGGTACGGAGTTGCGGCATGGCCGATGAAATCCCTCGCGCCGACGAGGTGACTAATCTTACGCCTGAGCAGGTCGCTGCCGGCTTGCGCGATGGACGCATTTTGCTGGTCGACGTGCGCGAGCCCAACGAAACAGCCGTCGAAAGCTATCCTGATGCCGTGATCGTGCCTCTGTCGTGCTTCGATCCGACAGCGATTCCCGATCCGCAGGGAAAGCAGGTCGTGTTTGCTTGCCGCTCGGGTCGCCGGTCCATTACGGCGTCTGTGGCCGCTCAGGATGCCGGATACCCTTACTCCGCCCATCTTGCGGGTGGCATCATTGCCTGGAAGGCGGCCGGCTTGCCCACCAAGAGCTGAGCGGCGATCCGATGACATTTTTCTTGCACCGCGGGTTCACCATCGCGGCCTTCGTTCTCGTTTTTGCGGTCGCCACAACAGGGTTCACAAGCGCGCAAACCACCCGTGTTGTGAATGTCTACAACTGGTCGGACTACATCGACCCGAAGGTGCTCGAGGACTTTACGAAGGAAACCGGCATCAAGGTGCAATACGACACCTTTGATGCCAACGAGACCCTCGAAACCAAGCTTCTCGCCGGAAAGTCCGGTTATGACGTTGTCGTACCTACGGGCTATTTTCTTGAAAGGCAGATCAAGGCCGGCGTTTTCCTCAAGCTCGATAAAAGCAAATTAAGCAATCTCGGCAACGTCTGGCCGGAAATTGCAAAGCGTCTCTCGGTCTACGACCCAGGCAACCAATACGCAGTCAACTACATGTGGGGCACAACCGGCATCGGCTTCAATGCCAAAGCGGTGCGCGAACGCCTTGGTCCGGAGGGCAAGATCGACAGCTGGGAGATCGTGTTCAAACCGGAGAATCTCGCGAAATTCCGTGATTGCGGAATCCACATGCTGGATTCGCCCGACGATATCATTCCGGCAGCGCTGCATTTTCTTGGCCTTGATCCCAACTCCACCGATCCGAAAAATCTCGAGAAAGCAGCCGAACTGCTGGCCAAAATCCGGCCCCTGGTGAGGAAATTCCATTCATCCGAATATCTGAATGCCCTGGCGAGTGGCGAAATCTGCCTGGTGGTCGGCTGGTCAGGGGACATAAAGCAGGCACAGAAACGTGCCGCCGAAGCCAGAAACGGAATTGAAATAGGCTATTCAATTCCGAAAGAAGGCGCACAAATGTTCTTCGACAATCTCGCGATTCCGAAAGATGCTGCGCATGTCAATGAGGCACACGCTTTCATCAACTACCTGCTCAGACCTGATGTCGCGGCGAAGAACAGCAATCTGGTTGCCTACGCCAATGGAAATCTTGCGAGTCAGAAATTCATTGATAAGGCGGTACTCGAGGACAAGAGCGTGTACCCTGACCCCTCAACAATGAGCCATCTTTACACTGTAGGCGCGCGGGATCAGAAATCGCAGCGGCTCGTCAATCGGCTCTGGACGAAAATCAAGACCGGCCGTTGAGGTAATCTTCCGGCCGCCAGCGCCGGTGCAGCCACAGCCACTGCTCCGGATTTTCACGAATCCAGCCTTCGATCACAGATGTCACAAGCTGCGTAGTGGCCGCGACGTCGACTTTGCCTTCGGCGTCGAGTACCGGTTGAATCCTGTCGGTCAACTTGGCTCGGAAGCGGTGCCCGGGCAGGCGCACAACGTGCAGGCCATAGATCGGTGAATCAAAATGGCGGGCAAGCCGGGCCAAGAGCGGGTTTGCTTTGGTGCGCCGGCCGAAGAACGTCACGTCGACTCCGCGGCTGTAATATTGATCCACCAGCATACCGACGTGGATGCCACGTTCGAGCGCATCGGCAAGCTTCATGGGAGCGTCGAGACTGGTCGGAATAAGCGTTCCCATAGCCGCAGCGCGCGTGCTGTGCAGCCATTTATCGATCGCAGGATTGTTTGGTCGGCGGTAAAGAATCGCCGTATCGAGTTTGCAAGCGGCTGCACAGACGGCCGGAAGTTCCCAGTTGCCCAAATGCGCGGAAAACACGATCGCAGGCCGTCGCTGCTCAAGCAGCTTGAAGAACCGGTCGAGGTCCGGGCGGTTTGCCTCGATACGTGCGGGCCGTTCTGGATGCCAGGGATCGAAGTCCGATAGGCGATCGAGATGAGCGAATTCGGCTGCGATGCGGCCGAGATTGTCCCACACGCCGCGCAAAATGGCCTCGATTTCGGCCGCGGGCTTCTCCGGGAATGCGGCCTTCAGGTTGGCCCGGCCGATACGGTTTTCAGGGAGCAGGGGGCCGATCGTTCGCATGAACCGGCCGGCCACATTCCCCATGCGGTTGGGATCGGTCAGGCGCAACAATTTCAACAAGCCGATCGTGGCGGCGCCGACCACCGAATTGACGGCGTGCTTTATGGCGCGCTTCAGGCGCCGGACCATCCGCGACATCGCCGAAGCCTCAAAACTTCACAATAACTTTGCCGAATACCTGACGGCTTTCCAGACGGGCCAAGCCTTGTTCGAAATCGGCGAGATCCACCTCTGTGTCAATAATCGGCGTCATGCCGGCAGCGATCTTCGACAGGCTGTCACGGATATTGCGGATTGAAGCGCCGAACGACCCTAAGATCTTGTACTGCTGCTGGAACAACTGCATCAGATTGATCGTCACCGTCGGACCGGCGGTCGAGCCGCAAGTTACCAGGCGTCCGCCACGCTTCAGGCAAAGCAGAGAGCCGTTAAAGCCCTCGCCGCCGACATGCTCGAATACCACGTCGACACCTTTCTTTCCGGTCAGCTTACGGGTGACTCCCTCAAAACGTTCGGTCTTGTAATTGATGACGTGATCGGCGCCGAGCGCCTTGGCTTTCTCTGCCTTCGAGTCATCGCCGACGGTAGTGATGACGGTACAGCCAAGTGCCTTCGCCATCTTGATGGCCACTGAACCGATGCCCGAGCCGCCGGCATGTACCAAAATGGTTTCACCGGGTTTGAGCCTGGCATTGTCGAACAACATGTGCTCGACGGTGCCGAAGGCAATTGGCGCGCACGCTGCGTCGCGCAACGACACCCCCGCTGGTACCGGAATGACAAGCCGAGCCGGCAAGTTGATCAAATCGCGCGCAAAACCGTCGATGTGAAAGCCCATGATGCCGGCTACGTTTTCGCAGAGGTTGTCGCGGCCTTCGCGGCAAGCCGGACAGCGGCCGCAAGTCTTGGCGCCATACATCACCACCTTGTCGCCACGTTGGAAACTGGCATTGCTGCCGACGGCGGCAATTTCGCCGGAAGCTTCGGCGCCAACGACAAGGGGCAGCTGGCGCTTGGCGAAGGCCATCCCGCGGAAACCCCAAAGATCGAGATGATTGAGTGCCACAGCCTTGACGCGGACCTGCACCTCTCCATCCCCCGGCGGAGGAGGCGGCGGGACATCAGCAAGTTCCAGCTTGCGGTCGGCGATCAGTCTCAACGCGCGCATGGGAGTCGGCAGGTCCGGCCCTAGGCCGGATCGAGCCCCATCACCAGCGAAACGTTCTGTCCGCCAAAGCCGAATGAATTCGAGATCGCGTGCCGCAGGCTCGCGTCGCGTGCCTTGTTAGGCACGACGTCGAGCGGAATTGCCGGATCAGGCACGGTATAATTTATGGTCGGAGGCATGCGCTGGTTTTGCAAGGTAAGGAGCGTGAATACCGCCTCTACCGCGCCGGCTGCTGACAGCGTGTGGCCGATCATGGATTTGTTGGAGGAGATAGGCAGGCTCTTCATGCGCTCGCCGAAGACGCTCGCGCAAGCAAGATATTCCATTTTGTCGTTTTCCGGCGTGCTGGTGCCGTGTGCATTGACATAGTCGATATCGTTGGGAGTAAGACCGGCATCCGCAATGGCATTCGCAATGCATCCGATGATCGGTTTTCCGTCGGGGCTCGAGCGCGTCCGATGAAACGCATCGGTCATTTCGCCACAGCCTTCCACCACGCCCAGGATTTTGGCGCCCCGTGCCTTCGCGGCATCGTAGCTTTCGAGAACAAGGGCGCCGGCACCTTCGGCCATGACAAAGCCGTCGCGGTTCTTCGAAAACGGCTTTGCGGCTGTGTGTGGAACGTCGTTGCTGGTCGACAACGCGGAAAGGAGCGAAAAGCGGATCACGGCTTCCGGATTGATGGAGCCGTCGGTACCGATGCAGAGCGCCGCATCGGTTTCTCCGCGTCGGATGGCTTCGACGCCAAGTTGAATCGCCGTCGCACCCGAAGCGCAGGCGGTCGACAGTGAAATCGGCGAACCTTGTGTGCCGAATCTGTCGGCCATATTGTCGGCGACCGATCCAAGCAAAAAGCGATGGTGGTATTCCGGAAATCCCGTGCTGACCCGCAGCAGTTCTGTATAGGTGATCTTTTCGTTGGCGCCCGATTTTGCGCCCATCTCGAGCCGCTGCGGCCATTCCATCTCAATGGGCGGAACGGCAAGAAAAAGAGGACCGGGAAACGTGCCGTTTGCACCGAGGCCCGATTGCGCAATTGCCTCCTTGGCGGCGAGGTCGGCGAACGACTCGGTGAGCGCGGCAGCAGTGTCTTGCGGCGGCAGATAGTCGATCGTTCCGGCAATTCTGGTCTTCAGCCCATCCGTGGGAAAGCGGGTAATCGTCTTGATTCCAGATTCACCGCCGGTCAGCTTTGCCCAGTTGTCGGCCTTGCCCGCGCCCAGTGAGGTCACCACGCCGAGGCCGGTCACCACCACGACGGGCCGGCCTAGTCTGTCCTTACCCGCTGCCATTGCCTGATCTCCTCAACCGACACGTTCAACAAGGGCGAGACCTTCGCCGCGCCAGTGCCCGACGCCCGTTACGACAACCTGCTTTAGTTCCCCGGTCATCGGCCGTTCCAGACCGGTCGAGTCACAGGGTGGAAAGAGCGTACCATGCTCGAGCGCGATCGTGGCCAGCGCGATGTTCATGGGAAATTGCGGCTCCAGCCCATGGCCCAGATATGAGCCGGTTGCCCGAACGGCAATATCAGGGTGTTCGTTGAGAAAATTGCGTTCTTCCGCTGTCGCCGGATTAACGCCTGTCGCACCGGACAGAATTGCGGTGTGCCCGGCGTTGGCCTGGATGCGAAGACGATCCCACAGTTTCGCCAGTGTCTGAACTACAGTCCCTGGAGCACGGCTCGCGCGGTCCGAGACGACGGATGTCAGGCGGGCCAGCGGTTTAACATTGCGCCTTTCGGCATGCTCGCGCGCCTCTATAACCAGGAATGCGCCCAGGGAAGCCAACGCAAAACCGCCCGTGCCGTTTCGACGCTCCCAAACAGGAGCATACTTGTCCTTCAACGCGAGGTCTGCAAACTGATACAACATCAGAAGGTCCGGGCGCTCGCCGTTATATGAGCCGCCAACCAATGCGATATCGCTTTGTCCGGCACCGATGCGTGCATGCGCTATTCGGACAGCATCAATGCCGGCGGATTCTTCGCCCATGAACGTGCGTGACGAACCGGTCACGCCGTGAACGATCGAGATATTTCCGGCGAGGAGGTTGGAAAGCTGCGCCAAAAACAACGTCGGCCTCAGGTCGCTCATCAGGCGCTCGTTGAGAAAGGCCGCCGGATTGGCCGCGTGTCTGATTCCCGTAAGGATATTGGAGTCGACCGTCAGATCCCGTTCGCCGCCGCCGGCGGCAACAATCATATCCATCCGTGAAAGAATGTCGGTATTACCCTTGACGCCGGCCGAGTCGAGGGCGAGGCCGGCGGCATATGTGCCGATACGCTGCCAGTTCTCCATCTGGCGCTGATCACCCTTCTTGGGGATCTGCGCGTCGAAATTGATCGGCGCAAGCGGATGGACGATAAACGGCGCAAAGGTAGTGGCATCTGCAGAAGGCTGGGCCTGCAAGAGTTTCTGCCAGTGCGTTTCGGCTCCCTCACCGAGGCACGAGAGAATTCCGATTCCAGTGATCCAGACCTCTCGCGGAGTGCTAGCCATTTGCCGGCACCTCGGCCGGGAAACCGACCCGAGCGGCTGTTTCCCGCATCTTGAGCCGCATCTCGTGGTTCGGGAAATCCATCACGCGGAGGGTCAGCGTGGCGTCGCAGATCGACTTGCCCCCAAGCGCAATGCTGGCTTGTGTAACCGCGTATCCCGAACCTTCATGAAGAAGAGCCGCGGTTACCGAAAGTTTCTGACCTGGCGTGACAAACATTCGGAACTTGGCGTCCTTTACGGCCGCAAGGAACGCCATCCGCTCGAACCGGTTCACGGCAACGACCAACCAGCCCGAGGTCTGGGCCATGGTTTCAATCAACAACACGCCAGGCATCAGGGGAAAGCCGGGGAAGTGGCCTTCGAAGATTGTATTTGTAGAAGGAACCGTCGCCTCAGTTCTGATTTTGCGGTCGGATACGCTGATATCGATGATCCGGTCGATCAGCTGAAAGTGCTCAAGACGCATGTGACCCGCGCTCTAAGCTCCCTTTGCAGCAACAAGCTCGTCGATGCGAGAACTCAGGTTCTTGAGCACGAAATACTGATCGGTGGTCGCCTTGCCGTCATTGACTTCCTGCGTCCATTGCTCGAGCGGTAGCTTGATGCCGAATGCCTTATCGATGGCGAACGCGATATCCAGAAAATCGAGGCTATCGATGCCGAGATCGTTGATCGCGTGACTTTCCGGCGTGATGGAATCCCGCGGGATATCACAGGTTTCGGCGATGATATTGGCTATGGTGTCAAACGTAGAAGACATCGGTAACTCTCTGGTTGGTCTGGAGTTCTGGCGAACGGGCGGCCAATGCGCCCGAACCACGCGCCAAAGCCCCCAAACGCACCTTCATGGCAAGCGATTGGTTGCCCGTATAGCGAAGCGGGGGCGAGAGTTCAATGGTAACGGCTATTTAGCACGAATTCAGGCTTGCATGGGCGCGGAACAGGCCCCCAGCCTACCAACGGTCCTTTGTGATCTCGACCGGCGTGCAACCGCGCCGTCCCGAAAGCACGCAGTCCTGGTTCTTGCGCATGGTCGCCATCGTGTCGGCCAGCCAAAGGCCGGCGGCGATGAGTCCGATCACAAAAACAAATGCCACGACATTGACGATCATGCGGTGACGATAGTCGTCCGAATTCTCGCCGCGCTCATATTTCGTCAAGTCGTTGACGACCGGCGGGGAGGGCGCTTGCGAGCGTTCTACCGGCCGCCGACTGCGAAAGCCGACGACCCGCGATCCATTGTCGGGCTCAGAGGCTCCTCGGTCCGGCATATTGTCAGTCTATCACAGCGCCGCTGCCAATTCGACCGACGCACCATTGAAGCCCACCGGGTTCCGGGTATAGGTCATCCGGGGCGTTTGGTATCCGGAGGTCGGGATGGTTCGACTCGTTTTCATGATCGCTTTCGTTTTCGCAATATGCGCGAGCATGCCGGCTCGAGCGGACGACGTTGTTATCGGCAATCTGAAAATTTCGGCTGCCTGGGCGCGAGCGACGCCAAAAGGCGCGACCGTCGGTGGTGGTTATTTTACCGTTACCAACATGGGGAGTACGCCCGATCGTTTGACCGGTGGTGTATCGGATATTTCGAACCGATTCGAGATTCATGAAATGAGTATGGACAAGGGCGTGATGAAGATGCGTGCAATGACGGCGGGCGTCGAAATCAAACCGGGACAGACGATCCGATTTGAGCCGTCCGGCTATCATGTCATGTTCGTCGGATTGAAAGAGCCTTTGAAGCAGGGCGACCATTTCAAAGCGGAATTGCAATTTGAAAAAGCTGGCAAGGCTTCGGTTGATTTCACGGTCGAGGGTATCGGCGCCCGAATGGGTGGCTCTGGAGGCAAACCGATGCAGCATGGCCGCTGAGCGAACGCAGTTTTAAAATCAGGATACTCCGTCCAAACTAATATTTAAGGAGGTTACGGCTATAGCAGCGGCCTTTGTGCCAAGGCGAGCCGGTGACCACCGACGACGAGAACGAAGAGCGAGGCCAACTTGCGGCGCGGGATCGCTCGATCCGCACGCTCTTGAGGTCGACCAGCGTGCCGTGGGCGGCAGCCAACATGTCGCCTAATACCTCTTTTAACAGGAAACATTTTTACGCGCCCCGCATTCTCCGGGGACCAGGGGTGACAGGCGGAGGCTGACGTGAGAATGCTCGTGCTATGTGTATCCGCAGGATCCCTGCTCGCAGGGATGACCCTTGGACAGGCCGCAATTCGCCACCGGGAAGATGTTGTCATCCGCGATCATGATCGCGGATGGGACGGGAATCGTGATTGGTATCGTCACCATGCCGAGTGCCGTACCGTGCGGATACGCAAGCATTTGCCGGACGGCAACGTAATCATCAAAAAACGTCGCACTTGTTGAGGCTGGGCTGACCCGCTAGTTCGATTCCTGAAATGCCAGCTTCTCGCTATCCGGCGGCAGCATCTGAAATACATTCAGCGTCATCGAAATCAGCGCATAATATCCGAGTATGCCGACCAGTTCGACGGCCGCCTTATCGCCGAACAATTCTTGCACGCGTTTGTATGCGCGATCGCCCACGCGCTTTTTTTTGTAAAGTTCCTGCACAAAATCGTAGATCGCCCGCTCGTCCTTGGCCGCGGATTTTGGGACCCGGCCGCGTTTTAAGTCGTCGATTGTTTTTTGCTTCACGCCGGCTTTGAGAGCCATAGGAGCGTGGGCAAACCATTCATACTGGGCGCGCCAGATGCGTGCGGTGCAGAGGATTGCAAATTCCGACAACCGCGGCGCCAATACAGTTCCGTAGCGGCAGTGAGCACCAAGCTTTTGCGCAAGCTCTCCGAACTCAGGCGCGTGCATCCAGACGGCAAAAGGTCCGCGTGGTGTTATCGAGGAACCGCGAGGACCGGCTCGAAGGCTGTCGAGCAAAGCGCGCTGCGTTTCATTCATATCTTGTTCGTTCACCACGGAAAGACGCGGTGCCAGGCGTTTGGCGGTCATGAGCTCGTCCTTGCAGGATGGATAAGAACGTGAAGGGCCGGACTATAGCGAAAAACCGGTATTGCAATCTCGCCAGGGTTGAATTTCCTGCGGGGCCTTTGCTGCGCAGTCGCTGCTCACACGGCAAGCAAGCCCAGGACTCAGGGCGTCGAAGTGAGCTTGGAGTCCGATTCAAGAATTGCCGTGACCTTCAATAAACCGCGGCCAGTCATACGCAATGCCTTGGCGGCAGCGAGCGAAAGGTCGAGCACACGTCCTCTCGTAAATGGGCCCCGATCATTCACCACCACAGACACGCTGCGGCCTGATCTGGGATCAGTCACCCGAAGGCGCGTGCCGAAAGGAAGACTGCGGTGGGCAGCAGTAAATTTGTTTGGGTCGTATTTCGCGCCGGAGGCGGTGCGGCCCGAATAGTTGATGCTGTAAAAGGCGGCAATGCCGGTAAACGGACGCGGAGGTTGAGCAAAAGCGGTATCATTCGCTTCCCAGAGAACAATCGCCAGACAGGCGATCAAAGCCGCGCGAGACCGCATCATAGCTCCATGCACACCAGGTAAGATAACCCGGTATGACGGGGTTCTGTCAAAGCCGTGCAGTTGTCTTTTGAACCCTTGCGACCTGCGGAAGTTCCTCTAAAAAATCAAATCATAAATGGCGTGAAGTATTCCGCTCAGCGGACCTCTGTCGAATATGATCCTCCGCCGGTTTTCGGCGAGCGCGATCGTCGACTCTCGATCTGTTCACGGGTCATATCCGCACGCGCCCGACAGTCGTCGTGCAATTCCGCGAGTTCTTCATCGGACAGATCTTCAATTGCCGCAAATTTGTTTTCAGCTCCCTTCATTGCCAACACAAGCTCCGAGAGCTTCAATTGAATTGCGAGGGTGTCCCGGTTTTGCGTGTTTTGGATCATAAACACCATCAGGAACGTTACGATGGTCGTACCGGTGTTGATAACAAGCTGCCATGTATCGCTGTAATTGAATATCGGACCGGTCAGGACCCAGCCAATGACCAGGGCGAGCGCCAGCAGGAACGCGATCGGGTGACCGGTCCAGGTCGCCGTCGCGTGCGCAAATCGGGAAAACGCCTGGCTCAGCATTGCTGCCGCGCCGCCTCGGCCCTGTCCGTTAGAGTTGGTGTTTTTCATCGTATGCTCCTGATGGCAACGCGCGCCCCGGTGCTGCCTCAAACGCTCAGGGTAGTTCCGCTGTTCCAACGCCAGTGGGGGAGGCGAGTGAGCTATCTCAATGTCGGCAGCGGCTGCTTGAGCCGACCAATTCCTGACCACGGATCTTTGCCCCAGCGAGACAGCCGCTGCATAATATTTTGAACCGTATATTGATTGGCGGCTTTGAGGCTGCCCAGTTCAGACCATTCAATCGGAACGGATACGGACGCGCCGGGCCGCGCACGCGTCGAATAGGGCGCAATGGCTGTCGCCTCACGGCTGTTACGCAGGTAGTCGATGAAGATGCGCTTTGAGCGGCGGCTTTTGTCGGCTGTCGCAACGTAACGATCGGGCAAGTCCATCGCCATCGAGGTCGCAATTTTCTGCGTAAACTCTTTTGCTTCATCCCAGGGCGTGGGTTTGATCGGCAATACCACATGTAAACCTTTGCCACCGGATGTTTTCAGAAAGCTTTTGAGCTTTAACTTTGAGAGGCGGGCCCGGACATCACGCGCGGCCGCCACCACGTCCTTCCAACTCGTTCCTGGACCCGGATCGAGATCAAACACCAGTCGATCGGCACGCTCGCGATCGTCAATAGTCGTGCCTCTCGTGTGAATTTCGAGAACGCCTCCCTGAACCAACGCGATGATCCCATTGAGGTCATCAACGGATATGATTTCGTCTCCCTTTTCAGGAACGAGATGAAGGAATTCTGCCGGAATACCGGCGCGCGCGTGCTTCTGAAAAAAACATTGGCCATTCGCGCCTTCAGGACAACGCAGGAGCGCGATTGGTCGCCCGACCACATGCGGTCGCATCCACTTCCAGACCTTGACGTAGTAGTCGGCAAGATCATGTTTCGTGATGCCGACATCATCCCAATAGACACGGTCGGGATGAGTGAGATGAACCGCTCCGACATTGTTGTTGGTCTTCGCGGGGCGAGAGCTTCGCTTTACGTCCCGCGCACGTCTGGCGGTAGCGACTGCGCGCTCGCGCACCACGTCTTTGGCCGACTTGTCTTCGCGCACACCCTGAAATGATGCCTGGCGCACACGGTCGCCATGCGTCCAGCCATGGAAATCGACCTCCACTACTGTCGTTGGCTTGACCCAGATCGGACGGCGGATGCCGCGTTCTTCGGCTGGTACGGCTCCAAAGGGGACTTCTTCCGTTTTCAGAGTCATCAACTTGCGAAACAGCTTGCGTGCCGTCTCATGGGTAAAGCCCGTGCCCGTGCGTCCCGCGTAACGCAGTTCTCCATCATCGTAAAAGGCGAGCACCAGCGCCCCCACAGCCCGAGGATCCGCCGTCGAAGGCACGACACCGGCCACGATCATCTCCTGCCGGTCCGAGCATTTCGTCTTGATCCAGTCGTATCCGCGGCCGGAGCGATAAGGCGCGTCTGCTGCCTTCGAAATGATGCCTTCCAACCCAAGTTTGCAGGCATGCCGCAGCAACGTTGTCCCCAATCCGGTCAAAGACTCGCTCAGGCGCAAAGAGCCGTGGTCCGGCTGCCGGTTGAGAAGTTTGGCCAACGCGGCCTTTCGCTTGTCGAGAGGCAGGGCCATCAAGTCGGTATCGTTGAGATGCAGAAGATCGAAAGCATAATAAACCATGCGATCGTGGCGGCCGCTTTTGAGGTCCTGCTGCAGCAGAGAGAAACTTGAATGGCCGTCATCGCCTTCAGCGACAACTTCGCCGTCAATGAGCGCAGTTTTCGCCGGCAACTTTGCGATGGCTTTCGTAACCGGTGGAAATTTTTCAGTCCAGTCGAGACCTTTGCGCGTCAGCAAGGTTACCTTGCCATGATCGAGTCGCGCTTGAATGCGGTAACCATCAAACTTGATCTCGTGCACCCAGTTTCCTTGATCGGGCGCTTTGTCCGACAAGGTCGCAAGACATGGAGGTACAAAAGCGGGAGGGGCGCTGCGGGCTTTGCCTTCCGCTGGATCGTCGTCCTTTACTTCGCTCTTGGAGCTTTTCTTTTTCGTACTCCTGCGAGTTTTTCTCGAATCCGGTTTCCCACTGCTCTTTCTATTGCTGTGCCACACCTTCCTGGATTTTTTGGCGATCTCCTCCATCGAACGTCCGCTCACCACTGAGAGGGGCATTTCCTCGAGGATATCCTTGTCGCGGGCGGAGCGTTCCGCCTGGTCGTGCTGCTTGATTAAAAGCCAGTTGTCGCGCTTTTCACTTGGTCTGCGCCGCATACGTACGAGATGCCATCCGCCATGCAACTTTTTTCCATCGAGCGTGAATGACAGATGACCTTTTGCGAGTCCTTTGTGTGGATCGTTTTCAGATTGCCAATGGCCGCGGTCCCAGATCATCATCGTGCCGCCGCCGTATTCTCCCTCCGGGATGGTCCCTTCGAATGTATTGTAGGCGATCGGATGATCTTCGACCTGGACCGCAAGACGCTTTTCCCCGGGCACAAGGCTGGGTCCACGCGTCACGGCCCAGCTTTTCATCACGCCATCAAGTTCGAGGCGCAAGTCGTAGTGCAGCCGCGTAGCGGCATGCTTTTGAATAACGAAGGCGTTTCCCCGTTTGCGCGCGACAGCGCCTTTTGGTTCGGCGGTAACATCAAAGTCGCGTTTGGCTCGGTAGATTTTCAGGCCTGTTTTCGTCGAACGTTTCATATTGCTGTCGCCATGAAATCCCGCGTGAAGCCGCACGCCAATTTGAATACCCCAATATACAGTAAAGAACCGGCTTGTTATTGAACCGGTTCCGGTGCGGAAGGGTGGTCTGGCAGGCCGGGATTTGTGGAGAGGCCCAGACAGGAACTTTTGGACCCAAAATAGCGTTGGCCCGGGTGGCGGCTGCTATGCCGCAACTAACAACCAAGGTGACTACCATGTTAGGCTGGGCTGTTACATTTCTGATCATCGCGATCGTCGCAGCGCTGTTAGGCTTCGGCATGATTGCCGGAGTCGCCATCGAGGCGGCGAAGATCGTTTTCTTCGTGGCGATCGTGCTGTTTGCGATTTCTGTGATCGCCGGTCTTGTCCGCGGTCGCAGACCGACCGTGCCGTAGTTATCGATCACCAATGATCATCAAGCCAAAAGCTCCATGCGGCGACAGCTGCATGGAGCTTTTTTCAATGCTCTTTGATAAGCAGGATTATTCGCCGCTCGCCAATACAGCCCGCGTGGTCTCGTCCGGTCCAAAATCCTCTGCACTATTGACGTGCAGCAACTCAGCGAGCCGCGTTCGCGCGCGGTTGACGCGCGACTTGATCGTACCGACTGCACAACCGCAGATGCCGGCTGCTTCCTCGTAGGAAAAGCCCGACGCGCCTACAAGGATCAAAGCCTCGCGTTGGTCGGACGGCAGTTGCGCGAGGGCTTCGCGAAATTCCCGAAATTCAACATGGCCGTATTGGTCAGGTTGCGATTTGAGCGATTCTGCGTGATGTCCGTCGCTGTCTTCGACCTCCCGCCGCCGCTTTCGGTATTCAGAACGAAAATGGTTGCGGAGAATGGTGAAAAGCCACGCCGACATATTAGTGCCAGGCTGGAAAGAGTCGATGTTGGCGAGCGCGCGCAACAGTGTCTCCTGCACCAGATCGTCCGCACGATCCACGTTTCCACAGAGGGAAATCGCGAACGCGCGGAGACTCGGCACCGCACTGAGTACGGCTTTGCGGACTGACTCGTCCATCGCCATCAGTGACCGTCCTTTTTTTTCTCGTCGCCGTTGAGGCGGTTGATGAGTTCACTAAATCGGTCAGGAACGCCCTGGTTGACGACTTCGTCGTACATCGCGCGGAGCTGCTGTCCGAGGCGGGCCTGGACGTCTCGACCGAGCTTCGCCGGTTTCGAACTGGGCTTTTTGTTTCGAGTGGCCGCGGCTTCCATCGGATTTTGCTGTCCCACGGGCTTTCGTTCATTCATGCTCAACCCCAAACTTTCGAGCTCCGCTGAGGCGCCCGCTGCCCCTTGGTTTGTGTCAAAACCCTTGGCCATGCAGATGGTTCCCCCGGAACGGAACTTTTTTGCGGCAATAACGTTGAAAGCCCTACAGGTGACCCTCAGAGCGGGGGGCGGTACGCTCATCGATCAGGGGCCGGCAGCATTCGGAGGGATTTTTGTCGACATCTCAGGCAGTTGCTCAGCACTTGCCGTATTTACGGCGGTACGCTCGCGCCCTTTCGGGCAGTCAATCGTCCGGCGATGCCTATGTGGCGGCAACGCTCGAAGCTTTGGTCCAGGATCCCAAGGTGCTCGACACAGGGCTATCAACGCGAATCGCCCTCTATCGGCTCTTCACAAAAATTTGGAATTCCGTTGCTCTCAACGAAAAAGCGGCGAGTCCGGGTCCGAGCCAACCCGTTGAACGCCATCTTGCGCAAATTCCGCCGAAACCGCGTCAGGCCTTCTTGCTGGTGGCGCTCGAGGGACTTTCGGAAGACGACGCGGCCAAAGTCCTTGATGTTGACGCTCCGACTTTGAGGGAATTGGTAGAAGAATCCGGTCGCGAACTCGCGGCCGAAATCGCAACGGATGTCCTGATCATTGAAGATGAAACGTTTATCGCACTCGATCTTGAAGGACTGGTCGAGGGCCTTGGTCATCGGGTGCTTGGCGTCGCCCGCACGCACGCTGAGGCCGTAGCGCTCGCAAAAGCCAAGCGGCCTGGAATTATTCTCGCCGATATTCAGTTGGCTGATGGAAGCTCCGGTCTTGATGCCGTGAACGAAATGCTGCGTTCATTCGAAGTTCCGGTTATCTTCATCACTGCGTATCCGGAGCGTTTCTTGACCGGCGAGCGGCCTGAACCGGCCTTCCTTATTGCCAAACCGTTTCAGCCTTCCACAGTTTCGGCAGTGCTTAGCCAGGCTCTGTTTTTCGAACGCAACGCCAGACGACGTGAAAGGCGGGCAAGCTAAAACGCGCTAGATTCTGCCGCATGGCAGACTATAGGTCCGGACTATGCGTTCCAGCGGCAAGCCCCAGAGGGACGAACACCTTTTTGATCATTGCCACTTCTTCCGCTACCGCTGTTTTACGTGCGTGGTCACTAAATTATCAATTTCGCAATAACGTCGCGCGCCGACAACATTCTGGAAATGTTCCAACTGCGGGATGGATTGGGCGGTCCTCAATGTGCTGTATGGCCTGGCCGAGGTGCAACACTTCGGACGTCATGGCGTTTATCTCGTTTGGGGCCTATTTCCTGTCGTTCGTCAAAATTTCGGGAAGCCGAGAGATCAAGAATGGCAGTATTCGACGACAGTATGTTTGCTGAACATGGTCATAAGCCAACTTGCTTTCAAATGCGGCTGACCTCACCGTGGATGCACGGTCGGAGTCGCGATCTGCGCGAGGGCGTAACGGAACGAGTGCAACGGTGTGCGGTATGTCTGCAGCGCAAGAAAGCGAACTAGCTCGGCTCGAACAGGAAAAGTTACGGCTGCAAGATCAGCTCGCTGCGCAATCCTTGGAATTGAGCCTTTTGCGCGCGCGTTTCGCCCGCTACGAAACCGCGCTCCGAGGGTCGCAGGTGACGGTGTACACGCAGGATCGCGATCTTCGCTATACGTCGATTGGCAATTCGATATTCGGCCGATCTGTCGAAGATATTCTCGGGCGTATGGATTCGGAGATTTTGCCAGGGGATAGCGCGGCAGCCACGATTGCCGCGAAACGCGAGGTTCTCGCAACCGGGGAGGCCAAGCGTGTCGAGCTTGCACTTGAGGACGGCCCGGGGATCCGCTGGCATGATTTGCATATCGAGCCGCTCCGCGACGCGGCGGGTGAAATCGTCGGCCTGACGTGCGCCTCCGTAGATGTGACCGAGCGCAAAGAGGGCGAGGCACACCTGCGTTTGCTGCTGCGGGAACTGACGCACCGCTCAAAAAACCTGCTGGCTGTAATCCAGGCAATGGCACGTCAAACCGCTCGCCACGCAGGCTCGATCGATGCGTTTCTCGCCCAATTTGGCTCTCGACTGCAGGCTTTGGCTGCGTCTCATGACCTGTTGGTGCGCGAAAGCTGGTATGGGGCCTCGCTTGAAGAACTGATCCGCTCTCAGATTGCCGGCTATGCGGATGGAGACGCGGCGCAGGTTATGATCGAAGGACCGGCTATCGCGCTCAAGCCTGAAGCGGCTCAAAATCTCGGTCTCGCGTTGCATGAGCTCGCCGTCAACGCCGCCAAATTCGGGGCTCTTTCGGTGCCGACGGGCGAGGTAGAGATCACCTGGACCCGGCGTGAAAACGCGCCCGACAAGGCGGTTGAACTGGATTGGCGCGAGCGACTCGGCCCAAAAGTGAAAGTGCGACGCAAGAAAGGATTCGGGAGCATGGTCATCGAACGCAATCTTGCTCGTGCGTTGGACGCCGAGGTGGACATGAACTTCGACCCGGACGGCCTTCACTGTCACATTGTGATTCCTGCAAGCCAGATCCTCGCGGGTCGCTAAGCAGGTCTGGAACTTATTTCTTATACCGCCGTTTTGACTCACGCTCGCAGAACGCGCGTGCCTTTCACGAATGCGCGCTTCTGAAAGGAGAGCGTTATGCGCAATATCCTTTCGTTTAGTCTGGTCGGTGCGCTTGTCGTAGTCCTTTTGGGTGTAATTGCCCCGCCTGTCGGATTGGGCGCGGCTTGGTCATCATTCGAGGGCGGAGCGGCATCACAGGTTGTTGACCGCACGCATAAGTCCGATCGATTGCGCGTTCCGCGGGCGAGTGGCCGCCAAATGACCCCGCCAAGTGCTCCGGTGCTCGTGGGTTGCGAGCCGGTGTTCAGTTCATTGTCGAAGGACAAGCGCGCCAATTTTCCCGGCCGTTGCGTAGTCTGAGACCCGCAGCCAAATAATTTATTGGAACCTGTTTTTCCGGACCACGTTTACAGCCCTGCATTCATTGGAATGGAGTTTCACATGCACAAGCCGTTGAGCGTTGCCGCGCTGGCGCTCGCCACCCTGGTCGCTCTTCCGATGTCCACCCGGGCCCAGCCCAACCGAACGAAAGTTGGCACGTTGAGCTGCGATGTATCGGGCGGCATTGGCCTCATCATTACATCGAAAAAGGAGCTCACCTGCATGTTCACGCCTTCGCAGCCTGGTCCGCGCGAAGTGTATGTCGGGTCAATCAGCAAATTTGGTCTCGACCTCGGTGCGACAGCGGGCGGCGAAATGGTTTGGGCGGTTTATGCACCGTCTACGCGCAGATTCGGCGCGCTCGCCGGCAACTACGGCGGCGCAACAGCGGAGGCCACTGTAGGCGCTGGTCTTGGTGCAAATGTCCTGGTTGGCGGCTCGAACCGCACTGTCGCCTTGCAGCCGATATCAGTGCAAGGCCAGGCAGGACTGAACGTTGCGGCAGGCGTCGCCGAGCTCAGGCTACGCCCGGCTCGATAGCATTCGACACACTGGTTGGAGAACGAATGGCCGCCGTTCGGGCGGCCATTCGCTTTCAGCCAAAGGTGAAACCGTCATGGTAGGCACCCTGAACCTGACCGCCGGGTACCGGTCCGCCTCCGGGCACGTGCACCATGTTCCCAATGACAGCGCACGTCGCCCCATGCAGTCCATGGCGTGGAATCGCCATTGGAGTGAGCTGTTCCCACGTGTCGGTCTTCGGGTCGTAGGCCTCGTTGGTCCCGAATACTTTTCCGGTGGCTTCGCCACCGAAGACGACAATCTTGCCGTTGATGTAAACGCACGAAGGCCCGCTGCGCGGGGTGGGTAATGGAGCGCGGAACGTCCACGCATCGCTCTTGGGATCGTAGACGGCGTTCAGGCCGGTATTGAAGTCGTAAGAATCCATGCGGCCGGCAATCGCGTGAATTTTTCCGTCAACTACCGCGACACCCATGTGATCGCGTTGCCCGACGAAAGGCTGCGTGCCGGTCGAACCCCGCATGCCGGCAAGGATCGTGTATTTGTCGCCCGCCGGGTCATAGATTTCATGCCATTCGACCGAGCGAACGTCGCGCCCGCCCAGCAGATGAATCTTGCCATCGAGCACAATCGCCGACATAGCGCCACGCGGACGTGAGAGGCCTGCGATTGGCGCCCATTGGTCGGTCGCGGTGTCATAGACGAAGCATTTTGAATGCGGACAGCGGTTCTGCTCGATGAAACCGCCGAATGTATAAATTTTCGAACCGATCGATGCACCGGCGACGTGATTGCAGGGAAGGGGGAATGGCGCTTTCAGAGACCAGGTCCCTGATTTCGGGTCAAACACCTGGTGGAAATTCTGGTCCACGCGATGCTTCGCGTATCCCGCGATCGAGTGAATCTTGCCCTGACACTCGATGACGGCATGTTCGCCGGTCGGGATCGGCATTCGTGGCTGCTCGACCCATTTGCCGGGATTGGCCGCCTTCGGTGCGACGCTCGTCATGTAGCGCTGTTTTTCGACGGTCTTGGGAATGTCGGTGATCGACTTGTCGTTCAAGCCGAGAAAAAGGGGAAGATCCTGTTCTGCTGACATGGTTGAACCTCAACTGACATAACTCGGGACGGCATCCCGCAATAACTGGCGCGTAAGTTCGACACCCTCCCGCGCAACGTCGTACGGCGAACGGGACCACTGGTCCGGATTGGGCGCCTCGTAACTGAGGTAGCCGGTATAACCTTTCTCGGCGAGGAGCCCCAGCATTTCGCGCCACTTCACCACGCCCTTGCCCGGCGGCAGACGATCGGTAGGCCGTCTTACGCCCGTCACCGGATTGGGCGAAAGGTCGCTGTACTGGAAGCAATAAATCTTGTCCCCCGGAATGCTTTCGAAACCGCGGCCACCGGCGCCGCTTCGCGTGAAGTGATAGGCATCGATCAAGTAGCCGCAATTCTGCCTATCCGCGCCTTCGATCAGTTCGGTCAAAACGGCCAGCCTGTTGAGCACGTCATGCTGGGAATTGAATTCGATCGCAAGCCTGAGTTTATATTCGGCGGCGATGTCGCCAGCTTCTTTCAGATATTTGATGGCGTCCTTTATCGATCCGTTGATCTGACCCGGCGCGCTCATCAACATGTCGCAACCAAGCGCCACCGCGTTTTCGCACGATTCCCGGAATACCCTGAACAGCCGCTTGCTCTCGTCACCGGTGGCGAACAGCCAGCCGTACTCGACTCCAAGTACACCGCACGGGATGCCGCTTTTCTTGATAATGCCAAGCACCTGAAGGTTGCTCATGCCGGCGTCGAAACAGCGCTTGAAATCCGTTCGCCGTAATTCGACGGCGTCATAGCCCGCCTGCCTGGCCGCATCGAGTGCGGTGGCAAGCGGCGTCGTGTCGATCGTCCACATATGCAGGGCAAGGCGGCCGAACTTTTGCGACATACTTCAAATCTCCGCGTGGCTATCGGCCTTCGTATTGCAGAATATACAGACCGGCATTGGTGTCGGTGAGATACATGATGCCTTCGGGGTCGACAAATACGTCACAGGATTGGATGACCTTGACCGGATTTGGTCTCTGATCGACAACTCTTTCCGGCGGCGGCGGCACGAAGTAACCAACCTCTCTCGGCTCGAACGGATTGCGGATGTCGAATATCCGCAAGCCGGCATTGTGATAGGTGGCGAAAATCAGATCTTCCGTTTGCAAGGAGCCGGGTCGATTTTCGTGCAGATTGTGAGGTCCGAATTTCCCGCCTTTGGCGCAGAATTCTTCCTCGGCAGGAGTCGGTAAGGTGGCGATTGAGACGGGATTTGAGGGCTCGCGCACATCGATCAACCACGTGTAGGCGAGGCCGTTGGCGCAATTTGCCGATGTCGCTTCATCGGCGAGCACAAGGAGTTCGCGTCCGGGCAGGGGAAGAGGGGTATGCGCGCCTCCCGCAAACGGTGGTGCGAAATTGCGGTGGCTGATCAATTTCGGATGTATGGGGTCCCTCAGGTCGTGAATGGTGAAACCACCATCGCGCCACGCCGCGTAACCGAGTGTGCCAGCACTAATGAGATGGTGCAGTGCCGTGCGCTTGCCGAAAGATGGGGGCGGTGTTTCGCCGCCGGCCCGGTGCATGCCGGGCAGCCACCAGCGGCCCGCAAGCTCCGGGCTCTCCGGATTCGACACGTCAACGATCGCCAAAGCGTGATCTATGAATCCCTCGAAATGGACTGATACGTAGGCATAGCGTGCACCAACCCACCAAATCCGATGCGCCCCGAAACCCGGCATATGCAGAAATGCGATCTCGCGCGGGCTTGCTGGTTTTGAAATATCGAACACACGTAAACCGGCCGCGAACGGCTGTTCGGTCTGCACCGAGTCGATGAGGGATTTTGCGTAGTAGTCTTGCTGCGTTGCATATTGCTGCATCGCCCAGATATTCGGCCCGTTCACGGCAAGAAGAATGTCGCCGTGAATCTGCAGATGGTGCGACCGCGTGTTTTTCGGCGCGGGGACGAACGCGACCGGTTTCGGCTTGTGCGGATCGCGCACATCCACGACCGAAAATCCGTCGCTGAACATGTGGCCGATAAAAGCATGGCCCTTGTGCACGAGAACCTGCACGCCGTCAGGCCGGCCGCCCTGATCGCAACGCGAAAGGTACCGAACGTTTCTGGCTGTTGCCGCAGTTGCCATCTGACTTAACGAAATAAATCGGACTCAAATTGAAGCGAGGCCCGGCGGCAAGAACCGAACCGGGCCCCGCAGATTTCGATGCGCCCTACGTCACCCTGTCGGCGGGGCGATTTCGTCCAGACCTTTCTGACGCGCCTCGGGACCCATTTGCGTAACCGAGAACGCAGCAATCAAGAGCACTGCCGCAATGCTGGCGAATACGGCATTCAGGCCCCAATTGCCCTGGATCCATGGAATCGCCAGGTTGATGCCCGCTGTCGAGAGACGGCCGACACCTGCCGCCCATCCGAAGCCAGACGCGCGCGCATTGGTCGGAAACACCTCCGAGGCAAATATCTGCATCGAATTGCCCGCCACCTGGATGAAGAAAATCATGATGAATCCGGCGACGAGCAGCTGCGTGTCGGTTTTCGCATTCGCAAATGCGATGGCCATGATGCCGGCCCCGATGAACGCACAGACTGAGGTTATTTTCCGCCCGAACTTATCGAGCGCATACATCATGAACAGGCTCGCGCACGGCACCGCCAGCGTCATGCCGAAGGTGAATGTGAGCGATTTGGTGATCGTGAAACCTCTCTCTGTCATGATGTTGGGCAGCCAGTTGCCCAGGCCGATCGCGACGCCGAAGAACGCAGAAAAGCAGATCATTCCTGCAATCACTCGGCTGGGGAACATTCTGAAGACGAGAGCAAACGGATCGCTGCGCGTATTGCTCGCCTCGGTCGTTGTCAGCTGTTCTGTCGGACCCGGGATACCCATGCGCGCAAGAACATCGAGCGCTTCCTTGCCGCGCCCGTGCGTTGCCAGATAGCGCGGTGACTCCGGTAGCCAAAATCGGAACAGCCAGACGATCAACGCGCCGATGCCGATCACGATCCAGATTCCCCGCCACCCGATCGAATCGCGGAAAAACAGCGTGAAAAGCGCGGCGATAGGCCAGACGCACGCGCCACCGATGAAGTGAACTGTCGCAAGGATGCGGCCGCGGATGGCTTTCGGGGAGTATTCGCCGGCATACGCGAATGCCAGCGGCTGCTCGCCGCCGAGACCGAGACCGGCGATGAACCGGCACACGATCAGCCAGAACACCGTGGGTGCAAGAGCCCCGAGAATTGTAAAGACACCGAAGACCAGCAGATTGAACTGATAGACCGTCTTGCGGCCCCACCTGTCGCTGAATTCACCTTGTCCCGCTGCACCGATGAACATTCCGAGTACGGTGGCGCTGCCGATCCATGCCGCCTCAGGTCTGGTGGCGAAATTGCTTTGCAGCATGTCCGGGATCAGCGATCCCAGAACGATCAGATCGATGACGTCAAAGAAGTAGCCAGCCGCGATCAGTGCGACGACCTTGATATGCGTTGGCGATATCTTTGCCTCATCCAGTGCGTTTCCGACAAATCCCTCTATTGTTTGTGCCACGGCATTTGCCTCCCTCGTCCCTTTTGATTGGGTCACCCAGCAAGCCGCGTATAGGATGAGCCACAATTTAATAGTTGGCCAGCACATTCGCGCTTGTCGCGCGAAGGCGGCCGCATCGATCACAGAATTTCGGCGGATGAAAAATAGGTATGTGGCGGAGGAACTGGGATTCGAGTGACCACGATCGACGAGTGGCCCATTCGGTTCTGCATGGACTTCGGTGGCAGTTCCAGACCGCCGTCCTAGGCAAACGTTAGTTCCTTTCAGCCGAGCTAGGCCATCGCGTCGGCCGTCACCCGCGCCCGACCACGGCGGTGCGGGGCAGGGCGCTTGACGCGGATTTCGACATCCGATCCGAGCGCGAGGATGGCCTGCACGAGGCGATCCATGGAAAACCCGGCGAAGTGCCCGCGCAGGAGTTTGGAGAGATCGGGCTGGGCAATGCCGGTGATGACAGCCGCCTTGCTCTGAGAGAGACCTTTGATCTCGATCAGCTTGGCGAGCTTGATCACGATGTCAGCCTTGAGTGCGTGTTCCTCGGCGTTGGGAAGGCCGATGTCCTTGAAGATGTTTCCGCTGCTGCGGGTGACTTTGGTGGCGTTTGACATGGGTATGCTCTGTCTTTCCTGTCTGCGATACGTATTTATTAGGCCGTACTCTGTTGCGGTCTCCTTTGCGCGTAATGCTCTGCGGCCAGCTTCAGGCGCGCCTTGATGCGTTCGATATCGTGCCGTGCGGTCCTTTTTCCCTGCTTCGATTTCTTCTGGAACGCGTCCAGCACGTAGACAACATCGGCGAACTTCACCGTATAGGTCGCCCTGTATGTGTCCCCATCGAAGTCCTCGACGACCTCCAGAACGCCCGCACCACCAATCCCTTGAGTGGCTTTGCATCCGGGTGTTTCTCGCCGCGCTGCGCCATGCGGATGGCGAATCCGAACACCCGTTTGACGTCATCCGGAAGAACCGAAAGATCGTCCAGCGCGGATGCGATGAACTCAGCCGGTTTCATGGTCGGCAGTTCGATCAGACGGGTTTTCGCCTATAGTGCAATTACTATAGGTCTGTAAGGTTCCATAGTCGATAGTAGATTTTCTATAAGGGCCTAAATGGTAGTCTGAGCAAGTTGCGTTCAAGTTGCACGGAGTGGCCGAGACTTGTCCCGAATGTCAGGGGCGGGCCGGAAGAATACCAGGATTTGTCTCCGCCCGAGATCGGCATTACTCGATTCGTTTACTTGAAGGGGGGGCACTATGACGAAACTGCACAAGGTGGGCGCGGCCCTTTTTCGTCTGTTCGCCGGCGGCCTCGCCGTGATTGGCTTACTCGCGCGTCGTAGGAAACAGAAACGGCTGACACAGTTCGCCTAACGTTCGGACGACTGTCGATTTTACCGTCTGCCTTTCGTCTGCGACGATCCCGAGGTGACAGGCTTGGTGGTCTTAGTCGCCTTCATTTGCCTGATGTAGCCATTCATTTGCTCATACGCCCCATCAGAGGTCTTATGTTTTGACGGCAGTCCTGACGGGGCGTTGTTGAATCCGCCACCGCCACCAGCCCCCTTGGCTCCGCCTTTGAGGGCGGCGCTGCCAGCACTCTCGGCGTGCAGCGGCGATGTCAGAACGACGAATGCAAGACAGAAAATAATTGCTTTGTGCATGCAAACCTCCCAATCACTGCTCGAAGCAGGGCGCGCGATGACTGTACTGCAGTTCTGAAAAGAATGGATGTCGCGCCGAACTGCACGTACGCGCACCGATATACACAACATGGCAGCGCCCCCACTGCTCAGAGTGCATCCAACTTCTACAGGATATCTGAAGTGATGGTAGTGTTTTAGACGGTGATCAAGCTGAAGCGGGAGTAAGGCGGAAGACTATGCTGTTCACACGCCTCGGACGTATTGTCGCTATCTTGGCGCTGTTACTCGGAATTTGGCACATTGTGGGTGGACTGATGATCGCGACGGGCGCGATGACGCCTGAAGCAGACGCACTCGCACGCTATTTTGGGAACAAAACAACGGGCCAGGTGATCGATAGGGGCTTTTATGAAGTCCTCTTTGGCATCGCACTCGGTATTCTGACGGAAATTAGCTTCTCAACTTCGAGAATCTAAGTAGTCACGGCGGCATCATCCATCCGCCGTGCCATGAGCCTGTGTCCGGCTTGCTGTAATCCGGCCGCACGTCAGCACGTCGCCAGCCGCAGGCGGTGCAGCAGCAGCGACGCAGGAGGTTGGAATCACCACCTCCTGCAATGCACACGGCCCCAGCTATCACGCCAGCAATTGCGACCCCAGCCACCGCCCCAGCGAGGGCCGGCGCCCCAAGCGCCCCAGCCGGGACCCCAGCCAGGGCCCCAGCCGCCGCCGCGACAGTGCAGTCGTCCCCAGCGATCCCGCCAGCAGCGTCGCCGCCATTGCACGTCCGTCACATTATCGATGCCTGCGGTGGCGGCCGTAGGAAGCGGAAGGATCGGTGCGGCTTGGGTAGTTCCGACACCACCCGCAAACACCAGACCCACAATTCCGACCGCAAATAATATGCGCAACATTTGTGTCCATCCGATTTTTCAATGGTTGATCTGCTCGTCATCGAGGGTCGCTAGAATGATGGGAGCGACGGATCAACTCAAGAACGGACCGCCTGTTCCAAAGCTTCTCAGGTGAATACGCGAATACCGCTATTGTCCAGTTTGCTCATTTTCGTTGAGGCGCCTGCAACTTGCCGCCGAACGTCAATTGAAACGCCAGCGCATCTTCCTTCCTCGCAAAACAATAGAGCGAGTGCCATTCGTCGCTCTTGAAGAGGGACCGGGTTTTGATCGGAGCCCTGCCGACAACCTCATTTGAGAGCACGAGAAATTGCGGGCGGCAAACACCGGGGGATGAAAAGTGCCCCCTCGCGGCGGGGCGATGCTACAGCGTCTTAAGATCAGGGCGGGCGCCCACTGGTGGCGGCAGGTCCTTAAATAAATCGCGAACCCTGTGCGCTGCCGCACAAGTGAAACTGCAACACGACTGGCGTGCCGTCATAGGTTTCTTGACATTCAGCGAAATCATGATCGGCCATTTATCTGTGGTCTCGTTTTGTCGGTCGACCACTTCGGTGATCATCGAGATCGCTTGCATGCAGGTTCTCCAAGAACACGAGCCTAGTATGTCGCGAGCATGTCGCGTGGAGTAGCGGGGACTAGGTGGAAATGCCCGGAAATCAATGAGAACAGATTGCAACACATGCAACATGAAAACGGCCAGCGTTCATTCGGTGCTGGCCGCATTTTTTATTCTGATGCAGGGAGTTAGACCTGGCTGGGGAACTAGGATTCGAACCTAGATTCTCGGAGTCAGAGTCCGATGTTCTACCGTTGAACTATTCCCCAAGCAGAACGCGAAGCTGTCTTGCGCTTGCGTTCGGTCGAAGAACCCTCACATGGGGCAATTTCGCTGATTTGACAAGTCTATAGGCCCGGCAACTTGTCAGTGTGCCGCCCTGCGAGGTTGTATTGCGACCGTGAAAATGGCGAGCAGGCTGAAAATCGCCACCAGCAAAAAGACGAGGCGAGGGTTTTCATGGTCCATCACGGCCCCGAAGATCAGCGGTGAAACAATGCCACCGATGTTGAACCCCGTCGTGACGAAACCGAAAACCTTGCCAAAGGACCCGGCGGGAGTGACGTCGCGAACGATCATGTCCCGCGAAGGCATGATAATGCCGGAAAACAGCCCGCCGAGCGACATGGCCGCGATCAGCGTCAGTGAGCCGAGGTCGACTTGAGCGATCAGCAAGACCGACAAGGCCATTGCGATCAGTCCCAGTGTAGCGACCATGCCGTGATGCTTTACACGTGTGACAAGCACGCCCCCCATGAGCACACCCGCAGCCGAAAAAAGCAGGTTCCCCGTCAACGCAGCGTTGGCGGTGGTCACGGGAGTTCCATAGAGCGCGCCGAGTGCCACAACGGAATAGTTATAGAGCCCGCTGCTCATCATCGCGAGCAGGACGAAAAACGCGAGGTTGAGCAGGATTGGCGTCGAAAGAAGCAGCTTCCAGCTGGGGCTAGGCATCTCGCTGCCCGCACGTGTGCTGGTCGCCGGATGGATTGCCGAACCATCCCGGATCGCCAACAGCAGAATTGCGACCGCAAGGCCGAGAAAGCCGGCGCCGATGAATGCGCCGCGCCAGCCCCAAACGCTTTCCATCATCAGCAAGCTCGCGGGCGCAACCGCTGAGCCCAGCATGCCGGCAAAGGTATGAATTGAAAAAGCCTGACCGATCCGGTCGGATGGAACATATTGCGACAGCAGCGCGTAATTGGCCGGATGATAGACGGTGTTGCCAATGCCGGCGACGCCGAACATTGCGACCATGACCCAGAAAGAGTCGACAAGCCCCACCATCGTAAAGGCGGCCGCGCCAATCGTCAGGCCCAGGACTAGCAATACATGCGCGCCAAGTTTGTCGACCAGAAATCCGGCAGGCGTCTGAAACAGCGCCGTCACGATATTGAAGGCGGTGAAAGCCAATCCGATTTGCGTGTAGGTGACGCGATATTCGTCGCGAACGAACGGCAAAAGCGGCGCCAGCACGATGATGTAATAATGAGAGATGAAGTGTGCGGCGCTCACTGCGCCGACAATGCGGATATATGGTCTGCGTACAGAGCCAATAACGCCGCTTAGCTGCGTCATTGACCTGCCTTTGCCTGTTGAATTGCCTGCCAGATGCGCGAGGACGTCATCGGCATTTCGAGATGTCGGATGCCAAATTCGGACAGTGCATCGATAACGGCATTCGCGACGGAGGGCAGCCCACCAGATGTGCCGGCTTCTCCGCAGCCTTTGGCGCCAAGGGGGTTGCTTTTGGTCGGTACGGGATGACTTGAGACATTAATCATTGGCACGTCATGCGCGCGTGGCATGGCATAATCCATGAACGAGCCGGTAACGAGCTGTCCATCGGAGTCGTAAAGTGCTTGTTCCAGCAAAACCTGGCCGAGACCCTGGACAACGCCACCCTGGATCTGGCCTTCCACGAGGAGCGGATTGACGATCGTGCCGAGGTCATTGACGGCCGAGTAACGCACGACGTGTGCGGAGCCCGTTTCGGGATCCACTTCAACTTCTGCGATGTGGCACCCGTTTGGAAATGCGGAAGGGACCGGATTGTTGACCACGTGGTCGACGTTCAGCGACGTAGGAACGCCTTCCGGCAAATTTATGCCGGAGCGCAGACGTGCGACGAGGTCGAGCAATCCGACCGAGCGGTCGGTTCCCGCAATCACAAATCGCCCCGAATTGAATTCGATATCGCGAGGGGAGGCCTCCAGGACATGGGACGCGATCTGCTTTCCGCGCTCGATCACGATCGCGGCTGATTCAGTGAGCGCTGTGCCGACGAACATTACCGAGCGCGATCCGCCACTGCCGCCCCCGAATGCCATTTGGTCACTGTCGCCCTCGATCATCCGAATGCGCTCGAAGGGCACGCCGAGCAAATCCGTCAGTATCTGCGCATAGGTCGTTGCGTGACCCATGCCGAAGTCGAGCGTGCCGGCAACGATCGTCACCTTTCCATCAGCTTCGAAGTGGATGGCGCCGAGTTCCTTGCCGGGCGCTGCGGTGACCTCGAGATAACAGCCAATTCCCAGTCCACGCAGAAGGCCGCGCTTCCTGCTTTCACGTTTCCGTTTATTGAAGCCGGCGTAGTCTGCGGCATCGAGAGCCCGTTTGAAAACACCAAGGAAGTCGCCGCAGTCGTATGTCATGTCGGAGGCGGCTTTGAAGGGGAGGTCGCTCTTGCGGATCATGTTCCGCCGGCGCAAATCGATCCGGTCGATTCCGAGTTCAGCCGCTGCCAGGTCGAGCGTACGCTCGACATAGTAGTTTCCCTCAGGCCGGCCGGCCCCTCGATAAGCGGACACGAATGTTGTGTTGGTGAACACGCATTTGGTCGCGACTTCTATTAGTGGTGTGCGATAAACGCCGGTGATGTTCTTGACTTGGTTGCCGGTCGGCAACAACGGACCGAACTGGGCGAGGTAGCCGCCCATGTCACCGTAGCCAGTCAGGCGAAGCGCAAGAATATGCGCATTCTCGTCGAACGCCATCTCCACCAGCATGTCTTGCGCGCGGCCGTGATGGTCCGACACGAAACTGCCCGATCGTTCATCGGTCCATTTGATCGGCCGCCCCAACATGCGGGCACCATGAAGAAGGCACACATACTCGGGATAGACAGCCGCTTTCATCCCGAACGAACCGCCCACCTGGCCGGTGATCACGCGTACTTTGTCGGCCGGCGCGCCGAGGATTTCCATCAGCGACGTCTTCATGCCGTGTACGCCCTGGCTCGTTGAATAGAGAGTCCATTTTTCCGTCGCTGAATCGTATTCGCCGACGGCGGCACGCGGCTCCATCGGGTTGACGACCATGCGCTGATTGGAGGTCTCGAGCCGCGTTACATGTTTGGCTCGTGCAAAGGCTTCGGCAACTTTTGCAGCGTCGCCATAGTGGTAGTCGAGCGCAAGATTGTTCGGCACGTCATCGAACACCAAGGGCGCTCCCGGTTTGATTGCCTCGCTTGGCTTAAGCACCGCCGGCAGTGATTCAATGTCGATCGTGATGGCCTCGGCCGCGTCCTTGGCCTGTGCCACAGTCTCTGCAATCACGCAGGCCACGGGGTCGCCGACGAAGCGCACCTTGTCACTGGCGAGTGCGGGCCGAGGCGTATAACGGATCGGCGAACCGTCCCGGCTTTTCAGCGGCAGATTGCATTTCAACGGGCCATAGGCCGCGAGATCCGCAGCTGTATAGATGGAGAGAACTCCGGGCATCGATTTGGCTGCGGCAGTGTCAATCCCGCGAATGACACCGTGCGCATCGCGGCTGCGAACCATTACGGCATAGGCCTGATTGGGACGGCTGACGTCGTCGGTATAGCGACCCTCTCCGCGGACAAGAGTGGGGTCTTCGCTGCGCCGGACCGGTTGCCCGACACCGAACTTGGTCAACGAGAGAGCAGTTTCGGTCGCGCGATCATCCATTTGGGGGTCATGTGTTCGGAACTGGCGTGGTCTCAAATAAAGCACGCTGCATCCAACGACAAGAATGGCTTTCGCGGCGGAGGGTTGCGCGAGGCACAGGCGCTGTTACACTTTTCATGATCAAGGGAACAAAGCTGCAACCGTGACGCGCCAAGGGAATCGCGATTTCGCGGTGTAGACAGAAAGGCTTGGGGAGATGAGCGGCGAGGCCGGGGATGTCCCGGGCCTCGACCCCGCTATAAATCGGGTACCGCTATCGCGGTCCCGATGGGGTCGGCGGTCGCCTGGACGAACCAATGGTCGCTTTGGTGCGGATCGGGGCGGTGCGACGTACGCTGCCCTCGACCTCGGCACCAATAATTGTCGCCTGCTCGTGGCGCGGCCGTCAGGCGATGGCTTCCGGGTTGTCGATGCCTTTTCCAGGATCGTTCGACTTGGTGAAGGCGTGTCATCGTCGAGGCGATTGAGCGAGGCCGCAATTTCTCGCGCGATAGCGGCCTTGGCCATCTGTCGCAGCAAAATGAAAAACAAAGGTGTGACCCGCACTCGCCTGATCGCCACCGAAGCCTGCCGCACGGCGGAAAATGGAGCGGAGTTTCTGGCGAGGGTCGCGGGCGAGTTGGGTCTTGAACTCGAAATAATCGACCGCGAAACTGAAGCTTGCCTTGCCGCGACCGGCTGCACTCCGCTGATCGATCCGGAGGCAGAAGGCGCGGTCCTGTTTGATATCGGTGGCGGATCGTCCGAGCTCGTCCGGCTCGAACGCTCAAAGCGTAGTCGATGCGGGCCGCCGGTGCCGCAAATACGTGGTTGGATTTCCGTACCCCATGGCGTGGTGACACTGGCCGAACGTTATGGCGGCATAACGGTGACACGCGAGAGTTACGATGCGATGGTTGCAGAAGTTGCCAACTTGATCGCGCCCTTTGTCCGTGAGCATGGTGGTGATGACGCAGGTAGCATCCACATGCTCGGCACTTCGGGCACGGTAACAACGATCGCCGGTGTCCATCTCAATCTCAGGCGCTATGACCGCAATCGCGTGGACGGATGTTGGATGAGTGCCGAAGAAATCAACGCGGTGGTCGAGCGGTTGCTGACCATGAGCTACGAGGATCGCGTTGCAAGTCCGTGTATCGGCGCGGAGCGGGCCGACCTTGTCCTGGCCGGCTGTGCCATCCTGGAGGCGATCCGCCGCGCATTTCCATGTCCGCGTTTGCGTGTCGCCGATCGCGGACTGCGCGAAGGCATGCTGGTGCAGATGATGCGCGAAGATGGTGCCTGGGGCGGCAATGGTCAGGCTGCGCCATGGTGACCGCGCGCGGCACGAGCACCGGCCCGCGACAGCTCAAGGTGCGGGTTCGCAGCAGCAAAAATCGCTCGCAATCGTCAAAACTTTGGCTCGAGCGCCAGCTTAACGATCCTTACGTCGCGCGCGCGAAACGTGAAGGCATGCGATCGCGTGCGGCGTACAAATTAATGGAAATCGACGACAAGGCACATTTCCTCCGGAAGGGTGCGCGTGTGGTCGACCTTGGCGCCGCGCCGGGAGGCTGGAGTCAGGTCGCTGCGCGGCGTGTAGACGCGCCGGCGCGCGGCCGGGTCGTCGCCATCGACATCTTGCCGATGGAGCCGGTGCCCGGTGTCGAATTCGCTGGCCTGGACTTCCTGGACGAAAGCGCACCTGCAAAGCTCAAGGACATGATCGGCGGCCCAGCTGACGTCGTGCTGTCTGATATGGCGGCGAACGCAACGGGGCACGCCAAGACCGACCATCTGAAGATCATGGCGTTGGTCGAAGCAGCGGCGGATTTTGCCCGAGAGGTGCTGGCTCCCGGCGGCAGCTTTCTTGCAAAAGTATTGCAGGGCGGCACCGAGACGGAACTGCTGACGTCACTCAAGCGCGATTACAGGATAGTCAAGCACGTGAAACCAGCTGCGAGCCGGGCTGAGTCGGCCGAACTTTATCTGCTTGCAAGCGGATTTCGCGGCCGGAATAGCCAAAGCGCCTAGCCGGCGCGCTGGTCGGATGGCTCGGTAGGAGTCGGAAGCCTGTCGGCCATTTCGGCGCCGGCCTCCGGCGGTAGCCGGACAAAGATGAGGACAGAAAACGCTGAAATCGCAGCGACAGCCAAAAAAGCTGGCGGAAAGTCAGTGGCTTGCAGTGCATTGCTCCCCTTAAAGTAGACGGTGAGCTCCACTGCGAGCGCACCCACTGCCACCCCCGACGAGATCGCGAGTTGTTGCGCGACGCTGATCAGAGCGGCCGCCCGTCCGACGCGGCGCGGCTCTACGTCAGCATAGGCAATTGTATTGATGCTGGTGAATTGCAGCGATCGGAAAAATCCGCCGGCGAAAAGCAGGGACGTCATGACCCAGACTGGCGTCGCTACCGTAAATGCGGCGCAAACGGCCAGAAAAACGGCGCTGATGAGGGAATTGACGACCAGGATATTACGAAAGCCGAAGCGGCGCAGAATGCTCGTCGTCGCCCACTTCATTCCCATGGCGCCGAGGGCGGTAGCGAAGGTAATCATACCGGATTGGAACGGCGTCATGCCGAAGCCGACCTGAAGCATCAGCGGCAGAAGGAACGGCAGGGCACCAAGCCCGAGCCGGAAAATGAATCCGCCGCAGACGCTCGCGAAGAATGTCGGAATTCGGAACAGCGAAAGGTCCAGCACTGGATTGTCGACGCGGCGGGCGTGCGCGAGATAAGCGGCAAAAAAACAAGCACCGCCGAAAACAAGCCCCGCTACGACAGTCCAGGGCAGGAAGTTGAGTCCCAGCACAGAAAGACCGAACGCCATTCCGCCGATACCGAGACCGGCGAGCACCATGCCGCCAATATCGAAGCGCGCACTATCTTCAGCACGCACGTCGGGTATGTAACGGGTTGCGAGCAGGATACCGAGCAAGCCGATCGGGACATTGATGATAAAGATCCAGTGCCACGTGGCGTAAGTCGTGATGAATCCACCGATTGGCGGGCCAAGCACGGGGCCGACGAGCGCCGGCGTGGTCACCCAGACCATGGCTCCGACCAGCTCGCGCTTGCTGATGGTGCGGACCAGCACCATGCGCCCGACCGGTGTCATCATCGCCCCACCCATGCCCTGCACGATGCGCGCGACGACGAAATCCGTCAGCGAACTCGACAACGCGCATCCGATCGAGCCAAGCACAAAAATGCCGATGGCTGCACGGAACACCGTGCGTGCGCCGAACCGGTCGGCGGTCCAGCCGCTCGCTGGGATAAAGATCGCCAGCGAGAGCAGATACGACGTCACCGCAAGCTTGAGAGCGAGGGGATTGGTTCCGATGTCCGCCGCAATCGCCGGCAAGGACGTGGAGATGACGGTCGAATCCATGTTCTCCATGAACAGTGCGACCGCGATGATCAGTGGGACGATGCGGTCACGGAGCATGGAAAACCGAACAGGTCTTAGGCGTCATTAAATGGGGGTCTTGAACCGTAATGCGGCGGCGGAAAGAAGGCCCCTGTGCCGGTTACGACTTCATAACAGGCATCTGCAATTGCGCTAGGAATCGCTGTCATACCGTGCTATCGACCCACGCCAACCCAAAAGCGGGCCGTGACGAAGACGAGGAATTCCTCGCAACGGGTGTTTTTAACCCATTGTCGGCCGGCCTGACTGCCCTTTTGGGGCAAGACGGAGTTGGCAATGGCCGGAAAAAATAATGCAAGCCCGCGCGAAGGGCTCACTTTCGATGACGTCCTCATAAAGCCCGGCCTCTCTGAGACTCTGCCCGCGGACGTCGACATCCGCTCGCACATCACCCGATCTATCGCGGTCAACATCCCGATCATCGCGTCGGCGATGGATACGGTCACCGAGGCGCAGATGGCGATTGCCATGGCGCAAGCTGGCGGCATTGGCGTGCTCCACCGCAACATGGAGCCCGACGTGCAGGCCGCGCAGGTCCGTCAGGTCAAAAAATTCGAATCGGGCATGGTGGTGAACCCGCTCACCATCGAGCCCGACGCAACGTTGCAGCAGGCGCTCGACCTGATGAAGGATAACCACATCTCCGGGATTCCGGTGGTCGAGCGATCCGGTGGTTCGCAGCCGGGCAAACTGGTCGGCATTCTTACCAATCGCGACGTCCGTTTCGCCACCGATCCGCGTCAGCGGATATCAGAACTTATGACCAAGAAGCTCATTACGGTGCGGGAAGGCGTGGGCCAGGAGGAGGCCAAGCGTCTTCTGCACCAGCATCGCATCGAGAAACTTCTGGTGGTCGATGCTCAATATCGTTGCGTTGGCCTCATCACGGTGAAGGATATCGAGAAGGCGGTTGCCAATCCGAACGCCTGCAAGGATGAGCAGGGCCGGCTGCGTGTTGCCGCGGCGACCACCGTGGGGGACAAGGGATTTGCACGTACCGAAGCGTTGATTGCCGCCGGTGTCGATCTGGTTGTCGTCGACACCGCGCACGGTCATTCGAAATACGTGCTGGACGCAGTGACCCGCATCAAACGTCAGTCGAACAAGGTTCAGGTGGTGGCCGGCAATGTCGCGACGAGTGAAGGTGCCAAAGCCCTGATCGGATGCGGTGCGGATGCCATCAAGGTCGGCATCGGCCCGGGTTCGATCTGCACGACACGGGTTGTTGCCGGTGTCGGGGTGCCCCAATTGACCGCGATCATGGACTGCGTGGACGCTGCGAAGGCCACCAACACGCCGGTGATAGCCGACGGCGGCATCAAATATTCCGGCGACCTGGCAAAAGCGATTTCGGCAGGCGCCGACTGCGCTATGGTCGGATCGCTTCTTGCGGGTACCGACGAAACACCAGGTGAGGTCTTTCTCTATCAAGGCCGTTCGTACAAGACCTATCGCGGCATGGGGTCCGTCGGCGCCATGTCGCGTGGCTCCGCCGACCGCTATTTCCAGCAGGACATCAAGGACACACTCAAGCTGGTGCCCGAAGGTGTCGAGGGCCAGGTCCCGTATAAGGGCGCGGCGGCAACGGTGCTTCACCAGCTCACCGGCGGCCTGCGCGCGGCGATGGGCTATGTCGGCGCGAAAAATCTCACCGAAATGCACAGCAAGGCAGAATTCATCCGGATCACTGGCGCTGGCCTGCGCGAAAGCCACGTCCACGACGTGACGATCACCCGCGAAAGTCCGAACTATCCGAGCCGGGTATAGTTGTCGTTTCGGCCGGAGAGCGTAGGTCATGTCGGTTCAGTTCGTCTTATCGCCCTTATTCGTCGAGGTCTTGCTCACCTTCGCCGTGATGTTCGGCATGATGTACTGCCGGACGTCGACGCTGCATCGGGGGGAAACACGATTTGAGGATATTGCATTGCGCGAGCCAAACTGGCCTGTTCGCGCCCGTCAGTTTGCATACTCATTTTCCAACCAATTCGAGCTGCCGGTCCTTTTCTATGTGCTGACGATTCTTGTGATCGTCACGCATCATGCCAATATGCTTTTTGTCGCTCTCGCCTGGGTTTTTGTTTTGCTGCGCTGGGTGCATGCAGCGGTCCATGTCACCAACAACAATGTCCGCATCCGAGGTGCTTTTTATGGGATAGGCGCGATCATCCTGGTCATCATGTGGTTGATCTATATCTTGCGCATTGTTCTCGCTTTGCCATGACACCGGCAGCACGGCTCGCCGCAGCCATCGAGGTCTTCGCGGCGATTGAGAGCGAACGGCGACCGGCGCCCGATGTGCTTAAAGCTTGGGGTTTGACGCACCGTTATGCGGGTTCAGGCGACCGTGCGGCGATTGCCGGACTGGTCTATGACGCGCTGCGCCGCCGCGCCTCGAGCGCCTTCATCATGCAGTCGGATAAGCCGCGCGCCATTCTTCTCGGCATGCTCAAACGCGAGCGCGGGCTCGACGCCGAAGCGGTCGGCAAGCTTGCCGACGGATCGAAATACGCTCCTGAGAAGCTGAGCGACGATGAACGCAAGCGTCTCGAGACGGGCGACCTGCAGGGTGCGCCCGCGTACGTCGCCGGCGACTATCCGCAGTGGCTGGATTCTAGTTTTGCGCGCACGTTCGGCGACGCGCGGGCCGACGAAGGAGCTGCACTCGCTTCGCGCGCGCCACTCGACCTGCGCGTCAACACCTTGAAAGCGGAACCGGACGCCGTCTTACGAATGCTGTCTGACCTCAGACCTGAGGCGACGCGATGGTCGCCTTGGGGGCTGCGCATTCGTCTTTCGGCCGATGCGAAAAGCCCCGCCATTCATGCCGAGCCGGCATTTATCAAGGGGATGGTCGAAGTCCAGGATGAGGCGTCGCAATTGGCCGCGATGTTTACCGGCGCGAGACCGGGCGAACAAATCGTCGACCTCTGCGCAGGAGCTGGCGGCAAGACGCTCGCATTGGCTGCCATGATGGAAAACAAGGGACAGATTTTCGCAACAGACGACGACAAGCGCCGGCTGGCACCGATCCACGATCGCCTCAGGCGTTCGGGAGCCCGCAATGTTCAGGTGCGCGCGCCGAAGTCGATTGGAGGTGAAATCGACGATCTCGCCGGTCACATGGACCTTGTGCTGATCGACGCACCGTGCACGGGGACAGGGGCTTGGCGCCGCAACCCCGATGCCAAATGGCGCATGCGGCCGGGTGCGCTTGAGCAACGCCTGCACGAGCAGGCGGAAGTGCTCGATCGTTCAGTGGCCCTGCTCAAGCCTGGCGGCCGCATCGCCTACGTGACCTGCTCGGTATTGGACGAGGAAAACGGGGTGCAGGTGAGGTCATTTTTGGAACGGCACCCTGCCTTCGCGATCGAACCGCCCGTCACGGTGTCCCAGGCTTTGGGAGAGCGAGCCTTCATGTTCTCCAAGGCAGCCCGGCTGTCGGGTGAAGGCATTTTGATGACACCGCGTCAGACCGACACCGATGGATTTTTCGTCGCGATCCTGCGGCGCGGCGGCTGAGGTTTCCATAGCAATCGGGAAGAATCGCAAACGGAATACCCAGATTGCGCCCCAATCCCGGCCAATTTTCTCCGCGATGATCGCGTGTCTATGGAACCGCGGGATTCTTTGTGGGGTCTTCGATGCTTGTCGCCAGACGCGATCCGCCGTTTCATGTGGACGCGCGCGATGCCGTGTCCGTCAACTTGGAACACGACCAGAAAACAAAAGCGCCAAAGGTTGTGCGCTTCGTCACTGTCATGCAAATGGTCGGCTCGCTCGTCGCGGTGCCGGTTGGAATCGGAAGCGCCTACACGTTCTATCGTGCGAATTTTTCCGCTGAAACGACTTGTCAGGCTTTGCGCAGCGGCATCATTGCATTGCTCGACAAGAGCGTAGACGCCTCGACGCGGCGTATTCTCGTGCGCCGGGATGTCGAGACTTTCGAAAAGACATGCGCCACGGTGGATCCGGAGGCGACCGCCGCGTTCAAGACTTTGTTGGCAGCGGAAAAGTCAACGGCACCGGTTGCCGCCGCGCCGCCTGTACCGAAAGTGCAGGCAAATGATGCTGCTCCAAAAGAGCAAGTTCACAAGGCCGAGCCGCGGCCGCAGCCCCCGACCAAGCACGCTGCAACGCCGGCTGTCCGCAAGGAGCCCGTGTCGGATACGCAGTGGCTCGATGCCGTTCGACAGGCATTGGTAACTCATCAAGAGCATGTGCGTCCGGCCGAGAGCGCGAAGGCACGCCCTGTACCGCCGCCGTCCCGTCCGACACAACGCGAAGCAACGCCTGTTGCACCTGCACCCGCACCCGCGTCCGCCCCTGTAACGCCCGCACCCGTGGCTGCCCCTGCAACGCCGGCACCAGTGGCTGCCCCGGTTGCGCCGGCGCCCGTGGCTGCGCCGACGGTGCCACCGCCTGCAGCTGCGCCTGTGCTGCCGGCCCCGGTTGCCGTTGCTCCGGCTCCCGCGCAACAAAACGCGGCGCGGCCCGGCGACGCTGACCACCCGGTGCCGCCGAAATCAATCCCCGATGGCGCCGAATCGCAGGTCAAAGCCGATGAGCCGGGACGCTCCAGAATCGGGAAATGGATTTCGGCGATCCCGCTGCTCGGTCCCGTCGTCGACAATGGACGACGCTAGTTCGGCTGCCGATCTGCAACGGTTCTCAGATCCGCTTCAATCTGCCATCGCGCCGGCTTATCCGGCCGGCGCTAGCATTAGGCTAGTCCGGCCGTAGAGAGACTTGACCTTGGCAAACAAAGCCCGCAAAAAGCCGCCCCGAACGGCCCTTGCGCGCCCGAGTCGGCCAATTTCGGGGCACATCGACCGTCCATGCACGACAAGGTTCTGATCGTCGATTTCGGTTCTCAGGTCACCCAGCTCATTGCGCGCCGGGTGCGGGAAGAAAGGGTGTATTCCGAAATCGTTCCCTACCAGAAAGCCGAGTCAGCCTTCCGCGCAATGAAACCGAAGGCGGTCATTTTGTCCGGTGGCCCTGCGTCCGTTCTCGACAAGGATGCGCCGCTTGCGCCCAAGGCCATTTACGACGCCGGCATTCCAGTGCTTGGCATTTGCTACGGCGAACAGGCGATGGCGCATCAGCTCGGCGGTAAGGTGGAGGGTGGCCACCATCGCGAGTTCGGCCGCGCCGAGGTGACCGTTACGGAGGAGTCGCCTTTATTCGAAGGGGTGTGGCGCAAGGGCGAGAAATATCCAGTGTGGATGAGTCACGGCGACCGTGTCACCACGCCCCCGCAAGGTTTCCACGTCTTCGGGACGTCGCCGAATGCGCCGATCGCGATCATCGGCGACGACAAACGGAAATTTTACGCCACGCAATTCCATCTTGAAGTGATGCATACGCCGCACGGGGCGGCGCTCTTGCGCAACTTTGTCCGAAAGATCGCCGGTCTCAAGGGCGACTGGACCATGCGCACCTTCAAGGAAGAGGCGATTGAAAAAATCCGCAAGCAGATCGGCAAGGGGCGCGTGATCTGCGGCTTATCGGGAGGCGTCGATTCCGCGGTGGCCGCAGTCCTCATCCATGAGGCAATCGGCGATCAGCTGACATGCGTGCTTGTCGACCACGGCTTGATGCGGGTCGGCGAGGCGCAAAAGGTGGTGACGCTTTTCCGTGACAGCTACAACATTCCGCTTGTGCATGTGGATGCTTCCGAGACCTTTCTGAAAGCGCTGGCTGATGTGGAGGATCCCGAGCAGAAACGTAAGACCATCGGCAGGCTGTTCATCGACGTCTTCGAGCAGGAAGCGAAGAAAATCGGCGGCGCGCCGTTTCTCGCGCAAGGCACACTCTATCCGGATGTGATCGAAAGCGTGTCGTTCACCGGCGGGCCGTCGGTCACAATCAAGTCGCATCATAATGTCGGCGGCTTGCCCGAGCGAATGAACATGACGCTGGTCGAGCCATTGCGCGAATTGTTCAAGGACGAGGTGAGGGCGCTCGGCCGTGAGCTCGGCCTGCCGGAAGCTTTTGTCGGGCGGCATCCATTTCCCGGTCCGGGCCTTGCAATTCGGTGTCCGGGGCCGATCACGCGCGAGAAACTCGATATTCTGAAGCTCGCGGACGAGATCTACATCGAGGAAATCCGCCGCAGTGGACAATACGACAATATCTGGCAGGCTTTTGCCGTGCTGTTGCCCGTCAAGACAGTGGGTGTCATGGGCGATGGTCGCACATACGACTATGTCGTGGCCTTGCGTGCAGTGACGTCGACGGATGGCATGACGGCCGACTTTTATCACTTCGATATGAATTTTTTGGGCGCCGTCGCAACGCGCATCATCAACGAAGTCAAAGGCGTCAACCGCGTTGTTTATGATGTGACCTCAAAGCCGCCGGGCACGATCGAGTGGGAGTAAAAGCGGTATGGGATGGGAAGGGCGCGTCCTGTCGCCGTTATTCCTGCTTGTCTGAGGGGAGTGCCGGTTGAAACCTGAAACCGCCGTCCGCATGCTCGATGCGTCCCACGCCGGGGAAGGGGAAGTGCGGCGCAAACATCAACTCATTTCGGCTGCTGAGCCGCTGTAATTCCTGGCGGCGCGTATTCACGCCCTCCTGCTTGTTGGAGTCCCATCTGATCGTCCACTCGGGCTTTGCGAGTGAGACAATCGCGCTATGCGCCACATCTCCGATGTCGATCATTTCGTGTCCTTGCGACGCGATCTCATAGCCGACGTGGCCTAGCGTGTGACCGGGAAGCGCCACAGGTGTGATTCCAGGCAAGACCGGCGAGCCGGGGTCAAATGGTTTCACTTGTGCCTTAACCGCCTCAGCGATCGCACGGGTGTCGGCTTGGTTCTGCATGAATATCCATTCTTTGGCTGACATTCTGACGAGCGCTTTGGGAAAAGCGGATCGCCCTTGCGCGTCGACGAGACCACCGGCGTGGTCAGGATGCGCATGCGTGAGCAGAATGTCGGTGATGTCGGTGGGCGAGAGGCCGGCCAACGTAAGGCTCCGCCGCACGACACCATGTCCGGCAGGCCCGTAGCCGGCATCGACGAGGACGAGATGGCCAGGCATGCGGATTAGGAGCGCGTCGATGTCGAGCCGGATTTTGTCTGAGGGCGCTCCGGCGCTGGTGAGGACCTTTGCTACGACCGTCGGGTCTTCATGGAGACCGAAAATCGAGCCGTCGTTCGGAATGGCTAGCCCGCCATCGCGAAGCACCGACATTTCGAGCGCGCCGAGTTTGAAGTTCTTTATTGCGGGTCGGGTTGCAACGGATTCCTGAGCAAACGCCCCACATGTCAGTCCGAGCGTCAGGGCCATTGCTGCGAGCCATCGCAAGGAGCGCTGACTTGGACTTACGTTGCGCGCCCCCATTGCTGAAGACATGGCCTCGCTCGTTGTCCCGATGTTCGATACACAATCTGCGAGAAGCAACTCGGTATCCGTTACAATAACATCGATTAATCTAGCGGGTTCCTTTCGGCGCCTGTTTCGGCAGGGGGGGTCAGCTAAGTCGCGGAAGTGATGCGCATTGTCACCCGACCAGGAATTCCAGACGAGTATCGGCCCGTGCCGGCGGATGGCAAGCATAGCAACTGGCGCCGACACGGATCGAGCACGATCCGGGAATGGGGACTAATGTCTCATGATGCCACGGGAAATTTTTGCGTTTGAATTTCAACGCGCTATCATTGTGCAAAGACACTCGGGTGGGAGTAGATATGTCGGTTACCATCTACGGCATCAGGAATTGCGACACGATGAAGAAGGCGCGTGCGTGGCTCGACAAGCATGGCGTCGACTATGACTTCCACGACTACAAGACTGCGGGCGTCGATCGAGCGCAGCTCGAGCGCTGGGCGAAGAAAGTCGGCTGGGAGACACTGCTCAATCGAGCGGGTACAACTTTCAGGAAATTGCCCGAGAAAGACAAGAATGGCGTGACGGCGACGAAGGCGATCGCGCTGATGCTCGAGCAGCCGTCGATGATCAAGCGGCCAGTGCTCGCGGCGGGCGGGGGAAAACTGCTTGTCGGCTTCAAGCCGGAGGAATACGCGGCAGCGCTGCGTTAACAACCGGCACCGTGTGTTTCACGGGGCCCTTGATCCTGCCTGCTTTCCCTGCCACATGCGCCCCATGAACAAGCCCATGTCTGCGTCCGATTCGATCCCAGCATCGCCGCTTGCGGCCGAGGTCGACCGCCGGCGCACATTCGCCATCATTTCGCATCCGGACGCGGGCAAAACCACGCTGACCGAGAAGTTGTTGCTGTTCGGCGGTGCCATCAATCTTGCGGGGCAGGTAAAGGCCAAGCGGGACCGACGATCGACGCGATCGGACTGGATGGCGATCGAGCGCGAGCGCGGAATTTCCGTTGTCACATCGGTGATGACGTTCGACTACGACGGGCGGGTATTCAACCTGCTCGACACGCCGGGCCACGAGGATTTCTCGGAGGATACGTACCGCACGCTCACCGCGGTCGACTCCGCGGTCATGGTTATCGACGCCGCAAAGGGCATCGAGGCGCGCACGCGAAAGCTGTTCGAGGTCTGTCGGCTGCGCGATATTCCGATCATCACCTTTATCAACAAGATGGACCGCGAAAGCCGCGATCCCTTCGAGCTGCTTGACGAGATCGAGAAAACTTTGGCGCTCGATACGGCGCCCATGACCTGGCCGATCGGGCACGGCCGCGATTTCGCCGGCACCTATGATCTTGTCACGGGCGAAATGCGTCTTGTCAGTGATGATGGCAAGACCGTCGAGCGCCAGCCGCTGAATTTGGCGGGGCTTGCGGCGAAAAACCCGATGCTGGATGCCAAAGCGATCGCCGATGAGCTTGCCCTGGTGAAGGAGGCATGCCGCGCATTCGATTTTAAGTCCTTCCGGGAAGGCCACCTGACACCCGTGTTCTTCGGCTCGGCATTGAAGAATTTCGGCGTCAAGGATCTTCTGGATTCGCTCGCTTCGTTCGCTCCTGCGCCGCGCGCCCAGGTTTCCAATGTAAGAACCATCGATGCGCACGAAAATGCGATGACGGCATTCGTTTTCAAGATCCAGGCCAATATGGATCCCAACCATCGCGACCGCATCGCCTTCGCGCGTCTGTGCTCGGGAAAGCTCAGGCGCGGCATGAAAGCGAAGCTGACGCGCACCGCCAAACCATTGACGCTCTCGACACCGCAATTTTTCTTCGCACAGGATCGCGCGTTGGCAGAAGAAGCCTATGCTGGTGATGTGGTCGGCATTCCCAATCACGGCACCCTTCGGATTGGTGATACGCTGACGGAGGGCGAGGACATTGCGTTTCTAGGCGTACCGAATTTCGCGCCGGAAATTCTGCGGCGCGTAAAGCTGGGCGACCCGATGAAAGCCAAGAAACTGAAAGAGGCCCTTCAGCAAATGGCGGAGGAGGGGGTTGTGCAGGTCTTCCGTCCGCTTGACGGGGCGCCCGCCCTGGTCGGCGTGGTCGGGCCCTTGCAGCTCGACGTGCTCAAAGTGCGCCTGTCCGAGGAATATGGGCTGGAGGTCGATTTCGAGCAGCCGGAATTCCAGCTTGCGCGCTGGATCGCTTCGGACGACGGGAAAAAGCTGGAAGACTTCGTGCAAGCCAATTATTCAAGCTGCGCCGAAGACCTCGACGGCGACAAGGTTTTCATGGCGCGCAATCAGTTTATTCTCGACTATACAAGTGAGCGTGCGCCCGGCATTGTTTTCACCGATATCAAGGATGTGAAGGACAGGACTGCGGTCGCGGCATAGCGCGCGCCAGTTTTAGTGAAGCCGTACAGCCGCTTCTACTGGACATTGAGCGGAAGAAACCGATGGGATTGATCGTCCTCGTTCTAGGTCTCGTTATCGTGCTGGGGGCCCATGTCTTCGTGACGTTCCGAGAGCAACGAGCCGCCCTCGCGGCCCGGCTCGGCCGAGCCTATCGCGCGATCTTTGCGCTGGTTTCTCTTGTCGGTTTGGTTCTGATCATCTGGGGCTTCAGCGAATACCGTGCGCACGGTCTGGTGCAAATCTGGTCACCGCCGGCGGTCATGCGCCATATTGCGATGCCGCTTGTGTTGTTGGCGGTGATATTTCTCGTCGCAGCATTCATCCCGTGTCATATCCGGTCGTGGCTCAAGCACCCGATCGTGACGAGCGTGAAGACATGGGCCCTCGCGCACTTGCTGGCGAATGGCGACCTAGGCGGGATTATCCTGTTCGGTTCATTTCTTCTATGGGGTGGCTATTCCCGGGTTGCCGCAAAACGGCGCGGCGACCTTGGAGCTGCTGCCAAGCCAATTCCAGAAGACTGGACGAATGACATTATTGCCGTCGTTCTGGGCATTCTCATTTTCCTGGCCCTTGGCTACTGGTTCCATCCCTACGTGATCGGTTTGCCCGTGTTCGGGAGGTAGTGCGTGTCGGTTCAGGATGAGATCAGACGGTTGACTGCACCGGATATCCTTACGCGCAAAGGCGGTGAACCCATTGTTTGCCTGACGTCATATCACGCGCACACTGCCCGCCTGGTCGACAAGTATTGTGATGTGATCCTCGTGGGCGACTCGCTCGGAATGGTGATGCACGGGATGGAAACCACCGTTCCGGTTACCCTCGATATGATGATCCTTCAGGGTCACGCAGTCATGCGAGGCTCCCGACGCGCACTCGTCGTCGTCGACATGCCGTTCGGCGCGTATGAGGCATCGAAAGAGCAGGCATTCAAAAATGCGGCTCGCGTGCTGAAAGAAACCGGCTGCGGCGCCATCAAGGTCGAGGGCGGAAAGCGCATGGCGGAAACAATCAGGTTTCTCGCGGAACGGGGTGTTCCTGTGATGGCCCATGTCGGTCTCACGCCGCAAGCGATCAACACGATCGGTTCATTCCGTGCACAGGGCCGTGACGAAGCTGATTGGGCGCGTATCGAGGATGATACGGTCGCGGTCGCACAGGCTGGCGCGTTTTCGATTGTGATCGAAGCCGTGGCTGAGCCGCTTGCGCGCAAGCTGACAGCGGCTGTGGCCGTGCCGACCATCGGAATCGGCGCGAGTGTCGCATGCGATGGGCAAATTCTGGTGCTCGAGGATATGCTGGGCCTTTCACCGCGCGTCCCGAAATTCGTCAAGCGTTACGGAACGCTTGGGCCGGGCATTGAAAAGGCGATTGCCGACTATGCCGCTGAGGTCCGCGCGCGTTCTTTCCCTGGTCCCGACCACGTTTACGCGATGAAAGGTAAGAAGGCCTAACCGCCTGAATATTAACGGTTGTGGGCTTTGACTTTGCCATAGGGGCGCCACATCGCTAGGTTACGGCGCACGCGGCCCGGGGGAAGGGCCAGGGCGGGTCGGGAGCCATCGTGGCCGATATTTTTCATGAAGTGGACGAGGAAGTCCGGCGCGAACAGCTGAAAAAGCTGTGGGAGCGTTACAGTCTCTACCTCATAGCGCTCGCCGTGCTGCTTGTGGCGGCCGTTGCCGGCTGGCGCGGATATGAATATTGGGTTGGAAAGAGGGCGGCGGCTGCCGGCGCCGAATTTGAGGCGGCGATCGCGTTGAGCGAGCAAGGCAAGCAGGCCGAGGCCGAAGCGGCTTTCGCGAAAGTGGCCGCCGAAGCACCCTCCGGATATCGCGTGCTCGCGCGTATGCGCGCGGCGAGTGCGCTCGCTCAATCCAAACCTGCCGATGCAGTGAAAGCTTACGATGAAATTTCTGCCGACGCATCGCTTTCCACGATCTGGCAGGATCTCGCCGCTGTGCGGGCCGGCTTGTTGCTGGTCGACACCGCGCCTCTGGCCGATATGCGCCGCCGTCTTGAGCCGGTGGCCGAGCCGACACGAAGTTTCCGGCACACGGCGCGCGAATTGCTCGCGCTCTCAGCCTGGCGCAACCACGATGTGGCCGCCGCCCGGAAATATCTCGATCTGATTGCAGGCGATGCGGATAGTCCGCTTGGCGTCCGCGCGCGTGCAGACGTTTTGTCCGCCCTGATCACTGCAGATGGCAGGAGCTAAGTGCATGCGCCTGAGCTCCCGCCTTCTCACCCTCGCAATGCTTGCCGCAATTGTTCCTGTTCTCGCGGGCTGCACAAATTTCGATCCCGACAAACTCGATATTTTTGGTTTGAACGAAAAGAAAAAATTGCCGGGCGAGCGCAAGGAGCTCTTTCCCGGTGGCGTGCCTGGTGTGACGCAAGGCATTCCGCCCGAAGTGATGAAAGGCAACCAGCCGCCGCCGGAAACTGCACAGGCGCTGCAGGCCCCGGCACCCGAACAGGCGGCGCCTGCAGAAGAGGCCGAAGCTGACAAGAAGACGGCCACTCCAGAGCCTGAGCCCAAACCGAAACCGAAGCGCGCCGCAAAGCCGCGTACCGCGTCCCAGCAGCCGCGGGAACCTGCAAGTCAGCCGCAGCAACAGCCGGCGCCTTGGCCGCAGCAGAGTCCCCAGGCCCCGCAACAGTCCCAGTCGCCTTGGCCGGCACAGGGGCAGAGTACGACGGCGCCCTGGCCATCATCGCCGCAGCCCGGCACCTTCTCGCGCTGACAGGCCTGACAGGCTAAAAACCTGCGCCACCTTGCGCGGCCGGACGATTATTCATGCCTTTCACAGTTGCCATTATTGGCCGCCCAAATGTCGGCAAGTCGACCCTGTTCAACAGGCTGGTCGGCCGCAGGCTCGCGCTGGTCGACGATAGACCCGGTGTTACCCGGGACCGCCGTGAGGGCGAGGGCAGGCTCGGCGACATTGCCTTCACCGTAATCGACACCGCCGGCCTTGAGCAGTCAGCACCCGAGAGCCTTTCCGGCCGCATGCGGGCGCAGACAGAGGCTGCTATCGACCTTGCAGATGCTGTCTTCTTCTTGATCGACGCGCGTGCCGGTCCCCTGCCGGCGGATCATGCATTTGCCGATCTCGCCCGCAAAGCGGGCAAGCCGATCATTCTGGTGGCCAATAAGAGTGAAGGGAGTGCCGGCGAAACCGGCCGCCTGGAAGCCTACGCGCTCGGTCTTGGCGAGCCGGTGGCGATTTCGGCCGAGCATGATGAGGGCATGTCGGATCTTTACGATGCCCTTCGCGCGGTGCTTCCGGAGCATGCCGGCGTCGAAGCTTCAGATGTCGCAAGTGACCAAGCCCATCCGATTCGCGTCGCCATCGTCGGTCGGCCCAACGCCGGAAAATCCACATTGATCAACCGGCTGATCGGTGAGGAGCGGCTGCTGACAGGCCCGGAGGCAGGGATCACGCGCGATGCGATTGCAGTCGAGCACGTCTGGCAAAATCACAGATTCCGGATTTACGACACCGCTGGCCTGCGGCGCCGGTCGCGCGTCGAAGAGAAGCTGGAAAAACTATCGGTGGCCGATGCGCTTAATGCGATCCGGTTTGCCGAAGTCGTCGTCGTCCTGCTTGACGTTGAAAATGCTTTTGAAGAACAGGATCAGCGGATTGCCGACCTGGTCGAGCAGGAAGGTCGCGCAATTGTTATTGCGGTCAACAAATGGGATCTGAAGGACAAGACAGCGGGCGCGATTGGAAAACTGCGCGAGCTGGCGGAGGAGAAGCTGAGCCAGCTTAGCGGGGTGTCGCTGGTCGCCGTCTCGGGCCTCACCGGCGAAGGACTCGACCGGATGATGCAGGCGATCGTCGATGCTTACGCGGTTTGGAACAAGCGAATACCGACAAGCGGGCTCAATCGATGGTTCGAACATGCAGTGAGCGCGCATCCACCGCCGGCCGTCTCAGGCCGCTCCTTGCGTCTCAACTACATCACGCAAGCCAAGAGCCGGCCACCGACATTTGTGATTTTCTGCACGCGCGCTGATGCCGTCCCCGACGCTTACAAGCGGTATCTGTTAAACTCTTTGCGCGAGACGTTCGACCTGCCTGGCACACCTATTCGCCTGACGCTGCGCGAGAAAGACAATCCCTTTAAAGGCCGCGCGAAACGCAAGCATTGATGTGGGCGGGACTGATCACGCCGGCGCTTGAAACGATTTCAGCTTGCGATCTCGGTAGTCGTAAAGTTTGCCGGTCTCGGTAAAAGTCGGAAGGCATAGCGGCCGAATTGCTCTTGCGATTTCTTCGGGCGTAGGAAGAGTGAGCGGGTCTACTCCGGGGAATGCCCCCATATACATGCGCGTGCGAGTCGGGCCCGGACCGAACAGGTTAGCGCGTACGTTCGTGCCGGAAGTCTCCGAGGCATAAGTGCGTACAATCGCCTCGAGCGCCGCCTTCGAGGCGGCATAGGGTCCCCAGTAAGCCCGACCCAGATGGGCGACGCCGGATGTCAGGAAAACCGCACGGCCAGCTTGCGAGCGTTGCAGTAAGACATCCATGCAACGGATCAGCTGCCAGTTCGCGGTGACATTGACCGCAATCATGTTGTCCCAATCTTTCGGCTCGTAATGTGAAAGGGGCGATAAAGTGCCCAATATGCCGGCATTGCCGATGAGTACGTCGAGACGCTGGTAGCGCTCATTGAGCGCGAGCGCGAGCCGGGCAATGCCGTCGCTGTCCTTCATGTCAAGCGGCACAAGTGTCGCCGTTCCGCCGGCGGCCTTGATCTTATCGTCGAGTTCTTCCAATCCGCCGGTGGTGCGTGCGACAGCAACGACATGCGCTCCGGCGTTTGCAAGCTCGAGCGCGACCGCTGCGCCAATGCCACGCGAGGCGCCGGTCACCAAGGCGATACGATCGGTGAGTGGCCTGGAATTCTCGGTCATTCTCTGCATGCACGGCGCGAGGCCGGCCATGACAAATTGTTAGATGGCTTCCGCCAGGAGGGAGAGCTGCCTCGGACTGGCTTCCTGCGCGCCTAGGTCGGTGAGCGGCGTCGGATAGTCGCCCGTAAAGCAATGGTCCGTGAATTGCGGGCGTACCGGATCGCGCCCCTCAAATCCCATCGCCTTGTAGATTCCGTCGACAGAAAGGAAAGCCAGGGAGTCGGCTCCGATGAACTTCCGCATGCCCTCCAGATCGTGCGTTGCCGCCAGCAGCTTGTCGCGCTCAGGAGTATCGATGCCATAGTAGTCGGGATGTGTGATAGGGGGTGAGGCAATCCGGAAGTGCACTTCCCGGGCGCCGGCATCGCGCATCATCTGCACGATCTTGCGGGAGGTCGTGCCGCGAACAATGGAATCATCGACCAGCACGATACGTTTGCCCGCGACAACGGCACGATTGGCCGAATGCTTGAGGCGGACACCCTGGTCGCGGATCGCCTGTGTGGGTTGAATGAAAGTGCGCCCGACATAATGATTGCGGATGATCCCCAGCTCGTAGGGGATCCCGGACTCCTGTGCGAAGCCGATTGCCGCCGGAACTCCGGAATCCGGAACGGGAATGATAACGTCGGCCGGTGCTGGAGCTTCGAGCGCGAGCTGCGCGCCCATCGTCTTGCGAATATTATAAACGTGACGGCCGCCAACGATTGAATCCGGTCGCGAGAAATAAATGTACTCGAAGATACAGGGGCGCTCGGGCATCGGTGGAAACGGCTTGTGCGACTGGGCGCCGTCTTCATCAAAAATAACGACCTCGCCGTTCTCGATGTCGCGAACATATTGCGCCCCGATAATGTCGAGGGCGCAGGTTTCGGAAGCGAGAATTGGGCAACCGTCAAGCTTGCCCATCACCAAAGGGCGAATGCCAAGTGGATCGCGCGCGCCGACGAGCTTCTTGTTGGTCAAACCGACGAAAGCATAGGCACCCTCGAGCTGCCGCAGCCCTTCAATGAAACGGTCAACGAAGCGATTGCGTTTCGCGCGCGCGACAAGATGCAGGATGACCTCCGTGTCGGTGGTCGACTGCATCATCGCCCCTTCGTGTACGAGGTCGCGGCGTAACTTGATGCCGTTGGTCAGGTTGCCGTTATGGCCGATTGCAAAACCACCGGCGTTGAGTTCGGCAAATAGCGGCTGCACGTTGCGAATGATCGTCTCACCGGTCGTCGAGTAACGCACATGCCCAATCGCCGATGTTCCGGGCAGGCGGTCAATCACTTCACGGCGGGCGAAGGCGTCGCCGACCAGACCGAGGCGGCGCTCGGAATGGAAACGCTTGCCATCGAAGGAGACGATGCCGGCTGCTTCCTGGCCGCGGTGCTGAAGCGCGTGCAGCCCGAGCGCAGTGATGGCTGCGGCATCCGGGTGACCGAAAATTCCAAAGACTCCACATTCCTCGCGCAGGCGATCGGCATCCGGATCGAACGCTTCAGTCACGGGCACGAGGTTTTGCGAAGGCTTTTCCATTGTCAGCGCGTTCCACTTGCCCTGGGTTGCGTCAGTAATTCGGAACGTTGATCGGGCCCGCTGTCAGGCGCATCCTGATCCTCGGGTTTTGGCCGCTTCAGTCTCTTTAAGATGGTGCTCTCTGGATCGTCCGGCAACATCGACATCAGCCATTGTCCGGTATTTTGCAGAACGATTTTCGACTTCGCGCTACGTATCCAGTCCGGCTGGCTGCGGTCCGGGACGAGCCAGGCGAAGAAGAGGAATGCAACAACGACAATGATCAGGCCTCGCCCGAGACCGAAAAGAAAGCCGAGCGTGCGGTCGAGAGCGCCGACACGGCTGTCAAGCACCATGTCGGAAATGCGCGCAGTGATGATCGAGACGATGAGCAAAGTGCCCAGAAAAATCCCCCCGGCAGTGACTCCCGCCGCGACCATGTCACTGTTGAAATACTGCTTCGCCGTCGGCAACAGGCGCGAATACGAATACAAGGTTACCAGCGCGGCGATGCCCCAGGAACCGATCGAGAGGATTTCCCGCATGAAGCCGCGGATCATGGCGAGCAGTCCGGAGATCAACATGACCGCCAGCAGGATGATGTCGAGCAGTGTGATCGGCATCGGTTGCTTAGGCGCTCCGCAAGCTCAACGTTTTGCCGTCGCGCTTGGCACAGGGCAGACGCGACGAATCCCGGGCAGCCATAGCGGCTCCGGACACGGGCGGCAATGTCGACCTTAAGTGCTTAATTTCTAGCCCATTTCTGCGCTGGCGGCTGGGTACCTGAAGGCAGTGCCGATGCCGGTTTTACGCGCCCCGTATATAGCGGGACGGCGACGGACAGTCACCCGTCTTGTCCACCAGTTTTGATGAGCCTTGGTGCTTTGCCACGGGCGGCAATTTGGGCAACGAGGCTGGCCAGGTTGCCAATGTCGGTAACCTTAAGGTTGGAGTCGGCTGCGTCTGTCCGCGCGGTATCCGGCACGACGGCGTGACCGAATCCAAGCTTTGCCGCTTCCTTCAGCCTTGCAGCGCTTTGGGCAACGGGACGCACCGCCCCCGAGAGCGACACTTCACCGAAATAGACAGCATCCGCGGGGAGGGGAGCATTTGCGAGCGAAGAAACGAGTGCCGCTGCTGCCGCCAGATCTCCAGCCGGCTCGTGGATGCGCATGCCACCGGCAACATTGAGGTACACATCGTGCCCGCCCAGCCGCACGCCGCAATGAGCCTCCAGCACGGCGAGGAGCATCGACAAACGGCTCGGATCCCAGCCGACGACCGCACGACGGGGCGTGCCGAGCGATGTGGGAGCGACAAGCGCCTGAATCTCAACCAGCAGCGGCCGTGTTCCTTCAATGCCGGCAAAGACAGCCGTCCCTGGCTGGCCGAGATCGCGCTCGGACAAAAACAGTTCGGACGGGTTAATGACTTCGCGCAAGCCGGCCCCGGTCATTTCGAATACGCCGATTTCATCGGTGGGTCCGAAGCGGTTCTTGACTGCACGAAGGATACGGAACTGGTGCGATCCCTCGCCCTCAAAAGACAGCACCGCGTCGACCATGTGCTCGACGACTCGCGGGCCTGCAATCTGACCATCTTTGGTAACGTGCCCGACCAGGATGATCGCCGCGCCGGTCCTCTTCGCAAAGCGGATGAGCGCCTGCGCACTCCCGCGCACCTGGGTTACGGTGCCAGGTGCTGAATCGATCGTGTCGGTCCACATGGTTTGAATCGAGTCGACCACAATCAGGCGCGGTGTTGTCTTGCCCTCCGAAAGCGTAGCTATGATGTCTTCAATTGCGGTTTCGGCCGCGAGCTCGACCGGGGCTTCGCGTAGGCCGAGACGTTCCGCCCTGAGACGCACCTGTGCGACAGCTTCCTCGCCCGAGATATAGACCGCTCGATGACCTGCCCGCGCTAATGCGGCGGCTGTCTGAATAAGCAAAGTTGACTTTCCGATGCCCGGGTCACCGCCGACCAGAAGCACGGAGCCGCGCACAAAGCCGCCCCCGGTGACGCGATCGAATTCGGCAATGCCCGAGGCCAGGCGGGGGGCGTCGCTTGCCTCGCCGGCCAGTCCCTGAAGCTCGAACAGTCGACCCTTTCCTGGCTTGCGGCCCGGACCGGCGCGGCGTTCGGTGCCTTCCTCACTCAGCGTGTTCCATTCACCGCAAGCCTCGCATTTGCCCTGCCAGCGGCTGAAGGCGGCACCGCAGTTCTGGCAGACGAAGGTGGGGCTGCGTTTGGACATTGAGGAATCGTTTGCGACAACCAAAGACGATAATGGGCCCGCGAGAACAATACAAGAACAGATTTTAAAAAAGGCCTAATTTAGCGGCTTTCTTAAAGGCTATGCCTGCCGGTAAATTCGGTGGTGTCGCCGTCCAAGGTTCACCAACACTTCGTAGCCAATTGTGCCTGCCGCCACGGCAAGTTCGTCGACCCCGACACTTGCCCCGATAAGTGTCACCAGGTCGCCTCGCCGGACCGCATTTTCGGGCAAGGCGGAAACGTCGACTGCCAGAAGATCCATGGACACGCGCCCAGCGAGGGGACAACGGTGGCCGGCAACAACGGCGAAAGCGCCGGGAGCGCTGTCGGAGGCGCTTGCCGCACGCGGGTAACCGTCGGCGTAGCCGACCGCGGCGATTGCAATGCGTGTCGCGTGCTTGGCGGTCCAGGTCGCGTTGTAGCCAATCGTTTCGCCCTTCGGCACGGTGCGTACCTGCACGACGCGCGCCTGCAGTTCGATCACCGGATGCATCGGGTTGCGGCGACCCGGCGTCGGATTGACGCCGAACAGGGCTGCCCCGGGGCGCACCATGTCGCAGTGCGCACTATTGCCCAAAAAAATACCGGACGAGTTGGCCAGCGAACCCGGGATGCCCCGGTAAAGCATGCGGACTTCGCGGAAGAGCTGAATCTGATGCTGGTTGAGCGGATGCTCAGGCTGTTCGGCGCATGCGAGATGGCTCATCAGCAATGTAATGCCGTGATTTTCCGCACGGATGCGGGGTGCCAATGCGGCCGCTTCCTCGACGGAAACTCCCAGACGGTTCATACCGGTGTCGACATGTAACGCCGCTCCGCCTTGCCACTGGTTGGCGGAGCAAAATGCGTCCCACTCCGCAAGTTCAACAAGGCTGCCGATGACCGGTTGCGCGTGGATATCCGCGAAGGCGGGCGCGGTTGTGGGAAGCAGGCCGTTGAGCACGTAAATTTCGGCGCCTGATACAATGGCGCGCACACGAGCGGCTTCAGCAATGTCGGCAACGAAGAAAGTCTTGCAACCCGCATGCGTGAGAGCGTGGGCAACCGGCTCGATGCCGCAACCGTATCCATCGGCTTTGATTACTGCGGCACATTCGGCGGGCATGGCCTGTCGACCAATAAGCTCCCAGTTCGCCTGAATAGCGGAAAGATTAATGGTGAGAATGCCGCCGACGCCCGCAGGTGCGGCCTTGGTGTCCGCGGATTTGGCCGACGCGGATTCCGATGGCACATCAGACGGCAGCGCGGTGTCGACCATGGCACTTGGGTTTACCCGTCCAAGCCCTGGCCGTCCATGCCGGCTTGCCGACAGTTTTCAGGCCCGGTCCGGTAAGTGAGTGTCGCGCGCCAACGACGAGAAACGGGTGACGGCCGCATCGAATTGCAATTCGACTGTGCCGGTTGGCCCGTGACGCTGCTTGCCAATGATCACCTCGGCCTTGCCGTGCACCTTGTCCGCTTCAGCCAGCCATTCCGCAAACTTGTCCCGGTTTGATTCCAATGGCTTGCGCATCTGGTGGTAGTATTCCTCGCGATAGACGAACAACACCACGTCGGCATCCTGCTCGATCGAGCCAGATTCACGCAGGTCCGACAGTTGAGGCCGTTTGTCATCCCGGCTTTCGACCTGACGCGATAGTTGCGAAAGCGCCAAAATCGGCACGTTAAGTTCCTTCGCCAGAGCTTTGAGCTTGGTAGTGATTTCAGTAATTTCCTGAACGCGATTTTCGGCCGAGCGACGGGTCGAGCCCTGCAGAAGCTGCAGATAGTCGATGACCAGAAGGTCCAGACCGCGCTGGCGTTTGAGCCTGCGCGCGCGGGCAGCCAGTTGGGCGACCGAAAGGCCGCCGGTCTCGTCGACATATAGCGGTATGTGCTGCAGCTCGATTGAATAGTCCTTGATTTTTTCGAAATCGCTTTCGGTGATACCGCCGCGCCTGATCTGGTTGGAAGGGATTCCGGTTTGCTCCGCAATGATACGGGTGGCGAGCTGTTCGGCCGACATTTCAAGGGAAAAGAAGCCGACAATCCCGCCATTGACGGTCACGGTATGACCATCGGGCTTGATCTCCCCGCGCCAAGCCTTGGCGACGTTGTATCCGATATTCGTTGCAAGCGCTGTTTTGCCCATGCCTGGCCGGCCGGCCAGGATGACCAGGTCGGACTGCTGCAGCCCCCCCATCATGCGATCGAGATCGTCCAACCCTGTGGCGGTGCCCGACAATTTCCCGTCGCGCTGGAAAGCGTGCGCGGCCATGTCGATCGCGGTGGTGAGGGCCTGCGCAAACCGCTGAAAACCACCGTCGTACCGGCCGGTTTCCGCGAGTTCATACAATCGCCGTTCGGCATCCTCGATCTGGTTGCGCGGTGAAAAGTCCACCGGCGCGTCATAGGCGACATTCACCATGTCCTCGCCGACCTGGATCAGCGCTCGCCTGATCGAGAGATCGTAGACGGTGTGGCCATAGTCCTCAGCGTTGATGATCGTCGTCGCTTCGGCGGCGAGCCGGGCAAGATATTGACTGACAGTGAGGCCGCCGATGTCGACATTGGCATCAAGGAATGTCTTGAGCGTGACTGGCGTTGCAAGCTTTCCGGCACGGATCAGATCGCGCGCGATCTGATAGATCTTTTGATGGATCGGTTCGAAAAAGTGTGCGGGCTCGAGAAAATCCGAAACGCGATAGAAGGCTTCATTGTTGACCAGGATAGCGCCCAGTAATGCCTGCTCCGCCTCGATGTTGTGCGGAGCGGAGCGGAAGAGCGGAGCAGGCTCTTCGGCCTGCTTGCGGGCTGTCGAATCAGCGAGTGCCATGGATGACGGTGCTTACCCGGAAATTGTGGCATAGCACGCGTTTTGTGGCCGCAACGCGTTGGCTCGGCAGTTATCCCGCAATTCACAAGCTGTATTGAGCGGTGGGAAAGGGCGGTTTTGTCTTGACCGTCGCGACCGGCTCGGCTGAGCTGGCGGAGCTATTCACCGGCGAGACGCAGCTGCGGCCGCCGGCTGTTTTCAGCGGCAGCAAGGCGCCGTTCTTCCTGTGAGATATAGTCGCGCGTGATTGGCACGACACCTTGCCGCTTGGTCAGCTGGATCTGCATGACCATCATATTCTGCTCGCGAAACGACATTTCCGACGCCGCAAGATAAAATTCCCACATCCGGCCGAACCGGGGTTCGTATATGCGCTCGACGTCATCCCGGTGGGCCAGAAATCGCTCACGCCACGCCTTCAGCGTTTCAGCATAGTGCAGGCGCAGGATTTCAATGTCGGTCACCAACAATCCGGCGCGCTCAATTTCGGGAAGGACTTCGGACAGCGCCGGGATGTAGCCGCCCGGGAAGATGTATTTGGCAATCCAGGGGTTGGTGACGCTCGGCCCTTCCGAGCGACCGATGGAATGCAGAACCATCACGCCATCATCGGCGAGGAGCCGCGCACATTTTTTGAAGAAAGTGTCGTAGTGGCCGACGCCAACATGCTCAAACATCCCCACCGAAACGATACGATCGAACGATCCTTCCACGTCGCGGTAGTCCTCCAAAAGGAACCGGGCTCGTTCGCTCAGATTTTTCTCCGCCGCGCGCTCGTTTGCGATCGCGTGTTGCTCCTGCGACAGAGTGATCCCGGTGACGTCGGCATTGCCAAATTCGGCGAGATAGAGTCCGAGGCCGCCCCATCCGCAGCCGATGTCCAGCACGTGCTGCTGTCCGGTCAATCTCAGCTTTGCAGCAAGATGACGCTTCTTCGCCAGTTGCGCGTCGTCAAGCGAGGTGTCCGGAGTCTCGAAATAGCCGCAGCTATATTGCCGGTCTGCGTCCAGAAAGAGCGAGTAGAGCCGGCCATCGAGATCATAATGATGCGCCACATTACGGCGTGCGCGCGAGCGCGGATTGAATTGGGCGAGACGCCGCCCGATATAGCGCAGGAGCCATTGCGGCCGTGCCCAATCCGGTAATTCGGTTTGCTGCCCGAGCGCAATCGCAAGCACTTCTGCGATCGTGCCTTCTTCCACGACCAGCGTGCCATCCATATAGGCTTCGCCAAACTTGAGTTCAGGATCCAGGAGAATTCCGAGCTCGGCAGCCCTGGTGGTAAAACGCACGGCCACAGGCGTTCCCGTGCCATCACCGCATGTAAATGTTCGGCCGCGCGAGGTGGTGAGCCTGAATGTCCCCCGCCGGATAAATCGACTAAGCAAAAACTGAAGCAACCGGTCCATCGGCCGCCTCCACCACCCAAGTCCGCGCGCTGTAACCAGCAATTGCCCCGTCTAATTCAACGCAGCGGACGCGCAAACGTTCGGACCGCGATAATTAATCAAAGTTCCCCCGCACCGGCAATCCTTCAGATGCATCGCGGTTGCCGCACCGGTGCAGGTCACAAGCGCATTGGAATGCGCTATCAAGGTCAGGGTTTGTGTCGTGGGTGGGCAGGAGCGGAGGAGTGATGTTTAGGAAATCATTGTGTTGGCCAATCGTCGGTCTGGCCGCCTGGGCTCTGACAGCTGGGGCAGTTGCCCAGGAAAGCCTCGATAAAGGCAAGAGCGCAGCCCAGCTCTTCGCTTCCGATTGCTCCCCATGTCACAAATCGCCCCAAGGCTTGGCGAGATCGGGCGGACTTTTTGGTCTCGATGGTTTTTTGCGCGAGCACTATACGGCCAGCCGGGAATCGGCGTCGGCAATCGCCAGCTACCTCAAGGCTATGGACAGCCCTTCCGGCGGAGGGCGTGCCGCGAGACGCTCGTCGAAAGGGGACGATAAAGCGAGGTCCGAAGCCAAGAAAAAACCGGCCAGGCCTGAGGACGCCAAGGGCACACAAAAAAAGCCACAGGCTGTCAGCGAAGAGCCCAGGCCGCCGTTAGGTATATTAGCACCAGAGCCGAAATCCGGAGATGCCAGGGCGAGCACGCCCGCGGCCGGCGATTCCAAGCCAGCCGAGAGCGGTAAAAAGCCGGAGTAGCGCGCCTGGTTCTTTAGGCGTCGTCTTCGGCCTTCTTCTTTCCCTTGTTTCCCTTGGCTCCCTTGGTTGGTTTCGCCGGGGCTTCGTCGCTTTTTGCCTCAGATCCTGTCGGGTGGGCATCGGACGGTTCGCGATCGCGCGTTTTTCCCGCCTCCGGATCGAACATGGCCTCGGCGGCCGCGGCCGCGGCAGCCGCATCTTCTTCCGCCTCGGTACGCTGGACCGTCACATCCTCGCCGCGTGCAATGCGCTCGGCTTCATCGGCGCTGCGTGCAACCGTGACGGTGATCGCAACTTCGACTTCCGGATGCAGCGCAAGTGGCACCTTGTATTGGCCGATCGTCTTGATGGGCGCATTGAGTACGATTTGCGATCGGCCAACATTGGCACCATCGGCATTGAGCAGACCGGCAATGTCACGCGTGGACACAGAGCCGAATAATTGTCCACTTTCGCTCGCCTGCCGAAGCACAACGTAGGCCTTGCGATCGAGCTTGCTGGCAAGTTTGCCAGCCTCGCCCTTCAGCTCGAGATTCTTGGTCTGCAATTCGGCCTTCATTTCTTCGAAGCGTTTTTTGTTATCGGCAGTTGCGCGGAGTGCTTTGCCGCGCGGCAACAGGAAATTGCGAGCAAAACCGTCTTTCACGCGAACAACATCGCCCATTTGGCCGAGTTTGCCGACACGCTCGAGCAAGATGACTTCCATAGCTGTTACTCCTCGATTTGAATCAGTCGAATGCTGTCATGTTCAGGAAGGGGAAGGGGGACCACGCTTGGCCAATACGCGCCCGCGCAGTCCAATGACCGTGTCGACGAGCCCGAGAAGGCAAAGTGCAAGCATTGGCCAGCCGAAAAGAATCACGCCGGCATAGACGATGCTGAGCACCAATGTGCGCGCATTCATTCCTTGGGTGATGACGTGCAGCACTGCAAATCCGAGTACGCCGTAGGCCAAAAGCAAACTTGCCGCGACAATGCTACCGACGATTCCGACCATTCCTTCCAGGAAACTGGCCCCGATCGCCATTGCGAGCACGGCCCCTACCAGGGGCGGAAAGCTCATGAATGAAAGCTGCGGCCAGGGGCGCGCCAGCCGGCCCGAGAATCTTACGATGCGCGCCGCCAACCAAAGATTGAGCAGATTGGCGATCGTCGCGAGCGCCGCGGCCGCCAGAGGTATCGCAGTGACCAGATGTTCTATCAGCCGGTCGGTGCTGTCGCTTGGCGCGTTGTTCTTGACCTGCAGAAGTGAATTGAGCACACCGCGCAACCCGGTGCGGAAACTGTCAGCATCTGTGCCGAAATTGGGAATAGCGACAATCACAACCAGAGCTCCCAACGCCGCGGCCCAGACGACCAATCTTCCGGGGGGATACCATTCGAATGAGGAGCCGCTTTGATCGCTGCTATTTCCAGCGGCAACAGGGCGAGAGAGCATTGCGAGATAGCCAAGCCACCAAGCTGGGAAACCGGCCCCGGCTGCAAACGCCAACAGGAAGACGACGCCGAAAGCAGCACCGAGGCCGAGCGCTCCGGTGAGCGCCGCTGTCAATGCGGCCCAATGGCTCCAGCCGAGCCCGGCGATCATGATTGGCAGTGGCGCGAGATAGAACAGCGGGATCGACAGCCAAACGCTGGACGTCACCGAGGCAAACAGCAGAGCTGCTGCGGCGCCGGCACCGATTCCTATGATTGCAAACTGCATCATCACGAGCTGTCCCGCTCCTCATCGAGCGGTTAGAGACGGAGCTGGTCCGTCCCAACCATCGGCGCTCGGTGTGCCCGAGCGCCTTGTTTAAATCTATTGTATCACATAAGGGAGCAGCCCGAGAAAGCGCGCGCGTTTGATCGCTTGCGCCAGCTCACGCTGCTTTTTCGCCGAAACGGCGGTGATGCGGCTCGGAACGATCTTGCCGCGTTCCGAAACATAGCGTTGCAGCAGCTTCACGTCCTTATAGTCGATTTTCGGTGCATTGGCGCCCGAGAAGGGACATGTCTTGCGGCGGCGAAAGAATGGACGGCGCGCGCCGCCCTGTGCTCCGAATGCCATGGCCTATTCCTCCCCTCCATTACTGTCGGGGCCTTCCACGTCGTCGCCGCCCTCGTCGCGACGCCGGCGTTCGCCACGTCCACCGCGCTCCTCGCGGTCGCGGTCCGATTTGCGCATCATCGCAGACGGACCGTCTTCATGTTCGTCAACGCGGATCGTGAGGTAGCGCAGCACGTCTTCATTGAGACGTTCCTGGCGCTCAATCTCGCTGAGGGCAGCGGGCGGCGCGTCGACATTGAGCAGCGTCATGTGCGCCTTGCGGTTCTTGCGGATCCGGTATGTGAGGGATTTCAGGCCCCAATATTCGTTCTTGGTGATCTTGCCGCCCATTTGCCCGATGACGCCGGACAGCTGCGTGGTCAATTCCTCAACCTGCTGCGCGCTCAGATCCTGGCGCGCAAGATAGACGTGTTCATACAATGGCATGGAAGCCTTTCCCTTGGTTTCAAGTCCTTGTCCTCGATCCCGGCGCCAAGCCCCTCGAGCCCTTCGGGAAAGGCTCGAATGCTCTGAAGGCGGAAGCACGGGACGCCGGGCCAAGTGGCCCTGCCGGCTGGTCGAATATGACCATCAGGCCGTCCGTTCAGCTCCCAACCAGGATCGATGGAGCGCGTGGTTTATAGGAGGTTTTCCCAAAAAAGCAAGCAAATGGGCTTATACGCGTCGCGTGAACCATAAATTCAGCTCAGGGTAGAGCGCCGTACCAGCCGGGCCTCGCCACGCGGCTTTTTCTTTTCGGCAAATGTAAGGTTTGACGCTTCCAGCTGTTGGACGCGTTTGCGCATCTGCAAATTGACGCCTCATCACTCGTGATCAAAACGACTTGTTGCTGGACCGTAAGGATTGAAAAGAGTGGCATGCGGTCGCCGGGGTTTACCTTGACAGGAATGCCGACCCGGTGTCTCTCGGCCCGATTTAGGCGGGAAATCAAATAGCGTCAGGGGGCCATGGCAGTCGCTTTCGTTTTTCCGGGGCAGGGCAGTCAGACTGTCGGGATGGGCAAGGCCCTGGCCGCAAATTTTGCTTCCGCGCGGGAGATCTTCGAGGAGGTTGATGCCGCACTGGGCGTCAAACTCAGCGATGTCATCTTCGAGGGGCCTGCTGATACACTCACCCTTACGGAAAACGCGCAGCCTGCGCTAATGGCGGTATCGCTCGCGGTCGTTCGGGTGCTCGAGACAGAGGCGGGGCTGGACATCGCACGTGACGCACAGTTCGTTGCCGGCCATTCCCTTGGCGAATATTCCGCGCTGGCCGCAGCCGGTGCCTTCACTGTAGCGGACGCGGCGCGCTTGCTACGCACGCGCGGTCAGGCCATGCAGAAGGCCGTCCCCGTTGGCGTCGGTGCCATGGCGGCGCTTATCGGGCTCGAATTCGATGCAGCCGCATCGGTTGCGGCTGAGGCCGCACAGGGCCAAGTGTGCCAGGCCGCAAATGACAATGGGGCCGGACAAGTCGTGGTTTCGGGAAATAAGGCCGCGGTCGAGCGCGCGGTCGAAATTGCCAAAACAAAAGGTGCAAAGCGTGCAATGCTATTGCCTGTATCCGCGCCTTTCCATTGCGCCTTGATGCAACCGGCGGCCGATGTGATGGCTGGAGCGCTCGCGAAAACGACGGTCAAAACGCCGGTTGTCCCCGTGGTGGCGAATGTACTTGCGAGACCTGTCCAGGAGCCCGCAGAGATTGTGCGCAGTCTTGTCGCGCAGGTCACCGGAACGGTTCGGTGGCGCGAATCTATTGTGTTCATGGCAGGGGCCGGCGTTTCCAGCTTTTACGAGGTGGGTGCCGGGAAGGTGCTGAGCGGTCTGATCAAGCGGCTTGCCGACGGCATCACGACTAATGCGATCGGCAGCCCGGAGGATGTCGCCGCCTTCAAGGCGGGGAGGAATCCATAATGTTCGATCTAACGGGCAAGACTGCGCTTGTAACCGGTGCCAGCGGTGCAATCGGCGGGGCAATCGCGCGCGCACTGCATTCGCAAGGGGCAACCGTCGCCATTTCCGGAACGCGCAAGGATGCGCTCGAAAGTCTTGCAAACGCAATTGGCGAACGTGTCTTCATCCTGCCCTGCGATCTCGCGGACAAAAGCGCCGTCGAAGCACTGGTGCCGAACGCTGAAGAAAAAATGGAAAAGCTTGATATCTTGGTCGCGAATGCCGGCGTCAACCGAGACAATCTCTTCGTTCAGTTGCGCGATGAGGATTGGGACACCGTCATAGCCGTGAATCTCACTGCAACGTTTCGGCTGACCCGCGCCGCGGTGTCGCGCATGATGCGCCGGCGTTGGGGCCGGGTGATCGGAATTTCGTCGGTTGTCGGATTTACGGGCAATCCCGGGCAGGGCAACTACACCGCTTCCAAAGCCGGCATGGTCGGAATGATCAAGTCGGTCGCTGCCGAATACGCCAAGCGAAACATTACGGCCAATTGTATCGCGCCCGGCCTCATCGCATCGGCCATGACCGACAGGCTCAATGAAAAACAGCGCGAGGTAATTCTTGCGCGTATCCCGGCTGCCAAGCTCGGCACTCCGGACGACGTTGCAGCAGCCGCAGTTTTTCTCGCCTCGAATGAAGCCGCGTACGTCAACGGGCAGACGATCCATGTTAACGGCGGAATGGCGATGATCTGAGTGCGGTCCAAAAAAAGACCGGCGGTGGAAATGTGCGGTTTTCGGGGGTTGCTCGCTTTCTTTCCACACGCTAGTCAATGGATTTGAAGTATGGTAACCGACTTTCGGCCCGGCTGGGGCGGCTAAGCGCGGAGCAATGTTCCGCAATTGGGGATCGTCTCATCACCGTCAACCGCGACGAGGGCGTACCGCGATGGTTGCGAACTGAATCTGGATCGCAGCCCAATTTATTAAGCACGAGGTTGGAACGATGAGTGACATTGGCGAGCGGGTGAAAAAGATCGTCGTGGAGCACCTGGGCGTAGAGCCGGACAAGGTGAATGATCAAGCCAGCTTTATCGACGATCTTGGCGCCGACAGTCTCGACACGGTCGAGCTCGTGATGGCCTTCGAAGAAGAGTTCGGCTGTGAGATTCCCGATGATGCCGCCGAAACAATTCTTACCGTTGGCGACGCGGTCAAATTTCTCGAAAAGAACGCTAAAAGCTGAGCGCGCCCGGGCTGTTCGATTGGTTCGCTCGTCAAGGGCTTATCAGCTGTACGCAGTGCAGCGGCGGCAATAGTTTGGCTCGGAGCCGGCCATGAGACGTGTCGTCATCACCGGGATGGGAATGGTCACGCCGCTGGGCTGCGGCGTCGAGCCGACTTGGGCGCGGCTACTCAAAGGCGAGAGCGGCGCAAAGAAGATCGACACTTTCGATGTCTCCGACATTGCCTGCAAGATTGCCTGCGTGATTCCGCGCGGCGACGGCAGCAGTGCGACATACAACCCTGATCAATGGATGGAGCCGAAGGAGCAGCGCAAAGTCGATGAATTCATCGTCTTCGCGATGTGCGCCGCTCGCCAGGCCCTCGACGATGCCGGCTGGCACCCGAAGACCTACGATCAGCAAACGACGACCGGCGTGCTGATCGGCTCCGGCATTGGCGGCATCGAAGGAATCGCCGAAACGGCCATCGCGCTTCAGCAAAAAGGTCCGCGCCGAGTGTCGCCGTTCTTTATTCCCGGTCGCATCATCAATCTTGCATCGGGCTTCGTGTCGATCACCTTTGGCCTGAAAGGGCCAAATCACGCCGTCGTCACCGCATGTTCGACCGGCGCTCATGCGATTGGCGATGCGGCCAGACTTGTTGCGCTTGGCGATGCTGAGGTCATGCTGGCGGGCGGCGCCGAGTCGCCGGTCAATCGCATCTCGCTTGCCGGTTTTTCCGCCTTGCGTGCGCTGTCCACCAATTTCAACGACGATCCAACCCGCGCATCACGCCCGTACGACAAGGATCGCGATGGTTTTGTCATGGGGGAAGGGGCCGGCGTCGTCGTGTTGGAATCGCTCGATCATGCCAAGGCGCGCGGAGCCAAAATCTACGCAGAATTGATCGGCTATGGGTTGTCCGGTGACGCCTATCATATTACTGCGCCGGCGCCTGACGGAGATGGTGCGTTACGTTGCATGAACGCTGCGATCAATCGCGCCGGTATTTCGGCAGGCGATATCGACTACATCAACGCACACGGCACTTCCACTCCACTCGGTGATGAAATCGAGCTCGGTGCGGTGCAAAAGCTTGTTGGCAATGCCGTGGGCCGTATCTCTATGTCGTCGACCAAATCCTGCATCGGGCACCTGCTTGGTGCCGCAGGGGCGGTGGAGGCGATCTTCTCAATCCTTGCGATCCGGGACGAGGTTGCTCCCCCGACGATCAATCTCGATAGCCCGTCCGTCGAAACACCGATTGATCTGGTGCCGCACCAGATGCGCAAGCGGGACGTCGACACGACGCTTTCGAATTCATTCGGATTTGGCGGCACCAATGCCTCACTGGTCTTCCGGCGTTACGCGAACTAGAAAAAGGCATCGACAGAACCCCCCAGCTTTCGCCATAATTTTTTTTAACGTGCCGAATCCGTGATGCTCCTCCGATCGTCGGAGGGAGCCGATATCGGGAACAAAGTGGCGGTGGTGACAGGTGGAGTGGGCTAGGTGAATTCCAATCTACCGCCGGGGGTGGACGGCAGCGGGCTGACGACCAGCAAGCCACCTGTGCCGCGCAGCCCACGCGCCGCTCTTGAGCCTGAACGCGTACCGATGCCAGGCCGCCGGTCCACCCGAGCAAGGCATCCGGTCGTCGTCGTCGGAAATGCAATCTTCACGATCCTGATCGTGATCTCCGTCGCCGTGGGAGCAGCGTTGTTTTTCGGCAAGCAGCGGTTTGACGCGCCGGGTCCGCTGGCCGAGGACAAAATGGTCAATATTCCGCGCGGACTCGGTACCCGGGACATTGCCGATGTACTGCAACGCGAGGGCGTGATTGACCAACCTTACATTTTCATGGGAGCCGTCATTGCTTTGAAGGCTCGCGGCGAACTCAAGTATGGTGAATACCAATTCAGTAAACATGCCAGCATCGCCGATGTCGTTGAAACGATTACCGAAGGCAAAGTGGTGCAGCACGCCTTCACTGTCCCTGAAGGCCTCACATCCGAGCAGATCGTTGCGCGACTTCTGGAGAACACTGCGCTGACCGGACAGATAAAGGAGATTCCGCGCGAGGGAACTCTGCTGCCGGAAACGTACCGATTCACACGCGGAATGACCCGCGAGCAGGTCATTCAGCGCATGCAGCAGGCGCACCGGCGCGTACTGCAAGATGTTTGGGAGCATCGAATGTCGGACTTGCCGGTGAAAACGCCGGAACAACTGGTGACGCTCGCCTCGATCATCGAAAAAGAGACGGGGCGCCCGGAAGAGCGCACACGGGTCGCGGCGGTGTTCGTTAACCGGCTCAAGACGAGAATGCGATTGCAGTCCGATCCGACGATTATTTATGGATTGACCGGCGGCAAAGGCTCGCTCGGACGTCCAATTCTGAAAAGCGAAATCGAGCAGCCAACGCCGTACAACACTTATGTGATTGACGGCCTGCCACCGGGACCTATCGCCAATCCAGGGCGGGCTTCGCTGGAGGCAGCTGCAAATCCGGCACGGACCAAAGAGCTTTACTTCGTTGCCGATGGCAGCGGCGGGCACCTGTTCTCTGACAACTACGCTGAGCACCAAAAAAATGTCGCGCGATTGCGCGGAATTGAACATGTTACCGGCGGACAGAACGGCAGCAAGCCGTGACGCGTGCCCTTGTGACGTCCGGTTCCCGCGGCTAAGGTCGCCGCACTTTCGACGAAGTATCAACGCGAGACCTTGAAGCCATGGCTCTGTCGAGCATGACGGGATTTGCTCGCAGCCATGGCGTCACAGGCGCCTATGCGTGGGCCTGGGAAATCAAATCGGTGAATGCCAAAGGCCTGGACATTCGCTTCCGCCTGCCGGGGAGTTGGGACGCGGTCGAGGTGCCGTCACGAATTCGTGGCACCGAAAAACTTTCGCGTGGCACGGTCTATGCCAACCTCACCGTCGAACGCAAAGGCACGCAACCTACTGTGAAAGTGAATGAGCCTGTGCTCGGAGCGGTGCTTTCGACGATCAAAGGTCTTTCAGGAAAAGTGGAAGCCGCGCCGCCAACACTTGATGGAATTTTATCGCTCAAAGGCGTTATTGAAGTGACCGAGGAGGACGAGTCTGAGGAGGACCACCGCGCGGCCGAAGCCGCAATCGTAGGGGGCTTTGATCAGGCTTTGACGGCATTAGTCAACATGCGCCAGGCGGAAGGAGCGACCTTAGAGCGCGTGCTTTTGGCCCGGCTTGATGAAATTGCATCGCTAGCGGCGCGAGCGGAGAACGCTCCCGGCCGCAAACCGGAAGCCATCAAGGCGCGTCTTGCCGAGCAGGTTGCAGCATTGCTCGCTGCTACCGAGCGGTTCGATTCAGACCGCCTCTATCAGGAAGCCGTTTTGCTCGCTGCCAAAGCCGATATTCGTGAGGAATTGGATAGGCTGGCCTCGCACGTGTCGCAGGCGAAAAAGCTTCTTTCGGACGGCGGTCCAATCGGCCGCAAGCTCGATTTTCTGGCCCAGGAACTTCACCGCGAATCGAATACGTTGACCGCTAAAGCCAACGATTTGGAGCTCACGAACATCGGGCTTGAGCTCAAGAGCGTGGTCGAGCAGTTTCGTGAGCAGGTGCAGAATCTGGAGTGACCCAGCGATGGTGGCTCGGCCGAATATCGTCGTGCGGCGCGGCGTCATGCTGGTGCTGTCGTCGCCCTCGGGCGCAGGAAAGACCACGTTGTCGCGGAAACTGCTCGACAACGACAAGAACGTGATGCTCTCGGTGTCGGTAACAACACGCAAGATGCGTCCCGGTGAAAAGGATGGACGCGACTATCATTTCATGAATCGCAAACAGTTCGACACGCTTGCCGAAGCGAATGAGCTGCTGGAATGGGCCGAAGTGTTCGACAATTATTATGGCACACCGAAAAAACCGGTGATGGAGGCTCTCGCTGCGGGTCGAGACGTGCTTTTCGACGTCGATTGGCAAGGTACCCAGCAACTGCGCGAAAAAGCGCCGAAAGATCTCGTAAGCATATTCGTTCTTCCGCCATCAATTCCCGAACTTGAGCGACGGCTGCACCGACGTGCGCAGGACGACTATGAAACGATCCATCGCCGGATGGCGAAGGCCGCAGACGAGATGAGTCATTGGGCAGAGTATGACTACGTCGTCATTAACCACGAACTCGATCAGGCCTTCAGTGATGTGACGGCGATCCTTGCTGCTGAACGACTCAGGCGTGAGCGCCAGCCGGGACTTTCCGACTTCGTACGGAATTTGCAGGCAAAACTTTAGGGCCGCAGCACAACTCGGCCGACAATCTTTCCGGCGCGGAGGTCGTCGAGCGTCGGCGATGCATCGCGCAGCGGCCGTTCGGCAATCGGTGGGGGCTTGATTTCGTGTCGGCGCACCAGATCCATCAATTCGTGTGCTTCGGACAGGGTTCCGGTCATAGTGCCTTCGATTGTCATTGCCTTGAGCGGAAACATCGCGACGGCCGTCGAATAGGCGCCGCCGATCAACCCAGTGACGACAATCTTGCCGCCTTTAGCCAGCACGCCCGTGGCGAAATTCAGGGAAGAATCCGAACCGGCAAAATCGCAGACGGCATAAATCCCGCCGCTCGCCCTAACCAGCGCTTTGCGGGCGTCTGGATCGGATGGATCGAAAGCACCTGCGGCGCCGGCCGCAAGTGCAGCATCGCGCTTTTTGATATCGATATCGGCGACAAAAGGCGCCGCCCCATACATTGCTCGCGCGAGCGCGAGGCCCATCAATCCCACTCCGCCAAGACCAACCAGAAGAGGCGGTGCGCGTCGCGCCCTGTCGGCAAGCCGCTTCAGCGCGGCATAGGCGCTGAGTCCGGAGCACATCAAGGCGCCGGCGAAAGCTGCCGAGAGCGGTGCATAGTCGATCAGGTAGCGAGGGTGTGGCACAAGAACATGCGTCGCAAAGCCGCCGTCGACCGTAATTCCCAGGTGACGTGGAGCGGCGCAGATATTCTCGTCGCCGATCTTGCACGCGGCGCATTGACCGCAGCCGATCCACGGATAGACCGCGACTTTGGCGCCCGGCTTGGCGTCGGCATCCGGTCCGATGCTTGCAACAACGCCGGCAATCTCGTGACCAAGTGTGAAGGGCAGAGCGCGTCCCGCACGCACGTCGAGCTTTCTGCCTTCACCCAGCGAAAAGAAGCCATCCTGCATGTGCAGGTCGGAATGGCAGACACCGCAGCGCTCGACCCGCACAAGAACTTCGGTCCCCTGCGGTCGTGGCACTTCAACGACGGTTTCACACAATGGCTCGCCGTAGGCGCGCAATGACTGGCGGTGCATTTGCATGGGCGGAGTCTACACGCGGGTCTTTGTCTGCCCAGCCAAAATATTCGTCAGTGCCACGAATCCATCAACGGGAATTTCCTCGGCGCGCGCTGTTGGTTCGATGCCAGCTTGGTCAAGGAGGGCATTTGGATCCACTCCAAGTTTCTTCAGGCTTTGCCGCAGCATTTTTCGCCGCTGCCCGAATGCCGCCTCCGTCACGCGTTGCAGGGTCCTGGCGTCGCAAGCAAGCGGCAGCGGCTTGGGCGTCAAGCGGACAACAGATGACGTGACCTTGGGTGAAGGTATGAACGCGGATCGCGCGACATCAAAAAGAATCTTTGCTTCGGTCCGCCATCCGGCAAGGACGGAAAGTCGTCCATAAGACTTGTTGCCCGGAGTGGCGACGATTCGTTCCGCGACTTCGCGCTGGAACATCAAAACGAGGGAATCATACCATGGCGGCCATGGCTCAGCGGTAAGCCAGCCGATGAGAAGCGGCGTTGCGATATTGTAAGGAAGATTTGCAACGACGCGTGCGCGCTCGGGCCCCAGCTGTTCACGAGGATCGATTTCGAGCGCGTCGCCGGCAACAATATCGAGACGCCCCGGATAGCGTTCGGCGATTTCGGCAAGGGCGGCGAGGGCGCGCGTATCACGTTCGATCGCAACAACCCGCCGGGCACCGAGTGCGAGAAGCGCGCGCGTAAGCGCGCCGGGTCCCGGACCGATTTCCACGACCGTAATGTTTTCAAGCGGCTCGGCTGCACGGGCAATCCGCGCAGTGAGATTGAGATCAAACAGGAAATTTTGGCCAAGCGATTTTTTCGGTGTCAGGCCGTGCCGGCGAATGACCTCGCGCAGTGGCGGCAGGTCGTCAAGCTGCGGCATTATTTTGCAGGCACCAGCGCCGGCGTGGTGGCCGAAAGGCGCGCGGCCAGTGAGAGCGCCGCGACCAGGCTCGAAGGATCCGCAGTGGGCTTGCCGGCAATATCGAAGGCAGTCCCGTGATCGGGAGACGTGCGCACAAATGGCAGTCCAAGCGTCACATTTACCGCATGATCGAACGCGAGTGTCTTGATCGGGATCAATGCCTGGTCATGATACATGCAGAGCGCCACGTCATATGCAGCGCGCGCCTGCTCGTGAAAGAGGCTATCTGCCGGGAGCGGACCGACGGCATCAACCCCCTCAGCGCGCAGTTGCTCGACTGCGGGCGCGACGATCGTTGCGTCCTCTTCGCCGAGTGCGCCATCTTCCCCCGCATGCGGATTTAACCCCGCGACTGCGAGGCGCGGACGGACAATGCCGAATCGTGCGGCCAGGTCGCGGGCGGTGATGCGGCCGGTTTCAACGACCAATTCGCGGGTCAGGTGTGAAAATACATTTCTGAGCGGCAGATGAATTGTCACCGGTACGACGGCGAGTTCCGGCGACCAAAGCATCATGACCGGCCTTATGGATTTGCCGGTCGCTTCCTGCGCCAGCTTGGCGAGAAATTCCGTATGGCCCGGTTCGGCAAAACCAGAGCGATAGAGCACGTTCTTTGCGACGGGATTAGTGACAATGCCGGAGGCCTGACCTGCGAGCACATCGGTGACTGCGCGCCGAATGGAGGCGACAGCAGCCGGCGCGCTCGAAGTGTCGGGTCTGCCGGGCAAGGCAGTCACCGGAATTTCAAGCTGCACGACCGGCAGAGCACGGGAGAATGTTTCGGCTGCCTGCGCCGGTTTTACAACGTCTAAAGGAATTTCGAGTCCGAGCAGGCGAGCACGATCGCGTATGAAAGCGGCGTCTCCGATGAGATAAAATGGAGGCAGTCGGAGTTCCTCACGCCGCCGCCAGATTCGAATTGTCAAATCCGGGCCGATGCCCGCCGGTTCGCCTAGCGTCAGCGCAAGTGGAAGGGCGGCTGGTTCGCTCATTTCCTGGTCTTGTACTCGATCATCGCCGACTTGCGAATCTCCTCAAGATACTTTTTTGACTCGGATTCAAATCGCTTGGTAAAAATTTGCTCGCGTACTTCCCGCTTCAGCGGAGACTCCGTTGTCGTTTCTTTCTTGCTGCAGACGGCGAACATTTGCAGCCCCTGCGCAGTCAGTTCCGGCGCAGTCAGATGTCCGACTTCGATGTTTCCAAGAAGTTCGCGCAACTGCGGAGTCAGATCGGCCGAACTGCGCGTAAGTGGCTCCCGCACGGCCACGTCTCGCAAGGCACGGGCCATGGACAGCCCTTCGTTACAGGAGACAAAGCGATTGCGTAGATTGTCCGCCATATTGCGTTTGGCCGATATCGTGCTTTCGTTTGCGCCGCGCGGTACCACGATCGTGACGGGATAGAGGGTGTAGATGTAACCGACAGCGGGCGCTTCGCTTTCGCTCTTGCTTTTCAAGGCATTGGCAATGTCGCTATCGCCTACCTGCAGCGATGCACTGAACTTTCCGCGGATCAATTGCTGCCAGGTGAGATCAGCCCGGATGCGCGCCTTCACGGTGTTTGGCGAAATCCCCGCGCGTTCCAGCACCTGAGTAAACTGCTGTACGGTGACGTGTTGCCGCGTCGCCATGCTTTCAAAGGTGCTTTCTATATCGGAATCGCTGATTTCCAGGCCGTAATATTTGGCCTTTGATATCTTGAGCCGATCATCAATCAGATCGTTGATGATCTCCTGGCGTGTCGCATTTTTGTGTGATGCGGTCGCCACCAATTTCATGCGCTGCTGGATGTCATATTCAGTTATGGGAGAGCCATTGGCCACAACCACGACCTGCGCTGTCGCCGACGCAGACACAGACACAGCAAGAACTCCGACGAGTATCACACCGACAAGCCATCGGTGATACGATATCAATATCTTCGGCATCGAGACGCGTAAGCTCCGATTGTCCAGGGCGGTCGTCAGTTCGATGTCGGCCGGCCCACCGCTTGGCTTACCGACGTGCCGCCCAAAGTCCGCAGGCTCAACTGCAACATGACCGTATGATTTGCAGCCACGTTTCCGCTGTAGGTATAATTTGTAACGTAGTTCAAACCCAAAATTAGACAATCGTCGATATAGCCCAATCCGACACGGGTCTGATCAAATTTCCCGACATTGATGTCGTATCGGGCAGAACCCAGCAACACCCAGTTGGCGTCCAGTTTGACCAGACCGGTTCCCAGGATGCCTTGCCGTCGATCGAGAAAGCCGAGTTCCGGCTGGGCAGCATAATCACCGTAAAGCAAGCTGCCCGACCAACGATCGAAGTTCGCACGCGCCTCCAGTTCGGTCCGCTGGACTTTGAAAGTATCGTTGTCGAAGCGGAAGCGTGACGTGAACATGTAGGTGCTGTTCGGTTGATACGATACGCGCGCTACATAATCCGATCTCGTGGTATCAAGACCTGTATCGAGTCCGGTGTTGGTCGTGCCGCCCACGGCGAATGAATTCTGCCCGAACAGGCTGTACGATTGACCGAACAGGGCGTTGATAAATCCGCCTTGATTGATCTGCGCCGTATACTGCATCCCGTAATTCGCGCGGCTACCGCCTTCGACACGATCCCAGCCGGAAAACTTGTCGACGCGGAACAGGTTGCTGTCGTCAAAAATGAGACTTTGCGCATCTTCGTTGGGCCAACGGCCGATCTGTGGCTCGTTGGGACGCACGATTACCTGCGCGATCGGCTCCACTGTCTGGGTGCCCCAGGACTGCACATTGATAAATGGGTAGCGGTATTCAACGCCGACCGTGGGCATCGCCCTCACGAGGTTGCTTTCACCAGTATCGATATAATTTGCAACTCCGGGATCGTTCTTGATCTGCATCGACGCTGTATCGACCCGCACAGAAGCAAAAGGCGTAAACACTTGCCCAAACGGGTCGGTGATGCTGCGCCGCCAGTGTGTTTCAGCCGAAAAACGACTGTAGGTTCCGGGCACGCCACGGAGCAGACAGCTTGCTGTGGTCTTGATCGCCGGGTCAGCCGTCTGCGTACAAGTGCCGTTAGTGAGTGCGCTCTGCGTGATCGGATCGAAATTCGCTTCTTGGCGGCTCAGGCTGGTGAAATTCAGCCTATAGCCCAGCTCGCCACCCAGAATCGGACGATCAAAGACGTAGTTGTAATCAATCACCGGATGGATAATCGGAATCTGACTTTGCGCATCGGCTTCCGAAAATCCGAGATAGTAAATCGTTCGCGCGTCAAAATAGCTGCGGTTACCTTTTCCCGCGAGATAAAGCTGCGAGACTGCCTCGCTTTGAGGATTTTGAAATGGATCGGTTGTGCGGTACTTCGACAGGTGAGGATTGTAGTCTTGCAGGAATGTGCGGTCGGACAACATTGCTGCATCCCAACCCCATACCCATTTGTTGTTGAGCGCAAATAATCCGGTGCTCTCCACGCTTCCGCGCCAATCCCGGAATCCAGGCGTTGTCGTTCCGTTGTCGCGGATGAAATAGTCCTTGTCGAGTTGATATATGCCGGCCGCGCGTATCGAATAGGCGCCGTTGATCAAACGCTGACGGAACTCGCCCTGCAGCAGGGGTCCCTGTTTCGTTGTAATCATTGGCGCAAACGTCGCGTCATAGTCCGGCGCGAGCGCCCAGTAATAAGGTATTTCAATCGCAGCGCCGTAGATGGAGCTCGAGGACAGCGTCGGCATCAGGAGGCCGGTCTTACGCTTCACGGTCGGATCGGGTGCTGAAAAGTATGGCAGCCAGGCAAGAGGCTTGCCGAAAAATTCGAGCCGTGCGTCCTCAAAATAGATCATCTTTTCGGCTTGATCGTGGATGATGCGCGCGGCTTTGACCTGCCACAAAGGCGGCTTCCTCGGGTCGTCCTTGCATGGCGCGCAAGCGGTGTAGACCCCGTTGTGAAAGACCGTAAAGTTGCCGCTTGATCGCTCGGCACGGGTGGCCGCCATGCGCGTTTGATCGGGCGCGTCCAGTCGCAGCGAATCTACGAATCCGTCACGGTAGTCGTCCGACAGATCCATGATCTCGCCGTAAGTGACCTTGCCGTCTTCTTCCGTTAACCGGACATTGCCTTCGGCGTGCAACCGCTTTGTTTTTTGATCGTAGACGACGCGGTTTGCTTCGAGGGTCGATCCGCCATAGTAGATTTGCACGTTGCCAACCGCGGCAACGCGGCTGTTGGTGTAGTCGTAGTTGATCTCGTTCGCCTGAACGAGCATCTGCTTCTGTCCGGACTTCTCGCGCTCCAGGGCGATCTTCGACTTTTTCGGCGGCGGCGGGCGCTGCGGAAATTGCAATTGCTGCGCAGTCGCCGGGGCAAGCGCGACCAGTCCGTCCAAAGCCAGGAGGCTGAGAACGGCCGCAAGAATCACGACGCCACGGCCATATGGCCGCGGTGCTGATGGGCGAGCGCTAGCAAGCCCCGCCATCATCCGTCCTCCTGATACAACAACGCAATAAATCCCGTGACGCCGCCGACGAGAGCGGGCAACCAAGCTGCTGCCACCGGATGCATCAGCTCGGCTTTGCTCAAATCTTCAGTCACTTTCGACAAAACGTAAAGCAAAAACCCGGCTGCAATTCCGCTTAAGATCATCTTTTGGATGCCGCCAAAGCGGAAGAAACGTAGACTTACCGCTGCAGCAAGAAGAACCATCGCGGCAAGCAAAAACGGGCGCGCCAAAAGCTTTTGAAACTGCAATCTATAGCCTGCCGCTACAAGCCCGGCGTGCTCCGCGATCTGGATATACAACGGAAGTTCCCAAAACGGGACGGTTTCGGGGGTTGCAAAGCTTTCGCGAACCTGTTCGGGCGTCAGGCTGGTTTTGAGCCGATATTCCGGCTGGATGGCGGGGAGGACGCCAAGCCCATAAACGCGGGCGTCACGTAAAACCCAGGCGCCGGCTACCAGGAGGGCGGCGCGCGCTTCGATGCGCTGTTTGAAGCGCCCATCATTGTCGAACAGAAAAATTGAGACACCATTGAGATTGATGCCCTGGTCGCGGCTGGCAACCGCATTGATGATGGCCTGTCCCTCGTCGGTGCGTTGACTGAGCCAGAACGTGCCGCCTTTTCTGTTGAGTGCGTTTACCGTCTGTCCAAACAGCTCGGCCTCGAAGCGTTTCGAACGTTCCTGCAAGATGGCGGATACGGGATTGTAGATAGCCGTGGCGGCAATACCGATGACAAAGGCTATCAAGACGGCCGGCGTGACGAATTGCCAGACAGACAAACCGGCTGAACGGGCAACGACCAGCTCGAGACGGCGCGACAAATTGAGGTAGCAGGACATCGCACCGATCAGAATACAGAATGGCAGGATACGCTCGACGACTTGCGGTACGCGATACAGCGAAGTCTTCGCGACAAGCATCGCCGACACGTTTGGAATGTCGCCCGCACGCCGCATCATCTCGATGTAATCGACGAGAGCGACCAGCGCGAATATGCCGATAAAAACCACCAGGACTGCGTTTATGAAACGCAATCCGAAGTAACGGGCGAGTGTTCCTGTGATAATCGGCATGGCTATCAGGACGCGGCAAAACGCTGGCCCATGCGCTCGGTAAGGGCAGCGATCCAGTCGGTTATGAAAGCAGGTGGCTCAATGATTACACCGCGGCGTATAACATAGAGCCCTGCGCCGAATGCGATCGCCAGCGCAAGGTACTGCAACGAAAGCACCCAGGGCACCGTCGCGCCGAAGACCGTAGATACAAATCCGATCAGGCGCAGAACTGCCACGCCGCCAACCGCGCCAAGCATCGACAATGTCCGGCTCTGGCGAGTAGTTCGAGGCGCGCCGAGATAGGCATAGGCGATCACAACGAAAGCCAGTGGATAGAGTGGCGCCATCAATCGGTCATGCAGTTCCGCGCGGAATTGACCCGGCTGCTCGACGTAAAATTGATCCTTCGGATCAGGAAACAGCAGCTGCCAGAGATAGCGTTCGCGGATTGAATATTTCACCGATTGCGCGCCGCCAGCGAATTGCGACAGGTCAAAGGCGTAACGGTCGAATATGACCATCGCGGGGTCGCGCTGCCCGGTCTCATGGCGCTGGACGACACCTTTCTGAAGGACCAGATAGGTGCCACTTTCGTTGTCGAGCAGTTCGCCGATTTCCGAAAGAACCGTAATGCGCTCGAATGGATTTCGGCGATCGTCGAGAAATATTCCAGCCAGCTGTCCATTTGGCCGCCGCTCACGGATATGGATGGTCACTCCGTTTTCGATTGTCGTAAATCGTCCCGGCTGAACGATGCTGCTCACGACATTCGCGCGGACCTCTGTCAGCCAGTCACGCAGCATGCGAAGACCCTTCGGTGCGAAATAAGCGCTGATCGCGCCAACCAGGAGGGACACCACGACCGCGGCAGCCATGAACGCGCGAAATAGAATCCACGGCGACATGCCAGCCGCGTTCATAACGATGATTTCGGAATCGTTGGACATCTTGTTGAGCACGTGAGCGACCGCGATCAGCAATGCGATCGGCGCAATCACGAGCACCAGAAGGGGTATGATCAGACCGGTGATGCCGACGAAGACAAGGATGGTCTGCCCCTGGCTCGTCATGATGTCGATGTCGCGCAACGCCTGCGTTACCCAGATCACGGCCGTCAAACTGACAAGCACGATCAGGAACGCACTCAATGTGGTGCGCAAAATATATTCGCTGATGGACCCCATCCGAAACATCGTCCCCTGATCCGGCACAAACCGGACCCCGCGCGCAGCTTCCCCAGCAGGCGCGAAGCGCTTTCAGCTTAAAACTCAACCCCCGTCAGATGTACCTTGATCGCCCGACAAAATGGCCGGTCAAAGGCAAACCCGTTGAACATGCACAATAAAATGTAAATCGTTCCCCTGCGGCAACACTTACGCAAATGGTCAAGGAACACCGCAAAGGTATGAAAATACCCGTAACTTTCCCACCATGTGATGTGCAAAAAGGCCTAAAGAGCGAGGAAAGACGCCCAAATCTGGCCATCCGGCTTTGCACCTTCCCCTTGGTCGCGCCATATGGGCGGGCACGCCCGCCCGGTTCCTTGCCAGAAAAGGATATTTTTCAATGCCCAATGCCCTCAAGCTCGACTTTGGCCCTTTTAGCGCCCCGCAAAAGGGCGTTTTGGTCGCTTTCTGCGGCGAGGGCCTGAAATTTGGTGCAGCGACCCGTAAAGCATTGGGCGACGCGGCGGACCTCGTATTCCGGGCAGCCAAGTCTGAGCGGTTTTCCGGAAAAAAAGGCGCAGCCCTGGATCTGATCATGCCCGCCAGCCTCAAGGCCGGGCGGCTGATCGTGATTGGGGTGGGAAATGCTTCCGAACTCACGGCGAAAGACTTCATTCGCCTCGGGGGAACCGCCGTCGGCAATCTCCCAAATGCGGCAACCGATGCGAGCGTGTTCGCCGAATTGCCGGGAGGCGCGATAAAGGCGGAGCAGGCTGCAGACCTCACGCTGGGTGCGCGCCTGCGTATTTATGCGTTCGATCGCTACAAGACGAAACGTAAGGACGATGAGAGGGCGCCTGCTGTCCGCAACTTGACGATTGCAGTAGCTGACGCTGCCGCGGTGCGCAGGGCCTATGAGACGCGTACGGCAGTTGCCGATGGCGTCGTACTGGCCCGTGACCTCGTAAATGAGCCGGCCAACATCCTTTATCCCGAAGAATTCGCACGCCGCACAGCGGTGTTGAAAAAGCTGCGTGTCGGAGTCGAAGTTCTCGATGTGAAGGCCATGAAGAAGCTCGGCATGAACGCGCTGCTGGGCGTCGGTCAGGGGTCGAGGCGCGAGAGCCGCGTGGTCGTGATGCGCTGGAATGGCGGGAAGGCGGGCGAGGCGCCGGTTGCATTCATCGGCAAGGGCGTTTGCTTCGATACAGGCGGCATTTCGATCAAGCCGGCCGCCAGCATGGAGGACATGAAAGGCGATATGGCGGGCGCGGCCTGCGTCGTCGGCCTGATGCACGCACTTGCCGCCCGCAAGGCACGCGTGAATGCCGTTGGAATCGTCGGCCTTGTCGAAAATATGCCGGACGGCAATGCGCAACGACCCGGCGACATCGTCAAGTCAATGTCAGGCCAGACGATCGAGATCATCAATACCGACGCCGAAGGCCGGCTCGTTCTAGCCGACGTGATCTGGTATGCGGCCCAACGGTTCAAACCGAAATTCATGGTGGATTTGGCAACTCTCACGGGTGCAATCATCGTCGCGCTCGGCCAGGAGTATGCCGGCATGTTTTCAAATAACGACCAACTCGCCGAACGCCTGACGAAAGCAGGAACCGAAACAGGCGAACTGGTCTGGCGAATGCCGCTCGCGCCCGAATACGACAAGATGATCGACTCGAAGTTTGCTGACATGAAGAATACCGGCGGCAGCCGCTGGGGCGGTGCGATTACCGCGGCGCAATTCATCAAGCGCTTCGTCGACGACAAGATACCGTGGGCCCATCTCGATATCGCCGGCACGGGGTTTGACTCCCGTCAAACGGATATCAATAAGAGCTGGGGTTCCGGCTGGGGCGTTCGTCTTCTCGACCGGCTGGTTGCGGATTACTATGAAAAGTAGTCGCCGGCCTGGGGCGCCATGACCGAAATTCTATTTTATCACCTGCAAGGTCAGAAGCTCGAAAACGTGCTGCCCACGCTGCTGGAAAGATCGCTGCAGCGCGGCTGGAAGGCGGTGGTCCAGGCTTCCTCCGAAGAAAGGATCGAGGCACTTGATGCACATCTGTGGACCTATCGCGATGATGGCTTTCTGCCCCATGGCACCTGGCGAGAGCAGGAAGCCGTACAGCAGCCAATTCTGTTGACACCGAATGACGGCAATCCGAACGGCGCGACCGTGCGGTTTCTTGTAGATCGCGCGCCCATGCCCACGGATATCGGCAGTTATCAGCGGATCGTCCTTCTGTTCGATGGCGACGACGAAGAAGCTGTTGCAGCCGCACGCAGTCACTGGTCCGACGCCAAAGCAAAAGGTTTTGACGCGACGTACTGGCAAGCGGATGAGCTGGGCCGCTGGGCGAAAAAAGCCTGAGAGGGGTCGGCCTCCGCCTTGCGGTTTGGTCGGCCAATGCACGAGGAGGGCAGTGACCTAGTAACCCTCTGAACGACCAAGGCTTGCGGCGTGCCATCATGATGACGCAAAATACGTTCTAAGGGACACGCAATCAGGTTATTTCGGGGTCTGACGTTTTGTCGCGTTGCCGCGCCACAGTCACTTTTGCGCTTGCTTGCAGTGCCGTCCTTCTCGTCGGCGGTTGCAAGAACTCGGCGCAGATCCTTCAGGACCAGAACGACGGCGGCTGGTTCTCCAAGCCGGTCGATGTCTTCAGCAAACCAGATTGGGCCCGTCCGGTTACATCGACCGTCAGTCTCGGGCCGCAAGGCCCGGTCGGCCAGGAAGATCTCGTAAGCGCCGACGGCCGGTGCGCGCCACCACCAACCGCGGCTGCCGCGCAAGCGCCAGAGGCTGCGGCTCCGCAAGCCTCCTCCTCAGCCGATCGCGAAGTCGGCTCAGTTGCTGGTGATCTGGCAGCCCCACCGACGCCTGCCGCAACGACGGCTTCGGCCACTCCCGAGTCCGGCCTGCAGAGGCTCGATCCGGCAACGCCTCCGGTTGCAGGTGGCATCGCACTTGGCATGACCGAATGCCAGGCCGTTCAACGAGCGGGCGTTCCAAGCAATGTCGGAATAAGTACTGGCGACAAAGGCGAGCGCAAAGTCGTTCTCACTTTTCTCAATGGGCCTTGGCCGGGCATTTACACGTTTGCCGATGGACGGCTGAAAGTCATCGAGCGGGCGCCCGAGCAACCCAAGCCGAGTAGCGGTCCTACGAAGAAAACGCCGAAAAAGAAGCCGACGCCGAAGACCGCCAATCAGGACGTGCAACGCACCTACGTGCAGTAGCAAGCATCATCCGACCGTCCGCAGTGCACCGTCACCGGTCTGACGCTGATAGATGATCAGATCAAAACTTGGTGTCCGGTCATTGCCAAGGGTGCTGCTGACGATCGCGTGCGCCTGACCGCGATGGTGGGTCTGATGGTTGAAAAAGTGGTCGAGAGCTGGCGCCAGCGGCTGCTCGATTTCCTGCGGATTGACAAAGGTGCGATAACGAATCTTTTTTGAGAGATCGTCCTCGGACAAGGTTGAGATGTAGTCGCTGATGCGCTCATCCTCAGCGCGACGCGCGGAGCGCAATTGTGCGAAATCGTCGTACAGGATCGCGTCGAGGGTCGGCGGCAGTTCGCCCGTGGTGGTAAAACGCCGCATCCAGATACGATCGCCGACGAGCAAGTGATTGAGTGTGCCGTGAAGCGAGCGGAAAAATGCCCCACGGTCGGCGCGATATTCCGCATCGGAAATTTGCATAGCGGCTTCATAAAGCCTTTGGTTACACCAGGCATTGTAGCCGGCGAACATGCGGTACCGGGCAAGCATTTTGTCCTCCTGTGCGGCGGTCCCGCCTCTGACGGCTGAACTTGCCGCGCGAAAAGCCCCCCGGTATAAGCCGCGCGACCCGGCCTCGCCAATGAAACCCCTTAAACTCACCTATTAGTTCCAGTGAAGGACAGCAGGAATGGCGGTTGAACGTACCTTTTCAATTATCAAACCCGATGCGACCGAACGCAATTTGACCGGCGCAATCAACGCCATCATCGAGAAGTCCGCGCTGCGCATTGTCGCGCAGAAACGCATACGTATTTCGCGCGATCAGGCGGAGAAATTCTATGCGGTGCACCGCGAAAGACCCTTCTTTCGCGAACTTGTAGACTTCATGATCTCGGGTCCCGTTGTTGTGCAAGTCCTCGAAGGTGAGAACGCTATTGCGCGCTACCGTGATGTTATGGGAGCCACCGATCCGGCAAAGGCTGCCGAGGGAACGATCCGTAAGATCCACGCAAGATCCATTGGAGAGAATTCCGTTCACGGCTCCGATGCGCCTGAAACAGCCGAGCGGGAGATTGCGCAGTTCTTCTCGGAAAACGAAATCGTCGGTTAGGACGATAGGCAAACCAACAGAGCGGGGAAGCAGTTCCGACCTCTGCCGGCAACAGGGCGGAGTGGGGAGCATCGGAACGTTGAAGAGGGGAAGGAGACTCAGGTGGGTTCGATGTCACAAATAATGGATCCGGCCGGTTGGTGGGCGATGGTCGCCTCAGGCTGGAACGACTTGGGCCACGCTGAGTTCTGGGTCGCTCTCGCGAAGATCATGTGGATCAATATTCTGCTCTCGGGCGACAACGCCGTCGTCATCGCAATGGCGTGTCGCGGACTCCCGCATCGCCAAAGGGTGTGGGGCATGATTCTCGGTGCCGGCGTCGCTGTCGGGTTACGAATTATTTTTACCGGCGTTGTCGCCACCCTTATGCAGTTGCCTTATCTTAAAATCGTCGGCGGCTTGGCGTTGTTCTATATCGCCGCAAAGCTTCTCGTGCCGGAAGACGCCGACGAAACCGAGTCTGAGGCGGCTGAGCATCTGTGGCGCGCGGTACGTATCGTTGCAGTCGCCGATATCATCATGAGTCTCGACAACGTGATTGCGATCGCGGCCGCAGCGGGCGGCAACATGGCGCTGCTCGTCCTCGGTCTTGGCATCAGCATTCCGTTGATCGTGGCGGGAGCCGCCCTGATCATGTCGTTGCTCGACCGATTTCCGATTCTGGTTTGGGCCGGTGCCGCTTTGCTCGGCTGGATTGTGGGCGAAGTCATCGCGACTGATCCGGTAATCGTGAACTGGCTGACCAGTCAGTACGGAGCTGCGACCGCCCATAAGGTTGAAATCGGCGCAGCCGCGGCGGGCGCTGCACTGGTGCTTCTTGTCGGTGGTTTGTGGCGCCGTTCCAAGCTTCAACCCGAGAGCAAAACCTAGCTCGTAATTGGGTATAATGGTGGGCCATGAATCAAGCGCTTCGGGTCCCCAATGTGATGCGGATCGGACATTCGGCTTGTCCGCACGACTGTCCGTCGACTTGCGCGCTGGAAGTCGAGATTCTCGACGAGCGCACGATCGGACGCGTGCATGGCTCAAAAGACAACGACTATACGGCCGGCGTGATCTGCGCCAAGGTCGCGCGTTATGCTGAACGGGAGCATCACGCGGAACGCCTGCTGCACCCGTTGCGCCGCACCGGTGAAAAAGGGTCGGGAAAGTTCGAGCGTATATCTTGGGACGACGCGCTCGATCTCGTAGCTGAAAAATTCATCGAGGCCGAGCGGCGCCATGGCGCGGAAAGCGTCTGGCCCTACTATTACGCGGGCACCATGGGCCTCGTCATGCGCGACGGCATCAATCGTCTGCGCCACGCCAAGAAGTATTCCGGGTTTCACTCGACGATCTGTGTCAATCCCGCCTATGCGGGGTATGCCGCCGGAATAGGGCGCATCGCCGGCGTCGATCCCCGCGAGATGGCCAAGTCCGATCTGGTGATCATCTGGGGCACCAACGCGGTGAACACGCAGGTCAACGTGATGACCCATGCCGTCCGCGCGCGGAAGGAACGCGGCGCCAAGATCGCGGCTGTGGACATCTACATGAACGGAACGATGGAACAGGCCGATCTTCCCGTCCTCATCAAGCCGGGCACCGACGGCGCGCTTGCCTGTGCGGTGATGCATTGCCTGTTCCGTGACGGCAAAGCCGACTGGGATTACCTCGAAAAATATACCGATGCTCCACGTGAGCTCGAAGCGCATCTTCGCTCACGCGACCCGCAATGGGCTGCGGCGATCACCGGTGCGCCGGTCGAGACGATCGAGGAGTTTGCGCGGCTGATCGGCGAAACCAAGCGCACGTTTTTCCGCCTCGGCTATGGATTTTCGCGCTCCCGAAACGGCCCCGTGAACATGCATGCGGCGAGCTGCATTCCAGCTGTGACAGGTGCCTGGCGATATGAGGGCGGCGGGGCCTTCCACATCAGCGCTGATATTTTCAGGCTCGACAAGACCGTGATCGAGGGTCTTGACGTATGGGATCGCTCGGTGCGGATGCTCGATCAGTCGCGTATCGGGGCAATTCTGACCGGCGAGCCTGAGGCGCTGCACGACGGCCCGCCCGTCACAGCGATGATCATCCAGAACACCAATCCGGTGTCCGTATGTCCCGACCAGACGCAGGTGAAGCGCGGGTTCGCGCGTAATGATCTCTTCGTTTGCGTGCACGAGCAGTTCATGACCGAAACCGCACAGATGGCCGACGTTGTGCTTCCTGCCACAACGTTTCTTGAGCATGACGACATCTATCGCGGTGGTGGCCACCAGTATCTCATTCTCGGACCAAAGCTGGTCGAACCGCCCGGCGAATGCCGCAGCAATCACGAAGTCATTTGTGCGCTGGCGCACCGGCTCGGCGCAGAGCATCGTGGCTTCACAATGAGTCCGCGCGAACTCATCGATCAGATGTTGCAGGTGTCGAAGCGCGGGACGTTCGCCGAGATTGAGGCCAACAAATGGATCGACTGCCAGCCGCCATTTCGGGAATCGCACTATCTCGATGGCTTTCCGTGGCCAGACGGGAAGTTCAGGTTCAAGCCGGACTGGCACAATGTCCCATTCCGCAGCCCCTGCAAAAGCGGTCCGATTTCCGGCATGCCGCCACTTCCTGACCATTGGACTTCGATCGAAGTTGCAGATGCCGAGCATCCATTCCGGCTTGCGACCTCGCCGGCACGCGGCTTTCTCAATTCGACCTTCAACGAGACGCCGACGTCGCTGAGCCAGGAAAGCCGACCCACCGTGATGATCCACCCCGATGACGCCGGGGCACTCGGGATCGCCACCGGGGACTACGTCATGCTTGGCAACAAGCGGGGAAAAGTGCACCTGCACGCACGTGTCTTCGATGGCGTGCGGCGAGGGGTTTTGATTGCGGAATCGATCTGGCCGAATGCCGCTTACGCCGACGGTTGCGGCATCAATACGCTCGTCGGGGCGGATTCAATCGCGCCTTACGGTGGAGCGGCCGTCCACGATAGCAAAGTGTGGATACGGCGGCTTGCGAGTTGAGCCGCCGTATCGTCGAAGGGTTCTTTTCAGAGTTCCTTACCGATGAGGCGGTCAAGCGAGTATGGGCCGCCGCCACGCAAGGCAATCGCGAGGAACAGAACGCCCCAGATGAACGTCGGCTCCATGCGCCCCCAACCCTGCGGCAGCATGTAGACAAACGTGATAACGGCCATTTCAATTGCGAGTGCTGCGGCGAAGAAACGAGTGAACAGCCCGAGAATAATGCAGGCAGCACCGACGGTTTCTAAAAACATGGCGGAATACGTAAAAAACGGATGAAATCCTGCCTTGGCTAGGAAGGCGACTGTGCCGGCCGGGTTCATAAGTTTCGGCCACACGTGCACAAAGAGCGGCGCGCCTGCAACAATTCGGATCATCGGATACCAAAGATCGGACACCGACTCGTAAAAATCGGCCAGGCCCGGAAAAAACAGTTTCGGTTCCCCGCTACGTGCTGCCATCGAAATCCCCAATGTTGATTGTTGCGCCACGGTTTGTGGCGCGTGGACGACTACAGGATTCTACAACACCGGACCGAGGCCGCTATTCACATCCGTGCGTTGCTGCAGCGCGAAATATTCGCCTTATGGTATCTGGTTCAAAGCTGAAACATCGGGAACGGGCTTGTCGTCAACCAGGCACCGACCATTTTCAATCCGGACACGGTCCTCGGCCAGCAGTCTGAGAGCCAGCGGGTAAATTTGATGTTCAACCTTGATAACCCGGGCGGCGAGGGCGTCTTCGCTCTCGCCCGGTTGGACGCTAACGGCGCCCTGCACGATGATCGGACCTGAATCCATTTCCGGCACGACAAAGTGCACCGTAGCGCCGTGAATTGTCACGCCAGCCTCGATCGCCCGTTTATGCGTGTTGAGTCCCTTGAAGGCGGGCAGGAGTGCAGGGTGAATGTTGAGAAGGCGGCCATGCCATTGTGTGACAAAATCGGCTGTCAGCAACCGCATGAAGCCGGCAAGACAGATGATGTCGATGCGATGCCTTTCGAGCGCAGCTTGCAAGGCTCCTTCAAAGGCGGCGCGGTCTTTTCCGTAAGTGGTGTGGTCGATGACTTCAGTGGGAATTTCGTTTGCCCGGGCCACAGCCAGCCCTTCGGCATCTGGCCGATTTGAAACAACGAGCACAATTTCGGCGGGGTAGTTTTTGTCTTTCGCCGCATCGATCAGGGCGGCCATGTTCGAGCCCCGACCGGAAATCAGGACTGCGACGCGCTTACGGCTCATGTCTCACCCGAGAGCGAGCTTGCCGTCATAGACGACGCGTTCACGGTCTGAGGCCTTGATAACAGTTCCAAGTGTTACAACCTTTTCCCCTGAACGCATGAAATCCTGCGTGACGGCATCTGAATCTTTCGCAGAGACGATCACGATCATTCCGACACCGCAATTGAACGTGCGCAGCATCTCATTTTGTGTAATCCCACCGATAGCTGCGAGCCATTGGAATACAGGAAGGACCGGGACAGCAGAAAGATCAATGCGGGCACCCAAGCCTTTCGGCAACACGCGCGGAATGTTGTCGGGAAATCCGCCGCCCGTGATGTGAGCCAGACCTTTTACCGCTTCGGTGCCGCGGATCGCTGCGAGGCACGATTTCACGTAAATTCTGGTCGGCGTCAGAATGGCTTTACCGAGAGTCTGCTTCTCGCTGAATGGTGCCGGCGCAGTCCAGGACAGACCGGATCGTTCGACGACACGTCTGACGAGTGAGAAGCCGTTGGAATGCACGCCCGTGGAAGCCAGACCGATAATGATATCGCCTTCGGCAATATCGGGCCGCGGCAGCACGGCATTGCGTTCGACAGCACCGACCGCAAAACCTGCCAAATCATAATCTTCGTCATTGTAGACCCCGGGCATCTCCGCTGTTTCGCCACCGATCAACGCACATCCCGCTTCCCGGCAGCCAGCGCTGATTCCAGACACCACGGCGGCACCCAGCTCCGGCTCCAACTTGCCGCAGGCGTAGTAGTCAAGAAAAAAGAGGGGCTCGGCGCCTTGCACAACGAGGTCGTTCACGCTCATGGCGACGAGGTCGATGCCGATGGTGTCGTGATGCCGGGTTTCGACGGCAACTTTGAGCTTGGTACCGACACCATCGGTGGCCGCTACGAGAACTGGGTCTCGATAGCCCGCCTGTTTGAGGTCGAAAATCCCGCCGAAGCCGCCGATCTCGGAATCCGCACCGGGCCGCGCTGTCGCGCGCACCAGAGGCTTGATCAATTCGACCAGCCGGTTGCCGGCGTCGATATCAACACCTGCCTGCGCGTAAGTGAGACCGCCCCGCTTTTCTGCCATGATAGGCCCTCGCACACGCATGATCAGGAAGGCCGGGAAACCGGAAAGATCGTGCGCAGCCAAAATATTACGCCGGGGTCCTACGTTGGAATCGCAGGTCGCGCAATGGTCGGACCGTCGTTATACTCGGTCCCTTGAGGTTGACGCTTTTCCGGCACCCCATGTCGGAACGCGTGTGAGAGCCGGCTTTGTCTTGAGTATTCCGAATCTCATCACTTTGGGCCGCATCTTGCTGGTGCCGATCGTCGTGTGGGCGATCGCCTCCGGCGCAATGTGGGTCGCCTTCGTCTTGTTCGTGGCCGCAGGATTGAGCGACGCGGTCGATGGATATCTCGCCAAACGCTTTCACATGACCACCATGCTCGGCGCGTATCTCGATCCACTTGCCGACAAAGCGCTGATCGTCTCGATCTACCTTACGCTTGGGATCAACAATCTGATTCCCGGTTGGCTGGTGATTCTGGTGGTCTCGCGCGACATCATGATTGTAGGTGCGGTGATGCTGTCGTGGCTGGTCGGCACGCCGCTCAAGGTCAAGCCTCTGCTTGTTTCAAAGCTCAACACTGTCGCACAGATCGTATTTGCGTGCGTCGTGTTGGGTACGCTTGGCTTCGGCTACAAGATGCCCACGCTGACGCTTTTGCTCATGGGCCTAGTTGCTGCGCTGACGCTCTTGTCCGTCGCTGCCTATGTGGCGGAATGGGTTCGCCACATGAATTCGACGGCGGAAAAACCGTGAAGGCGCGCCCCGCCTCGCGACCACGCCGCAATCCCACGCTTGATCGCGCCATGGTCGAACGTCAAATCATCTTCTGGCTGGCTGTCCTGGTGCTCGTGGTCCTGGCGTTATGGCTGTTGAGCGACATCCTTCTGCCGTTCGTTGCCGGCCTCGCCATTGCTTACCTGCTGACGCCCGTTACGGACCGCCTTGAGCGCCTGGGCGTCAATCGGCTGGCGGCGGCATTGCTCATCATTACCATCGTCGTACTTGCGCTGGTCTATCTCATTCTGCTGGTCGCACCGATTGTTGGCGCGCAGCTTTCTTCTTTCATCGAGAGCGTTCCAGGCTATGTGACGACGGTTCAGGCGCTCCTTGGCGATCCAAGCCGTCCCTGGCTGCAGAAACTTCTGGGAGCCGGATTTAGCGCGGACAAATCGATCGGCGATCTGATGACCCAGGGCGTCGGCTGGTTGACCGCATTCCTGAAGTCGTTGTGGTCGGGCGGGCGCGCGCTGGTCTCGGTGTTCTCGCTTGTGGTCGTGACACCGGTTGTTGCGTTTTACCTGATCTATGATTGGCACCGGATGATCAGCACGGTCGACGGCTGGATTCCGTTGCAACATCGGGACACAGTCCGCGAACTCGCTCGCGAGATCGACGCTGCCATTTCGGGGTTTTTTCGTGGTCAGACCGCCGTTTGCCTCATCCTGGGCTCATTTTATGCCGTCGCACTGACATTCACCGGTCTCAACTTCGGACTCCTGATCGGCCTGATCTCTGGATTGATTACCTTCGTTCCATATGTCGGATCGATGACGGGACTTGTGCTTTCGCTCGGGGTTGCCGTCGCACAATTCTGGCCCGCATATGGGTCGATTCTGATGGTGCTCGGCGTCTTTCTGATCGGCCAGTTTCTCGAAGGCAATGTGCTTTCACCCAAGCTGGTGGGCGAAAGTGTCGGTCTTCATCCGGTCTGGGTGATTTTTGCGCTGCTCGCCTTCGGCTATCTGTTCGGCTTTGTAGGGTTGCTGGTGGCAGTGCCGCTTGCCGCCACAATTGGCGTGCTCACTCGCTTCGCATTGCGACGCTACCTGCACAGCTCACTCTATACTGGCGAAGAGACGGGTTGACAGCATGAACAGTCCGGTGACCCCGCGGCAGCTTTTGCTGGCGCTCGATCACTCCGTAAGTTTCGCTCGCGAGGATTTCCTGCAGGGACCCTCGAACGTCGCCGCGCTCACCCTCATCGAACGGTGGCCGGATTGGCCAGACCGGCTTGTCGCCTTGATTGGTCCGCAGGGGTCCGGAAAAAGTCATCTCGCGAGCATCTGGGCCGATTTGACCGGTGCTCGCGTGTTGTCAGCCAGATTGCTCTCGCGCACGGATCTTCCCGCTGCCTTTGCCACCGGTGCGCTTGTGCTTGAGGATCTCGAATTCGATGGTCTCGACGAGCGTGCGCTGTTTCACTTTCTTAACTTTGCGCGCGAGCAGGCAGCCTACGTTCTCATCACCTCGCGGTCGCCTTTGACGACCTTCCCAGTTGCTATTCGCGATCTCGCCTCGCGCATGCGCGCCGTGCCAAACATAGCCTTGGCCGCGCCCGATGATGCGTTGCTGCGCGCCGTCATTTTCAAGGTCGCGAACGACCGGCAGATCACTGTGGATGACTCACTGGTGAACTATCTTGCCAACCGCATCGAACGCTCCTTCGTCGCGGCACATCAAGCTGTCAGGCGCCTGGATGAAGAGGCGATGCGCCAGCATCGTCCCGTGACCCGGGCGCTTGCCTCGGAGCTTTTTCGCGTTTCTTAATGCAGTTATGCGAAAGTTTGGTCCGCGCTCCATGCAGGTGCAATCTGTCATGCAGCAGCCATTTTTTTCGGCTAGCTTGATTTTTTCAGGTCCTTTCAAATGGCGAATTCGGAACAAGCCGTTGTTTCGGTTGAGGAAATCGCATCGGCGGCGAGTCTCCGTGCTGCCGTGCCGGCCAAAGATGAGGCTGCTCGACCGCTGAAGTCGCAACCGGACCGGTTCATCAACCGCGAGCTGTCGTGGCTGCACTTCAACCGGCGCGTGCTTGAAGAGGCGGCGAACGCGCATCACCCGTTGCTCGAGCGTGTACGCTTTCTTTCGATATCCGCCAACAACCTCGATGAATTTTTCATGGTGCGGGTCGCTGGCCTCAAGGGTCAGTTACGTCAGGGCATTCTTACACAGAGTCCCGACGGGCTTACGCCCGCGGAGCAACTTTCGCGGATCGGCGAGGCGGTGTCGCAACTTGCCCACGATCAGCAGCAGCGCTGGATCGAATTGCGTCCGGAGCTTGCTGCTGCCGGTGTGGTGCTGGTGGATCGGGGTGACCTCAAAAAATCAGAACGCAATTGGCTCGAGGAGCATTTCCTCACTCATATTTTTCCGTTGCTGACGCCGCTTGCAATCGACCCCGCGCATCCATTCCCGTTTATTCCGAACCTGGCTTTCTCCATCGCCTTGCAACTTTCACGCACGAAAGACGGCAAGGCGATGAACGCACTGATCCGTATGCCGCAGAAGATCGAGCGCTTCATCAGGCTGCCCGGCGGCGGTGAACAGACTATTCGTCTCGTCACGCTCGAGGAGGCGACCTCACTGTTCATCGGCAAGCTCTTCCCCGGCTACACGATCAAAGGGCACGGGGCTTTCCGCGCCATACGGGATTCCGAAGTCGAAATCGAAGAAGAGGCGGAAGATCTGGTGCGATTGTTTGAAACCGCGCTCAAGCAGCGACGCCGCGGTTCGGTTATTCGCCTCGAGCTCGACGCTTCGATGCCGGGCGAGCTGTGCAGTTTCGTGCAGCGGGCGCTGACCGTGGCCGATGATGAGGTATTCAAGGTCGATGGAGTGCTGGCACTAAACGACCTCAATCAACTGACAAAATTGGACCGTCCTGATCTTGAGTTTGTTCCTTACAACCCCCGCTATCCCGAGCGCATTCGCGATCATGGCGGCGACTGTTTTGCGGCAATCCGTCAGAAGGACCTGATTGTCCATCACCCCTATGAATCGTTTGACGTGGTCGTGCAGTTTTTGCAGCAAGCCGCACGGGATCCCAGCGTCGTCGCCATCAAGCAGACACTCTACCGTACGTCCGCAGAATCCCCCATCGTGAAGCAGCTCGTGGAAGCTGCGGAAGCCGGCAAGTCGGTGACGGCACTGGTCGAGCTGAAGGCGAGATTCGACGAGGAAGCAAATATCCGTTGGGCGCGCGATCTCGAGCGCGCCGGTGCGCAGGTCGTCTACGGCTTTATCGAGCTCAAAACACACGCCAAGCTGTCGCTGGTCGTGCGCCGGGAGGCGGGTGAGCTTGCCACTTATGTGCATGTCGGTACGGGCAATTATCATCCGGTAACGGCACGCGTTTATACCGACCTCTCGTTCTTTACGGCCGATGCTGTGATCGGCCGCGACGTTGCACGAATCTTCAATTACATTACCGGCTACGCCGAGCCGGCCGGGCTTGAGCGCATGGCGGTTTCGCCGATCAGCCTGCGCAAGCGAATTCTCGACCACATTGCGCAGGAAATCGCGCACGCCAAGGCCGGGCGACCGGCGTCAATCTGGATGAAGGTCAACGCGCTTGTCGATCCGGGGATTATCGATGCCTTGTATGATGCCTCATCGGCCGGAGTTTCGATTGATCTTGTCGTCCGTGGAATTTGCTGCCTGCGGCCCGGTGTGCCGGGCCTGTCGGAAAATATCCGGGTCAAGTCAATCGTCGGCAGATTTCTCGAGCACGGACGGATTTATTGCTTCGGAGCAGGTCATGCGCTACCGCATCCGAAGTCTGCCGTGTACATCTCGTCGGCCGACATGATGCCGCGCAATCTCGATCGTCGCGTCGAGGTGCTGTGTCCCATCCTCAATCCTACCGTGCATGAGCAGGTTCTGGGCCAGATCATGGTCGCTAATTTCAAGGACAATGAGCAAAGCTGGAAGCTCTTGCCGGACGGCAGTTCCACGCGCATAAAGGCTGCCCCGGGTGACGAAATTTTCAACGCCCACAAATATTTTATGACAAATCCGAGCCTTTCGGGTCGTGGCAAATCGCTCAAAGAATCCTCCCCGCGTAGCCTCCTACGCCGCCTCATCGAAGGCGCGTAAACATTCGTCGGCAATCATTCCAAAAGGTCGTCTCGATCATGGCCCGCCAATTGCCGTGATCGACATCGGTTCGAATTCTATTCGCCTCGTCATTTATGAGGGTCTGACCCGCGCCCCCACACCGATCTTCAACGAGAAAGTTCTTGCAGGCCTCGGCCGGGAGGTTCAGTCCACCGGATTGCTGGCTATCGACGCCATCGAGACAGCGCTTGATGCGCTGCGCCGCTTTCGTGCATTATGCGACATTCTGCATGTGCGGCGTATTTGGGCGATTGCAACGGCGGCATGCCGGGACGCGCGCAATGGACGTGCGTTTATCGCGGAGGCGGAACGTATCTGCCGCACCGGTATCACCATTCTTTCGGGCAAGCGCGAAGCCCACCTCACAGCACTTGGGGTCGTCTCCGGCATCAACAAGCCGGATGGCATCGTCGGCGACCTCGGTGGCGGATCGCTCGAACTTGTCGACGTTCATGGGACGCGCGTGCGCACCGGGGTAACGCTGCCTTTGGGCGGACTTGCACTCCAGGACATCACCGGGAGGTCGCTGAAAAAAGCGGAGAAGTTCGTCGAGCAAGCCTTCGCGGACCTCGATCTGTTGCGCGACGGCAAGGATCGGACGTTTTACGCGGTCGGCGGAACGTGGCGTGCGCTGGCGCGTCTGCACATGTGGCAGACCGGATATCCGTTTCATGTCATGCACAATTACCGGATTTCGGCGCGCGAAGCGCAGGAGTTCTCGCGGCTCGTCCATCACGTGGAGACGGAAACGCTGTCAAAGATCGAAGTCATCAACGCGGCACGACGCCCGCTGCTCGCATATGCAGCGCTGGTGATGGAAAATCTTGTCTATGCGATCAAGCCGAGGCAAGTGATCATCTCCGTGCTCGGGGTGCGCGAAGGTTTGCTCTATTCGTTGCTTAACAAGCGCGAACAGGCGCGCGACCCGCTCATTTCGGCGGCAGCCGACCTTAACGTGCTGCGTTCGCGCTCGCCAAAGCATGGCGAGGAGCTCATTGCCTGGACTGACCGATTTATGGCGTCATCAGGCCTGGACGAGACGGCGGACGAGGAACGTTTGCGCCATGCCGCTTGTCTGCTCAGCGATATAGGCTGGCGCGCCCATCCGGACTATCGCGGCGAGCAGTCCATGAACATCATCGCCCACGGTGCCTTCGTTGCCATCGATCATCCCGGCCGCGCGTACTTGGCGCTGTCGGCGTATTTTCGTCATGCCGGTCTCAACGAGGAAGATTTGTCGCCGCGCCTGCGCGAGCTCGCGACCCCTCGCATGCTCGATCGGGCGCGAGTGCTCGGGGCTGCAATGCGCGTTGCTTATCTTCTTACGGCCGGACAGGGCGGCGTATTACCGAAAACGCCGATGCAGGTGAGGCGCGGCAAAGTGATCCTCAAGCTACCCGGTGCCCATAGGAAGCTTGCGAGCGACCGGCTAGCCAACCGTTTACGGCAGCTGGCGCGGCTGGTTGGCCGAGAGTGGTCGATCGAGATCTGACGCAGGGGAGGGACGTCAGTCTCTCTCCATCGCGACCACTTTTCCTTTATCGATGGCAAGGGCGAGGTGCCCTCGCTTGAGCGCAAGTGCTTTTTCGCCAAACAGATCACGCCGCCAGCCTTTCATCGCTGGCACGTCGGCCTCGTCGTCAGCTGCAATGCGGTCAAGATCGTCAACCGTTGCAATGACCTTTGCAGCGACACCATGCCGCTCGGCAGTCATGCGCAGGAGAACCTTGAGCAGCTCGACAGTGGCGGCACCATTCACCGCAGGACGAAAGCGCTCAAGGTGTGGCAGCGTTTTTGGATCGCGTTCAAGCCCACGTTTTACCGCCTCGACGATCTGCTCGCCCCAGCGCGAACGCTCGAAACCTTTCGGCAAGGAACGCAGGTGGCCAAGCCGCTCGATCGTCGACGGCGACTGAACCGCGATATCGCCGATCACATCGTCTTTGAGAACGCGTCCGCGCGGCACGTCGCGGGCCTGTGCCTCGCGTTCACGCCAGGCCGCAACTTCGATCAGGACGGCAAGTTCCTTGGGTTTGCGCACGCGGCTTTTGAGCCGCTCCCACGCTCTTTCGGGGTTGGCGCGATAGGTTTCGGGCGATGTCAGAACATCCATTTCGGCCTCGACCCAGCTGCTGCGGCCGCGTTTATCGAGATCCTGTTCGAGCTTGAGGTAGACGGCCCGAAGATGCGTTACATCGGATAACGCGTAGGCGATCTGTGCGTCGCTGAGCGGCCGGCGCGTCCAGTCAGTGAAACGATGAGATTTGTCCAGCGTATCGCCGGTAATGCGCTGCACCAACTGGTCGTAGGAGATTGAATCGCCGTAGCCGAGAACCATGGCGGCCACCTGGGTGTCGACGATCGGGTGAGGAATCGTTTTCGCCATATTCCAGACGATTTCGATGTCCTGTCTGGCGGCGTGGAAGATCTTGATGACTTTCTCGTTGGCCATCAGCTTGAAGAAAGGTGACAGGTCGATGCCATCGGCCAAAGCATCGATGACGACGGCCTCCTCAGGCGAGGCCATCTGCGCCACACACAACAGGGGGTAATACGTGGTCTCGCGGAGGAATTCGGTATCGACCGTCACGTAGGGGTGTTTCGCCGCCCGCTCGCAGGCCGCCGCAAGTTCTTCGGTGGTGGTAACCAGGTCCATTGGCGGGCTGAACCTAACCCGATCAGGGTACGTCATGGCAACCCGAATTTATTTTCCGCGCGTGCGGGGCATCATGATGAATTCCCACGGGCTTGGCATTTCTCCGACCGGCACCTCGATCAGGGTCGGCTCGCGACGCGCGAATGATTCGCGCAGGGCCAAGCGTAGCTCCTCCGGTCCGCGCGCGCGCCGGCCACTCGCACCAAAACTTTCGGCAAATTTGACAAAATCAGGATTAGCCAGATCGCAGGCGATCAGACGATTGCCAAACTGTTCCTGCTGGATGCGACGAACGTTTCCAAAAGCACCATCGACAAAGACGATCGCGACCAGGGGGATACCGTGTCGCATCGCAGTCGCCAACTCATTGCCGGTGTAAAGGAATCCACCGTCGCCGTTTATCGAAAGGACCGGGACGTCGGTTCTTGCGTCTTGTGCTCCAAGTGCAGTGGCATAACCCCAGCCGAGATTGTCCTGGTAACCGGGGGACAAAAAAGTGCGCGGCTTGTAGACGGGAAGTGCGAGGCGCGCGACGAATCCGATTTGGGTGACCTCGTCGACATAGATTCCATCTTCCGGTAGTTCGGCGCGTATCGCTTCAAGAAAGGCCAATTGCGGCGCGAGCTTGGCGAGACGCTGTTTGAGCTTGGCCTGCCGGTCCAGCATTTCGTCGCGACGGGGTGCGCGGCGGTGATTGAACTTGACGAGTTCATCAATGAGCGCACGGAGAATAGGCGCAGCATCGCCGATCAAGGCCACCGTCGGCTTCTTGATGCGTGCGGGTTCTTCAGGGTCTGCGTCGACGCGTACGATCTGCAAGGCCTTGTCGACGCCCCATTGCGTCATCGGATTGAGAAGGCGGGTGCCGACTGCAAGCACCGCATCGGCCTCCGCCCACAGCGCGTGGCCGAGCGGCAGCGTGACGGCGAACGGATCGCGCGAATCCAGCACGCCACGTCCGCGCCGATAGCCGAGAACGGGAGCCTGTAACATGCTCGAGAGCAATGTGACTTCAGGAGATGCATCTTGTGCGCCGCCACCGGTGACAATCAGGACGCGTTGAGCCTTGCCCAGGATTTTTGCCGCGGCACGTAGCTTGCCGGGGTTCGGTTTCTGCGGCGCCTTCCGTGTCGGGGACACGAGCGATGCCACGGGCGCACGCTCGCCCCATACATCGATGGCGCATTCGACGGCCGCCGGGCCGGGGCGCCCGCGGCTCATGGATTGAATGGCCTTTGCAATCTTGATGGACGCTTCGCCCGGATTCCTGATGTGAGAAGAATGATCGACGAGACGACTGATGATACCGGCCTGGTCGCGGATCTCGTGCAGATGGCCATGCCCTTTGCCGATTGCCGCAACGGGAATCTGCCCAATCAGAGCAAGAACGGGCGCGTTCATTCCATAGGCGGTGAGGAGTGCGGCGCTCGAGTTGAGCAAGCCAGGCCCGGGAACGACGGCGTAGGCTTGCGGCTTTCCAGTCGAGAGTGCCGCCCCGAGGGCCATGTAGGCCGCGCCTTGCTCATGGCGGGTATGGACCACGCGCAGGTGTTCGGATGTGCGCTGGAAGGCGTCAAACAGATGATCGTTGTGGATGCCCGGCAACACATAGACGGTGTCGAACCCGTGCGCGATCAGGGTCGCCACCGTGGCCTCTGCGGTCGACATTTCTGTCGCTGCGAGATTCCTTTTCTTTGTCTTTTTTCTGGCTTTGGACATGCGTTGACAGTCACTTAAAGCCAACTCTGCAGGTAGCAGGCAAGTCTGTCGAGGCACCCGCACAGTTTCTTGCCCTCCAAAGCCCGTTGCCTTGACAAAGCCGACCCCTCATGCGTTTTTCGCGCGCCTCACACCGAAACCCTCACTCGCCCCCGGAAAGCCCAAGATATGCACCGTTACCGCTCACATACCTGCGGCGCGCTTCGTGAGAGCGATATCGGCAAGGCCGTGCGGCTTTCAGGTTGGTGCCATCGCATACGTGACCACGGCGGCGTGCTCTTTATCGACCTGCGGGACCATTACGGATTGACCCAGGTCGTAGCCGATCCCGACAGCAAGGCTTTCAAGTTGGCCGAGACGCTGCGCTCGGAGTGGGTCGTGCGCATCGACGGCAAAGTGCGCAAGCGTCCGGCCGGTACGGAAAACTCCGAATTGCCGACGGGCCAGGTTGAGGTTTACATCGACGAGATCGAGGTTCTTGGCCCCGCTGCGGAACTGCCCATGCCGGTTTTCGGCGAGCAGGAGTATCCCGAAGAGATCAGGCTCAAATACCGGTTTCTCGATCTCCGTCGCGAGCACCTGCACAACAACATCATGTTGCGCGGAAAGGTCATCGACTCAATTCGCCGGCGGATGAAGGAGGCGGGCTTTTTTGAATTTCAAACCCCGATTCTTACGGCGTCGTCTCCGGAAGGTGCGCGCGATTACCTGGTGCCTTCGCGGCTGCACCCGGGAAAGTTCTATGCCCTCCCGCAGGCCCCGCAGCAGTTCAAGCAACTGATCATGGTCGCGGGCTTCGACCGCTATTTCCAGATCGCGCCGTGCTTTCGCGACGAGGACGCGCGCGCCGATCGTTCGCCGGGCGAATTCTACCAGCTCGATCTGGAGATGAGCTTCGTCACGCAACAGGACGTATTCGATGCGGTGGAGCCGGTGATCCGCGGCGTGTTCGAGGAATTCGCCAACGGCAAGCCGGTGACGGCGAAGTTTCCGCTCATTCCTTACGCCGACGCCCTGCGCAAGTACGGCAGCGACAAGCCCGACTTGCGCAACCCGATCGAGATGCAGAACGTGAGCGACGCTTTCCGAGGTTCTGGTTTCAAGATCTTTGCAAAGATACTTGAGACGCCGGGCACCGCCGTGTGGGCAATTCCGGCTCCGAAGGGCGGCAACCGCGCGTTCTGCGATCGGATGAATTCCTGGGCGCAGGGAGAAGGTCAGCCCGGTCTTGGCTACATTTTTTGGCGCGAAGGCGAGGAGGGCGGAGCGGGTCCTCTGGCAAAAAATATCGGCCCGGAACGGACAAAACTGATCGCAGATCAGATGAAACTAGGCATCGGTGATGCCTGCTTTTTCGTCGCCGGCAAGCCGAGGGATTTCGTGAAATTTGCCGGGCCGGCGCGCGCCAGGATCGGCGAGGAGCTTGGCCTCATCGACAAGAATCGCTTCGAATTCTGCTGGATCGTCGATTTCCCGATGTACGAATGGAACGAGGAAGAGAAGAAAATCGATTTCTCCCACAATCCATTCTCGATGCCGAACGTGCCGGTCGAGGAATTCCTTGCACTCGATCCGAAAGACAACGACAAGCTGCTGTCGATCAAGGCGATTCAGTACGACATCGTGTGCAACGGCGTCGAATTGTCGTCGGGTGCGATCCGAAACCACCGTCCGGAGGTGATGAAAAAGGCCTTCGCCATTGCCGGCTACAGCGAGGACGTGCTCGAGAATAAATTCGGCGGCATGTTACACGCACTTTCGCTCGGAGCGCCGCCGCACGGCGGTATTGCACCGGGTATTGATCGCATCGTCATGTTGCTTGCCGGCGAAGAGAACCTGCGCGAAGTGGTCCTCTTCCCGATGAATCAACGGGCCGAGGACTTGATGATGGGCGCGCCTTCAGAGGCAACCCCCAAGCAGCTCAAGGAGCTGCACATCAGGCTGGATTTGCCGAAGAAATAGCAGCAGGCGCGCTATTTATCGGGCAGCGGAATGAATTCGATCTCATCCCCCGGCACCTTGCCGAAGTGGTCGGCCTTCCATTCGGCCTTGGCCTGTTCGATTCGTTCCTTGCGGGACGACACGAAATTCCACCAGATGTGACGCGGGCCGTCCATCGGTGCACCGCCCAAAATGACGAAGTGGGTATCGTCGACTGCGGTAATGGTGATTGCGTCTCCCGGCTTGAACACCAGCAGCCGTCCTGCCTCGAATCTGTCACCGGAAATTTCGACCGCACCTTCGATGACGTATACCGCCCGTTCCTCGTGACTTGCATCAAGCGGCAAGGATGTGCCGGACGTCAGGTGTACATCGCCAAAGATCGTTTCATGTACCGTCGGCACGGGAGATGAGGCGCCATAAAGCGAGCCGACCACCACGCGTACAGTCTTTCCGTTCTCCTTGACGACGGGGAACTCGGCCGTCTCGTGGTGGGCAAAGCCTGCCTCCATTTCTTCTTTGGCGGCGGGCAATGCCACCCACATCTGAAGCCCGTGAATTGGCTCCCCCTCGATGCGGCGCTCAGGCCGCGTGCGCTCGGAGTGAACGATGCCCCGCCCGGCGGTCATCCAGTTGACTTCACCGGGCTTGATCGCGACGGCAGTCCCGAGACTGTCGCGGTGCATGATTTCGCCGTCGAACAGATAGGTGACTGTGGCAAGCCCGATATGCGGATGCGGGCGCACGTCGAGGCCATTTCCTGCGTGAAATTCAGCCGGCCCAAAGTGATCGAAGAATATGAATGGACCGACCATGCGCGTCTGGGCGGAGGGCAACGCGCGGCGGACCGCGAAATCACCAAGATCGACCGTACGGGGTACGATGACCTGGGAAACTGCCTCACATTGATAGGCGTCGCCTGCGGCAGGATCCTTGCCCGGAAAGAAACTCATAATCCGCTCCTATGCATTACTGGCGCCGCAGCCCGAACAGCCGCAGCGCATTACCACTGGCGATCCGCTGGGCCTGATCGGCTGGAAGCTCGGCAAGCCATCGCCGGTATTCCTTGAAGATCGTATCGTATGCGAACCAGCGTTCATTGATCCATGTGTCCGAGCCAAGCAGGAATCGGTCGGAATAGCGTGCAAATAAGTTGCGCCAGTCGCTTGTCAACTTGCCATCGCCGCCGGTGATGCCGCCGCGATACGACAGTTCGCCCCAGAGCGCGCCACTGTGCTCGTCGAAAAGCTCGGCCACGCGTGCAGGCGACACCGAAAAACCGGTATGCGCCCAGATAATCTTCACCTTCGGATTGTGCCGGAACAGGATCAGCAACGCCTCTTCGTCGCAGTGCGCGTGCAGAAACAGATTCCGTTCGACAGCGAAGTCGACCACTCTCTTCACGAGCTCTGATTGTGCCGACTTTCCGTAGATGTGGAACTCGCCGATACCGCGGTAATATCCACGCGCATATTCGCTCTTGATGAGTTCGAAGATTTTCTGATCGTTGAACCAGGTCTGTATGTCGCTGCGCACGCGATAAGGACGAATGAACGGCACGACCCTCAGTTCGGGCCATTTGGCGTCCATGAGTTCATGCGTGCCTTTGTTCGGCCGGCTGGTGGCGATGATCCCGGTGATGCCGTTGCGCCGAAAAATATCGCGCACCTCGTTGAGGGAGTACAACGGCCGCGGCTCCTGATTGTAGTGCAGATGTGCGTCGAAAATTTCGATGCGTTCCTGTGCGCAGGCGGCGAACAGTCCGGCCAGGATTACGCCGGGAAGGACGACCCCCGCAGAAACGATTCTCATCTGAAACTCCCGTGTCAGGCAAAGCGACGCATGGCAGGCAGCATGAGCTTAACCCATTGCTAACCATAGTGGCGCGGCCGGCTTCAATTCCCGCCGAACTCGGGGTTACGAGCGCTTAAGCTTAAGGTGGTCTTTACGGCGGCGTGGCTGACTGATGAGGCACCAGGAAGGGGCCCTGGCTGGAGTCGGGATGGGGTTCTTTGCGCGCGCGGTCACGCGCCAGAGTTTGTTTGCAATCGTCGTCGGCGCTGTGCTCGCCGGCGGTCCTTTTACTGCGTTCAATCTCTGGCTCGACAATCTCATTGAGCGGCAGGGAGAATCCGAGGTCGGCACCGCTGCCAAACGCGCGATCGCGCTTGCCGAGGCCCGCGTCTCCGATGCCGTAAACGCACTCGATGCCCTTGCAAAAGGGGGCGTCGGGTCCTGCGATGAAAGCAATATGCAGGCCATGCGTTATGCTGCCTTCGCGACGATTCCCGTCAAGGAAATCGCCATCATCGGGCCTGATGGTACGACCCTCTGCAATCATCTCGGCTTGCCACCCGGCGAACGAAACGTAATTTCCTCTGAACCGCTGG
>DATBHE010000114.1:0-2673 GCA_036557605.1 Pseudolabrys sp.
TCCCGACCCAACTGCAGCCGATCATCCAGCAGGGCTACCTGGAGCACGCGTTCGAGGAAGCTCTGCGCGCCAAACTGGCCTATCGTGCCGTCGCTGACCGTGAACCATTCGAAGGCCAGATCGGCGAGACCAAGACCAAGATGTGTTTCGGCGTGGAAAAAGGACCCCCTTGGAGGGGTGATCGGCGTCCAAAAGGGACCCCTCTGAGGTAGGGGTTCACGATGGCTTCCGGAACGAATCGGGAGCCGAGTCGGGGATGCTGGTGGTGGAGACGATTGCGAAAATTCGACGGGCTTATTTGGGTGAGGGCAAGTCGATCAAGGCGATCTGCCGCGAATTTCGAGTATCGCGGAAGGTCGTGCGGAAGGTGTTGCGCTCGGGGGCGACCGAGTTCCATTACGAGCGATCTGATCAGCCGATGCCGCGGATCGGGCCATGCCAGGAAAGTCTTGATCGATTGCTGACGGAGAACGAGGCGAAGCCAATCCGAGAACGGCTGACGCTGATTCGGATATTCGAGCAATTGCGCGGACTGGGCTACGAAGGCGGCTATGACGCTGTGCGACGTTATGCGCGAAGCTGGCAGCGAGAACGGACGACGACATCGGGTGATGCGTATGTGCCGCTGAGTTTCGCGCCTGGCGAGGCATTTCAGTTCGACTGGAGCCACGAGGTCGTGCTGATCAGCGGCGCGACGGTAACAGTGAAAGTGGCGCATGTCCGGCTATGTCACAGCCGAATGTTGTTCGTGCGAGCGTATCCACGCGAGACGCAGGAGATGGTGTTCGACGCTCATGATCGAGCGTTTGCGTTTTTCAAGGGCGCTTGCACACGTGGCATCTACGATAACATGAAGACTGCGGTTGAGACGATTTTCGCCGGCCGCGAGCGCGCCTACAACCGCCGCTTTCTGCAGATGTGCAGCCATTATCTGGTGGAGCCGGTTGCCTGCAACCCAGCATCGGGGTGGGAGAAGGGGCAAGTCGAGAACCAGGTTGGTCTGGTGCGCGAGCGGTTCTTCACGCCACGACTGCGTGTGAAGAGTTACGACGAACTGAATGCCCGTCTGCTCGATCACTGCATCACCTACGCGCGGGCGCATCAGCATCCGGAGATGCGCGAGCGGACGATCTGGCAGATGTTCGAGGCGGAGCGGCCCAGCCTGGTTCCCTACCCGGGGCGGTTCGATGGATTCCATGCCGTGCCCGCCTCGGTATCGAAGACCTGCCTGGTTCGGTTCGACAACAACCGGTATTCGGTAGCGGCAAGCGCGGTCGGGCGGCCGGTCGAGGTGCGCGCCTATGCCGAGCGGATCGAGCTGCGGCAGAGCGGGCGTGTAATCGGCGAACATCGACGGTGCTTCGGACGGGATCAGACGGTGTTCGACCCCTGGCATTACGTGCCGGTCCTGGCTCGCAAGCCGGGGGCGTTGCGCAACGGCGCGCCGTTCAAGAACTGGGTTCTGCCGTCCGGCCTGGAGCGGGTCCGCGGCAAGCTTTCTGGTTCGGCCGACGGCGATCGGCAGATGGTGGCGATTCTTTCCGCGGTGCTGAGCGACGGGCTCCCGGCTGTCGAAGCCGCCTGCCAGGAGGCTTTGCGCGAAGCCGTGCACTCGGCCGACGTCATCCTCAACATCCTGGCCCGGCGCCGCGAGCCGCCGCCATCGGTCACCGTCGCGGCGCCGGATGCGCTGCGGCTGCGGTACACGCCGGCGGCCGACTGCGGCCGCTACGACAGGCTGAGGAGCGCCGCGTGATGGACCGCGCCGAGATCCTGACGGCGATGTCGGAGCTGAAGCTGTACGGCATGAAAGCCGCGTTCGATGAGATCATGGCCACGGCCCTGAAGCGGCAACACGAGCCGCACCGGATCATCGGCGAGCTGCTGAGTGCGGAAATCACCGAAAAGCAGGCAAGATCGATCCGTTACCAGACCACCATCGCCAAGTTGCCACTGGCCAAAGACCTCGCGGAGTTCCAGTTCGACGGCACTCCGATCAATGAAGCACTGGTGCGCGATCTCACCAGCGGCAATTTTCTGGCACACCAGCGCAATCTCGTGCTGATCGGCGGAACCGGCACCGGGAAAACGCATCTTGCCATCGCGATTGCTCGCGCTTGCATTGGTGACGGCGCACGCGGTCGGTTCTTCAATGTGGTCGATTTGGTCAACAGGCTCGAGGCCGAAGCTCGCTCCGGGCGGCAAGGTCGGTTGGCTGAATATCTTTGTCGGAAAGATTTCGTCGTACTCGACGAACTTGGCTATTTGCCATTCGCGCAGTCCGGCGGACAACTGCTGTTTCATCTGGTCAGCCGGCTCTACGAACAGACGTCGGTGATTGTCACGACGAATCTCGCCTTTGGCGAATGGCCGACAGTTTTTGGCGATGCTAAGATGACAACGGCGCTACTGGATCGTTTGACGCATCACTGCGACATCGTGGAAACCGGGAACGAGAGCTGGCGGTTCAAGAACCGCGCCTGATCCGCATCCCAGCCCACCGCGGCTTGCACCGGTGGGTCCACAGGAACCCCCCGCGCGCCGCTGCGTCAGCCTCCTTGAGGGGCACTCCGCGGCGCGCGGGTCCCCCCTATGGACTACCGGCACAAGCCGCTCCCTGGGGGGTCCTTTTTGCACGCCGATCCGGGGTCCCTTTTGCGCGCCGATTGACAC
>DATBHE010000115.1:0-21828 GCA_036557605.1 Pseudolabrys sp.
GGCTGACGATCTCCGGCTTGATGTGTATTCCGCCATTCGATGAAGCTCCGGGACCGCATTTTGCGTTGACAGCGAAGATTGCACAACGCAATGGCTTGAAGCTTCTCTCGATGGGCATGAGTGCCGACTTCCCAACGGCGATTGCGCTGGGCGCTACGCATATAAGAGTCGGTACTGCGATATTCGGATCGCGCGGCAAGTCAGATGCCTGACCAGCGCAGGACTACTCGACTACGATTTTTGTTCTCTGGCTCAATCGCGGCAGCAGGCGCCGAAGCGTGTTGAGTTCAAGGGCAATGCAGCCTGCCGTCGGCGCAAAGTTTTCCCGCGCTGCGTGAATGAAAACGGCACTGCCACGCCGGGCGATGCGCGGACGTGTGTTGTGATCGATTTCAATAATGAAATTGTAGAGATTGTCGTTGCGCGCGAGTCTGTCGCCTTCAGCCTGCAGTGCAATCTTGATCGGGCGATTGTAACGGCGGTCGGCGGGGTCCTCGCACCAACCGTCCGCGTTGCCGATCCTTTTCGTCGGCAGCGAAGTCAATGGTCGCGGATGCCTGTCTGCGCGCCACCACAGACGCTTGAGCCAAAATGAGCCACGCGGTGTGCCACCGTCGCCTTCACGTTTATTTGCCTTGATGCCGCCCCGGCCAAGTGCCACTGGCAACGCGAATGATCCTGCGGTCAGGCAGCCGCGACGCGAGTCACCCGGCTTGCGGCGTACTGTGATCCGGGACAAAGACCTTTTCTTCAATGTCGGTACCGCCTTGGCTTTTGCCATATCCGTCCTAAATACCAGTTCACGCTTGCTCTTTTATCCTCGAATGTTCTACTTCGCGACACCATGGACGCGCGCGAGCGCCTCATGAAAAGGGCCCACCCGGGCGATGGCCAATAAACGGACAATTTTAATAGTCGACGACGACGCCGAGTTGCGCGACGCGCTGGTCGAGCAACTGGCATTGCACGAGGAATTTGAGGCTGTTCCAGCAGACACCGGCACTAAAGGCGTTCAGACGGCCAAGAACGGTCAGATCGATTTGGTGATCATGGATGTCGGCCTGCCGGATGTGGACGGCCGAGAGGCAGTACGTATCCTGCGTAAGAACGGATTCAAGGCCCCTATCATCATGCTGACCGGGCACGACACCGATTCAGATACCATCCTCGGACTCGAATCCGGAGCCAATGACTACATCACAAAGCCATTTCGCTTTGCGGTTTTGCTGGCGCGGATCAGGGCGCAACTTCGTCAGCACGAGGCAAGCGAGGACGCCGTCTTTACGATCGGCCCCTACACGTTCCGGCCGAGCTCCAAACTGCTGCTCAGCCCGAAAGGCAGCAAGGTTCGGCTTACCGAAAAAGAAACCGCTATTCTTCGTTACCTTTACCGCGCCGGGCAAAAGCCGGTTTCGCGCGAGACCTTGCTTCAGGAAGTATGGGGCTACAATTCCGGCGTTACCACCCACACGCTGGAAACGCACATCTACCGCCTCCGCCAAAAGGTGGAAAAAGATGCCGCCGCGCCCGCTATTCTCGTGACAGAAGCCGGCGGCTATAAACTGGTACCGTGATCTAGGGACAACTATCGGGATCCGTATGGCCCTCGAAGACGATGTCGCTTTCTTCGATCAGGTGCCGCCGTTGGCTGCTCTGGGCAAGCAGGCCTTGCGCATTCTGGCAATCGGTGCGGAGACACGGCATCTCCAGAGCGGGGCGGTGCTGTTCTATGCCGGGGAACTGGCTGACGGCGGCTATGTGATTCAGGAAGGCTCGCTTTTGCTTGAACCTGGCACGCTTTCCGAAGGCAGGGAGGTTACCGTCGGACCTGGCACCCTCATCGGCGAATTGGCACTTTTGACCAACACTGTTTGCCAGGCCACCGCGATCGCGAAAGAGCCCACGGTCGTCGTCCGCATCTCACGCAATCTTTTCCGTAAAATGCTGGAAGGTTATCCGGCCGCGGCAGAAAAAATGCGTGCGACCATGACCGAACGATTGGAAATCTGGTCGCGAGACCTCGCCGGTGTCAGACGCGCACTCGAGGCGCGCGACAAGACCTAGCTCGATGCAGAGAGTTCAGAGTTCGAGCGAGGCTGTTACCGGCACGTGATCGGATGGCCTTCTGGCCCCACGATAGTTCTTGGCAATCGTAATTTCTGAAACACGGTCGGCGAGGGCGTCCGATGTCCAGATGTGATCCAGCCGCCTTCCGCGATCGGCGGCTCGCCAATTGTCCATCGCCCGATAACTCCACCAAGTGTAGAGCTTTTTCGGCTCCGGCGTGAGCACTCGCATGCTGTCGATCCAGCCGCCGGACTGACGTGCGGCGACAAGCTTTTCGCACTCGATCGGCGTATGCGAGACGACCTTGATCATCTGTTTGTGACTCCAGACGTCGTGCTCGAGCGGAGCCACATTAAGGTCGCCAACGAGAATTGCGCGCTGCGACTTCTGCGGTTGCAGGTCACCATGGCCGCGCATTTCGTCGAGAAAATCCAGCTTATGCTGGAATTTCGGATTGACCGTGGGATCGGGCTCGTCTCCGCCGGCCGGAACATAGAAGTTATGCAAGGTGATTGGATCTTTCAGGCTCGTGCGTTCGCCCAAAACCACCGAGATGTGCCGGCAATCGGCCTTCCCGCAAAAACTTTGCACATCGACCTTTTCAAACGGAATGCGGGAGAGCACGGCGACGCCGTGATAGCCCTTCTGTCCATTGAGCGCTGCATGCTCATAGCCGATCCGCTGGAAGCGCTTGAGCGGGAAGGCATCATCGGGGCATTTGGTTTCCTGCAGGCACAGAACATCAGGCTGGACGCTTTTCAGAAAGCTCGCCACCAGATTGATCCGCAGTCGAATCGAATTGATGTTCCAAGTCGTAATCTTGAAAGGCATGACTGCAATCTATGACGCGGGACGTCGACTTTCCAACGTCAGAGGCAGCATTCGCGCGGCCATCCACGCCTTAATTTTCCAGTGTCGATGAGGCTCATCGGCGGCAGCGGCCGACGTCAATTGTGGTATCGCGTATAGTCAATCTTGAAAAGCGAAGGATCGGGACGCTTGCTGCTGTCAAGATTGTAGACTGCAACAGTCGTGTCGTAGCCCTGCGGGTCGGTCACCGTCCACTGCTTGAGTTGCATGTCCTTGGCGCTGAACATGATCATCAGTCGGCTGGTGCCTACGATTCCGTTCTTTTCTTCGATCACGACGGTGACGAAGACATCATCGGCATAAACCGAGACCAGATGGGTATCCTTGGTCAGATCGACGCGTTCGGCGAGAAGAAAACGAAGCGGGGTCTGCGAGAGTGGATAAACGTCCTGGGTTGCCAGGCGACGATCGCGCACGACGACCGACGAGCCGTCGGCGATCAATTCGATAGGGCTCGGATCATTGTATTCGAAACGCACCCGACCCGGCTTGGAAATATAGAAGTCGCCTTGCGTGCGGCTGCCATCGGGCCCGATCTGAACGAAATTCCCTGTCAGGATCTGTACGCTCGACAGATAATTATTGACCCGCTCGACGATCGCGCGTTGCTCGGGTGTGAGCTTGCTAACCGCGTCGGCCTTGCCGAGGAGAGCGGCGAATGGGTTCGAAATCGGGTTCGAATTAGAGGAGGGCGCTGGCTGGGTCACTTGCGCGCGCGCACCGAGGGCCTGGCTTGGAACGGCGGGCTTGGCAGGCGCAGCAGACGGCGAAACCGCCTTGGGTGAACTTTGCAAGCCAGGAGGACGAGGGATCGGAAGTGGAACTGTCTGGGCAGGCGCCGGAATGGCGAGGCAGACAAGAAGCGCGGCAAACCCCAGCCTGCAACCGGTCCGCGCCATGTCGTTAGCCGCCATTACGTTCTCCGCCGTGTACCCCCGCGGTACTTCGATAAGCCCTATAGGACCAGGCTGTGGCGATTTCGCGACCCTTAGGCCTGATGGTAAAAACGCTTAAAGGCGAACCCGACGATTCTCAATAGCGGTCATCGGCTGGATTTTCGGGAATCAGGATCTCGCGCTTTCCCGCATGGTTGGGCTGCCCGACAATGCCCTCTTCTTCCATGCGTTCCATGATGGTGGCGGCGCGGTTGTAGCCGATCTGAAGCCGCCGCTGGATGTAGGATGTCGAAGCTTTTCGGTCGCGCTTTACGATGGCGACCGCCTGTTGATAAAGGTCGCCGCCTTCGGCGAGACCCATTCCGGTCGAATCGAAGATCGGGTTTCCATCTTCGTCCTCTTCGCCGCCAGCGGTCACTTCCTCGAGATATTCAGGCGTGCCTTGTGATTTCAGGTGGCGCACGACCTTTTCAACTTCCTCGTCCGAAACGAAAGGTCCGTGCACGCGGCTGATGCGGCCTCCGCCCGCCATGTAGAGCATGTCGCCCTGGCCGAGCAGCTGCTCCGCGCCCTGCTCGCCCAGAATGGTTCGGCTGTCGATCTTCGACGTGACCTGAAACGAAATGCGCGTCGGAAAATTGGCCTTGATGGTGCCGGTGATGACATCGACCGAGGGGCGCTGCGTCGCCAGGATGACATGGATGCCGGCGGCCCGCGCCATCTGCGCCAGTCGCTGGATAGCACCTTCAATGTCCTTCCCCGCGACCATCATCAGGTCGGCCATCTCATCGACGATGACGACAAGGAAAGGCAGAGGATCGAGTTCGAGTTGCTCCTTCTCGTAAATCGCTTCGCCGGTCTCTTTGTCGTAGCCAGTATGCACCGTGCGTGTGAGCGTTTCGCCTTTCGCCTTGGCCTCTGCGACACGGGCGTTGTAGCCCTCGATGTTGCGGACGCCGAGCTTCGACATTTTCTTATAGCGCCCCTCCATCTCGCGGACCGCCCATTTGAGCGCAACAACCGCTTTTTTCGGATCGGTGACGACAGGTGTAAGAAGATGCGGAATACCGTCATAGACGGAAAGTTCGAGCATCTTGGGATCGACCATGATCAGCCGGCACTGGTCTGGCCGCAGCCGGTACACCAGCGAAAGGATCATGGTGTTGATCGCAACCGATTTGCCCGAACCGGTTGTGCCAGCGATCAGAAGATGCGGCATGCGCGAAAGGTCGACGATGACAGATTCACCGCCGATGGTTTTGCCGAGGCAGAGCGGCAATTTCGCTGCTGTCTCGTTGTAATCCAGGCCGGTGAGGAGCTCCCGCAGATAGACTTTCTCGCGTGTTGGGTTCGGCAACTCGATGCCGATCGCATTGCGCCCCGAGACGACGGCAACACGGGCAGACACTGCACTCATTGATCGCGCAATGTCGTCGGCAAGTCCGATCACGCGTGACGACTTGATGCCGGGCGCGGGCTCAAGCTCATAAAGCGTGACCACGGGGCCAGGACGCGCATTGATGATCTCGCCGCGGACGCCGAAATCCTGCAACACGCTTTCGAGTGCGACCGCGTTTCCATCTATGATGTCGCGTGACAGGGTCGTGCGTTCGTTTGCCCGAGGTGCCGCCAAAAGATTGAGTGACGGCAGCATATAGCCGTTCCCGGAACGCCGGGCGGGCGTACGCGGCGGCGCCCGCCTTCGCGGGGCCGGCTCGGCATCGTCCTCTTCCTCGTAGCCTTCGTCCTCATAGGCGATGGTTTCGCCGTCACCGTGAAAGCGCGGCTCAAGCCTCGGCGCCGGCAATGGAGTCCGTGGATGCCTGTCGCCGCGAATCATGCGTCCGATGCGGGCCTTCCAGCTCAGCAGAGCGTGCACGACCATGCCGAGCCAGGCGGACGCGCGGTCCTGGTCTGCTTCCTCATCGAGCTCCTCGTCGTCTTCATCCAGGTCGCGCGTGACGGTTTTTGCGGCTGTCGTCTTTCCGGCGGCGGCGATCAGCAAGGTAATGGCCGTTGCAAGCCCAAATACAATGCAGAGGATGAAGCGGGCGAGACCGCCGAGCGGCGCACCGAAGACCATCGCCGGCAGGCGAAGCATCGCATCGCCCGCAACGCCTCCAAGGCCGGTCGGCAGCGGCCATGACCCGATGTGCGGCAACGTCGAGGCGAACGCCGCGCCGAGAAAGGTTGCAAGGATCCAGAGCAAGCTGCGCCACTTCTCGCCAACGGACTTGTGGGCAAGCAGCCGCCAACCGAGCAATGCCTCCGGTACCAGCACCAGTATGGCCGCCAAGCCTAGCAGCTGCATCGCAAGATCCGAGAAAATGGCGCCGGGGTAGCCAAGGAGATTATGGATCGGCTTCTGCGTCGCGTGGCTGAACGACGGATCCTGGACCGACCACGTCGCGAGCGCGACGGCGCCAAGCAACGCCAAGGAAATCAGCGCAAGACCGGCGACTTCGCTCAGGCGACGCCTGATAATTTCGCGAAAATGCTCGGAGATGAAGGCGATGATGTCGAGGCTGCGATCGGCTGCCCGCATGCGCGTTTATCCTTACCCCAGCACGGCGACGAGGCGATGCAGTGCCTCCGCCGTGACCGTCTTGTCCTGCACCATGGCGACGCGAATATAGTCCGCGCCGGGATTGCTGCCGTCGGGTTGCTCACGCGCGAGATAGCGTCCCGGCACCACACGCACGCCGGCGTCGGCCCACAATTTCTTTGTCACGATCTCGCTGCCGCCCTGTTTCGAAACATCCAGCCATAGAAAAAATCCGCCGGCGGGACGTTTATAGCCGTAGCGGTCGCCAACGATCTGATCCGCCAGGTCGAATTTTTCCGAATAGAGTTTTCGATTTTCCTTCACGTGCGCTTCGTCCTGGTAGGCGGCAATTGCAACGTGTTGCGCCGGCGTCGGTACCTGCGGCGCTGCGACGTTGCGTAATTCGAGATAAGGAGCAAGGAACAGTCGATCGCCCGCCGCGAAACCGACGCGCAGGCCGGGCAAATTCGACCGTTTCGAAAGCGAGTGGAATACAACAACGTTGGCGAAATCCGGCGCCGCGGCTTCAAGCATCCCGGGCGGCGCGTCCTTGTTGTAGATTTCGCAATAGCACTCGTCCGCGAAAATCAGAAATCCGAAACGGCGAGCGAGTTTTACAAGCCGTTCAAGATAGTGGTGGTCGGCAACCGCGCCCTGAGGATTCGATGGCGATGCAAGGTAGCAAGCAACCGTTCTCGCCAGCAGCGCATCGTCAAGTCGGTCGAGATCGGGCAAGAATCCACTCGCGCGCGTCGTGGGGAGATAAACAGGCTCGCAATTGGCGGCAAGCGCGCCAGCCGCGTACGCGGCATAAAACGGATTGGGAATGAGAACGGCGGGTTTGCCGGCCTGGCCGGCTTGGCGCGTGACCCATCGTTTGGCGACGATGGCGGCGAGAAAGAGTCCTTCACGAGTCCCGTTGAGAACCAGGACTTCGTTTTCCGGATCCACGGGGCGTGCAAGCCTGTAGCGACGGTTGAGCCAATCGGCGACCGCGCGGCGGAAGGGCTCGATGCCTTTGTTGGCTGGATAGCGGCCGAAGTCGGCGGTGTGCGCGGCGAGTACCGGTGCGACGAACGACGGTACCGGATGCTGCGGCTCCCCGACCGACAGATTGATGACAGGCTTGCCTGGCTCAATGCCGGCGATCAGCTCCGTCAGCCGCACGAAAGGAGAGCGGGAATCGACCGGAGAGGTAAAGGAAAGAGGCTCGCGCTTAGCGGTCATTGTGGGCATGCGGTACTGGGCGGGCCAACCCGCCTGAAAGGCTTCGACACAATAAAGAGGGCCAGGTTAAGACCCGATTAACCATCGGAAATTTCGGGTGTTTTTGGCCGAAATGGCCGGACGCAATCGCGGAAAAAGGTGCCATCTAAGCTCGAAAAAGAGAGACCCCGATCCTTTCGAACCGGGGTCTCGACGGAGGGGACGGTGCCGGGTTCCGCCCCGACCGCTGGTCTCACTTCATGTGGCTCTGCACCGAAGCCAGAGACGATCTTCGCAAGCCGCGCGCTATTGAACGACCTCGCCGTGCAAAGCGAGGTCGAGGCCTTCGCGCTCTACCTCATCGGAGACGCGGAGACCGATGACGGCATCGATGATCTTGAGCAGGATCAGCGACACAACCGCGCCATAGATGATAACAACGGCGACTCCCTGAACCTGATTGACCATCTGGGCGGCGTTGCCTTCGATCAGGCCCGACGTGCCCCCGTATTCGGAGATCGCAAAGACGCCGGTGAGCAGCGCGCCGACGATTCCGCCGACACCATGGACGCCGAAACAGTCGAGCGCATCGTCGACACCGAGGATGCGCTTCAAGCCAGTCACGCCCCAGTAGCAGAGCACGCCGGCGGCCACGCCGATCGCCATTGAGCCAATGGGACCTACAAAGCCTGAAGCCGGAGTGATGGCGACGAGGCCGGCGACCGCGCCCGAACAGATGCCGATGACCGTCGGTTTGCCGCGGCAGATCCATTCCACAAGCATCCAGGTGAAAGCCGCGACCGCGGTAGCGATTTGCGTCACGGCCATCGCCATACCTGCTTGCATGCCTGCGGTTACGGCGGAGCCGGCGTTGAAGCCGAACCAGCCGACCCAGAGCATCGAGGCGCCGATGAATGTGAGCACCATATTGTGCGGCGGGCCCATATCCTTTCGCTTGCCCAGGCAGATCGCGCACATCAGCCCGGCAACGCCGGCGTTGATATGCACGACAGTTCCGCCGGCGAAGTCGAGGATCTTGAACACCGCGTCGCTATTGCCGTTGGACATGAAACCATCTGAACCCCAGACCCAATGCGCGATCGGCGCATAGACCAGGATTGACCAAAGACCGATGAACCACAGCATTGCGGAAAATTTCATCCGCTCCGCAAAAGCGCCGGCAATGAGCGCGGGTGTGATGATTGCAAAGGTCATCTGGAAACAGAGGTAGACCGTTTCGGGAATTGTCACCGCCAGCGGATTTGGCGTCCCGGTGCCGTTCGAGATGTCGCTCAGAATGCCCTGCAAAAATGCCCGCGTCGTTCCACCGATGAAGGCCGAGCCTGGCGTGAAAGCGAGACTGTAAGTGATCGTCGCGTACAGAATGGTGATGAGACATGTCACGGCGAAACTGGTCATCACGGTGTCGCCGACATTCTTCTTGCGCACCATGCCGCCATAGAACAGCCCGAGACCAGGGATAGTCATCATCAGCACGAGAGCTACGGAGGTAAGCATCCACGCGGTGTCACCGGAATTCGGTGTGCACTTCTCGAGGACTGCTTTTTTAGGATCCGGATCGTTTGCGCAGGCTGCCGGAGGTGCCGGTGGAGTTGCCGGCGCGGCCGCGGGAGCCTGTGTCTGAGCGTACGACACGTCATATGACGGGACGCTCAGGAAGAGGCCGAGCAGAATCCCGAACGCGAGAGCGAAGAGGCCCGCACGGGAGAATTTCATCAACGTCATGGTATTAACTCCTGTCCGTTTTGTTTGCGGTGCGGGTTACTAGAGAGCCGCGGCATCGGTCTCGCCCGTGCGAATACGCACGGCGTTTTCCAGATTGAAGACGAAGATTTTTCCATCACCGATCTGGCCCGTCTTGGCGGCACCGGTGATGGCGCTGATGACCTTGTCGACTTGCTTGGTGTCCACTGCCACTTCGATCTTGATCTTCGGCAGGAAGCTCACCGCGTATTCGGCTCCGCGATAGATTTCGGTATGCCCTTTTTGACGCCCGTATCCCTTGACCTCGGTAACGGTCAGCCCTTGCACGCCGATGGAGGTCAGAGCGTCACGGACCTCGTCGAGCTTGAAGGGTTTGATAATGGCCATGACGATTTTCATGGATTTGATCCCCGCTTTAGCCCGTTTGTTACGTCACGCAGTGCGGGCGGGTTCACTGGGCCTGGGTCCGCAAAGCGTGCTTCGCAGGCATGGCCATCCGGAGAGAATCAAACGCCGTGCCAGATGCTCGACATGGACCCATCTTATTGATTCAATAAGTGAAAATATGAACGTGAGTATTGCTGCACGACCCGAGCAAAAGTGCGCGCTTAAAGTCGCGCCACCACCTGTGCGGCGTGCTTAAAAATTAGACACCCGCGCAAGTTCCCGCTCCAGCGCAGGAGCCGCGCCGGGGTAGGTTACTGGATCGCCTCGCCGTGCAGGCTCACATCGAGACCCATGACCTCGTCTTCCTGCTTCACGCGCAAGGGAACGATGGCGCCGATCACCTTGAGGATCACAAAGGTCACCGCACCTGACCAGGCAAGCGTGACAATAATGCCGTAGAGCTGCGCCACCACCTGCTGCGGATTCCCCTCCAGCAGACCTTGAATTCCTGCCGGCGCTTCCGGCGTTGCAGAGAGCGCGCCGACCGCAAAGACGCCGGCAAGCAGGGTGCCGGTGAATCCGCCAACGCCATGCACGCCGAACACGTCAAGAGAATCGTCATAGCCTAGTTTGAGCTTGAGCCAGGTACAGGCCCAGAAACAGACCGCGCCCGCAATCAGTCCGATCAGAATAGCGTGCATCGGGAGCACAAAGCCCGATGCTGGCGTTATCGTGCCCAGCCCTGCAATCGCACCTGAGATCATTCCGAGCACGGAAGGCTTTCCGCGTGTCCACCATTCCAACGCCATCCAGGTGAAGGCGCCGGCGCTGGCGGCAAGATGCGTCGAGACAATCGCCATCGCCGCCCGCGAATTTGCGCCAAGCGCGGAGCCGCCATTGAATCCGAACCAACCGACCCACAAAAGACCGGTACCGATCACCGCGAGCGTGAGATCATATGGCGCAAAATTATCGCTGCCGTAACCACGGCGCGCGCCGACCACATACGCTGCAACAATCCCCGCGACGCCGGCGTTGAGATGCACAACCGTGCCACCTGCAAAATCGATCAGTCCATAAGTGCCGAGGAACCCGCCGCCCCAGACCCAATGCGCAATCGGCACATAAACCAGCAACAGCCAGAACACGCAGAACAGGAGGAACGCCGAAAACCTCAGGCGATCGGCCACCGAACCCGCGACCAGCGCGACGGTGATGATGGCGAACGTCATCTGATAGATCATGAACAGGCTTTCGGGGATCGTCTTGGCGAGTGGCGAGACTGCATCAAGCGTAACGCCATTGAGGAGGACGCGGTTGATTGTGCCGATGAACGCGCCGTCGCCCGTGAAAGCAAGCGAATAACCGATCAGTGCCCAGAGAATGGAAACCAGAAAAGTGGCCGCAAGACTTTGCGCCATTGTCGCAAGCACGTTCTTCTTGCGCACCATTCCGGCATAGAACAGCGCAAGTCCTGGGATGGTCATCATAAGCACAAGGCTGGTTGCCCCGATCATCCACGAGGTATCCGCTGCATCGATCTTGAACTCTTGTGCAAGAGCGGGTGACGCGGCGGCGACGATAACCGCAGCCAAGGCGAGGCGCAGGAACGCCTTTTTCATATCCATCTCCCCAATACCCATCTTTTGATTCTAAAGTGCGTCGACGTCGGTCTCGCCGGTACGGATTCGCACCGCTTGCTCAATCGGCGTGACGAAAATCTTGCCGTCGCCGATTTGTCCGGTTCGCGCAGCGGCCTGCAACTGCTCCATCACTTGATCGAGCTGCTCGCTGGCGACTGCGATCTCGAGGCGCAACTTGGGAAGAAAGTTCACTGCGTATTCGGCGCCACGATAGATTTCGGTGTGTCCCTTCTGCCGCCCATAACCCTTCACTTCGGACACGGTCATGCCGTGAATGCCTATGCGGGTGAGGGCGTCGCGCACCTCGTCGAGCTTGAAAGGCTTTATGACGGCAATGACGAGCTTCATGGCTTACTCCCCCGGCTTGGCACAATTTCTTGATCGGCCGCGGATCCATTCCGTTTCGACGGAATCTTGTGCGCACAGCGGATCGAACTTGCTGCGTAAGCTAACGACCGTCAGCCTAAAGATTAAGCCGGCAAGTTGCTGTACCCACAGGCAGATGCCTGTTATCCGGGCAAAGTAGGGCAGTCTTACTGTCCCATTTCGCCCTGTGATCCCGCTGCCAAACCGCGCGCGGCAATCACCGCTGGCAGCACCGCTCGTACCTCGCGAGCCGTCATGCCAGGCCTAAGCCGCTCGTCATAAAGCAGCGTCAGCAGGGCCCTATCGTAGACCGTCAGATAACCGACCATGCGTTTCTGGTTGAGCGTGGTCCAGGGATTGTGCTGATCGTGATTCGACAGCCCGAACGCATGCAGCAGCTCATGATAGGCGCAGTCAAAAAAGACGTCATCACCTTTGTCGACGATGATAAACGATACCGAATGTACGATTGCTCCATCTGCAGTCGACTTGACGCTTGTCATGCACTGAGGATCGGTACGGGCAACGAATGTCCTCGCGATTTTGGCCCCGAAGGCTTCCTGCAGTGCTGACTTGAAGTTTTTTTCGTCGATCAGCCGTATCTCGATGTCCGCATCGCCTGCCATTGATTCTATCAGCTGCAAGCTCGGCACCGCGCGCGCGTAAGTTTCGATCACGCGTGACATCGCTATCCTACGGTCGATGCTGCCTCCGCCGATGATGCGCGCGCGGATCGGACGGTTGAAGCGGCGTATGCCCAGGGGTCGTGCTCCAATGCGCAGATCGGATCCGAAAGCGAGCGCAAAAAATCCACGCTCAAGCTCGCCGGCGCTGAAGCGCGTGTATTGTGGTGGCGCATCCTCGGGTGCGCCTGAAGGTGCCGGCTGCTTGTCCGATGCGGCAAGCGCTGCAACCGACATAGCGATCAGACTCACGTATACAATCAGCAATCGCATCATGGGTGAAGTCAGGTGTCCCGCCGCTGGCGCACCAGCCCTTCCTGGGCCACCGAAGCAACCAGCGTTCCATCGCGCTTGAATATAAGCCCGCGCGCATAGCCGCGCGAGCCGTGCAGGTTCGGTGAATCCTGCGCGTAGAGCAGCCAGTCATCCGCACGGAACGGTCGATGCAGCCACAACGCATGGTCGAGGCTGGCAGCCATGAACTCCTTTTCAAACAACGTGCGGCCATGCGGTGCGAGGGCGGTATCGAGCAGCATCATGTCGGACGCATATGCCAGTACGCACTGATGGATGGCGGGAAGATCCGGGAGCTTGCCGGTGGCGCGAATCCAGATGTTAAAATGACCCCCGGGGATTTTCTTGCCGAGGTAGCGTTCAAATTCAACCGGGCGCAATTCAATCGGCCTGTCGCGTTCGTAGTACCGTCGGACGGGGTCCGGCATCGTCGGCAGCAGCTTTTCCCGCATATCGGTATCGCTTGGAAGTTTCTCCGGCGGCGGCACGTCGGGCATCTTCGCCTGATGATCGAAGCCGGGCTCATCGGCATGAAACGACACCGCCATGGAAAAAATCGGGTGACCATGCTGACGGGCGGTAACACGCCGCGTCGTGAAACTCTTTCCGTCGCGAATGCGATCGACGTCATAGATGATCGGAACCTTTGGATCCCCCGGCAGCAGGAAATATGCATGCATCGAGTGCGGCGGACGGCTCGGATCGACGGTGCGTACTGCGGCCACCAGGGCCTGTCCGATCACCTGTCCGCCGAAGACGCGCTGCCAACCGACCTGCGGCGAGCGGCCGCGGAACAGATTCACCTCCAGCGGTTCAAGGTCGAGAATATCGAGCAGATCCTGGACGGCGGACGACATGACGGTCCCGAAGTGGTCAAAGCGTGTCCTCAACCTGCTATGCTGCGTCGAAATTTACAAGGAACGCGATGACTCATCGTAGCCACCAACACGAGGCCGAAGCCGTCGTCGCCGGAGCCGGTTTTGCCGGCCTGGCACTCGCGATCGCCCTGCGGCAGGGACTCGGCGAGCCATTCCGGGTGACGGTCGCCGACCCCACGTTGGCGCACGCCCACTCAAAGGATCCGCGCGCTTCTGCAATTGCGGCTGCCGCCCGCCGCCTGTTTGAAGCGATTGGCGTATGGGATGCGGTGGGTGAAAACGCGCAACCGATCCTCGACATGGTCGTCACCGACTCAAAGGTCGATGATGCGATGCGCCCCGCCTTCCTGACATTCGGCGGCGAAGTGGAGGAAGGCGAGCCTTTCGCGCATATGGTCGAGAATCGCTATCTGGTCGATGCGCTTGTCGAAAAAGCAAGAGCCATCGGCGTCGCTTTGCGTACAGTCCCGGTTGCCGGCTTTGTAAATAAAGCAAATTCGATCGACGTGCAGTTTGCCGACGGCAGAAGCATCGGAGCGCGTCTTCTGGTCGGCGCAGACGGTGCTCGCTCTGTCATTCGCGAGCAAGCCGGTATTGCCACCCACGGATGGAACTACAACCAATCGGCCATTGTCACCACCGTCGCGCATGAACGCGAACATGCCGGTCGTGCCGAGGAGCATTTCCTGCCTGCCGGACCTTTCGCGATCCTGCCGTTGAAAGGCAGACGGTGCTCGATTGTCTGGACCGAGACAACCGCCGAAGCAGAGCGAATTATTGCGCTGTCGGAAGATGAATTCCACGCAGAGCTCGAAAAGCGCTTCGGGCTCCAGCTCGGCAATATTGAAATGGCGGGGCCGCGGCGGGCATTTCCACTTGGTCTGTTCACTGCGCGCACCTTTATCGGTGCGCGTCTGGCTTTGGTCGGAGACGCGGCTCACATCATTCATCCAATCGCGGGGCAGGGATTGAATATGGGCCTGCGAGACGTTGCAGCCCTTGCGGAAGTCATTGCGGATGCAGCACGTCTCGGACTCGATCCCGGCAGCGCCGAGGTTCTCGAGCGCTACCAACGCTGGCGACGCTTTGACACGATGACAATGGGCGTGGCAACGGACGGCCTGAACAGGCTTTTTTCCAACCATTCCGACGTGCTTCGCCTGGCGCGGGATATAGGTCTCGGCATCGTCGATCGCATGCCGGCACTCAAACGGATGTTCATCCGCGAGGCGGCTGGATTCACCGGTGATGTGCCGAAACTGTTGAAGGGCGAAGCGCTCTAAAAACTTTTCCGGGCTGCGTTCACGACAGCGGAATACTGCCTACATGATCCTTAAATGCCTTCCGCGAGGAGATCGCCGCGTACCACCGGTCGAGATCAGGCATCGGCGGACGCTTTGGCACAAGCTGTAGGAAGCGGTAACACATGATTCCGACCGGAATGTCGCCGTAGGAAAACAATGGCCCGGCAACGTATTCCGTTTTCGCAAGCTGCGCGTCGAGGATCTTCATCGCGGCAGTTGTTTTTTCCTGCGAGGTCTTGATCGCGTCCATGTCCCGCTTTTCCGGCGGAGTGCGAATGAGACCCCAAAACGCATGAAAAATCGCGGGTCCCACCACCGATAGTTGCCAGTCCATCCACTGGCTGGCCAGTGCGCGTTGCTTTGGATCCTTCGGCTCGAGCGCGCCAGTCCTGTCGTGCTTGCCGGCGAGGTAACGCACGATCGAGTTCGATTCCCAGAGCAGAAAACCGTCTTCTTCTTCCAGAGTGGGCACGAGGCCGTTCGGGTTCATCGCCAGATACGCAGCCTCCTTGTTCTTGCCGAACGCGCCGCCAATATCAATGCGCCGGTGTTCGAGATTGAGCTCGCCTACCGCCCACATCGCCTTTTGGACGTTCGATGAGGTGTTACGGCCCCAGATCTTGATCATTCAGTTTTCTCCCTCGTGCCTTCGACTCTCCGCCATGGCCGGGCTTGCTCCCGGCATCCTCGATACGATGCACATCCGTGCGTAACCAGGCGCGATCGCCGGGACAAGCCCGGCGACGACAGACTGCATAATGTCATAAGGCCGTCATCTCATTCCAGCCGCCGCGCTTCTTCCGGCAGCATGATGGGAATGCCGTCGCGGATCGGGTAAGCGAGCTTGGCCTTGCGCGAGATCAGCTCCTGCTTTTCGGCATCGTATTCCAGAGGTCCCTTGGTGAGCGGGCACACCAGGATTTCAAGCAATTTTGGATCAACCCCGCCGGGGGGCCGTTCGGTTGGAGGGACGGTGGACATCAGACCTCTCATTCGTCGGGCACGAGCGTTCTCGTGTTCCAAGATTAAGGACGCGGCCGGCCGGGACAAGCCCGGCCTTGAACTTACTGCAGCTGTGGCTCGCCCTCGGTGTTCTTTTTGGCAAGCTCAATTTCGGTGATTGCAATGAGAATCTCGGCACGAGTCTTCAGGTCAGGCGCCTCCAGCAACGCCTGCTTTTCGGCGGTACCGTAAGGCGACATCATTGACAGCGCATTCACCAGCGCCTCATTCGGTGCCTTCTCGATGCCTTCCCAATCCGCCTTGAGATCATTGGCTTTAAGAAAATCCGTAAGCGCCGCCAGCAGCGCCGCACGGTCAACCGCGTTCTCTCCTTTGCGCGCGATGAAATCGTCGGCAAATGGTGCATAGGTCACGCGACATTGCCGGTATGTCGTGGCAACCTTCAGCTCTTCTTCGACGCGGAAACGTGCAACGCCCGTGAGTTCGATCAGGTAACGTCCGTCGCCGCTTTCGGCGAGCTGGGTGATGCGGCCCGCGCAACCGATTTTGTACAGCGGCGGCTTGTCGGGGGGGCCGGCCTGCGCGACGTCCGGCTGGATCATGCCGATCAACCGGTGGCCGTCCCGCAAGGCATCGTCGACCATTGCCAGGTAGCGCGGCTCGAAAATGTTTAGCGGCATCTGTCCGCGCGGCAACAGCAGGGCACCCGGCAGCGGAAATACAGCGATCACTCCCGGCATTTCAATCGGGCCGCGATATTGCGCGTTCATCGGCATCTTCGCTTCACTCCGCCCAGCGCCGCGGGGCGATACGCATCAGGTGCGCAGAATCCGCTACGAGAACAAGATTGATGATAACCGTTTTCGGCCTTCGATGGTCGCAGGGTCGGTCGCGCCCCAGGCTTCGAAGAACTGGACAAGCTGCTTGCGTGCCCCGTCATCATTCCATTTGCGGTCACGCTTGACGATTTCGATGAGGTGCCTGACCGCTTCCTCGCGCTTGCCCTTGGCATTGAGCGCGGCGGCGAGGTCAAAACGCGCCTGATGATTCAGCGAATCGGCGGCAACTTTCTGCTCCAGCTCTGCGACCGGGCCCAGCGATTTTGCCTGCTCGGCGATTTCCAGTGCCGCGCGGGCGGCCGCTACTGCGGCGTCACCGCGTTTTGCTTCGGGAATGAGTGCGAGAGTCTGCTTTGCCTGCTCGAGCGCGCCCGTCTGCACATAGCAGCGCGCGAGGCCGGCAAGCGCCTGCACGTTGCTTCCATCTTCGGCGAGGAGCTGGGCATAGATTTCGGCGGCGCCAGTTGCATTGCCTTTGGCGAGCGCGGCTTCGGCCTCCTTGAGAAGATCCTTTTCCTCGGCGCCGACGGCGCCCTTCGTCAGCCGCTCGAGAAATGCAATCACCTGGCTCTCGGGCAATGCGCCCATGAATCCGTCGACCGGTTGTCCGTTCGAGAAGGCGATCACTGCGGGGATTGACTGGATGCCCATCTGACCCGGAATTGCGGGATGTTCGTCGATGTTCATCTTCGCGAGCTTGACTTTGCCCTTGGCGGATTTCACCGCCTTTTCGAGAACCGGCGTGAGCTGTTTGCAGGGGCCGCACCAGGGGGCCCAGAAGTCCACGAGCACTGGCTGGCGCTTGGACTCCTCGATGACATCCTTCATGAAGGCCTGCGTGGTCGTGTCCTTGACTACGTCAGCCGTTGTTGCTGTCGCCCCGCCATTCTGCAGCATTGTAAAGAGCCTCTTGCCGCCCCGATTGGCCCGAGCCGGCGGTTGATCTCCGCATTAGATGGGCTATCCCCGAGGGTAACGCAATCATCAAGGCATGTTCGAGGCGCGCCCCGAAACCTGCTCCATTCGGGGGATATGTCCGGTGGATTCAAGGAATTTGACGAGATCATCGCGCCTTATCGAGGTGGTCATGGTGTTGACCAGCGGATGATAGTTCAGCACGTCGTGCCTCATCATGGCAGCGTCGAGCACAACGGTGACCCGGCCGTCGGGATCATTGATTGCCCCAAAAGGGGTGACCGCGCCCGGCTCCACGCCCAGAACCTCGCGCAGAAGATCGGCGGAGCCGAACGAAAAACGGCCATTGGCGCCAATCCGCCGGTGCAGGCTCTTCAGGTCGATGTCCGCCTCCTCCAGCGCGACAATCAGGTAAATTTCGTACTTCTTGTCGCGCAAAAACAGATTCTTCGTATGCCCGCCGGGAATCTGGCCACGCAAAGCGCGTGATTGCTCGACAGTGAACAACGGAGGGTGCTTCACGGTCGAATGCTGGATGCCGAGGCTGTCGAGCGCGGCAAAGAGTTGATCGGGCGTTTTCGGCATCGGGCAATAAATCCGGTCGGCGACGGGTTAGTATTGTTGAAGAACCAGAAAGGTAAAAGACGATGCGGATTTTACTTATTGCGGGCGTTGCTTTCGTTGCGGTGCTGCTCGAGGCGCGCCCGGTGCAAGCTTATTATGAAGGCCCATGGTGCGCGCTGCTCAATTATGGCAACGGCTCGATGTATGAGGACTGCCAATATGCATCGATAGAAGCCTGCCGCCCTCATGTGCTTGCCGGCAATCGCGGTTTTTGCAATCCGAACCCACGATGGGTTGCAGCCAACGATCCGTACGCAAGGCCACGGCACCGGCGGCACGCCCGGCACTATTGATCGGAAAATCGGTCTTTGGCCGTGCGCAGCGACCTTTGCGCCCCCAATTCGTCACGAGAATTTCCTCGCAGCGAATTTGAAACCTACAATCAACAAGTGTGTTTGCTGGGTATATCCGCCGTCAACTGCGGAGAAGCCCATGACAAAGATGATTGTTGCCGCCGGCCTGGTGCTTGCAATTGCCGGAGTGGTAATCGGAGACCGCGCGCAGGCAGTCCCGATCGCGCCCGGAGGCCTGCGGATCGCAGCCGACGAGGTCGCGATCGTCGACAAGGTTCAATTCATATATCGCGGTAGACGCTACTGCTGGTACTGGGACGGATGGCGCGGTCCGGGTTGGTACTGGTGCGGCTATGAATGGCGCCGGGGCTTCGGCTGGGGCGGTCCTGTCGGATGGCGCGGTTGGCGCAGACCCGTTCATCGACCTAGACCGCCTGTAGCTCGCCCGCACAGGCCAAATCGGCCGGGAGTCAATCGTCCGGGCAATCGGCCGGGAGTTAATCGTCCGGGCAATCGCCCGGGCGCTTCTAATCGTCCGGGAAATCGACCCGGCGCGGGGACCAATCGGCCAAGCGGCGGCCGTCCCGGCAATCGACCCGGCCGTGGTCGTTCCGGAGGCGATCGGTCCCGTGGGCAATGATCCCAAGCATCGGTGCGCGCGAGCTTGATCGCCCTGCACTGACGGCCGCTGAACCACTTCGGACGCCGGTTGCAATCGGGCAGGGCTTTTGGCTATAGGAACGGCCTTGGCAGCCGATGTCTCGGTTCGGCCAAATATCTACCGGATGCGGGTGTAGCTCAGGGGTAGAGCACGACCTTGCCAAGGTCGGGGTCGAGGGTTCGAATCCCTTCGCCCGCTCCAATATTTGAGGCAGTCGGAACCTTTAGGCCGAGTTCAATAGCCCGCCGCGAGCGAGCCGCGCGTGCGCCTGTCGGCGGCGCCGACATAGCCCTCCGGCGTGACCTCGATGGAATTTGTCGAACTGTAGGACGGCGTCGGCACAATGGCGTGGCCGCGCCTCGCCAAAGCTTCGAGCACTTCCGGCGCAAAGCCGGGCTCGACATAGACTTCGTCCGGCTGCCACTGATGGTGCAGCCGCGAGGCGCTGACAGCCTGCGCGATCGGCATGTGGAAGTCGATCACGTTCACGATGATCTGCAGCACGGCGGTGATGATGCGGCTGCCGCCCGGTGAGCCGGTGATGAGAAAAGGCTTGTTGTCCTTGAGCACGATGGTCGGCGTCATCGACGAGAGCGGCCGTTTTCGGGGACCCGGAAGATTAGCCTCGTAACCGACGAGACCATACGCATTCGCCGTGCCCGGCTTTGCGGTGAAATCGTCGAGCTCGTTGTTGAGCAGCACGCCGGTGCCTTCCGCGACCAGCCCAAGCCCGTACGAAAAATTGAGGGTATAGGTATTGGACACCGCGTTGCCGTCGCGATCGATGACGGAAAAATGCGTGGTATTCCGTCCTTCGTATTCAGCCGGCTTGCCGGCGCGGATATCGGCAGAGGGCGTAGCGCGTTCACCGATTTGCGCGCGCAGGGAGGCTGCATATTTTTTTGACGTGAGGCCGGCGACCGGCATCTTGACCGCGTCCGGATCGCCCATGAAGACCGCGCGATCGGCATAGGCGCGCTTCATCGCCTCGATCATGTCGTGAAGCGATTCGTCCGCGCTGAGCCTGGCGAGATCATAGCCCTCGAGAATATTGAGCATCTCGATAAGGTGCACGCCTCCGGAGGAGGGCGGCGGCATCGAGATGATGTCGTATCCGCGGTACGTGCCGTGCAGCGGCTCGCGCAGGACTGCACGGTAGTTTTTCAGATCGTCGGCAGTCATGATGCCGCCGGCCTTGCGAATACTGGACGCGATTTTTTCCGCGACCGCGCCTTCGTAAAATCCTTTCGGCCCATCGCGCGCAATCGCGACCAGCGTTGCCGCAAGATCCGGCTGCAGCAGGTCCTGGCCGGGTGCAAGCACGCTTCCGTCGCTGTTGAGGAAAACCGGAGCGCTTGAATGCCAACGGGCAAAGCGCTCCTGGGCAAGCGGAAGCGTGTCGGCGATGTCGTCCACGACATCGACACCATTGCGCGCGAGCGTAATCGCCGGCGCAATGAGGTCGGCGAGCGACAGCTTGCCGGACCCGTATTTTTCGTGCGCGAGAGCAAGGCCTGCGACGGTGCCGGGAACGCCGACCGACAACGCGCTATCGCGCGATTTTTTCGGATCGGGTTCTCCGGCCGCGTCAAGGAACATTGTGCTGGTCGCCGCGGCCGGTGCCGTTTCGCGGTAGTCGATAGCGATGTTCTCGTCAGTCTTGGCGAGGTGGATCACCATGAAACCGCCGCCGCCGATGTTGCCCGCGCGCGGATAGGTGACCGCGAGCGCAAAGCCGACCGCGACCGCGGCATCCACCGCATTGCCGCCGCGATCGAGAATCTCAATACCGATGCGCGCGGCGCGACGTTCCTGCGCGACCACAACTCCATTGCGCGCATGAATCGATTGTGCAGGCGGAATTGCCGGCGGATGTGAAACCGGCGCGACCTGGCCGAGTGCCAACCCGCTCGAGAGCAGCGCAAGCGCGAGCGGAAGAATATGCGGAAAGCGAAGCGTCATTACCTCGTCACGGCCGCGTCACAATGAATACCGGTTACCGCGCCTGCCCGTGATAGGCCGTGTTCGGCCGCATGTCTGTCGCGGATGCCACGCGGTTCGACATGTTGAAGAAGCCGGCGACCGCTGAAATATCCCAGATATCGCGGTCGGCAAATCCGACGCGCCGCAGGCGCTCGCGGTCGCCTTCCTCGACGCTCCAAGGCGAGGCCGTGAGCTTCACGGCAAAATCGAGCATTGCACGCTGACGTTTGTTCAGCCGTGCCACGCGGTAATTCATGACGAGGTGTTCGCCCAGCAGCGGATTGCCGGAGTATTGCCTGACCGCGGCGCCGTGCGCGGTGAGGCAGTAATAGCAGCGGTTTTGCGACGATACGGCGACCGCGATCATTTCGCGTTCGAGCTTCGAGAGGCCGGAATCGCCAAGCATCAGGTCGTTGTACATAGCGACGAAGGTTTCAAGCTTCGCCATGTCAAAGGCGTAGGCGAGCAGGACATTCGGCACGAAGCCGAGCCGGTCCTGGCATTTCTTGAAATATGCAGCCATTGCCGGTGAAAGCTTCGCGGGCTCGAGGTTGAGCGCGATGATCGGCACGTCGTCGGCCGCCGAAGGCATTGGCTTCAAAGATCCGGGTTTTGCGCCGGCCTTTGGCGGCGCAGCCTTGCCGCCCTTGATGGCACGCAGCACGGGCTGGTCTTTCCTCGGCTTC
>DATBHE010000116.1:0-5441 GCA_036557605.1 Pseudolabrys sp.
CGGGCACGAGCACGACCCGGTCGGCCTGAATGCTCTTGTGCTCGCCGCGAGCAAGTTCGCCCTTGGCGACGCCAGCTTGGTCGATAAGGCTGCGCCGTAAGCCAAATCCCGGCGGCCCACCCTGGCGGTAGCCAAGTTCGATCAGCCGGCATTGACCGGTGAACACCTTGACCGAGAGTTCGCGACTGTACTCCCCAGCCATGGCCCGCTTGACGCCCTTGACGATGGTCGAAACCGGGCTGCCGTCGTTTTCAAACTGCTCGGCGCAGTACTGCACGCTGATGCCGGCCCGTTTGCAGATGTATTCGTAATAGGCGCTCTCGTCGGCGTCCTGAAAGCGGCCCCAGCGGCTGACATCGTAGACCAGGATGGTTTCGAAGTCGGCATCGCCGTTCTGCACATCATTGATCAACCGTTTGAGGGCGTCGCGTCCATCGAGTTGCAGCCCACTCTTGCCTTCGTCCGCGTAGGTTCGGACGATTTCAATGCCCCGCTTGGCCGCGTATTGTCGGATCGCCTCCGCCTGGTTCTCGGTCGAATACTTCTGATGATCGGTCGACATGCGCACGTATTCTGCCGCGCGTGGTGTACGCGTGAGCGCAATATCGTCCGCTAAAGGCCGATGAGGAATTCGACGCCCGATCACTTCAACCGTCCGTCCGCGGCCAATTAAGCGCTTCGGAGCAGATCCGGTCCCTACCGTTTCCGCATCTCCACCCACTCTAGTTCGGGGAGGCGGAAACATGTTGCCGAAAAAGGGCAGGAAGTTGCACCAGGGAGGATCGGACGGCGCAGACGGGTCGGGTTTCGAGCAATTGATCGCCGCGGCATTGCGCGCCGAGCTCGACTCGAATCGCCAAACCATCAAGACGGTGATGCGCTGGACCGGCGCCAGCGAACGAACCGTCAAGAACTGGCTCGCAGGCACCCACGGCCCGAGCGGCGAGCACCTCGTGGGCTTGACCCGTTATTCCGACGAGGTGTTCCGGGCATTCCTCGCGATGGCCGATCGGGGATCTATCGTTCTCACTGCCGATCTCGCCGCGCTGCGATTGAAGCTGCTGGACGTTGTCAATCACATCGACGGCAGCGCACAGTCAGCAGGAAGGCAGTGACCTGTTTTTGGCTCGCAGCAGCCGGGCGCGCGTGATCTGCTGCGAATGCCGTTGCAACAACCGTATTGTGCGCGCGCCGACTGCGGCGCGCCAGCGCGCAGGCGGTCCCGCATCTTTCGAGCCATGTACGGTTTGCCGTCTCTAGGTGGATCGGCGCTCGCCGCGCCGCGCCGAAACGCCTTAAAGCTCTTCAAAGGTGAAGCCTAGGCTACCCGGAGGCTCCGGGTATTTAGGCGGCAAGGGATTGGCGTTGCGAGGCTGAAGCTCAGCCTGATGGCCTTTGCCTGAACGCCGCCCTCAAGCCGTCGAGAAATAATCGGCCGGAACAGGCGCGTACCAAAGCGAAGGAGGGCAAGGGACGCCTTTCGTCAGGCCCGCGGGTCGCCGCACCGCGCTATCCAACGAGAGGCGGCAGCCCAACTTTAACCATCACAATCGAATGGATTCGCGGATCGAGGGATCGCTCCCCACATTACTGCGAGCGTACAGAGCCCGGCATCGACGGATTGGCCGGCACCAACCTGCGCTTCTCCCGCGAGGTGGTCCGCACACGCGGCTGGTGCCCGAGGGCATCGGCAACCAAAGGAGATTCTCCGATGGCTCCCGCACGGCCGTATTGGAAAGGCTACCTCAAACTTTCCCTGGTTTCCTGTCCGATCTGCCTCTACAGCGGCACAGCGGCGACCGAACGCGTCGCATTCCGCCAGATCAACAGGAGGACCGGCAATCGGCTGCGCCAGCAGCTGGTCGACGAGGTCACCCGCGAGCCGGTCGAAGGTCCGGACAAGGGCCGCGGCTACGAGTACGCCAGGAATGCCTACATTGCGGTGGATGACGACGAGCTCGACGCCATTGCGGTCGAGAGCACCCACACCATTGAGATCGACCGCTTCGTTCCGCGCGACCAGATCGACGCCCGCTACCTGGACACACCGTATTACATCGCGCCGAACGGTGGCGTTGGCCAGGAGGCCTTTGCGGTGATCCGCGAAGCCATGCGCTGCAAGGACATGGTCGGGCTCGGCCGCGTCGTGCTGTCAAAGCGCGAACGCGTCATCATGCTCGAGCCCTGGGGTAAGGGCCTCATCGCCACCACGCTGCGCTACCCCTATGAGGTCAGGAACGCCGACGAATACTTCGACGACATCGCGGACCTGACGGTCGAGCCGGAGCTGCTCACGCTCGCCGAGCACATCGTCATCAGCAAGGCGGCAGATTTCGAGCCGGCACAGTTCGTCGACCACTACGAGGCAGCGCTCGTCGACATGCTCAAGAAAAAACAGGCCGGCGTCGTGGTCGCCCGCGAGCGCGCCCTGCCGCAGCCCCGCAACGTCGTCAGCATCATGGACGCGCTGCGCCAGAGCATCGCTCAGGAGCAGGCTGCACCGGCCCCGCCGAAGAAGCCGCGCAAGCGCAGCGATGGACAGGGCGAAATGCTGCTGTCAATTCCAGGCAAGAAGAAAGAGGTCGTGCAGAAGACGACTCGGCGCTCGAATGGTCGGCAGAAAAAGGTAGGTTGATCTATCCGAAACTTCAGCAGTCGCACCATTCGCGGCGCCGCATGGGCGTGCCATGATCGAGAACTTCAGAACCCATCCTTACACGCGCGCGGTCTGTGTCGAGACCGCCCGTCTATTTGAGTGCCAAGCGGCCAAAGCTTTGGTCGAGGCGCAGTGCTCGGCTGATCAAGGCGCTGCGGATCGGGCGCGAGAGCTTCAAGCCAAGGCTGGGCTCGCGCAGCAGCGTGCGACCGCGTGGCACCTTCGCGCACGAAATGCTACCGCCGACACGATTCAGCAACGGAAAACGCAGTGCTCCGCAGCGCCCGAGCAAGGCTGGAAGGCCGCCGAGCTCGAGCGCTAAACGCCGGTTGACGGCTGATGCAGCGGCCTTTAGACCGTAACCTAACAGACAATGGACTGGTTCATGCGCTGACGCGCGCCATTCTATTGCCCCTTAACAAAACAGCCCGAAATCCCGAACCGGCCTTGCCGGCGGGCACCGGTTCGGCAAGTGCTCTGATGAGCTCATTGCAATCGCGAGCCGGCTTCGAAGCCGACAAGGCACATCATCAATAGCGCTACGGGCTGAAACTGGCAGGAGGTTAAAATGATCTCGGATAGTTTAGGGCCGATCATCCATAGCCATGGCTTGAGGTTCTTCGACACACCATCGATGAGAGCCGAGCGTGCGAGATGCCTCTACATTCGCACACCGACCGCGAAATGGCGGCGGGAAAATCTCGATAGCTGGCGAATCCTGACGGTCGCGGAGCAAACGGCGTTCGCACTGCGGGCCGAGCACTCGGGAGAGGGATTATCTGCAGCCCCCTTGCCGATGCTTGGAATTGGGACGCAGCCTGGTCGCACTGCGGTCGCGCTGCTGCCGCAGACGGAGCATCGCCTGCCCGAAGAGGAGCAGTCAGCCCCTGCCGTGCCGCCGGTGGCCACAAGTCGTCACGTGCCATCCGCTCGCAACGAAATCATCGTAGACGGTCGATCACTGCTCAGTCAGGAAGACGCCGCTGCGATCCTGGGCGTCTGCGTGCGGACGCTGCAGCGTCGGCACAAACAGCATGCCGGTCCACCACAGATAAAGATCGGCCGCAGAGTCTATTACGATCCGAACGAACTGATGGCTTGGGTCAGGGCCAACAGGACAAGGGCGCAAACGTCGCAATTGCGCGCATAGCCCGGACCGTGAGTACAACTGTCGCGGTGCCGCCACCATTGCCCCATTGCCACCAACAAACGATTGGCGTCGGCAGCCACGCGGCTGCCCGTCGCCCCATAGATCACCGCAAGGTCGATGTCGATGTTCATCGCGCTCCGCAAACGTGATGCCATAGATCCCTCATAGCCATCGAATCAGTACAACTCGCGAGGTCTGTGATCATTCGCCTATGAGCAACGACTCGTCGCGTGAATGCACACACGCTCGAGGCCTCGTTGCGAGCGGCCTGTTTGCAAAGATGTCGGGGGTAATGTAACGCGAGAAATCGAGGGTGGGCATCTCAGACGACCAAATTTTGGTACTTCGAGCGAATACACACCAGAGCCGTGCGCAAAGCTTAGCGAATGCTCCACGCGCGAATACCTATTCGATGGAAACCAGGTCTGATCCTTTTGAATCCGCTAAATCACAGTTGTTCGACACGAGCAGCTGGGGGCCCTTCTGCGACGTCACTCTGACGTTGAAGCAAGCCCGCCAGTCTGAAAGGGGTGCGTGGATAAAGATCGACGATTATCCCTGCAGACAAGCTTTTCGGCACTTCATGAACCTGCTCAACAGGGCGGTGTATGGAGCTGCATTTCGTCGATATGGCAAGCGTTTGCAAGTCTTACCAGTCCTTGAAAAAGGCGAGGTCGGCGGCAGTGCCTTACGTTCGTGGGAGCGTGGCACATCCGGACGATGGCATATTCATTGTGCAATTGAATTGCCCTCACACTTAGATGCTGTGGCCCTGGAAAGGCTAATCCGGCAGTGTTGGACGAAGATCGAATTGGGTCATGGCCGAATTCTTGTCCGCGACGGTGCAAACGCGGGCTGGATCCACTACATGCTGAAAGACCGGCAGAAGTCGGAGTTCGATGGTTTCCTTGACTGCATCATGATAGAGTCTCTGCACAATCCAATTGCCGACGCATAGACGTTCTTTTGGAGTAGACTCTTGTTCCACGAAACTGAAAATGGTGGTTGCTTAGCAATCGCCTTGTTTATTCTTGTTGCGACCGCCGCCGCGCGCCTCGCGCGCGCGTGAGGGCTGTCATTAAAGTGGATGCGGGGCATTTCTGCTGCTTCTTCAGTGCGCCGGCAGCGCCGCCCCGATCGGGTCGCGAGCAAAACCCGCAGCCACCATCCTGGGACGACACCGCTGTCGCCAGGCGGCGGCGAATGTCGTCGTGGTCGCACGCCGCGATCGCCGCCAGCGGCCGCGGCGCCGGTATCGCCTGATCGCCATCGCTACCATCAAGGACCGACCTCGGCCGCGGCTTGGCGGCCGTCCGCTGCCGCACAGAGCCCCGCTGCGGCGGGTCGCGCAGCGCGCCGCACCCCGCAGGTCGATCTCGATGCTGGTCGCTCTCCACGGTGCGGCCCCGCGAAGCGAGCGATGACATAGACCTAGCCAGCCGGTTTGTTGATCAGGGCTGGCATCAGTCGAGTCCCCCTAGCTCGGCAGCGCTCGGCAGCGGCCGATCGCCCCGCGGCTATCGCGAAAAATGACAGCGCCGAGCGCGGCGACCTCGACCACACCAACGATCTTGTTGCGACCGCCGCCGCGCGCCTCGCGCGCGCGTGAGGGCTGTCATTAAAGTGGATGCGGGG
>DATBHE010000117.1:0-7102 GCA_036557605.1 Pseudolabrys sp.
TGTCCTCGTCGTAATCATGGTCGATGAACCAGGCGGCGACGTCGTTCATCAGCTCCTTGCCACCGGAGGAACGGACCTCGCCGGTGGTTGGATCGAAAATATCCATGCCCTTGATCTCGACCTTGAGCATGTCGTCTTTCAACTTGTGGATGACGATGTCGGGCTCGCCGAACACAACAAAAAGGTTGCCGGCGCCGGTGGCCTTGAGCTTGTCGGCCATGCGCAGGTCCTGATTCATGCGTGCCTTGAGCACGGTAAGCCGGCCAAAATTGAGCCGCGTGTCGTCAACCTCCGGCGCAAAGGCGAAGCCGCAGATGATGAGCGTGTCGAACAAGTCGGCGGCCTCGCGCGCGGCGCTGCGCACCAGCTCATAGCCCACCGTGTCGTATTCGGGCCCGATGCAGATCGCGGCGCGCTTGCTTTCGCCTTTTTCCGGATAGCGGCCCTCGAACTGGATCAGGCCGAAGCGCGACGCGAACGGCCGCAGCCATTCGAACTTCAGGGCCTCGCCCTTTTTGGTGTTCTGTACGCCAGCGGCCTTGAGGTTGTCATAGACTACCTGGGCGAAGTCGGTCGTCACCATGCCACCCGCCCCGGTGCCATCTCCACCGTGGCTCAAAGTTTCCTTGTTCTCCCGCAATTTGCCGAAAAGAGCCGCAGGCAAATCGCCTTCACCCTCTGCGCCAAGCAGCTCCTCGAGATAGGGGTCTTCCCCCATCGGCAACACACGATGCGGCGACAGGCTTTCAACTGTGAATGGCCCGGCGACTCGTACTAAGCTACGCGCCTTGTGTGGTCGGTCATACAAATATTCGACTTCAGCATTGCGCGCGATCGAATCGTCGATTTCTTTCTGCCGTGCGTGCCGCGCTTCCCACCATGCCGCGTGAATTTGGTTGGTGGCATCAGGCCACGGATCGATTGGTGCCTCTGGCAATTGATCAAGGCGCAGCGTTCGCCCGAGCTGATTATTGAGTTGCTCAAGAAGTTTTGCAGACTCGTGTTTCAACCGAAGCGCTGTACGAAGATTAAAATATGTCTTTGTCGCATCTGATGGCCAGGGATCGCCTGCCTTGCGTGGAATTTGCCATTCCTGCCAGTCCCTACTGAGGACCTTGTTGAGCTCGGTTCTCAGCGGCTCCAGCGTCTTCTGCCAACGCTCCCAAATGACATCGATCTCGGCGTTATTGGCAATCGACTTTAGTGTCACGTGCGGGGCGCGCTCATAGATAAAGCCGTGGCGAATATTATGGGTGAATAGCCCTTCTGCCGAGGGCTTGCCGGCCAACTCTGCCTCTTTGACAGCGCCCTCTTTGCTGTCTTTGAGCAGGTAATATTCATATTTCGCGCCCATGAGCCGCGCTCGGGCAAGTGTCAGCGCCACACGGCTCGTGTCGATGGTGATCCAGCGGCGGCCCCATTGCTCGGCGACAAACGCTGTAGTGCCAGAACCACATGTTGGATCGAGGACAAGGTCGCCAGGATCGGTGACCATCAGCATGCATCGCTCGACTACTTTTGTATTGGTCTGCACGACGTAAATCTTGGGATCGGCGAAGCCAGCGGTAGTCGTGTCGTCCCACTGGTTGACAAGAGAAAAGACCTTAAAATCATCGAAAAAGCGAACGTAGCTAAGTGTATTTCCGAGAGCGATCAGTCGATCTGCCTTCTTTACCCTATCCATGCCAATTCGGTTCGTTTTCCATCCACCCCTCATCGGTAAATAGTTGCGGCCATCAAAATCTACGGGGAAAACAGTTGTTTGACCGACACGAGTGGTTTGGGAGGTGAGATTATCAGCACGAAAGATCCGGCTATCTTCTCTTTTGTCATTTATTTCGTCGGAATCGGCGTTCCTTCTGGTCCCGTCCGCCTCTTGAATTCGGAAGTACGCTGAACCGCCGATTCCATCTAGTTCCTTCAGGCGATAGATCTGACGGTATTTTGCTCGTTCGATATCTTTCGCATACCAAAGCAAGTAGTTGTTTACACTCGCCAATAAGTTCGTCCCACCAGCGAAACTACCGGCCCCCGAGGTGGTTCTAAATGCTATTTGCGAAACGAAATTCCCATTACCAAAAACCTCGTCCATTATCGCGCGAAGTAGATGCACGTTCTCTTCGCCGATTTGAACGAAGATTGAGCCGCTTTCTTGAAGCAAATCCCGAGACGCGGCCAGACGATCTCGTAAGTAGTTTAGGTACGAATGAACACCATCTTTCCAAGTGTCGCGAAAAGCCCGAATGACTTCCGGCTCGCGCGACACGGCCTCTTCTTTCCCCTCGCGAACATCTCGGCTTTTTGTCGATGGCTGCCAATTCGAATTGAATCGAATGCCATATGGTGGGTCAAAATAAATGCACTGCACCTTGCCGCGTACTCCCTCGCGCTCGGCCAATGAAGCCATGACCAGCAGCGAATCGCCGAGAATCATGCGATTCGACCAGTTGCCCTCATCGTGGTAGTAACTTTGGGTCGCGTCTTCCTTCCAACCTTCGGGAAGCCCGTTGAAGTCGTGGAAGAAGTCGAACTGTGAGACGCCGTCCTTGACGCGTTCCTTGGACTGCCGGCGCAAATCCTCAATGATGGCCTGCGGCTTGATCTTTTCCTGGATGTAGATCGGCGGCGCGTCGACTTCGAGCGGATCGGGCTCGACATCCTTGCCGCGCCAGACCAGTTGCGGGTCGAGATCGGGATTGCGCGGCCAGCGCAGCTTCTTGATCGCGCTGTCGTCATCGGCAATGAGCTTCTGGTTTTCCGCGGTCGGAATGTTCTTCCGCTTGGCTTCCTTGTGCTTGTAGCTCTCGACGTCCGCTTTGGCGGCGGCGGATTTTTGCTTGGTTTCTTGGCCATTTGTGTGCGCCCTTAAGACCTTGTTTTGCGCCGGCGAGCGCTTATTGTTGTGACGTTTGACAGGAGCGCGGACGTGAAGATCAAAGTCGTGGTGCACGACGCCGAAGAGGGCGGTTTTTGGGCGGAAGTGCCCGCCATTCCGGGTTGCGCTACGCAGGGCGAGACCATGGATGAGTTGTTGCGCAACGTCCATGAAGCGATCGAAGGCTGCCTGTCGGTCGATATCGCCGAGCCCAAGCCCGATGACAAACAGCGCATCCTGGAAATTGCAGTATGAAGGCTGTCTCCGGCCGCGAATTCGCTCGGCTTGTCGAGCGGCGCGGCTGGCGATTGCTGCGGGTCAGCGGCAGCCACCACATCTACGGCAAGACGGGCAGCGTGGTGCGTCTCTCCATTCCGATCCACGGCAACCGACCGCTGAAGATCGGCCTGTTGCGCCATTTGGCGAAAATCGCCGAAATTTCCGACGACGATCTGGGCTGACCGCTGACCCGATGTCATGACGTAGCCAACTCGCGAATGCGCTCACGGATCGCCTTATCGACGTCGTACGGTGCGTCGGTGAACTCCATGAAGTCCCAGCGGCCGAATTGACGTGACGCCTCGACGGCCGGCACCCAGGCCTTGCGCATGGTGTCAGCTTTGGCGGCATCGGAATCATCGCGCGCGCCCTTGATCTCGACGACGAGGTTGATCGGCTCGCTGCCATCATTCGCGACACGCACGATGTAGTCAGGCCGATATTTACGCGTGTCGCCCTTGTAGTCATAGGGCACTTCGAAATTGAGACTGTGGTTCTTCACGTAAGAGATGACTTCATCCATGCCCTCGATGCGCTCGGCAAAGGCCGCCTCCCAGTCGCGGTCATAGACCACGTAGTTGAGATGGCATTTGTCGGGCCGCGTCTTGAGAATGGTCATCCTCGACGTGGTGAAATCGACGTGCCGCGTCGAGCCTTCCGTGTTGTAGGCGTTGAGCACCGGCAGCAGGGTCGTGCGGCCGTTCGCGTCGCCAACGGTCGGTGGCAGGATGGCGCGCCAGATTTTCTCGACGGCGCGGATCGCCAGCGAATGCCATTTGAGAAACTGCGGGCGGAAACCGCCCTTGCATTCCAGGCATTCGCCAAACCATTGCTCGGTGATACGGACCAATTCAGGATAGCGCCAGACTTCCAGATTGCCGTCGGCATCCTTGAACCGCTGGCGAAGCAGCAAGCCAGCGACATCGAAGATCACGGATTTGAGCCGCAGCCTGTCGGCGTCCTCGCGCAGGTCGAACGTGATTGCTTCGCCGATGATCGGCTCGCTTTGCGTCACGATCGGGATATCGTCCGGGGTGAGCACAAGCCGGCTGTCGTCTGAAAAGGCCGGCTTGAGCGGCTTACGTGGAAACACCACGCGATAGCCTTCCACGTTGGGAAAACGGATTTCACGGGCCTCACGATCGTCCATCGCCCGCACGCGCGTCACGCGCGGCGGCGGCTTGGGCGCCGTTTTGCTGCCCTGCTGGGCGAAGGAGAACGGCACGCCAAGCACGTCGGCGTATTCCACCGGGAAAAAGCCGGTCTTCGGGTCGACCTCATAGGACACGCGGCGCAGCCCGCGACCGACGACCTGCTCGCACAGGAGCTGGGTGCCGAAGGCGCGCACACCCATGATGTGGGTGACCGTATTGGCGTCCCAACCCTCGGTCAGCATCGAGACCGAGACCACGCAACGAATATCGGCGCCGAGGTGGCCGGGACGGCCGACCGTGTTCATGACTTCGCGGAGAATGTCGGCGTCCGTTAGCTCGTCGGGATTGCGCGGATCGTTGCGCAGCCGCAGCTCGCGCTTGAATTCGTCGAGTTCGCGCGCGGCGAGCCTGCGGAAATCGTCGGACAGCGCCTCTCCCGATTCCAGTTGCGTGCTGTCGATCAGCAGCGTTCGAAACCGCGGCAGCCAGCGGTTATCGTCGTTGACATTGGAAAAGAGATGCAATGCCCCTTTGACAACTCGCGTTTGTTTCTTGTCGCCTTCGCCCTCGCTGATTTCGTAACCGGATATCCAGTCGTAAACGAGCTTCGATGTCGCCGTATTGTTGCAGACGACGATGAAGACCGGCGGCCGGCCCAATTCCGGCTCCTTCGCCCAAAGGTCAAACACGCTTTCATAATGCTTGTAGAGAGCCTCGATGGCCTGCCCGAGCAGATGCGGCAGGTTCTGCGGGTCCATCGCGCTCTTGGCTTGCTTGCCGCGGCCTTTGGCGGGCAATGCACGCGGGTTGTCTTTGCGGACGACGTTGTAGACGTCGCGGAATTTCGGCAATTCGCCTTGAACGGCGTCGTCCAGGACCGGCAGGCGCGGCACCTTCACGATGCCGCTCTCGATCGCATCCATGAGACTGAAGTCCGAGGCGACCCAAGGGAACAGCGTTCCTTCAGGGTAGCCGGAGCCGCGCAGGAAGAATGGCGTTGCCGAGAGGTCGTACACCGCACTGATGCCGAGCTTGCGCTCGAACGCCTCGAGGCCGCTGATCCAGACGCGTGCTGCCTCGTCGTTCTTCTTGGCCTCTTCGCGATCTTCGCCGGTCAGCTCTTCTTCCTCTTCATCGCCGACCCGGTGCCGATAACAATGGTGCGCTTCATCATTGAGAACGATGATGTTCTTGCGACCCATCAGTTCTGGGGCGACGCGCGCGATCATCTCGCCTTCGGTTTCAGTAAAGCGCTTTTCGCCGTCGCGGCCGCCCAGGATTTGGCGGTTGAGTTTCGAGACCTGCTCCTTCTCGCGCAGCATGAAGGAGTGATAATTGGTGATCACGATGCGTGCCCTGCGGACGGCATCCATCAGGTCGGTCGGGACGAGATCGAAATATTCGTAGCTGTTGCTCGGATCAGCCGGGTTGAGCACGCGCAAGCGGTCGCGGATCGTGATGCCGGGCGCGACAACCAGAAACGCATCGGTAAATTTCTTCGATTCGGGGTGGCGCGCCTTGTTGACCGCCTGCCAGGCGATGATCATCGCCATGACGCTGGTCTTGCCGGCGCCGGTCGCCATCTTGCAGGCGAGGCGATAAAGGCCGGGATTGGCCTCGGCGTTGGCGTTCTCGACATCGACACTGAATTTCTTCGGCGCCACTTCGGTGAGCCAGATCAGCGTCTCGATCGCTTCGCGCTGACAGAAGAATTGCTTGCGCTCGCGGTGGGGATCACGCCAGTGCAGCAACAGGCGCTGCGTTTCCGGGGTGACGCCCCATTGGCTCGGGGGCAAGTCGCGCCACTGATCCACTTCGATGCGGATGGCGTTGACCAGCGTGTTGCTGGTGGTCTTCTCCTCAAGCGCCAGTTCGCGCTGCCGCGGGCCGCGCCGCCGCGCCGCGGGGACCGGGACGACCTGGATGCTCTCGCGGCGACCCGGCAGCTTCTTGCCGGTCGGCTGGCCTTCCTCATCCAGTTCGAAATGCCATTGCGGCTTCTCGAACGGCGAGTTGATGATCGGATTGTCGGAGAATGCCATTCTTGCTCGCGCGGCAGCAGTTCCGTTTGGCCCGGAGCCCCAAGCCGGGGCCTACTGTAGCGGGCGACGAACGCGATTCTCAACTGCGACAAAGGGGATCGGCCAGCGTGCTACTGCCGCAGTGCACGTATTGCCCCTGGTGGTGGCTTCCGCAGCGCTACGGCGCCACCGGCTCTCCCCGCCGGCGCTGGCGCAGAGCAAGCTCCTCCGATTTCCGGATCGTTCAGTCGCCATCCGGCACTGGAACGATATCCGCGACGCGTGAGCAGGCCGGCTCCGGCTCGGTCGGAGCCGCGCTGCCGCGGCGCTCAGCCCGTGTGAGTCTGTAATGGGTTCGGCGTTGCCAATGACGCGACCGGCGCGGACCCGGCGATCGGATCGCTGCCGGCGTCGAAAGCCGGCGCTGAAGCGGACGACGGGCCGGCCGCCGGGGCGGCACTGCTGCCACAACCGACGCCCCACATCGGACTCGCCGTGCCGCCCGCTTGCATGGCCTGCGTCAGCCAGCTGTCGCTGGCGCTCGCCGGCGTTTGCATCGTCTGCGTCAGCCAGTCGCTGCTCCGGGCCTCATCCGAAGCAGTCGCGGCCGGCGCCGCGGACGCGGTCGACCCGAAGGGTGCGGTGCCGACCACCTGCCACTCCAGGCCCACGTCGCCCAGCAGGATGACCGCACTCACCGCATTGTTGCTGAAATCAGCGAGCTCGAACTGGCCGGTGTTGGTGTTGCGCATCAAGAGGTCGGTCTCGTTCGG
>DATBHE010000118.1:0-27242 GCA_036557605.1 Pseudolabrys sp.
TCTATTTCCTGCAAAATCTTGGCCCGATGGTGGACGAGCTGATCGACCTTTGCGGCCGCAGCGCGATCATGCTTCCGACTGAAAAGCAGTGGGAAAATGCGCAGATGCGGCCCTGGTTCGAGAAGCTCAACAAGGGCGCGCTCGGCGAGCCCTATGACCGCGTCAAGATCGCACGCGTCATTCGCGACCTCTATCTCACCGATTGGGGAAGCCGGCTGTTCATGTTCGAGAATTTCAATGGAACGCCGCTGCAGACGCTGCTTTCCCTCACCATGAAGCGCGCCGAATTCACCGGTTCCGGCCCGTTCGCGGAATTTGCGCGCAAAGTCGTGGGACTTGAGCTCAAGAAGGATCAGATGACCGAGTACAAGACCGTCGCGGACTACGCCAAGGCGCAAGATTCCGCGCGCGGACCAAAACCCGCCATTCAGGCGGCCGAATAACGCAAGCATCCGAAGGAAAGACAATGGCAAAACAACGCATCAGTTACGTACCACTCGAAAAAATGACGCCCAAGATGCGCCAGGAAATGGAGCGCTGTCAGCGCGAAGGCACGCCGCGTCCGGAAAGCTCCGCGATCCGCGCGCACGTTGAAGCGTGCTTCTGGTTCTTTGCCGACTCCTGGAACAATATTTTCCGCAACGGCGTCCTCGATCACGCCATCAAGGAGCTGTGCCGGCTTTACGTATCGCGCTCGGTGCAATGTGAGTATTGCGGCAACCAGCGTTCGGTGAAATCGACCTCGAGTGGAGCCCTGATCGAAGATCACGTGCTGGACCTGCTCAATTTCGAGAAATCCAAGCTCTACAACGAGCGTCAGAAGGCCGCCCTTGCCTATGCTGAAGCGATCACCTGGCACCTCAACACCGATGATGCCTTTTGGGATCGCCTGCACCGGAATTTCACTGAGCCGGAACTGGTCGAACTCGGCTGCATGATCGGTCTCACGCTCGGCCAGCAGAGTTGGCTGCGGCTGCTCAACATCGATCATCACGAAGTGCTGGCCGGCACATCCGCGTCGATGGCGCCCGGCTACGAGGACGCCAAGAAACTCAAGGACTCAAAGTCTTCCGCGGACTATTGGGCAAAGCAGAAGTCAGGTGACACGACGCGCGTCGCCTGACGCCGTTTTGATCAAACCGCTGGGGTGACCACAGAGAAGCGGAGGCATGCTCACTTAGAACTGAAAACAAAAGGCACGCGCGCACCAAGCGCGCGGCAGTACCGGGGAGGACATCATGACTGTGAATATCCGACGGCTGCTTGCTGTTGCACTCGGCCTTGCCTTGTCTTGGACGGTGGATGCTGCGGGTTCGAAGGTCTACGCAAAGGAGCTCAAGCTCGCAACGTTCCTTCCGCCGACACATCGCATCGTCAAGCTCTACGAAGATGTCGCGAAGGAAATTGCCGAGGAAAGTAAGGGCGATCTGACAATCAAGGTCTATGCCGGCGGAACGCTTGGCGCAGGTCCCTTCCAGCAATACAAGCGCGCGGTTGAAGGCGTCGCTGACATCGCAGATATCTGCCACGCGTTTCACGCCAAGGTGTTTTCCCGCACGATGCTGACCGTCCTGCCTGGCGCGTCGACTTCGGCGAGCGATGCAACGACGAGGCTGTGGAACGTCGCGCCGATGCTGGCCGACGACTACAAGGAAGTTCACAACGTCTACATGTACTCGGTATCGCAGGCGGTGCTCACCTCGCGCGACAAGGCAATCCGTAACATCGCCGATTTGAAAGGCGCGAAGGTTCTCACCCCGGGTGCAGCATTCGCGCCCATCGTCGCGGCCTGGGGCGCGTCGCCGGTACCGATGGACCTCAATGAAATGTTCAACGCTCTTTCGACCGGCGTTGTCGATATGGTCGCGCTGCCCGCAACTTCCCTTACTCCGCCGTTCCGGCTCGCCGAGATCGCGAAATATACCAGCCGCGGTCTGTCGGGTCTGTTCAATCCCTGCGGGGCGATCATGAACAAGGATAGTTACGCCGCGTTGACGCCGTCGCAAAAGGCGATTTTCGACAAGCACACCGGCAAGGCACTTGCGATGCGCGCCGCCAAGATCTTCGACGACTGGGAAGCCGAGTCGCTCAAATTCGCCAAGGACACGCATAAGCTTGAAGTCATCGAACTGGGCCCGGATGTCCGCAAGGCTCTGTTCGATGCGGCGAAACCTGCCGTCGACAAGATCCTCGCCGACATGAAGAAGGGCGGCGTGACAAATGCCAGCGAGGTCTATGCCGCGCTCAACAAGTAGGCAGCGTCCACAACGAAGCGTTTGCACGGTCGAGACCATCGATGCTGGCCTTCATCGATAGAGTGACGCGGATCGTCGCGCTCTATTGCGGCGGTGTCGTCCTCGCGGCGTTGATGACGGTCATCATTGTCGACGTCACCGGGCGCTACCTGCTCAATTGGCCACTGTTCGGCGCGCTCGATTTGTCGACCGTGCTGCTCGTGCTCGTGGTCGCCTGCGCCATCGGCTATGGCGGACGCACCGGCGCGCATGTCACTGCCGACATGGTTTCGACCCTGGTCGGTCCGCGCTTCGAATTTTATTCGGGCGTTGCCGTCAAGATCGTCGCCACCGCGATCGTAAGCGTGTGGTCCTGGCGTCTGTTCGTCACCGGCAACGTGGCGCGGCGGCTGGGCGAAAGCACACAGCTTCTCAATATTCCGTATGAGCCGGTCTACAAGGCCCTTTCTTTCGGCGTCGGCATTTACGCTTTGGTACTGGCGATCGAAACAATAGTGCTGGTCCGCACCGGAAAGGTGCCGCTCCTGCTCGACGAAAGTCGTGCGATGCGGGGCGACAACGAATGACCAACACTGAAATCGGCCTGATCGGGCTGGGAGCGCTGTTCGTCCTATTCGTCCTGCGCATGCCCGTCGGGTTGACGATGTTGATTGTCGGCGTCCTGGGCAACGCCGCCATCGCAGGCTGGTCGCACGCATTGCCCTCGCTGAGCTCCGAGACATTCGCGATCGCGTCGTTCTACCAGCTTGTCGTTATTCCGATGTTTGTGCTGATGGGCAATCTCGCCGGTGCGTCAGGCATGGGACGCGATCTTTACAACACCGCTTATGCTTGGGTCGGCCACATCCGCGGCGGACTGGCGTCCGCGACGATCATCGCCTGCGCCTGCTTCGCTTCGCTGTGCGGCTCGGCTGCAGCCTCGGCGGTAACGATGGGACGTGTCGCGCTGCCGGAGATGAAGCGCTTCAAATATGACGACGCGCTGGCGACCGGTACGGTCGCATCCGGCGGCACGCTTGGTTTCATCTTCCCGCCAAGCGCTGGAATGGTGATCTACGCGGTCCTGACCGAACAAGCGCTTGGCAGGCTTTTCCTCGCCGGCGTCATCCCCGGCATCATTCTCACGCTCTTATTCCTCGTGGTCATCCGTATCATCACGGGACGGCGCCAGGAAGCCGGCCCGCCCGGTCCGCGCGCAACTCGCGCCGAGCGGATCGCCACGCTCAAACAGGCCTCCGGAATCATTATCATCATCGTTATGACGATCGGCGGCATGTATGCCGGCCTGTTCACCCCAATCGAGGCGTCCGGCTTTGGCGCGGGCTTCACGATGGTCCTCGCCCTGCTACGCCGTCGACTGAACTGGCCGGTCTTGCGCGCCGTTGTGCTGCAGACAATGCGTACCAGCGCCACGATCTTCCTGATCCTGATGGGCGCCTACGTGTTCATACCGTTCATGACGCTGTCGCAGCTGCCTGAAATCCTGGTCAAGTTCCTGCTGAGCTTCGATTTCAATACGACGGTCGTCCTGATCATCATCATCACGATGTATCTGCTGCTCGGAACCTTCATGGAGGATTTCTCCATGCTGATCCTGACGCTGCCCGTGGTCCTGCCCGTGCTCAAGACGCTCGGCGTCGACCTGATCTGGTTCGGCGTGATAGCCGTTCTGATCATTCAGATGGGCATTCTAAGCCCACCGGTCGGACTTGCCGTGTTCATCGTCAAAGGGATCGTGCCGGACGTGCCGATGTACACGATATTCCGCGGCATCTGGCCGTTTTGGTACGCAATGGGTGTGTTGATCATTCTGCTGCTGATTTTCCCGCAGCTTGCCCTGTTCCTGCCGAATACGATGTTCGGTAACTGAAGTACAAACTAAAGGGAGGCAACCATGCATGGGCTCTATCCGAACGATGCTTCGATCATCGATACAATTGGACGCCTTCTGATGGTGGCGTTCTTTGCAATCGTCTGGGTGCGTAACCTCTCGAGCCATCACGTCGAAGATCACGTCAAGCGTCTCACGTTTTTCAAGGCTCCCCTGCCGCGCGCGACCTTTTGGGCCGGCATGGTGCTCGATGCAGTTGGCTGTGTGCTGCTACTGATCAACTGGCACCCCGCGGTCGGCGCACTCTGCCTGATTGTTTTTACGATCCTCGCCTCGTTGCTGCTTCTGCGTTTCTGGGAAATGGACGACCCCATGAAACGTATGGGAATGCAAAACGGATTTCTCGCGAATATCGGCATTACCGGTGGCCTGCTCCTATTGTTGCAGAACGTCATGTAGGCCAGGCGCATGAACGGAAAAGCGAAGTCGCAGCGGCTCGATCCGCTGCCGCCCGAAACCACCCCGGAGATGAAGGAGGAATTCGATTCTTTCTTCAAGACGCTTGGCTTCGTGCCCAACAGCGTTCTCACGATGCAGCGCAAGCCCAAGCTTGCAAAAGCTTTTGTGCAGATCCAGCGGGCGATTTGGGATCCGGACAGCAAGGTCGACCGCGGGTTCAAGCGGCTGGTCGCGCACGTCGCAAGCCACACGGCAAACGATCCCTACAGCATGGCGCATACCGCAAGTGGCGCGATCCACTTCGGGATAGACCCCGCCAAGCTGGCGGCGGTTCGCGACTTCAAGAAGAGCCCGCTATTCAACGATGCAGAACGCGCAGCGCTGGACCTCGCGGTGTCAGCCAGCTCGACACCGAATGCGGTGACGGAGCAGACATTTGCCGAGCTGCGCCGTCACTGGAGCGAGGAACAGATCGTCGAACTCGTCGGAGTCATCGCAGTTGCCGGCTTCCTGTCGCGCTGGAACGTGACGATGGCGACCCCAATCGAGCCGGAGCCGAACGACGTCGGCGAAAAATATCTCGTCCCGCTCGGCTGGAGCGCAGGAGAACACAAGCGCGGTTGACTCATACCTCGCCGCTAAAGCGGTCGCGCCAATGCTGCGGATGGGCTGGCCAAATCCGTTACTGACGCTATTCTTGGTACGGTATCGCTCACCCAGCGGCTCTCATGAACTATTCGACCAACTTCCCGTCGGTCAAAGATCAGGTTTCTCCGCAGGAATGGCAGACGCGGCTCGATCTCGCGGCCTGCTACCGCCTCATCGATATCTACGGGATGACCGACCTCATCTACAACCACATCACAGCGCGCGTCCCCGATGAGGAGAACGTGTTGCTGATCAACCTCTATGGCCTGCTCTACAAGGAAATCACGGCTTCCAGTCTTGTGAAAATCCATGTCGACGGCGACATCATCTGGAAGCCGGATACGGATTACGACATCAACAAGTCGGGCTACGTGATCCATGGCGCGATCCACAAGGCGCGGCTCGATGTCGCCTGCGTCCTGCACACTCATACGCGCGCCGGCATGGCGGTCGCCGCCATGAAGTGCGGATTGCTGCCGCTGTCGCAAACCGCAATTCGCTTCGTCGGCCATATCGGATACCACGACTATGAAGGACCTGCGGTCGAGATTGACGAGCGAGAGCGCCTCGTTCGCGACCTGGGACCGCACGAAGCCTTGATCATGCGCAATCACGGCCTGCTGACCTGCGGTGCCACTGTCCAGCAGGCGTTCAACACGATGTATCAGCTCGAACTATCGTGCCGGTCGCAAGTCGATGCGATGGCCGCGCGCACCGAGCTTACAATGCCCGGTGAGAACGTCCTGGCGTACACGGCGCACATGTATCAGCCGGGCACGCGACGGCCGTATGGAATTCTGGAATGGCCCGCTATGCTGCGCCGGCTCGACGCAGAGCAAAAGAATACCGACTACCCGCCGTACTGGCACTAACCACAACGACATCCGGGGAAGACGATGCCGAAATTTCTGTCACGACTGCTCGCCGCGCTCTTGCTGGTCCTGACCTTCGCGCCCGTTGCCTCCGCCGACGACTACCCGAACCGTCCGGTGCGATTGATCGTTCCCTTCCCGCCCGGCGGCAGCAACGACGTGGTGGGACGGCTGGTCGCGCAGCAGCTCAGCAACCAACTCGGTCAACAGGTTTTCGTTGACAACCGCGGAGGCGCCGGCGGCGTCATCGGGACGGAAGCGTGCGCAACGGCCGCACCCGACGGCTACACACTTTGCATCATTTCGATCGCGCATGCGGTCAATCCAGCGTTGCACAAGCTCAACTACGACCCGATCAAGTCGTTTACGCCAATCTCGATTTTTGCAACCGGACCGAATGTCCTGGCGATCAACCCGACGCTTCCCGTGAACTCGGTCAAGGAATTGGTCGCACTCGCCAAGCAAAAGCCCGGTGAACTCAACTACGCCTCTGCCGGTGTCGGCAGCTTTCAGCACCTCGGCGGCGAGCTGTTCAAGCTCACTGCCGGCGTCAACCTCGTACACGTCCCGTACAAAGGCGGCGGCCCAGCCATGCAGGACGTGATCAGCGGCCATGTAAAGATCATGTTCTCGTCGCTGATCCAGACCACGCCATTCATCAAGTCCGGCCAGCTCAAGGCGCTCGGTACCGGCGGCGCCAAGCGAACGTCCGTTCTTCCCGACGTGCCGACGATTTCCGAGGCCGGCGTGCCAGGCTACGTCGCGGACAACTGGTGGGGACTTGCCGCGCCTGCCGGATTGCCGGCGCCATTGCTCGACCGGCTGTACAAGGCAAGCCAGGCATCATTGAAGGCGCCCGAGTTGCAGGCGCAGTTCGAGCGCGAGGGTGCGGCCACACTCACCATGACGACGGCCGAATTCGGCGACTACATCAAATCCGAGATCGCCAAATGGGGTCGCGTGGTCAAGGAAGGCAGTATCAGCGCGCAGTAGAGGATTAATGCACGCTTAACCGTGCGACGACGGGGCATCTCGTCATTCGAGTGCTGTCCGCAATCGCAGTCACTTCCGGCAGGCCAATTTTACTTTAGCTTTACGCGACCCCGATAAGGTGCCGCGCGCGTTTAGGGGCGACCAGGCAAATCAGTGGAAGGTGGCAGGAAGAATTCTGCCCAAGGCAAGAAATGTCGCAGGCTGCCTCCGTCATTGCCGAACTTGAGGATGTTCTCGCCGCAGGTTCGAGCGATCGACGCACCGAGATTCTGCGACGGGTCACCGCTCTCTTTCTCGGCAACGCGGAAAGCTTCAATCACGAGCAGATCGGCGTTTTTGACGACGTCCTTGCCCACCTTATTCAGCAGGTCGAAACGAAAGCGCTGGCCGAACTCGGCACAAGGCTCGCACCGGTCGGCAATGCCCCTCACGGTGTCATTCGAACTCTTGCCCGCCATGACGAGCTCGCCGTTGCGGGTCCGGTTCTGGCTCAGTCCCCTCAGTTGACCGATGGCGATCTCGTTGAGATCGCACGATTGAAAGGTCAGGGTCATCTGGGCGCCATCTCGGAACGCAAGCGACTCGCGGCTGCGGTGACGGACATCCTGATTCAGCGGGGCGATACAACTGTCGTCCGCAAGCTGTCGCAAAACCAAGGTGCGGCATTCTCGGATGGCGGTTATGTGACGCTCGCAACTCGCGCTGAGAAGGACGAGCAACTCGCCGAAAATCTCGGTGTGCGCCTGGATATGCCGCCGGAACTCCTGCAAAGTCTGATGGCAAAGGCGACAGAGGCGGTGCGCGCACGCCTGATTGCCGTCGTGCCGCCGGAAGGACAAGCGGCCATCCAGCAAGTTCTTGCGTCGGTGTCGGACAAGGTCATGCGCAAGGCTTCCGCGCCGAGAGACTTCGGCCGCGCGGTTGCGGTAGTCGACAAGATGCAGGAGCAACGTCGTCTGAACGAGGTGGCCATCGCAACCTTCGCAGGTGAAGGCAAATACGAGGAAATGGTCGCGGGGCTTGCGCGGCTCTGCGCTGCGCCGATCGATCTGCTGGAAAAGCTTATGCAGAATCAGCGCTACGACGGCGTTCTTGTCGCGTGCAAGGCGGCTGAGTTTCGATGGCCCACATTCAATGCGATTCTCAAGGCCCGCTTTGCGTCTTACGAAATGTCAGCTGCCGAACTGACCCAAGCCCGCGCCGACTTCATGAAGCTTTCGGTGACAACGGCGCGCCGTATGTTCCGCTTTTGGCTCGTTCGCGGCGTCGCCAAATCAGACCTCTAAGCAATTCGATTTGAAGATCGGCACGCCGCCCTGACCGCTTGTCAGGTGAAATGTTATATTGTTACATTACGGTAGAAGGGTTACCGATGAAAACGACCGTTGCAGCAGTGTTTGCTTTGCTTTCAGGCCTGTTGCTTCCACAGAGCCTGCCCGCGCGCGCGGCGGAAAACCCGATTTCGGTCGTGGCTGCGGAAAACTTCTACGGCGATATTGCCCGCCAGATCGGCGGCGAGCGGGTTTCGGTCGTCAGCATTTTGAGCAATCCCGACCAAGACCCGCATTTGTTCGAGACCACGCCGGGCATCGTGCGCCAGCTCGCGACGGCACAGATCGTGATCTTTAATGGCGCCAATTACGACGTGTGGATGGACAAACTACTGGCTGCAGCGCCGCGGCCTGGCCGGATCATCATCAACGCGGCGCGTCTTACCGGCTACAAGACAGGGGACAATCCACATTTGTGGTATGAGCCGGCGACGATGCCGATCGTGGCGGTCGCGATAGCCGATGCGCTTGCAAAAGCCGATGGCGCGCATGCGGCCGAGTACAAGGAACGGCTGAAGACGACGCTGTCTGCACTCGATGTGGTCAGGCAACGGGTCGCACGACTGAAAGCAAAACACGGCGGCGTCGCTATCACCGCCACCGAGCCGGTGTTCGGGCCAATGGCCCGGACGCTCGGCCTGATCATGCGCAACGAACGTTTTCAGCTCGCGATGATGAATGACACCGAGCCAAGCGCGCGCGATGTTGCGGCGTTCGAGAACGACCTGAAGACCCGCAAGGTCAGGCTGCTGATCTATAATAGTCAGGTCTCGGACAAGTTGACCGGACGGCTGCGTGACATCGCCACGAAAGCCGGCGTTCCCGTGGTCGGCATTACCGAAACGATGCCGGCAAATATCAGCTTCCGTGACTGGATGCTTGGCGAGCTTGACGCAATCGACAAAGCATTGAGCGAGCCGAATTCGTGAGCATCGTCGTCTGCGAGCATGTAACGCTTCAGGTTGGCGGCCATACGGTGCTGTCGGATATCAGCCTCGGCATCGAAGCAGGCGAATTCATCGGTGTGCTTGGACCGAATGGCGCCGGCAAGACCACATTGATGCGCGCGATCCTCGGGTTGCTCGCCCCAACCGCCGGTCAGATCAGCGTTTTTGGGCAGACGCCGAAATGCGGAAATCCGGGCATCGGCTATCTTCCGCAGCTGCGGACCGTTTTGCCCGACCTTCGCGTGCGCGGGCGTGACGTCATTGCAGGTTCGCTCAACGGTGAGCGCTGGGGGCTCCCGCTCGGAAGCCGCCAGCAACGTCTCATGGTGGAGAAGACGCTTGAAGCGGTTGAGGCACGTGAGCTTGCTGACCGCCCTCTTTCCGAAATGTCGGGGGGCGAGCGGCAGCGGCTATTACTCGCACAGGCCCTGATCGGCGAACCGAAGCTGTTACTACTCGACGAGCCGCTGATCGGCCTGGATGCCCGCCACCAGGAAATTGCCATCGACGTGGTGCGCAGAGTTTGCCGCGAGCGCAAGATCACCGTGCTGTTCAGCGCCCACGAGCTCAATCAGCTTCTTGGAACGCTCGATCGTGTACTCTATCTCGGCAACAGGCATGCCATGCTCGGCTCGATCGAGGACGTGGTAACGGCGCCGGTCTTATCGAGACTTTTTGGCACGGACATCCAGGTCATCCGCGCAGACCACCATATTTTCGTGATGTCGCGGGGGCTCGACCTCGAGCGCACCGATCATCTGCATGATCATCACGGCCACGATCACGGGCACCATCGCCACTGAACATGTTCGAATACGATTTTATGATTAATGCGTTTGCCGCCGCCGGCATTGCCGCCGTCGTCTCCGGCATCGTCGGCTATTTTCTGGTCATGCGCGGACAGACTTTCGCCGGCCATGCGCTGTCGCATATCGGATTTGCCGGCGCCACCGGTGCGGGCCTTGTCGGCCTTGCGCCATTGTGGGGCCTCATCGCATTCACTGTGGCGGCCGGAGTCATCATGGGCGCACTGAGCGAACGGATCAGCAATCGCGACGTGGCCATCGGTGTCGTTCTTGCTCTGGCGCTGGGATTTGGCTTGCTGTTCCTGCACTATCATACGTCATTTGCGACGCAGGCGACCGCGCTACTGTTCGGGAACGTGCTCGCCGTCGATCATGCGATGATTGCAACACTCGCCCTCCTCGGCTCGATCGCGCTTGCGGCGCTTGCCGTCATCATGCGGCCCCTGGTTTTCTCGAGCCTGCAACCGGAACTGGCTGAAGCCAAAGGCGTAACGTTGCGCTTTGTGTCGACCGCGTTCCTCGCCGTGGTCGCCATAACCGTATCGGTATGTGCGCAGATCGTCGGCGTTCTGCTGGTTTTTACGTTGATGGTCGGGCCGCCGGCGGCCGCGCAGCGTATAATGACGGGTCTTTGGAGCGGACTGTTTGTGTCCGCGGTCTTCGCAATATGCGAAGCATGGCTCGGCTTGACGCTCGCTTTCTACACCGACTGGCCGGTGAGCTTCTGCATCGCCTGTCTGAGCGCCATCGTCTACTTCGCCTGTATCGCGATCCCAAAACAAATGAGGCCGGCACGTGTGGCGCCGGCCTCATAGCATCGCAAGACGCAGACGTTACATTTTCACGCCGTGCTCGGTCATGTACTTCACCGCGCCCGGGTGCCACGGGATCGGCGAATAGGATTTGACCTGGTTCTCGAGTGTGAAGTTTTTCGCCTCGCCGTGCACGGCAATGAGGTCTGCCCTTTTGTCGAAAATCGTCTTGACGATGTTATAGGCGTCCTGGTCCGACATCTTGGCATTGGCTACCAGGATGTTCCACACGACGGTGTTCTTGTTGTCGGTGGTCTGTCCCGGATAGGTGCCCGCCTTAATGGTACTTGCGGCATAGAGATTGCCGTATTTGGCGTTCATCTTGTCGGCAAGATCGGCATGATCGACGAGCTTGAGTTTCACGCCGGGTGTAGCGCCAAGGTCCGTTACCGCAGACGTTGGAAGACCGCCAACCCAGAAGAACGCATCGATCTTGTGATCCTTGATCGCGTTGACTGACTCAGCCACGCCAAGGCGCTCGCGTTTCATATCCTTGTCCTTGTCAAGACCCGCCGCCTCGATCACGCGGAAGGCCATCACCTCGGTGGCACTGCCGCCCGATCCGGTAGAGACGCGCTTGCCCTTGAGATCGGCCATCTTCTCGATGCCCGTTCCTTCGATTGTCACGACGTGCATCTGGTTGGGATAGAGCACCATCAGTGTGCGGACCGGGACCTCGGTGCCCTTGAACTTTTCCTGGCCCTTGTACGCATCAAGTGCCGCATCGACCATCGAAAGTGCGATTTCGCTGCGTCCAGCGTTAATGAGCTTGAGGTTGTCGACCGAGCCGCCAGTGACTTCCGCCGTTGCCTGGATCCCAGGCAACGTCTTCGACAGCACATTGGCAATCCCGCCACCGAGCGGATAATAGACACCACCAGTACCGCCGGTCGCGATCGAGATCGCACGCTGCTGCGCCAACACCGTTCCAGCCGCAACCGTTGCGGCCAGCGCCATAACAGCCAAACCGATCTTGTGCTGCCTGGTCATTCCACGTTTCGACATTCATTTTCTCCCTTGTCTTTATCTCTTCTTGTCCACCTTAGACGGCAAGTCTCGCTGGAGCGAATTTCTGTTTCAATAGGAGGAAAGCCACCAAAGCGAGGCCAAACGGCGCAGGATAAGGCACATCGAGGCCGGTTAAGGTCTCCGCCAGACCTTCCAGCAGGCTCGGGAACACCAGCAGCAGGCCCGCCAGCATCCATAACCACCGCTCGGCCTGGGTATTCCGCCGCAACGCCCAATTTTGGGCGGCAGCCGCGAGCGCGCCCAAGCCGATGGCGGTTTTCAGCGTTATCCAGATGATGTCGTAGACCGATCCATCTTTCGGAATTTTCATCAGCAATCCGACGCCCTGCGGATCGAGCACGAAAACGAAGGGCACCAGAAACGCCGGCAGCGTGTATTTCCACGCCTGCATCGTGGTGACGTAAGGATCACCGCCGGTGATGGCTGCGGCCGCGAACGGCGACAGCGCCGTCGGAGGCGACACTTCCGAGAGCACCGCATAGTAAAAGATGAACATGTGAGCCGCGAAATCCGGCACGCCGAGCTTGGTCAGAGCTGGCGCCGCGATGACGGCGCAGATGATGTACGAGGCTGTTACCGGCACAGCGAGTCCGATGATCCAGACCACCAGCGACGTGTAGATCGCCGTGAGCAGCAGGCTTCCCCCGGCAAAATCGATGACGATCGCGGAGAACTTCAGTCCAAGACCTGTCAGCGTGACGATACCGACAATGATTCCGGCGGCCGCGCAAGTCGTCGCCGCGCTGAGTACGCCGATCGAACCGTCTGCCAAGGCGGCAGTGAGCTTTTTCGACTCTGGTACCAGACGCTGGCCGTATGGCACCAATCCAAGAAAAGCGAGCACGCCGATTACAATCAGAATCAGCAGCGCGAAGTAGGTCTCGAATTCGATTGAGAATGCTGTCCCGCCGATCGGCGTAATCGTGAACAATACCGCGGCGCCCGCACCGATCACGAGAATGGCCATTAATAGTTTGCGCGGGCCAAGCGCAGTATCGGGCGCAAGCGCACTCATCGCGAAGGCAAGAATTGTCGCATAGAACACCGACAGCATCGGCGAATAGCCGATAATCATGAATACGACGACTGCGATCAGCGAGGCGAAATGGAAGCCGTAGCGCTTCGTCATTTCCCACACGGTCATCTCGGCCTTGAACGCGACCTCGTGCGCGCCGAACCGCAACGAGTCGAGTTCGACCATGAACAGCAGCGATAGGTAATAGAGACAGGTCGGGATGACCGCCATCCAGATCACGTCGAGGTAACTGATTTTGAGAAACTCGGCGATTAGAAACGCTGCCGCGCCAAGCACCGGCGGTGAAATGATTGCGCCGAGCCCGCCCGCCGCGAGCAATCCGCCGGCAGAATTTTTCTCGAAGCCGGCCTTCGCCAGCATTGGATAAGCAACGGTGCCGATCATCACGGTCGTCGCAACGCCCGATCCGGACGGGCCCCCGAGCAGAAACGACGATGCCACCACCGCGCGGCCCGCACTCGACGGTTTGCCTCCCATCACCGCAAGCGAAAAATCGATAAAAAACTTTCCGGCGCCCGAGTGCTGGAGAATCGCGCCATAGATCGTAAACATGATGATCAGTGTCGCCGAGACGTCGATAGGAACGCCGAAGATGCCTTCCAGCGTGATGAACAGATGGCCGACGAGCCGTGAGATGTCATAGCCGCGATGCGTCCAGGGTGGCGGAAGATCGGGACCGAAATAGGCGTAGAGAATGAAACACACAGCCACGAAAGGCATCACCCAGCCGGTCGTGCGCCGCGCCGCTTCCAACACCAGCACGATGAAGATACCACCGAGGATGACGTCCCATTTTTCCGGCACCGCAGCGCGGTCGGTGAAATCATCGCCTTGCAAGAGTGCATAGACGATGGTGGCGATGCCGAGCAGCGGAGGAATGACATCGAACCACTGGATACGGTTGCGGAAGCGCGCGGCGACCGGAAACAGCAGAAAGCTGAGCAACAGCACGAAAGCCACGTGGGTGTAACGCAGCGGGATCGTTGGTACGATGTCGTAGGCGGCGTAGAGGTGGAATAGCGTCATCGCGACCGCGATGCCGGTTACGACAATGCCGACCCAACCCGAAAGCCGGTTTGCCGCACCCTCTTCCTGCTGAACGTATTCTTCGGCCTTGCGCAGCTGCTCTTCGGAGATGACCTCCGAGCCTGCGCCCGCCGTCGCGTTGTCCGCCATCTTCCCCTCGCCCGGCAGCGTTTCATCCCGCCTTTTGGAGGGCACGCTAGCACGAGCTAACCGCGAGGAATACCTCGTGAAAATGCCACCTTTGGCGCAGTCAGGGCCGCCCGAGCAGGATAGCGAATCCCGCTGCCAGGAATGGCAGCGGCAGCGATACCATCGCGCGCAGCCAGACGACGCGCGCGGGCATCATCGGCACTTCCCAAATCACCAGGCGATGGATTGCATACAAGGCCCAGGCGGTGGAGTAGGCAATCACTTGCGGCGCGCCAGCACCGCTTTTGAGCGCCGCCGCGCCGATGGAAAACCCGACCACCGGCCCGCCCGGCGTGAGCGCTCCGCCGAGCGTCGCAATGACAACCCCCAGCAGACCCGATTGCGGACCGAGCCACGGCGCGATCCATTCATTCGGCAGCGCTTCCGCGACGAATCCGGCACCAATCACTCCGATTGCGATCCTCGGCAGCAGCAGGACAAACTCCATGACGCCGCTGCGTATGCCATTGTCCAACAAGATGCGACCGCGCGTGCCCGCAATAACGGCCAGCACACCGACAACAAGCCAGAGCAAGATATTGATCGCGAGCGTCATTTGATTTCGTCGCGATACTGAAAGCCGGCGCGAACGGCGAGGCGCGCGAGCAAGCCGGCGACGATGGGAAGCGGTATTGCGGCCGCAATTCGCCAGATGACGAAGTCGGAGCCAAAAAACGGCAACTCCCACACCAGCGCACGCGTGTAGCCGATGAGCGTCCAACTCACGATGAATGCGACGACAGCGCCGGCATCGGCGCCCATCACCAGAAAGGCGCCGGCGACCGGATAAATTGTGATCGGGCCGCCGGGCAGCAGAAAGCCAAAAAATGCGGCGATCAGCAGGCCGCTGAATCCGGACTCGTGCCCGACCCAGCGCGCCACCATCTCGCGCGGCAACAAAAGGGTGACGAAGGCGCCGATCAGGCAACCTGCCAGCACCTTCGGCAGCATTTCGCCGAAGAGCGAAACATCGCCAAACAGAACATCCAGAAAGTGCTGCCGTCCGTCACGCAAATAAACCGTGGCGGCGGCGGTGAGCGCAAGGACGGCAATGACCGCCGTCGACCAATCGAAGGCGCGGCGACGGCGAGGTGATGGAGGCGGCTTACTCAAAGTGGCGCGCACACTAATCGACTCGGATCGAATTGTCTGCCGCGTCCCCGTTGACCCTGCATTGCGACGGTGCCGACCATAGGTGCTGTTGACCGGGCCAAGAGCGTAAGTTAGCGTGAATTTATGGGGATGGAGTCCCCCAAAACCGCCTGAACAGGCTGATGACTCCTACCGTAGAGATTGCGGTAGGAGTCCGTGCGCGACCCGCCGCGAGGCGGGTTTTTTGTTTGCGGCCAGCGTGCTGTCAAAGCGGTGAGGTGGACTATGACAAGTGTCTGGGCATTAGCGGCGCTTTGGCTTGCGCTCGCGCTTATTGCATCGCTGCTGTCGATATGGCTGCGCATCTCGACCGCATTATCCGAAATTGTCGTCGGCACGATCGCACAACTGATCATCGGCGCCGCCATCGGCTCCGCGATGCTCGGCACCGATGAATCGTGGGTCAAGTTCCTCTCCGGGATCGGCGCTATCGTGTTGACCTTTCTGGCGGGTGCCGAACTCGATCCTGATGTTTTCAAGCGAAAGTGGAAGGAAGCGACCGCGGTCGGTCTTGCCGGCTTCTTTTTTCCATTCTTCGGATGCGCAGCAGGCGCCTATTACGTCCTCGGTTGGGACTTGATGCCGAGTTGGCTCGGGGGCGTAGCAATGTCCACGACTTCGGTTGCGGTCGTGTATGCAGTCATGCTCGAGTTTGGATTCAACAAGACGGAATACGGCAAAACGGTCCTCGCAGCCTGCTTCATCAATGATCTCGGGACCGTGTTGGCGCTCGGCTTTATCTTCGCGCCTTTTACGATGAAGACGCTGATTTTTGCGACGATTGCGGTGGTCGTGTTTGCGATCCTGCCATGGCTTACGCCGCGATTTTTCCGCCTCTACGGTAATCGTCCATCCGAGCTTGAAACAAAGTTTTTGCTGTTGTGCCTGCTCGCAATGGGCGCACTCGCGGGCTGGGCGGATAGCGAGGCCGTATTGCCCGCCTACATTATCGGAATGGTGCTCGCCGGCACCGTGGGAAAGGACCACATTCTGATACGTCGGCTTCGTACGCTTACGTTCGGATTTCTCACGCCATTTTATTTCATTCGTGCCGGCTCGTTCGTTTCAATTTCGGCACTTGTTGCCGCTCCCTTTGCTTTTTTCTTCATGCTGCTGGTGAAAATGGCGACGAAATTCGTCGGAGTATATCCCGTTACAAAATTTTACAAATCGCCAAATCCGGAGGCGATGTATACGACCTTGCTGATGTCGACCGGTCTGACGTTCGGCACAATTTCATCTTTATTCGGTCTTTCGCACGGGATCATCGACCAGTCACAATATTCGATTCTGGTCGCGGCAGTGATTGGAAGCGCAGTAATTCCGACACTTATTGCGAACGCGTTCTATCTGCCGAGACACCTGCTGCCAAAACCTGAAGACGAAACACCTGCTGCCACCGGGGCTATTTCCGCAAAACCGGCACGAGCGGCCGAATAACGAGAGCTGTCATGTTTGAGAAGATTCTTCACGCCAACGATGGCTCCGATCACGCCTTCAAGGCGCTAGCGCTCGCCCTCGATATCGCAAGGCAAAACCATTCAGAGCTGCACATGGTGTCAGTGGCGGAAATATCCTACGCGCCCGAATACATCGAAGAGGTGCGCGAGGAAAAGGGAACCGCCGCGCGCCGCTTTCACGCGGTCATACAGCGTGCGAATGCTATGGCTGCTGAATGTGGCATCAAGCTCACCGCTCATGTTCTGACCGGACATCCGGTCCGCGACATTCTGAATCTGGCAAAAGAACTCAAAATTGAACTGCTGGTGATCGGAGCCACCGGCCATTCGGCATTCTACGAGCGCATGATCGGCAGCCGCGCAGATCGGCTGGTCCAGCTCGCGCCCTGCCCCGTTTTGGTTGTCAAGTAGCCCGCGAGCGACCGGCTTCGCGCCGGCAATCCGCTTGCGTTTTCCGATCTGGTATCCTTCGACCGATTCGACGTCACAGCGAGAAAGTTCAGCAAAATGGGTAACTACTTCTGGGTTGCGGTCGGCAGCGCCTTGGGAGGAATCGCCCGATACTATTGCTCCGGCGTGGCGGCGCGCATGATCGGCGAGACATTTCCTTTCGGCACGCTGATCGTGAATATAATCGGCTCCTTTATTATCGGTTTTTTCGCCACGTTTACGGGGCCTGACGGCCGTGTCTTTGTCGGCTCAACGGCGCGTACATTTGTGATGGTCGGCTTGTGCGGCGGATACACAACGTTTTCCTCATTCAGTCTGCAAACTCTGAACCTGATGAATGACGGTGAATGGCTTTACGCCGGTGCCAATATAACCGGCTCGGTCATTCTCTGCCTTGTCGCCGTCTGGGCAGGACACATGCTTGCTTTCAGCCTGAACACGATGAAATGGGTGTGACCATGCAGCTCCCGCGGGATGCCGTCCTGCTTCGCGTGTTCTTCGGCGAGGACGATAAGTTCGGAAACCTGCCTTTGTACGAGGCAATTGTGCTCAAGGCGCGTGAAATGCATCTCGCTGGCGCGACGGTCTTGCGTGGGGCGATCGGCTTTGGCCATTCCAGTCGTATTCACACCACCAAGATCCTTCGCCTGTCACAGGACTTGCCGATCGTGATCGAGATCGTCGACACGCAGGACAAAATCAACGCCTTCCTGACCGAGCTCGACGGCATGATGTCGAGCGGTCTCGTCACAATCGAAAAGATTCAGGTGCTCCAGTACGGCAAGCCCGGCGAAGCGAATTCGGGCACCTGAAGCTTAATCCATCGGCCGCATACCCAGCTTGTCGAGCAGAGCCATGTCGCGATCGCGGCCTGGGTTGGGCGTGGTGAGAAGCTTCGGTCCATAAAAAATCGAGTTGGCGCCGGCAAGAAAGCAAAGCGTTTGCGTTTCTTCACTCATATCTTCGCGGCCCGCCGACAACCGGACGACCGACGCCGGCATGCAGATGCGCGCCACCGCAATGGTGCGGACGAAATCAAGTGGGTCGAGCGTGCTCGCCGATGCCAAAGGCGTCCCTTCGACGCGCACCAGCATGTTGATGGGGACGCTTTCCGGATGCACCGGCAGGCCCGCAAGCGTCGCAATCATGCCGATCCGGTCTTCAAGACCCTCCCCCATCCCGACAATCCCGCCGCAGCAGACGTGGATTCCCGCATCGCGCACGTGTTGCAGCGTATCGAGCCTGTCTTGATAGATGCGCGTCGTGATGATCTCGCCGTAGTATTCCGGCGACGTGTCAAGGTTGTGATTGTAGTAATCGAGACCGCAGCTCTTCAGTCGCCGCGCCTGATCGCCGCTCAACATGCCGAGCGTAACGCAGGTTTCCATCCCGAGCGCTTTCACGCCCTCTATCATTTCGCAGACTTTGTCGAGGTCGCGATCCTTCGGCGAGCGCCAGGCCGCTCCCATGCAGAAGCGTGACGCTCCTTCGGCTTTTGCCGCCCGCGCCTCGGCGAGGACAACGTCAATATCCATCAGCTTTTCGGCCTTGACCCCGGTGTCGAATTTCGCCGATTGCGGACAGTAAGCGCAGTCCTCCGGACAACCACCCGTCTTGACCGATAGCAGAGTGGAGATCTGCACTTCGGAAGGATCGAAATTTTTGCGGTGGACCTGCGCGGCACGAAACATCAGTTCAGGGAAAGGAAGTCCGAATAATTCCCGCACCTGTTCCCGGGTCCAGTCATGCCTGGGCACACTGGGTGCAAGCGACGAGGTGTGGTGCGACAGCGACATCCCGAACTCCACGTGTTTTCGGCCGACTTTTATACCAAGATGTGCCGCGGATTGCGCACGTTTCATACGATTGAGCGGCGGTTACTGCCATGTTAGCCTTCCAAAAGAAAGGCGGGGAATGCTCGATCATGAAAAGACTAATTCTGGCGGTCATTGCACTGGGTATTTTGAGCGCACCTGCTCCGGCTCAACAAAAAGAAGAAGAGCCCTTACAGGCTCTCGAAAGGGAAAAGCAACAGCAGGCCGAGCAGCTCGATCAGCAATACAAGCGGATGCTGGACCGCACACGCAAGGACGACACGGCATCGGCACGCAGTGATCCCTGGGCGAACATGCGTGCTCCCAAAGAAGGCAAGCGCTAGGTAAAGGGGCGTGAGCCGCGAGCGCATCATTCGCTTCGCCGCGGTGCTGGTCGGCGCTGCGGTCCTCTTCGGGCTGGAACAGCAATTCGGCGTAAAGCTCTATCTGGCGATACCGGCCGCCATCGCCGCTTATTTTGCAACACTCATCGTGCTCGCGCTTGCGTTCGGCAGCGGCAACCAGACCAAATAGCCGTCACCACCAGTGCCGCCGCCAGCCCCAGTAGGGGCGATAGTACGGACGATAATACGGGCCGCCGTAGTAAATGACGCCCGGCCGTTCGTAATATACCGGTCCTTCGACCACCTCCGGCCCCTCGACCACGCCTGGTCCCTGCCGATACGCCGGACGCGGTGCGGCTGCCGCTGCGCGCTGTTGCGGCACGCGGCCACTCGTGTCGATCGCAGTCTGGATCGCAAAACCTTTTTTGTCCTGCCAGGTGATCTCGCACCAGCCCTCGTCACACCCTCCGGCATCAACCAGACTCCCGCCGGGAATCTTTGCGACAATCTCGCTGCCGGTGCCGGGCGCCGCCCGCAAGTTGACGGTTGAAGCAACATAGGCCGGCCTCGCGGCGGCAAGCTCGGTCATGAGCACAAGCGCACCAAAACACAATAAGGAAGACTTCCCCTTCGACCAGACACTCATGACACCCATGACCCACCTCCGCTCCAGTGTGCTGCCAGACAGCGGCGGGACGGTGAGAACCAAAACCGGCAGAATCGCGGCAATGGAAAAGAGCTGCGGATTCCGCGGTTTGCTACCGCGGGGCGGCCGCAATATTTCCGCCGTCGACAGTCAAGACGGCGCCGGTCGTCTTACGCGCCAGCGCAAGACTGACGAACGCCTCCGCGACGTCTTCGGCCAGAACCTCGCGGCCAAGCAGATTGCCGGCAAGATAATCGTGCTCAGTCACGCCGCGCGCTTTCGCACGCTTCCTGATCAGGGCGTCGGTCAGTAGCCCGGACCGAATACGGTCAGCATTCACGGCGTTGGAACTGATGCCGTCACTGCCGTAGTCGACGGCATACTGGCGCATAAGCGCCAAGGTTGCCGCTTTCGGTAGTCCGTAGGGACCGAAATCCGGACCCGGATTGATCGCCTGCTTTGAGACGTTGAAGAGCAGGACGCCTCCGATGCCCTGTCGGCGCATGATCTGCACGGCCGCCTGCGCAATATTCTGATGTGCGAAGAAATTGAGCTCGAAGCTCTTCCGCAGCGTCGCGTCGTCGACCTCGCCAATTCGGCCCTGCCAGGCGGCCCCGGCGTTTGAAACCAGAATGTCCACTCCGCCGTGCGCGGCTATGACGGCATCAAAGGCTGCTGCAATCGATCGCCGGTCGGTCACGTCGCAGCCAATCCCGAGCGCATTGAGGGATTCGGCGGCGAGCTTCACGCGAGGCGCGCCGAGATCGAGAAGAACGACTTCGGCGCCGCGTGCGCGAAAGGCCGCGGCAGTAGCAAGGCCAATCGTTCCAGCGGCGCCGGTGATGACGACGATCTGCCCCTGCAGCGGCAGCGGCTTGCGTCCGGCGAGCTTCGCCTGCTCGAGCGACCAATATTCAATTTCGAACTGCTCGCGCTCGGAGATGCTCTCGAAGCGCCCACCCTTCTCCGCGTTGGAGATCACCGCAATCGCGGTTTCCGCAATGTCTGCTGCAATGCTTGCATCTTTTGCGGTCGTTCCGACGCCGAACAGACCGATCCCCGGCACCAGAACGACGCGCGGCATCGGATCAAGCGGCAGCTTTTTTGGAATGGCGCGAGCATTGTGCCGCGCAAAATAGCGTCGATAATTGGCTTGGTACTTTTCAACGGCTTTTCGGGCGGTGGCGGCAAAGGCATCGAGCTTTGCCGCCTCGGGCACCGGCAAAATCAAAGGCTGCGGCTTTGTGCGGATGACGTGATCCGGAGTGACCGGGCCTTGCCGGGCATAGCGCGCGAGGTCGCGGCCGTTAGCATAGTCGAGCATCTCGCCGTTAACGCGATGCGCCAGCACGAAGTGCAGCCCGGGCGCGCTGACAAGGCCTCGCAGGACCGGCGCGATGTCTTTGGCTGTCGCAAGTGCTTTAGGAAGCTTGACACCAAAAATGCGGCGCTTCCGCATTTTCCGCAGCGCCCGTTCAGCGCGGCTCACAAGATCGATCATTCGGTCATAGGCTTCGCGCGCGCTGCCGCCGAACGTGAAGATCCCGTGCTTGTGCAGAATCAGCCCTTCGCACTGCGGATGAGTTTCGAAAACCTCTTTGGCTTTCAGCGCAAGCGCGAAGCCAGGCATCACGTAGGGCACGATGGCGGCGCGCGAACCATAGACCTTCCGGCAGAGCTCCATGCCGTCAGGTCGGTCGCACAGGGCGAGAACCGCATTGGCATGCGTATGGTCGACGAACTTGTGCGGGATAAATGCGTGCAACAAAGTCTCGACCGAGGGATTGGGAGCACCGCTGTCGAGCAGGTTGCCGCGCTGAATTGTAACCATCTGCTCGTCACTGAGAGCCTCGAGACCGGCGAGTTTCAGCAGCGGAGCAAGCCGCACGGCCGGCAAGCCCGGCGGCTCGATTGTCGCCATATCCCAGCCCGAGCCTTTCACGCACAGGACTTTTTCCGTCTCACCGGTCGGATCGAGCATGACGGTTTTTACCGAGGTGTTGCCGCCACCATGCTGCACAAGACGCGGATCGCCGCCGAGTAGTCGGGTCGTATATGTGCGCAGCGCCAGGTCCTCGTTGACACCTCGCCTATGATAGAATTTGACCGCAGCGCGCGCGTCGCGGTCCGACCACAAGCTACGCATGGGCTCTCCTGCCGGCACTTTCCGGGAAAAGCCGGCGCAATCCCTGTGCCGAGGCCTCGCAGACCCCACGCTCCGTCACCAACCCGCTGACAAGATGCGCAGGCGTGACATCGAAGGCGTAATTGGCCATCGCGCTGCCTTCCGGCGCGATCTCGACCTGCACGACCCTGCCGTCGGGAAGACGGCCGCTGATGCGAGAGACTTCCGATGCGTCGCGCTGCTCGATCGGTATGGCCGCAAGGCCGTCATCGATAAGCCAATCGATCGACGGCGATGGCAGCGCGACATAAAACGGAATTCCATTGTCCTTGGCCGCCAAGGCCTTGAGATACGTGCCAATTTTATTGCAGACGTCACCGCGTGCGGTCGTGCGGTCTGTTCCGACAATGACCAGGTCGACCATTCCATGCTGCATCAGATGTCCGCCGGCATTGTCCGCAATGACGGTGTGAGCGACGCCGTGCTGACCCAGTTCCCACGCGGTCAGGCTCATGCCCTGATTCCGCGGCCTCGTTTCATCGACCCAGACATGAATCGGCATCCCGCTGTCATGTGCTTTGTAGATCGGCGCCAAAGCCGTGCCCCAGTCGACCGTTGCAAGCCAACCGGCGTTGCAATGGGTGAGCACGTTGAGGAGATCTTTGCCGGATTTTCTCGCGGCGGCGCTGCGCAGGATCTCAAGACCATGATCGCCGATGGCGGAGTTGATTGCGATGTCCTGCTCGCAAATTTCATCGGCACGACGGTAAGCCGCCGCAACGCGCTCCTCGCGCCGGCGATTGCGAAGGTGGGAACGCATCGTATCGAGCGCCCAGCGCAAATTCACCGCCGTTGGACGGCTCGCCAGCAACACATCATAGGCATGATCAAGCGATTGGTCCGATGCATCGGCCACCATCGCCAGGCAAATGCCATAAGCCGCGGTGGCACCAATAAGCGGTGCGCCGCGCACCTGCATGGATTTGATCGCGGCCACCGCGCCCGCCAGATCACGCAGATCGACGATCTCGAACCGGTGCGGAAGCAGCGTTTGATCGATGATCCGGACCGTTCTGCCATCGTCCGCGAGCCAGATTGTACGGTAGGGCTTTCCGTTCACGCGCATGGATGCCGTTATACCTGAGACTGGTTTGCACATCATCTCATCAAGACAAGCGTCATCGCCCGGATTTTTGATCAGGCGCTGGGGTCCGCCTGCATTTTTCCGGTCCGCAGCGCCTGGAAAGAATCCGAAGGGCGCGCGGGACGCCAAGGGCCCAATTGGACCCGCGGGCCTCGACGCCTCGCGACATCGAGGCTTGTCGAAGTCCATGTGCCTCGCCTGTGCGCTCTGGTTCGAGCGAGAGGCAAAGCGTGCCGCAAGTCCGCCAAACCCAAGGCGTCCCGCGCGCGGTGTTTAATCGGCTTGCTCCGCACCCTCCCCGGTGGTCGTCCGTTCGTTCGCAAGGGCCGTAGCCCCGGCGAGTTCTCCACCGTGTAGGGCCCTGGCACTCGGCGGCGCTCCTGTGACGGGAGCCAGTTCCGCCTACCGTCCATCACGAGCCCGGCGTGCGGCAGGCACGCCAGGACGAGCGCGGCTTGGGCCGCCGGGTCCCCGCACCGCATCTCCGATGCAAGGTCATAATCCCGGCCACCGCTCCCCGCCCCGCGTCTGGAGACGCTGATCAGACACCCCTTCGGCACCGGGGCGAGATGCATGGGAATATAATCATAGTAGGAATATTGTCAAGTCTTCTGTGAACGGCGCGGCTTCGGCAAGTCGTCGGTAGCCGCGCGGGGCGCCCAGGAAATTTTCTTGTAATCGAAACCCATCTCGATCGTCGGCTTGAGGATCGCGAAATAAGGCGAGATGTCGAAATCGCGCGGGCAAAAAAGCGAGCTGTGCCGGATATGATAGATCTCACGCCGGGCCTGCGCGCTTTCGACGTGCTCGATCGCCGGCAAAATTGGATAACCGACGGCGGCAAAAGCCTCCGCGATCAGCGCCGAGCAGATGAGCTTGGTGGGATCGCCCGAGCCGAGCGCGATCATGCGCCGGCGGAAGCGCTGCGGCACCGGCAAAGGCACCAGATAACGGCCGAGATCGACAATGTTCTTGAGGTCGTATTGCAGCCCGAGGCGCTCGATCGCGTAGTCGCAGACGGTCTGCCGGTCTTCCGGCGACAAGCCAACCGGACGGCAGATGCGGGTGTGATAGTCGAAATAGGTGGACAGCGGAACGGGGACGATGCCGGCCTCGAGGTTTGATTCCACCAGGTCGCACGGTTCGCCGTTTGAAGAAACCTGACCGTCGAGCGGCCCGACGTAGAGCGCCGCGTGCGACCACGTCGACTGTGTCAGGTATTTGATCACGCCGGCGATATGCGTGCGGCCTTCAATCAGCAGGATGTCGCCGGGCTTGATCAGGGTCCGCAACGCCTCGGGGTCGGCCGGCGTGAACGGCTCGTAGCCGGACGCAGGCCGCTGCAGATAAGCGGCAATATGCCGCCCGACGCGATCGAGCATCCATGTCATGGACGCGTGCCCCGAAGATCGACCCCGGCAGGAGTCGAACAGCATTTTTGGCGGATAGGCAACACCGCAGCGGCAATCAACGTCTATTGGATGGACCAGCGCCCCTTTGGTTCCTGCGGGTCAAATACAAGTGGCCGGGAAGCCCCGGCCAAAAGTATTCAGATTTGCAATCTCTCTACTCTGCGGCTTCCATTCGCGCGCTGGCTGCCTCCACTTTCGCGGCGCAAAATTTGAATTCGGGGATTTTCCCGAATGGATCGAGCGCCGGGTTGGTGAGAATATTGGCGGCCGCTTCGACATAAGCGAAAGGAATGAACACAACGCCGTCTGGAATTGCGTCGTCCTGACGTGAGTTGAGCTCCACGGTACCGCGCCGTGTCGTCACGCGGATCATATCTCCGGGCTTGATGCCGAGCTTGGTGATGGTGCCGCGGGACACTGCCGCGATCGCCGCCGGCTCCAGCGCGTCGAGAACCGTTGCGCGCCGCGTCATGGCGCCGGTGTGCCAGTGCTCGAGCTGGCGTCCAGTGGTGAGAATAAACGGGTACTCGTGATCGGGCGTCTCATTCGGCGGCTGCAGCTTGGCCGCAACGAGCTTGCCGAACCCGCCCGGACGCGGGAAGCCCTTGTCGAAGACCACATCGCGACCTGGCTTGTCGATCGCGTCGGCCGGATAAGTCACCGCGCTTTCGCGTTCGACCCGCTCCCATGGAATGTTGTCGAGCGACGGCATCAATGACGCCATCTCGGTATAGACCTCACTTGGGTGCTTGTAGTTCCAGTCAAGGCCCATGCGCCGCGCAATTTCCTGCGTGATCCACCAGTCGAGCTTCGCACCGCCCGGCAACGGCAGCGCCGCACGACCCATCTGCACCTGGCGGTTGGTGTTGGTGACCGTGCCGTCTTTCTCCGGCCAGGCCGAAGCCGGCAGCACCACATCGGCATAGACGGCCGTCTCTGTCAGGAAGAGATCCTGCACCACGAGATGCTCGAGGTGCGCCAACGCCTCGCGCGCATGGTTCAGGTCGGGGTCCGACATCGCCGGATTTTCGCCGAGGATGTACATGCCCTTGATCGTGTTGGCATGGATTGCGTCCATGATCTCGACCACGGTGAGGCCCTTCTTCGGGTCGAGCTTGGCGTTCCAGACGTTCTCGACCTTGGCGCGGATCTCGGGATTCTCCACCGACTTGTAGTCCGGGAAGAACATCGGGATAAGGCCGGCATCGGATGCACCCTGCACGTTGTTCTGACCACGCAGCGGATGCAGGCCAGTGCCCGGGCGGCCGATCTGTCCGGTGATCAGGGACAACGCGATCAGGCAGCGCGCATTGTCGGTGCCGTGCGTATGCTGTGACACGCCCATGCCCCAGAAGATGATGGCACTTTCGGCGCGCGCGTAGGTGCGCGCTACCTCGCGCAGCGTGTCAGCGGGAATACCGCAGATCGGCGCCATTTCCTCAGGCGTGAAGTCTTTGATGCTTTCCGAGAATGGCCCAAAGCCCTCGACATAAGTCTGGATATATTGCTGATCGTAAAGCTTCTCGGTGACGATGACGTTGAGCATGGCGTTGAGCATCGCCACGTCGGCGCCGTTCTTGAACTGCATCATGCGCCAGGCGTGACGCTTGAGCGCCTGACCGCGCGGATCCATGACGATCAGCTTGGCGCCGCGCTTGGCGGCCTGCTTGAAGAAGGTCGCCGCCACCGGATGGTTCTCGGTCGGGTTGGCGCCGATGACGATGATGACGTCGGAGTTCTTCACTTCGTTGAAGGTCGCCGAGACTGCGCCCGATCCGACGCCCTCGAGCAGCGCCGCAACCGACGAGGCATGGCAGAGCCGCGTACAGTGGTCGACGTTGTTGGTGCCGAAGCCGGCACGCACAAGCTTCTGGAACAGATAGGCCTCTTCGTTCGAGCACTTGGCGGAGCCGAAGCCGGCGAGCGCCTTCGAACCGTCGCGGTCGCGGATCGTCTTGAGGCCGGAGGCCGCCTTGTCGAGCGCTTCTTCCCAGGTTGCCTCGCGAAAATGCGTCCACGGATTCATCGGGTCGATGAACTCGTGCGGCACCTTCGGCACGCCTTCCTTGCGAATCATCGGCTTGGTCAGGCGCTGAGGATTGTGGACATAGTCAAAACCGAAGCGGCCTTTCACGCACAGCCGGTTCTGGTTCGCCGGCCCGTTCTTGCCGGTGACATAAAGCAGCTTGTCATTCTTGACGTGAAACGTGAGCTGGCAGCCGACTCCACAGTAAGGGCACACACTGTGCACTTCACGGTCGGGATATTCCGTACGCACGTTCTTGTCGTTGAGTAATGTCGCCGGCATCAGTGCACCGGTCGGGCAGGCCTGCACGCATTCGCCGCAGGCCACGCAGGTCGACTGGCCCATCGGGTCGTCGAAGTCGAAGACGATCTTCTCGCCGTGACCGCGGCCCGCCATGCCGATGACGTCATTGACCTGCACTTCCCGGCAGGCGCG
>DATBHE010000119.1:0-29398 GCA_036557605.1 Pseudolabrys sp.
ATCGTGAGTCCGAGCGGCATCGAAGCCTGGCTGGTGCGCGAGAAATCGGTGCCGCTGGTCACGTTGAACTACGCGTTCCGCGGCGGAGCCAGTCAGGACGATGCCGACAAGGCCGGGACAGCGAATTTTGCCGCCGATCTGCTCGACGAGGGCGCTGGCGAGTTGGACAGCAAGGCCTTTCATGAACGGATGGAAAACCACGCCATCGAGCTCGGCTTCCAGGTTGGGCGCGACACTTTTCATGGCTCGTTGCGTGCATTGAACGAGCATCGCGACGAGGCGGTCGACCTGCTGCGGCTCGCGTTAACCAAACCGCGTTTCGATACCGAGGCCGTTGAACGGGTTCGCGAGCAGGAATTGTCCGTGTTACGGCGCGACATCACCAATCCCAATGATCTCGCCAGCCGTCGCTGGTGGCAAACAGCTTTTCCTGGTCATCCTTACGGGCGTGAAACGAAGGGCACACTGGAGACGATGGCGCGGGTTACGGCCGACGATCTCCGCGATTATGTGCGGCGCGTCTTTGCGCGCAACGAGCTCAAAATATCGATCGTGGGCGACGTCGACGAGAAAGCGGCCGGCGAGCTCATCGATCGCGCTTTCGGCAGCCTGCCTGCAAAGAACGATCTCAAACCAATCCCTGATGCGACGCCGAGCGGGCTCGGGCAGCGGATCGTGATCGACGTCGATGTCCCCCAGGCCGTGGTGACGTTTGGCGGGCCAGGCGTCGCGCGCAGCGATCCGCAATTCATGGCTGCCTATATCGTGAACCATATTCTTGGCGGTGGAAGCTTTTCCTCTCGGCTTTACAAAGAGGTGCGCGAGAAACGCGGACTTGCTTATGGCGTATCCAAAAGTCTCGTATGGTTCCAGCATGCTGCCGTTGTTCTCGGCGGCACCGCCACACGCGCCGATCGGACGGCCGATGCACTTGCCGTCATCGAGCAGGAAACCAAGCGCATAGCTGAAAACGGCCCGACGGCCGAAGAGCTAGCCGCTGCCAAATCCTTCCTTAAGGGCTCGTACGCGTTGACGCTCGATACATCCGGTAAGATCGCCGCCCAGCTCACGCAAATCCAGCTCGACAATCTCGGCATCGATTATATCCAGCGCCGCAGCAGCCTCATCGATGCGGTCACACTCGATGATGCAAAAAAAGCCGCACGCCGGCTTTACGGTAAAGGCATGCTGGTAACGGTCGCGGGCAGACCGACGGGCCTGACCTCAAGCGGAACCACTGAATAGCCGTCGCGTTGTTTTCGTTGCGCCCTGCGCGCGACTCTAGGCAAATAACGGCATGGGTGTCTTTCAATCCATCGACAATGCGCGCGAGGAAGCCGTTGGCTCGCACGGCGTCAAAGCGGACGCGCTAAACGCTGCGTTGGAGCGCGCGGAAAGCGCCCTCCAATGGCTGCGCGCCCGACACGCCGACCGAGGCCTGCCGCTCTTGCGGCTACCGGAAGCGCGCGGCGACCTAGAAACGATCGTAAACGCTGCCCGTCAATTGGCCGACCGGGCGAGCGACATCGTCATTCTCGGCACCGGCGGCTCAAGCCTTGGCGGTCAGACTTTGGCACAGCTTGCGGGCTACGCGGTACCCGGCGTCGGGTCACTGCGGCCTCCGCCGCGTCTGCATTTCATCGACAACCTGGACGCGCACACTTATGCGGATTTGCTTGCCCGGCTGCCGCATGCGACCACGCGGTTTGTCGCGATCTCGAAGTCCGGCGGTACGGCCGAGACGCTGATGCAGACGATCGCGGCATTGTCGGCGCTGAAGGAGGCCGGCCTGCAGACCCGCATCCCGGATCTCGTGCTGGGAATCAGCGAGCCCGCCAAATCCGGCAAGAAGAACGGGCTACGCGATCTGTTGGGCAAGTTTCGTGTGCCGATGCTTGAGCACGACCCAGGCGTCGGCGGCCGCTATTCGGCTCTGACCAGTGTCGGTCTGCTTCCGGCAGCGATGCTTGGTCTTGATGTTGGCGCGATCCGCGAAGGCGCCAGCCTCGCGCTGGCGCCGGTGCTTTCAAAAAAACCCGCGGCGCAGGTGCCGGCCGCGCTCGGCGCTGCAGTGTCGATTGCGCTTGCGGAGAGCAGGGGCAAATCGATCAGCGTCCTGCTCGCTTATTGCGACCGTCTGCAGCGGCTGACGCACTGGTACGTGCAGCTTTGGGCGGAGAGTCTCGGTAAGAACGGCAAGGGCACCACGCCGCTCGCGGCGCTCGGACCGGTCGATCAGCACAGCCAGCTGCAGCTGTTCATTGCCGGTCCGCGCGACAAGCTGTTCACCGTCATCACGGTCGGTGCGACTGTACAGGGCCCACGCATGGATGGCGAGCTGGCCAAGCTTGCGGGTGAGCCCGGTTTTTCCGGCAAGACAATCGGCGATCTGGTTGCAGCCGAAGGCCGGGCCACGGCCGAGACGCTTGCCAGGAACGGCTGCCCGGTGCGGACGATCCACATCGACAAGCTCGACGAGGAAACTCTCGGCGAACTGATGATGCATTTCATGCTCGAGACAATCATCGCCGCGCATCTGCTTGGCATTGATGCATTCGACCAGCCTGCGGTGGAAGAAGGTAAGATACTCGCGAAGAAGTATCTGACATCCTGACGCGGTCATGATGATCCGCATCACCGACACGATCTCCATCGACGAATCCGAGCTCACGGAATCTTTCGTGCGCGCCTCGGGGCCGGGCGGGCAGAACGTCAACAAGGTTTCTTCTGCCGTGCAGCTCCGCTTCGACGCGCGCCGGTCACCGTCGCTACCCAATGACGTGGCGGTTCGCCTGATGCGGCTTGCCGGCAAGCGGGCCACCAAGGAGGGCGTCATCGTCATCATTGCCCAGCAGCACCGGATGCAGGAGCGCAATCGCGAGGATGCGCGCGAACGGCTGTTCGATCTCATCCGGCAGGCCGCGGTGAGGCCGACGCCGCGCCGGCCGACGAAGGTGCCGAAAGCCCAGCGCAAGGAGCGGCTCGAGGCCAAGAAGCACCGAGCCGGTATCAAGAGCCTGCGCCGCGCCAGGCCGGCCTGGGACTGACCGCCGGCCGGCCGCCGGGCTTGGGATAGTGGGGGTAGGTCTGCGTCGACGCCTCGCTGCGGCCGCCAAGCGCCAGTAAAGTCGCAGCGATTCGATCAGGCGCCAGCAAATGCCCGTCCGCGAGCTGCCAGAGGCCACCGTAAACCGCATCGCCGCCGGCGAAGTGGTCGAACGGCCCGCAAGTGTCGTAAAGGAATTGATCGAGAATGCGCTCGATGCCGGTGCACGCCGCATCGATGTGCTGACCGATGGTGGCGGCCGGCGACTGATCCGCGTCACCGATGACGGAGAAGGGATGACGCGCGCCGATCTGGCGCTGGCGGTCGAGCGTCATGCGACTTCGAAACTCGACAACGACGACGATCTGCTCTCGATCCGCACGCTCGGTTTTCGGGGGGAAGCTTTGCCGTCGATCGGCGCGGCGGCGCGGCTGACGATCACGACGCGCCATGCCGATGAGCCGCATGCCTGGAGCATCACCGTCGATGGAGGCGAAAAATCGGAGGTGAAGCCGGCGGCGTTGGGAAAGGGGACGACAGCCGAGGTCCGGGATCTCTTTTACGCGACGCCGGCGCGGCTGAAGTTTCTGAAGACCGACCGCAGTGAGGCCGAAGCCGTGCGCGAGGTGGTGCGGCGGCTGGCCATGAGCCGGCCGGACGTTTCGTTCACGCTGGCCGGCGAGGAGCGGGCGCCGATGACCTGGGGTGCGGCTGCTGGCGGCGACGAGCTTGCGCGGCTCGGCGATGTCCTCGGACCTGACTTCCGCGCTAACGCCGTTGCCGTCGATGCCGAGCGTGAAGGGGTTCGCGTCACGGGCTTTGCCGGCCTTCCGACGCTGTCGCGGGCAAATTCGCTCGGACAATATCTTTTTGTCAACGGGCGGCCGGTCCGCGACAAATTGCTTTTCGGTGCCGTGCGCGCGGCCTACGCCGACTACCTCCCGCGCGATCGCCACCCGGTGCTGGCGCTTTTTGTGTCGATTGACCCGCGCGAGGTAGACGTAAATGTCCATCCGGCGAAAACCGAAGTACGCTTCCGCGACGGCGCGCTGGTGCGCGGGCTGATCGTGCGCGCGCTGAAAGACGCGCTGATGCGCGAGGGCCAGCGCGCGGCGACGACCGGAGCCAGTGCGACGATCGCGACGTTCCGGCCGGCGGCGGTGGCGCGGCGCGGCAGCTATGACTGGCGGCGCTCGCCGGCGCGACCCGCAGGCTTTGCGCCGATGCGCGGCGCTACCGGACTGGCGGAAGCCACGCAGGCCACCTTCGACGTCGGCGAGCCGGCCGCGGATGTGGCGATTGCGAGCTTCGAGCCAGCAGCCGACCAGATCGACCGACCGCTCGGGGCCGCCCGCGCGCAGCTGCACGAAACCTACATTGTCGCGCAAACCCGCGACGGGCTCGTCATCGTCGACCAGCATGCCGCGCATGAGCGCATTGTGTATGAGCGCATGAAGGCCGCTTTGGAAAAATCAGGCGTCGCGCGGCAAATCCTCCTCATTCCGGAAATCGTCGAGCTCGATGAAGCCGACGCGGCGCGGCTGTCCGCACGCGCGGAAGAGCTTGCCCGCTTCGGGCTTGTGATCGAATCGTTCGGTCCCGGTGCGGTCGCTGTGCGCGAGACACCGTCGATGCTTGGGGAAGTCGATGTCAGGGGACTGATCGGCGACCTTGCCGAGCACATGGCGGAATGGGACGACTCACTGCCGCTGGAGCGGCGCCTCATGCATGTGTCGTCGACCATGGCCTGCCATGGCTCGGTGCGCGCCGGGCGCAGGCTGAAGCCTGCGGAGATGAACGCGCTGCTGCGTGAGATGGAAGCGGTGCCCAATTCGGGCCAGTGCAATCACGGCCGGCCGACTTACGTTGAGCTGAAATTGACCGATATCGAGCGGCTGTTCGGCAGGCGCTAAACTTCAAGTCGCGCGCAAAAACACGAATTCGGTGTCGTCGTAGCTGCGCCGCTCAAGCTCGGTGAAGCCGCTGGGCGGCCTGAAGCCAACATCGGCTGCTTCTTCCACGACTATTAGTGCCTCGGCCTTGAGCCATCCGCCTTCGCGCGCGGATAGCAGCGCCTTTTCGGCCAGCCCTTTCCCGTAGGGCGGATCGAGAAACACCAGCGAAAAAGGCTCGATCGGATGCGCCGGGCCAAGCCTGGTTGAGTCGCGCCGGAAGATGCGGGTGACCCCGCCCAGTCCGAGCGTCTCGACATTGTCGCGCAGCAGTGCGCGTGCCTCCACGCCGTCGTCGACAAAGAGCGCATAGGCCGCGCCGCGCGAGATGGCCTCGATGCCCAGCGCGCCGGTGCCGGCGAACAGATCCAGCACGCGCGCCCCGACGACAGGATCGCCGTAAGAGTGCGTCAGGATATTGAACAAAGCTTCGCGCAGCCGGTCGGAAGTCGGCCGTACCGCGTTCGACTTCGGCCCGGCCAGCGCGCGTGAGCGCAGTTTGCCGCCGACCACGCGCATCAGAGCATATTCCGTTTGCGCATGATTCTGTCCGAAAACCGGTTGCCACTTTTCGGGATCATGCGCGTGATCTCGGATATTTCGGTCGCGGGCCGCCGGAGCGGTCGCGGCGCCTGGCAGTTTTCTTGTTGCTGCGTGTCTGTTCCTTGCGCTGGTCCGGCCGCCGATTTCCCTGCGGGCGGCGTGGCGATGGTTGCTCCGGCTTCTGTTCCAGCATCGGCGCATCAAGATCTGCGCCGGATTCGGCGATGATCTGCTCGCCAAGCTTTGCCCGCAACTCGGATGTTTCGATTTCCCGTACCGCGCCGTCATCGAGGTCGCCGAGCTCGAAGGGTCCGAAGGCCACGCGGATCAGCCGGTTCACTTTCAGGCCGAGCGATTCAAGCACCTTGCGGACTTCACGGTTCTTTCCCTCGCGAATGCCGAAGGTCAGCCAGACATTCGCTCCCTGTTCGCGGTCGAGGGTCGCTTCGATCGGTCCGTAGCGAACGCCATCGATGGTGGTGCCGCCGCGCAGCCGGTCGAGCGCCTCTTGCTGTACGCGGCCGAGCGCACGCACGCGGTAGCGCCGCAGCCAGCCCGTCGCCGGCAATTCCAGCACGCGCGAGAGACCGCCGTCATTCGTGAGCAGCAGGAGTCCTTCGGTGTTGATATCGAGCCTGCCAACGCTGATCAGCCGCGGCAGATTTCTCGGCAGCGCGCGGAAGATCGTGTCGCGGCCTTCCGGATCGGAATGGGTGGTCACCAGCCCGCGCGGCTTGTGAAAGAGAAACAGCCGCGTGCGTTCGCGTGCGCGGAGCGGCGCGCCATCGACCGCGATGCGGTCCGCAGCGGTGACATTGAGCGCGGGCGAGGAAATCACCGCCCCGTTGACCGCCACGCGGCCGGCCGCGATCCAGGCTTCGGCCTCGCGGCGCGAGGCGAGGCCGGCGCGGGCGATGACCTTGGCGATGCGCTCACCGGGTCTATCAGAAAGGCTCTTGTCGGACACGCCTGCGTTCCTTGCCATCAGGTTCTAACAGAATGTGTATAAAGGCGGGGGTGCGCGGCATAAAGCCGGGCATGACGGAGAGGCAATGCCATCACCATCATTCATGCGGCTCGCACTGGAGGAAGCCCGTGCCGCGGGCGCGCGCGGCGAGGTGCCGGTCGGCTGCGTCATCGTGCGCGACAGCAAGGTGATCGCGCGCGCCGGCAACCGTGCCCTTGCCGACCGTGATCCGACCGCGCATGCCGAACTCATTGCTATCCGTGCGGCGGCAACTGCGCTTGGCAGCGAGCGGCTTACCGACTGCGATCTCTATGTGACGCTGGAGCCCTGCACGATGTGTGCGGCGGCCATGTCCTTTGCCCGCATTCGCAGACTTTATTTCGGCGCTCCCGATTTGAAGGGCGGCGCGGTCGAGCATGGCGTGCGATTTTTCGCGGCGTCGACGTGTCACCATCGTCCGGAAATTTATGGAGGCATCAATGAGAGCGAATGCGCGGCTCTCTTGAAAGAATTCTTTCAGACGCTGCGATGACGTTACGCGATCTTGTCGACAATCTTGCCCATTCCGGGAGGTGGCGGAGCCTTCACGACAGGTTGCGGTGCGGGCTTGCGCTCGCTGGCCTGCTCCTGTGCCGACATTGCCGCAGGTGATGTTCCGGTCTTCGGCATGATGAATGCCTATGGTTGCTGCCCGACATGAACGTCACTTCCAATTCCGGTGGCAAAATAAGCCCGCAGCTCTCAACGATATGCCTCCGGCCAGCGCCAAATCCGACATTGCCGCGAAAGGTTTTATTGACCGTGCTGGTTGCCGTTCAGGCCTGAAGCGCGAAATTCCAAGCTTTATCCGCAAGGGGCCGGATCATCTCGGCCTTGCCCGGCGCAAATTCGCTGGTCGCGGTGCCATCGCGCACGCGTCCGATGATGCCCTGAAGAATCGCGGCGATGCGGAAAAAATTGTAGGCGAGATAAACCGAAAGATGAGGACGCGGGTCCAGACCCGTGCGCGCCACGTAAGTATCGACGTAATCGTTCATGGATGGAATGCCGAGCGCCTTGAGATCGTACCCGGCAAGCGTTGCCGTCCCCGCAGCGCTTTCCGAATGCGGCATGTGCCACGTCATCAGGTGATAGCTGAAGTCGGCGAGGGGATCGCCGAGCGTCGACAATTCCCAGTCGAGCACAGCAATAACCTTAGACTCCCGGCGTGCGATGATCAGATTATCGAGCCGGTAGTCGCCGTGCACGACCCGCACCGGTCCACTCGCCGGAATGTTTTTCGGCAACCATTCAATCAGGCGCTCCATGGCATCGATCTTCTCGGTTTCGGACGCGCGGTATTGCTTCGACCAGCGATCGACCTGCCGCGCAACATAGTTCTCGCCCTTGCCGAAATCGCCCAGGCCGATCTTCGCCGGATCGAAAGCATGAAGCTGTGCGATGGTCATATTCATCGAGTCATAGACTGCGGCACGCTCGGTCGAATCGATCCCCGGCATTTGTGGTTCCCAAAACACGCGACCGTCGACAAAGTCCATGACGTAGAAAGGCGTTCCAGCCACGCTCTCGTCGGCGCAATAGGCCAGCGGTTCCGCGACCGGAAAGCCTTGCGCATGCAACGCGCGGATGACGCGGTATTCGCGGTCGACAGCATGCGCGGAGGGAAGCAGCTTACCGGGCGGCTTCCGGCGCAGCACGTAGCGCCGCTGCGGCGTCTCAAGCAGATAGGTCGGGTTCGATTGTCCGCCCTTGAATTGCCGGACCGAGAGAGGCCCGGCGAAGCCTGCGACATTTGCGGCGAGATAGCGTTCCAGACTTACGACATCGATCTGCAGCGCAGCCGACACATCCTTGGTGCCGGAAAATGCCTGCTGGCGGTCGATCGTCGCCATCGCTCCTACACCGTCACTTCCTTGCCGCGAACGAGATCGGTGCGTCCGCGTAGCTCTTGTACTGCTGGGACTTCGGCTTCGCCTTGTCCTCTTCGTTGACGTACTGGATCGAGCTTTTGCCGAGGAGCTCGCGCGGCAGGATCATCACGCGGATAAAACGGCTCGGTTTATCGTCCGCCGCTTGCGCGAACACAGGATCGGGTCCCGATTCATACCAGGCGCCGCCAGGGCCGAACGACGTCGAGCGCCCGTGCGTGTCTATACGGATGCCGCCCTCGACCAGGCAGCGGATTCCTGGGCCCTGATGGCGATGCTGGTAGGCGCAGCCGCCTGGGGGAAAGGCGACGCTGTCGCCGCGCATCAACAATTCGCCCTTCGGCATTGTTTCGAGAAAGGCCGTGAGTTTTTCATGCGTTGTCATGCCGGGGGCGTTGGCGGTGGTGCTACCCTGATCGCCGCGCGCAAGCTCCCAGCGCCAGCAGGTGACTCCGGCGGAACCCGGCTTCACCGTGACAGCCGCCTCACCTTGCCAGGCCTCGCCTTCTCTGAACGTCGTGCCGGCAATCTTGGCGGAGCCATGCACTATGAAAATGAACCGCGGCAATGGCGGCAGCCGGAACTCGACATTCTCTGCACTGGACAACACATCTTCGTAAAGCCGCATCGTCGGATGCATTTACAACTCCTGAATCATGCGGCGAGGAATTCGAGCATGGCCGCAGCGGTCGAGTTGGAATTTTCCTCGGTGAGGAAGTGGCCCGAGTCAATCGGCTTTCCGGTCGCTGTCGGCGACCATTTTTTCCAGATCTCGAGCGGCCCGCCGGTCTCGTTGGCAATGCCGACGCCACCCCAGAGAGCCAGAAGGGGGCAGGCGATTGTCTTGCCGGCCTTGCGGTCGGCTTCGTCATTGGCGAGATCGGCGTAGCGTCCGGCCCGATAGTCCTCGCAATGCGCGTGGATGCGCAGCGGGTCAGAAAAAGCGGCCCGATAATGATCCAGTGCGCGCGGATCGAATGCCGACAGGTCCTTCGCCTTGGTCCAGCTAGCCATCTTCCATTCGAGGTACTCGACCGGCGCCTTCGTAATCAGCATTTCCGGCAGCGGCTCCGGCTGCGCGAGGAACGGCCAGTGCCAGACCTTCATCGCCATGTTGCGATCCATCCGGTGCCACATGTCGTAGGTCGGCACGATGTCGAGCGTGACCATCTGTTCGACGCGTCCCGGATGATCGAGCGCGAGGCGGTAGGCCACACGGCCGCCGCGATCATGGCCGGCGAGCCGGAAGCGTACATGGCCGAGCTTGCCCATCGCCTCGATCATGACCTTGGCCATCGAGCGCTTGTCGTAGGGCGCGTGATTGTCGTCGGCGCGCGGCACGTCCGACCAGCCATAGCCCGGCAGATCCGGAATGACGAGCGACCAATGCTGCGCGAGCTGCGGCGCCACGCGGTGCCACATCACGTTGGTCTGCGTGTAACCGTGCAGGAGCAGGAGCGGCGGCCCGCTGCCTCCGGTGCGCGCGAAGATCCTTCCAACCGACGTGTCAATCCACTGCGAGGCAAAACCGGGAAAGAGGTCGGCGAGATCGGACATGGCTGCCTTGTTCAGAAGCGTCGTCCCGGGCGAGCGTTAGCGAGGCATAAGCGCATTTACGCGCGTCTTCAACGCGCTATGAGACCCATACTCCGCAGTCTATCGATAGGCTGCGGCGTATGGGTCCCCGCTTTCGCGGGGACGACTAGCATTTTACTTCTCCCGCTCGATCGCGCGCCAGCCGATGTCCCGGCGGCAGAAGCCGTCCGGCCATTTGATGCGATCGACGGCCTGGTAAGCCCGCGTCTGAGCCTCACGCACGGTCTTGCCACGCGCGCAGATATTGAGAACGCGCCCACCGTTGGCGAGGATCTTCCTGCCGTCAGCCTTGGTGCCGGCATGAAAGATCTCGGCGCCTTCGACCTGTGCAGCGGCGTCGAGACCTTCGATGAGCGAACCTTTGTCATAATTGCCGGGATAGCCTTTGGCCGCCATCACAACTGTCAAAGCTGAGTCCGGATACCAGCGCACGTCGAAATTCGTCAGCTGGCCATCGCATGCAGCAAGCAGCGCCGGCACCAGATCCGACATCATGCGGAGCATGAGCACCTGACATTCGGGATCGCCGAAACGAACGTTGTATTCGATCAATTTCGGACCATCTTTCGTGATCATCAGTCCGGCGAAGAGTGCGCCTTTGTAAGGCGCGCCTGCCCGCGCCAGCGCCTGAACGGTTGGATGGATGATCTCATTCATGACGCGCTTGTTCATCGCGTCTGTCATGATTGGCGCAGGCGAATAGGCCCCCATGCCGCCGGTGTTCGGTCCCTTGTCACCATCGCCGACACGTTTGTGATCCTGGGCGGAGGCAAGTTGGATTGCTGTCTTTCCGTCGCAGAGCGCAAAGAAAGACGCTTCTTCGCCGACAAGACATTCCTCGACGACAATTTCCCAGGCCGGCGCGCCCAGCCCGCCGCCGAACATCATGTCGATGGCGGCTTCCGCTTCCTGCACGCTCTCGGCGACGACAACCCCTTTGCCGGCCGCAAGCCCATCAGCTTTCACCACGATCGGCGCGCCTTGTCTGCGTACATAGTCCTTTGCAGGGCCTGCGCTCTTGAAACGTTCGTAAGCGGCGGTTGGGATGTTGTTGGCCTTGCAGAGATCCTTGGTGAAGCCCTTCGAGCCTTCGAGCCGAGCCGCCCATTTTGTCGGGCCGAAGGCCTTGATGCCGACGGCCTCGAGATCGTCGACGATGCCCGCACAGAGCGGCACCTCCGAGCCGACGACGACTAATTCGATTTTCTTCTCCTTGCAAAAAACGATCACCGCGGCGTGATCGGCGATGTCGAGCGGCACGCACTCGGCCTCCTGCGCTATGCCGGCGTTGCCGGGCGCGCAGTAGAGCTTGTCGGTGAGCGGGCTCGCCGCCATCTTCCAGGCCAGCGCGTGCTCGCGTCCGCCGGAACCGAGAATGAGGATGTTCATGGGACGCGCAGGCGGCCTTTAGGGGATAGTCGCCGTTTGGTGTAGCATGGCGCCTCGCACTCGCAAGAGATTCGAGCTTTATGGCAGAGCCTGCCCTCAACAACGTTGTGGAATGGACCGTCTCCGAGCTCTCGGCGGCGCTCAAGCGCACTGTCGAGGATGCCTATGGCTACGTCCGCGTGCGCGGCGAGGTCTCGGGCTTTAAAGGCGCTTCGCCCTCGGGACACGTCTATTTTCGGCTCAAGGACGACAAGGCCGTTCTCGAGGCGGTGATTTGGAAGACGGCTTTCGGCCGAATGCGGGTCAAGCCGGAAGAGGGGCTGGACGTGATCGTGTCCGGCAAGCTCACCACGTTTGCCGGCTCATCCAAATACCAGATTGTGGTCGACAGTCTGGAGCCTGCCGGCATCGGCGCTTTGATGAAGCTCCTGGACGAGCGCAAAAAGAAGCTCGCCGCCGAAGGTCTGTTCGACGAGGCCCGCAAACAACTCCTGCCTTTCCTGCCGGATGTGATCGGAGTGGTGACATCACCGACCGGCGCGGTGATCCGTGACATCCTGCATCGCCTGGAAGACCGTTTTCCCCGGCGTGTGCTGGTGTGGCCGGTGCGTGTGCAGGGCGATGCGTCGGCAGGAGAGGTTGCGAACGCGATCAATGGCTTCAACGCGATGCCTGACGGGGGGCCGTTGCCGCGGCCGGACCTGATCATTGTGGCGCGCGGCGGAGGCTCGCTCGAGGACCTCTGGTCGTTCAACGAGGAGACTGTCGTGCGCGCGGCGGCCGCGAGCATGATCCCGCTCATCTCCGCCGTCGGTCATGAGACCGACATTACGTTGATCGATTTCGCAGCCGACCGGCGTGCGCCGACACCTACAGCCGCCGCCGAAATCGCCGTGCCGGTTCGTGCAGAACTGATGATCACGTTGTCGGATCTCGGCTCGCGCAAGCTCGCCTGCTGGCAGCGCAATATTGATCGCCATCGCAAAGAGCTTCGTCTGTTGTCGCACGCGCTGCCTGCGCTTGACGATCTGCTCGCCGTCCCTCGCCAACGCCTCGATGCCTGCGACGGGCGTCTGCCGCGTGCGCTGCGTGCCAATGCGCAGATTCACCACACACAATTGATGCGAGCCGCCTCGCGGCTTTCGCCGCGGCTGTTGTCGCATCGTATCGAGCGGTGCAGGGAGCACACCGCGGGTTTCGCCGACCGCGCCCGCCGAGCATTCCGCATTTCCTGCGACCGCCGCCACCAGCGGCTGCGCACCGCCGGACAGCTGCTGGCGGCATATTCTTACCGTGGCGTTCTTGCCCGCGGTTTTGCGCTCGTCCGCGACGCCGAGGGCCATCCGTTGCGGACGGCAGCCGCGGTCGGGTCAGGCACGCGGCTGGCGATCGAATTTTCCGACGGCCGGGTTGGCGCAACAGCCGATGGCGAGCGCACCACGCAATCGGCCGCAAAACCCAGGGCGCGGGCGCGGGGCGGCGAAGGGCCGGGCGGGCAAGGAAGTCTCTTTGGCTCGTAAGGTGAGGGTTTCACCGACGCGGTGGAACGACTATGTTTGCGCGGTGAGCGCCCGTTTGAATGGAGGCCGTTTTTGCTCAATCGCTACGATCGATCTTCGCCAATAAACGGCGAGGCGGACGTGAAATATCTTGACGGCGATTTTCGCGTGGTAAAGCCGGGCGCATTTGTGCGCTGTGCGGTGACAGGTGTGCCGGTCCCGCTCGATGAACTTAAATACTGGAGCGTCGAATTGCAGGAGGCCTACGCCACCGCGGAAGCCGTCCTGCAGCGTTATCGGGAGCGGCAAGCATTGAAAAAGTGAAGTCTAGCGTCGCAGCGCAGACATCACCGCTTGTCTAAACACATCAACATTCTGAACGGCCATTGCCACCGGCAGCGTTCGAACCCGCGCAGCCAGCGTTTCCAAATGTGGCTCGCCCTTCATGCGGCTGCGATCTTTCTCCGTCGTCAGCAGAACAAGCCCGGCACGGTCGGCACGGGCAACGAGCGTATCGGCCTCCTGCGCGGTGAAACGGTGGTGGTCGGGAAATATCTTGCGTTCTGTTACGACGATGCCGGCTGCGCTCACCGTAGCAAAAAACTTTTCCGGATTTCCGATCCCGGCGAAGGCAAGAACATGCCGGCCCTTCAACGACGAGGCGGCGCTGTCGTCGGGACGCAGGTGTCCATTAAAGACCGGGCGCGACTTTACGCGCAATTGCGCAGCGATATCGTCAGCGCCCGCGCCTTCGCCTACGACAAGCAGTCCGTCGGTGCGGGCGAGTTGCTCATCGAGCGGTGCGCGCAAAGGTCCCGCCGGAAACACAAATCCGTTGCCGATGCCGCGCCGCGCATCGATAACGGCCAGTGTGAAATCCTTCGCCAGCGACGGATTTTGCAAGCCGTCATCAAGAATGATCGCGCTCGCGCCTTGCGCCTGCGCAAATGCTGCGCCCGCGATGCGATCGCGCGCAACGATCGTCGGCGCGGCACGCGCCAGCAACAACGCCTCGTCTCCAACCTGAGCCGCGCTGTCGGTACGGTGGTCCACCATTCTCGGACCGGCCTCGGTGCCGCCGTAACCGCGGCTGATGCAAAAAGGCCGTTCGCCGGCCTCGGTCAACATTCTTGCAATCAGGATGACGGTCGGTGTTTTTCCGGCACCGCCGAGCGTGAAATTGCCGACGCACACCACCGGCAATCCGGCCCGGGTGCCCTTGCGCATCATTCGCCGCGCGGCGATCGCGCCGTAGATGAATCCCAATGGCGCGAGAGCGCGTGCGCGCAGGCCCGCGTCGCGCCACCAGAAAGCCGGATCACGCATGGTGCGTCCGCTGGTGCAGCTGGAGCTGCATCAGATAGGGGTCGAGCGATGCAAGCGTGCGGTCGAGCGCCCCGCCAAGCTTCTCGACGACCGCGTGGCCGGCCTCGGCCGTTCTTGCACAGGCGTCGGGATCGCTGAGCCAGGCCGCGAGGTGCGCGATCAGACGATCCGGCCCGGCCAGCGGCTCCGCGCCGTGCGCTTCGTCCAGGGCGGCATAGATTTCGGCGAAGTTCCAGACATGAGGTCCATGCAGGATGGCGGTGTGCAACTTGGCGGCCTCGATTGGATTTTGGCCGCCATGCCTGACGAACGACCCGCCGATAAACACCGCCGGCGCCACGCGGTAGAGCAGGCCGAGCTCGCCGACCGTGTCGGCGACGTAAATTTCCGTGCTGCGGTTTGGCAACTCGCCACGTGACCGTTGCGCGGTAGACAGGCCAGCGGCCGCCGCAATCTCGATGATATCCACGCCGCGTTCCGGATGACGTGGAGCGATCAACGTCAGCAATCCGGGAAAGCTGGTGCGCAGGCGAGAATGAGCTTCAATGATGGTTTCTTCTTCGCCGGCATGGGTCGAGGTTGCCGCAATCACCGGTCGTCCGCCAATGGCATCCTGCAATGCCTTGAGCGCGGCAGGCTCTGCCGGCGGCGCCGGGGCGTCGAGCTTCAGATTTCCGGTGGTGAAGACCTGCAGGGCGCCGAGTTCGCCGAAGCGCGTGGCGTCAGTCGCCGTTCCCGCAAGACAAAGATCGAGCCGCTGCAGGAGGTGCGCGATAGAGTTCGGAAGATGGCGCCAGCGCCGGTAAGAATCTTCAGACACCCGGCCATTGATCAGCACCAGGGGCACGCCACGATCGGATGCTTCAATGATCGTGTTCGGCCATAAATCCGATTCGACAAACAACGCGAGGTCGGGCCGCCAATGGTCGAGGAAGCGTCCGACGAAACGCGGCACATCAAGCGGTATAAACTGGTGCACAACGCCGCGCGGGAGCCGCTGCTCGGCAAGACCGCCCGATGTGACGGTCCCGGTCGTAACCAGCATGGGAATGCCACGGGCGCTAATACGGTCGATCAGCGGCAGCACGCTGGAGAGTTCTCCGACGCTTGCGCCGTGCAGCCAGACCAGCGGACCGTCCGGCCGCACGATGCGGCTTTCACCGCGCCGCTCGGGCAGACGCTGGCGATGTTCCTTTCCGCGTTTCACCCTTTGCGAGAGCAGAACCGGTGCCAATGGCGCGGCCGCGCGCGAGAACAGGCGGTAGAGCAACAGGCCGGCGGGCAATCTGCTCACGGCCGATTGTCTCCGGTCTTGTCGGCAAGAGCATAGGCGCGTTTTGTCAGCTGGTTGAGCTCGCTTTCCAGTTGCTGCCGAGTCCGTTCGAGGACATCGTCGTCCGCATCGCGCGGCACGGAAATCGGTCCGCTCGCGGCGATGCCAACCCGGCTGAAGGGCAGGTTGACAGCGGTGCGGTCCCAATTGTCGAGTTCAATCCTGCGGTGGGATGCCATTGCCACCAGATAGATCGGCCGGCCGGAATGCTGGGCGAGCTTAACTACCCCAAGGCCGGCGACGCGCGCGACTTTCGGGACATCGGCGGTCATTGCGACATTGTAGCCATCTTCGAGGGCTTCCAGCATCTCCTGGAACGCCACCGTTCCCCCTTTGCGGTGAAATTCGCCGTTGTGGGCACCCGAGCCTCGTATGGTGCCGATACCCAGCTTCTCCGCAGCGCGGGCATTGATTTCTCCATCCCGGTGCCGCGAGATCAGCACCTTGGCACGGTGGCGCTTGGCATCCTTGATGAAGGGCATCAGGAAATGCTGACCATGCCAGGCCGCGATGATCGCCGGACCATCGGTAATCTCGTAGATGGACATCGCTTCGGGCTCCACGACTGGCCGGCTGGTGAACCAGACGAAGCGAAGATACCAGGCGGCGAGGGTACCCATGATCTCCTGAAAAACCGACGAGGTGGTGAAGCGCTTGAGTGACAGCATCAAGTCACGTTCTAGCGCGCCGCGCGACCGGCGGCTTCGGGGTCGAGGAGTCGGTGCAGGTGAACGATGAAATAGCGCATGTGCGCGTTGTCGACGGTTTTCTGCGCTTTCGCCTTCCATGCGACATAGGCGGTGGCATAGTTGGGGTAGACTCCGACGATATCGACTTTGTCGAGATCCTTGAACTGGGTGCCGCCGAGCTCGGTAAGCTCGCCACCAAGAACGAGATGGAGCAACTGTTTGTTGGCTGGAGCTGCGGACATTATTTTAATCCTGGACGTTTCCGGGTTGCGACCGGATGGTCGGGTGACTCTAAGCAAATTCCGCTTTCCGGTCGCGGACGAGTTCGATCAGGGCGGCGTGGCGCGCCTGACCGGCCGCCACAAGCGCGCCATGCACGGCTTGCGAACCGTTGTATTTCAGTTGCTTTCCGGCGAAATCGGTCAGCGCACCGCCCGCTTCGTGCACCAAAAGGTCAGCTGCTGCAAGGTCCCAGTCATGGCTGCCGGACGATGCGAACGCGGCATCGAGGACACCGTGTGCCACGTGTGCGAGGCGGAGTGCGAGCGAGTGGATCTTCGGCTGCGCCAGTGTTCCCGGCACCAGATTCGAAAGCCGATCGAGGTAGCGTTTGGGCCCGGCGATCTTTGCGCCACGCAACATATCGCCGCCATTCACGCTGACGGGTGCGCCGTTCAACGTTGCGCCGGCGCCGCGCGCCGCAAGAAACATCTCGTCGCGCGCGGGTGCATAGAGCGTTGCGACCATCGGGCGCCCATTTTCGATGAGCGCAACCGAAATGGACCAGTCCGCACGGCCGGAAATAAAAGCACGCGTCCCATCGATGGGGTCCACGATCCAGATGTGCGCGTGCCTCGAGCACGGCGCTTCTTCCGTTTCTTCCGACAGCCAGCCGGCGCCGGGAACCAAAGCGGTGAGGCGTCGGTGCAAAAGATCGTTGACTGCAATGTCAGCTTCGCTGACGGGTGAGCGGTCGGCGCCTTTGGTCCAGTGCCTGAAAGTTCCCCGCGCCGTTTTGCGGGCAAGGTCGCCCGCTTCGCGCAGGACCTCTTCAAGCGGAGCGCGCAGCGTACTCGCCTCACTGGCCGGCAACGGTCAGCCCCTCCAGCCGCAACGTCGGTGCGTTCGTGCCGTATCGGAATTCAAGATCATTCGCCGGCGTGAGCGTGTGGAACATGTCAAACAAATGGCCTGCGATGGTCACCTCGCTCACCGGATAAGTGCGTTTCCCATTCTCGATCCAGAAGCCCGACGCGCCACGGCTGTAGTCACCGGTGACCATGTTGGCCCCCATGCCGATCAAATCGGTGACATAGAAGCCATCGCTAATCTCACCAATCAGCGCGTCTGGCGTCAAATGTCCAGCTTCCAGATGCAAGTTGGTCGGGCTTGGAGAGGGCACCGATGATGCGCTGCGATGCGCGTGTCCGGTGCTGGCAAGACCGAGCTCGCGGCCCGTAGCGCTGTCGAGCAGCCACGACCGCAGCACGCCATCGTCGATGATGGCGAGCCTTTTACCCGCCACTCCTTCGCCGTCGAAGGGATGCGAGCGCAAGCCTCGTTTGCGCAGCGGGTCGTCAATGATGCGGATTCCATCAGCGAAAAGCTTTGCGCCCATTTTATCCCGCAAAAAACTGGTTCTGCGCGCGACGGAAGAACCGTTGATGGCGCCTGCAAGATGGGAGACGAGGGAGCCTGCCACACGCGGGTCGAACACCACAGGCACCTTTCGCGTGCTGACCTTACGTGGATTGAGCCGAGCGATCGCCCGCTGAGCTGCACGCCGTCCGATATCTGCAGGAGCTTCCAGATCGCCGGCGTGGCGAACAGCGGAAAAATCATAGTCGCGTTCCATGCCTGTGCCTTCGCCGGTGATCGCCGTCATCGAGAGACCGTGATTGGAACCGAGATAGGCGCCGTGGAAGCCGTGACTGGTGACAAGCACCACGCCGCTGATACCAGCCGACGCAGACGCGCCGCCGGACTTGCTCACGCCCTTGATCGCAAGCGCCGCCTGTTCGGCAGTCTGCGCCAGGGCCTCGAGCGTCTGCACCGTAGGCAATTCAGGATCGATCAAATCGAGATCGGGAAAATCATGCGCCAGCAAGTTTTCGTCCGCGAGGCCGGCGAACTTGTCCTCCGGTGCGGCGCGCGCCATGGCTACAGCGCGCTCGGCCAACGCAGCGGCGCCGTCGGAAGCGACTTCGTTTGTTGACACCACAGCCTGACGCCGGCCGATCAGGACGCGCAGGCCGAGATCATCGCCCTCCGCGCGCTCGGATTCCTCCGTTTTGCCGTCACGGACCTCGATGGCGAGCGACATCGAGCGCACCGCGACGGCGTCGGCCGCATCGGCCCCGGCTGCACGTGCAGCCTTGACGAGCCGCTCGGCGCGATCGGTCAACGCAGTGAGGTCCAGAAGGGAATCGGCGGAGACGGACATTTGCTGGCTTTCAGATGGGAATGCCTGAACGGTGGGTGGAACCTCCGATCGCACGATTTGCCGCGCGGTCGGCAACACCTCGTCAATCATGGTTCGCAACGCTGCGTCAATCATGAGAAGCGAGCTACGTCTGGTTAACCCAGAAATTTAAGTCGATTTGCAGGCCCTTCTGCCACGAATGCCGCGCGATCCGGCGATTAGACCGGGCGCGGGAGAGTTTCGAGGCGTCAGATGCGAAGTGGCGGATGCGCCGGGTCGGGCCGCGCCTTGCGGCTCGACCCTTTCGGCCTGCCCGTGCGGTTTTGCGCGCGTGATGCGGTTGCCGATGGGTGCGTGCGGGACGTCGAGCTTCATCGCGAACGCGTCGTCCTGCGCCGCTCGCTTGCAGGTATGCGGATGGCGCTCAACATGCCGGTCGCCGCATTCGAGGGCATCTCGCTGCATTTGGTGGCGGGCGAGAGTGGTGAAACAGACGCGCTTGCGGTGGTCCTCGAGCATCGCGATCCGTCGCTGACCTTGCCGCTGTATCTTACGGTGAGGCCTGATGAGGCGCTGGCCGAATGGCGTGCCTGGGGCGAAGTCCTTGGCCGGCCGCTGCTACTCGCCAATTCCTGTGCGTCCTCTGCGAATAAGCAGTTCAGACACTTGCGCATTGAACGGCCGCGCCCGCGTCGGCGCCGCCGAAACGTCCTCAAGAAGCGGCGTCCGTCGATCCTGATGCGGCGCGGCTACGGCAAGATCACCAGGGCGACCCCGGTCCACCGCGGCGAGCGCGAGATTATCGCGCGAAATTAGCTCGAAGGTGAGCTTGCCGGAGTGGCGCAGGCGATATCGTTACTCGCACCGCTGCAGTCTCAGCGTACTGCCGTCGATATTATCCATCTCGATACGGTCGGCGTCGATCTCGCGCAGCGTGTAGGCGCTTTGTCCGGCGCTGACCTGTCCATTGCTGAATTCGTCGACGATACGATAAGTCGATAAGCCGGCTGGCGTGACCGATTTGTTGCGATAGGCCGGCACTCCGCCATTGCTGTCGGTGCGTTGATCGTCATTGAACTCGATTACACGTCGGTTGTTCGTACAATCGATCGTGCCTTTTTCGGAGTTAGAGCTCTCGCCCCATTTGCCGGACACAGGATAGGTTTGCGCCTGCGCGGGTGCGGCGAGGGCGGTAACCAATAGAATCGACAAAATGACTGGGCGCATAACCGAAAGAGTCGGGACCGCCGCCGGTAAAATCAAGCGCCCCCGTTGTAGATGCTTAACGGCCGCCGCAGAGAGTCGATTCAAGCACGGTTTTAAGGGGTTCCGTAACCGCCCGCCGTAGGGGTTTGAATGATGATGGCCTCGGTTTCATCGATGACGGTAGCGTCGCACCCTTGCAATCGTTCCATCCGGCCGTCCTTCCGCCGCACCCAGTTCTCGCCGACCTGGCCAGGCCCGCCACCGGCCAAGCCAAACGGGCGAATGCGTCGGTGTCCTGACAGAATGGTGCATTCCATCTTTTCCAGAAAGCGGATGGTGCGACGGATGCCGTCGCCCGCATGCCATTGACCGCGTCCACCCGAGCCGGGACGAATGTGGAAGTCCTCAAGCACGACCGGATAACGAAATTCGAGCACCTCCGGATCGGTGAGGCGCGTGTTGGTCATATGCGTATGCACCGCGTCGGTGCCGTTGAAACCGGGGCCCGCCGGCGAGCCGGAGCAGATCGTCTCATAGTATTGATAGCGCGCATTGCCGAAATTGAGATTGTTCATTGTTCCCTGCGCGGCCGCGAGCGCACCCAGGGCGCCGAAAAGACAATTGGTTACCGCCTGGGAGGTTTCCACATTGCCGGCAACAACTGCCGCGGGATATTCCGGCGACAGCATTGATCGTTCAGGGATCACGATGTTGATCGGGCGTAGACAGCCGGCATTCATCGGGATGTCGTCGTCGACCATGACGCGGAATACGTAGAGAACCGCCGCGCGTGTGACCGGCTCCGGGGCGTTGAAATTTGTCGGCTGCTGCTCGCTGGTGTCGGTGAAATCGACTGTTGCCTCGCGTTTTTTCTTGTCGACTGTGATCTTGACCTTGATCACGGTGCCCTGATCCATCTCGTAGCTGAATTCGGAATCGTGCAGGCGGTCGATCACCCGTCGCACGCTTTCAGCCGCGTTGTCCTGTACATGTTGCATATAGGCTTTCACGACCGGCAGCGTGAAATGCGTCACCATCTTGCGCAGTTCTGCGACGCCCTTCTCGTTGGCCGCGATCTGCGCCTTGATGTCATTGATATTCTGGACCGGATTGCGGGCGGGATATTTTGCGCCGGTCAAAGCGGCCAGCAGGTCTTTTTCGCGGAAGCGGCCGCGGTCGACCAGCTTGAAGTTGTCGAAAAGAACGCCTTCTTGCTCGATGGTTATGGCGTTCGGAGACATCGAGCCCGGTGAAATGCCGCCGATGTCGGCATGGTGTCCACGTGAGGCAACCCAGAACAGGATGGCCTTCTTTTTATCGTCGAATACCGGTGTGCATACCGTGATGTCGGGCAGATGAGTGCCGCCATTGTAGGGAGCGTTGATGGCGTACACGTCGCCCGGCCGGATACGGCCTTTGTTTTCGCGGATGATGGTCTCGACCGCCCGGTCCATTGAACCGAGGTGAACCGGCATGTGCGGGGCATTCGCAACCAATGTGCCGTCGTGTGCAAACACGGCGCAGGAAAAATCGAGCCTCTCCTTGATATTCACCGAATAGGCAGTGTTCTGCAGCGATACGCCCATCTGCTCGGCGATCGACATGAACAAATTGTTGAATACTTCCAGCATGACCGGATCGGCATGCGTGCCGACGGCATGGACGCGCTTGAGTTTCACTGCGCGTGTGAGGAGCAGGTGATTTTTCGCCGTTAACTCGGCCTGCCAGCCGGGCTCCACCACGATGGTCTGGTGCGGCTCGATGATGATGGCCGCGCCTTTCACGCGCGCCCCCGGGGCCAATTGATCGCGTGTGTAGACGTTCGCTTTGTGCCACGCGCCGGCCGAGAAGAACCGCGTTCGCACTGCGGGTTGCGGCAGGGGCCGGCGCGAATGCCGGGCCGCCTTTTCACTGAACTTCGCACCGCCGCCGACGGCTTCGACGGAGACTGCTTCAATGACGATTTCTTTTGTGCGGTCGATAAAGCCAAAACGGGCCTTGTGGGCCTTTTCGAACGCACGTTTCATCGCTTCAGCGCCTGTTGCCAGCACCACCAGCGGAGTATCGGTGCCTGCGTAACGAATGTGTGCACGGACGAAAATCTTTATCTTGCCGGCAGGTACGCCCTGACCTGCGACCTCGTCCTTCGTCGCCTTCCCAAGCGCAGCTCCGACGCGGGCAATTGCTTTGAACGCCTTTCCGCCGAACGGCAGTTCGATGGCTTGCTCGCGAGTAGCTCGGATGTCAGCCAGGCCCATGCCGTAGGCCGACAGCAGCGAGGAGAAGGGATGAATGAGCACGCGTGTCATGCCAAGCGCGTCCGCGACAAGGCATGCATGTTGACCGCCGGCGCCGCCGAAGCAGTTCAATGCGTAATTTGTAATGTCATAACCGCGCTGAACAGAGATCTTCTTGATCGCATTGGCCATGTTTTCGACCGCGATCTTGATGAAGCCGTCAGCGACATCCTCCGGTTTTCTTCCGCCGACCTGTTGGGCGAGGTCGGTGAAGGCTATGCGCACAGCGTGCGCATCGAGCGGCAGATTCCGCGACGGCCCGAAGATCTGGGGGAAAAAATCAGGGATGAGCTTGCCGACCATCACATTGGCGTCGGTCACCGCAAGCGGTCCATCGCGCCGGTAGCACTTGGGCCCGGGATTGGCGCCTGCCGAATCAGGGCCGACGCGGAAGCGCGCGCCGTCAAAGTGCAGGATCGAACCGCCGCCGGCTGCGACAGTATGGATCAGCATCATCGGAGCGCGCATGCGCACGCCGGCTACTTCCGTTTCGAACGCGCGTTCGTATTCGCCGTCGAAATGCGAGACGTCGGTCGACGTGCCGCCCATGTCGAAGCCGATAAGACGGTTCAGCCCAGCCTGTCTTCCGGTCTCGGCCATTCCGACCACCCCGCCGGCTGGACCCGAGAGGATCGCATCCTTGCCCTGAAATAATTCCGCGGCTGTCAACCCGCCGGATGACATCATGAACATCAGGCGCGCGGCGGATCGCTTTGAGTCGAGATCCCTGTCCACTTGCGCGACGTACCGGCGCAGGATTGGCGACAGGTACGCATCGACCACCGTCGTGTCGCCACGTCCCACCAGCTTGATCAGCGGCGAGACCTCGTGGCTGACCGAGACCTGCGCAAAATCCATATCACGGGCGAGGGCGGCGACCGCTCTTTCGTGTTCGGGAAAACGATACGCATGCATGAACACGATTGCGACGGCCTTGATACCATCGGTCTTGGCCTTCTCGAGATTCGCGCGCACCGCCGCCAGATCAGGTTCGCGTTCCACTGTGCCGTCGGCGCGCACGCGCTCGTCAACCTCAACCACGCGCTCATAGAGCATGTCAGGCTTGATGATGTGCCGGGCAAAGATCTTCGGCCGCGCCTGGTAACCGATCTTCAGCGCGTCGCGGAAACCCCTGGTGACGAGCAAAAGCGTCCGCTCGCCCTTGCGCTCGAGCAGCGCATTGGTGGCGACCGTGGTGCCCATCTTCACAGCACCTACGCGCTCGACAGGGATTGCTTCGCCGGCTTTCAGGCCGAGAAGGTCGCGGATGCCTTGCACGGCCGCATCGGTATAGGCTTCGGGATTCTCCGACAGCAGCTTGTGCGCGACCAGCGATCCGTCGGGACGGCGCCCGACCACATCGGTGAAAGTGCCGCCGCGATCGATCCAGAAGTCCCAAAATTGCGGTGAGGTTTTTCTCGCCATGAGATCGTATTCGAAACAGAGGCACCCACTATGTCCGGCCTGTCAGGGGTGAAACAAGCCTGTTAGGCTGACAGCCAGGAAAAAAATTGGTGAGGCTATGCGAAGGCTGTTTGCATCAATCGCAGCATTGCTTGTTGCCGCTGGTGTCGCCCAGGCGTCCGAACTGCGGGTTTTGAGCGGCAATGGAGCCAGAGCGGCAGTGCGGGAATTGTGTACGCAATTTGAGCGCGCCACCGGACACACGATCACGCTGCATTTCGAGGTCAATGCCGACTTGAAAAAGAAAATCGAAGCCGGCGAGCCTTTCGACGTCGCGGTGCTCAACCCGCCGGTCATCGATGCGTTGGTCAAGGAAGGCAGACTGGTCGCGGGCAGCCGCGCCGACATCGGCCGATCCGGACTTGGGGTGGCGGTGCGGAAGGGCGAACCGAAGCCCGACATCTCGTCGGCGGAAGCGTTCAAGCATACGCTGCTGGCGGCAAAGGCCGTTGCCTATCCTGGCAAAGGAGCAAGTGGGCTTTATTTTGTCAGTCTGCTGGACCGGTTGGGCATCAAGGCCGAGATGCAAGGCAAGCTCAAGCCAATGGCAGCCGAAGACACGGTCGAGGTCGTCGCGCGCGGGGATGCCGACATGGTTGTGGTGGTGGCGACGCGTATTACCGGCGTGCCCGGCGTTGATTTCGTTGGGCCGATTCCGGAGGCACTGCAGACAAAAATCGGCTTTGCCGCGGGGTTGAGCGCCACCGCGAAGGACCCCGAGGCAGCGCAAGCGCTGATCCGTTTCCTTACGGCGCCTGCGGCCGCGCCGGTACTCAAGGCAAACGGCGTCGATCCCGCCTGAGAACCTGCCGGCATGCCCTTGCCAGCGCGTTGGACTTGGCGCCATGCTTGGCTGGAACGTCGGAGAACGGTGGAGAGAATTATGAAGAATTTCGTACGGGTTTGCGCGGTGCTTTTAACTGTATCCGGAATCACGTCGGTCGCGTCGGCGCAAACCAAATGGGACATGCCGACTCCTTACCCCGACGGAAATTTCCACACCCGCAACATCATGCAGTTCGCGGCCGATGTTGAGAAGGCAACCAATGGCTCCCTGAAGATTACGATTCATTCGGCCGGCTCGCTGATCAAGCATCCCGAGATCAAGCGCAGCGTACGCCAGGGCACGGCACCGATCGGTGAAATGCTCGAGTCACTGTCGTCTAATGAGGCAGCGGTATATGGACTGGACTCAGTGCCATTTCTCGCCACCGGCTATGACGCTTCGCGTAAACTCTACGCTGCGCAAAAGCCCTACCTGGAAAAGCAGCTCGCGTCCGAAGGCTTGATGCTCCTGTACTCGGTACCATGGCCGCCGCAGGGTCTATATGCCAAGCGCGAGATCAAATCGGTTGACGATCTCAAGGGCCTTAAATTCCGGACCTACAATGCAATGATAGGTCGCATCGCCGCGCTGGCGGGCGCGGTGCCGACCCAGATTGAAGTGCCGGACCTGCCGACTGCTTTCGCAACCGGCCGCGTGGACGTGATGATTACCTCGGCATCGACCGGTGTCGACACCAAGTCGCAGGATTATCTGACGCACTACATCGACACGCAGGCCTGGCTGCCGCGCAACATTGTGATCGTGAACAAGGCCGCCTTTGACAAGCTTTCGGCGGCCGAGAAAAAGGCCGTCACCGACGCCGCGAAGGTTGCGGAAGAGCGTGGGTGGAAATTGTCGATCGAGGAAATGACGATCAAGACCAAGGCGCTGAAAGACGCTGGCATCATAGTTCTGCCGCCAAGTCCGGAATTAAAGGCGGGCCTGGCCAAGATCGGATCGACCATCGCAGCTGAATGGGAGAAGTCCGCTGGGCCGAATGGCGCAGCGATGCTGGCAGCGTACAGAAAATAAGTGCGGCGCGCGTTCGATACGCTGTATCGCGTCACGCTGTGGGGATCGGCTCTCTGCCTGGTCGCGATCGCGCTGATGGTCGGCGTGCAGCTGGCTGCCCGCCTGCTCGACGGCGCGCTCGCGCTTTTGCATCTGCCGCGCACTGATTTCGTAATTCTCTCGCTCAACGAAATCTGCGGCTATCTGCTTGCCGCGGCGAGCTTTCTCGCGCTTGCCGGCACGCTGAAAGCCGGGGCGCATATTCGCGTCACGATGGTGCTCGGGGCGCTCGGCGAACGCGCGCGATATTTCGTCGAGCTTTGGGCGTTCGGTTTTGCGGCCGCTTGCGCGGCTTACATGACGGGCCATCTCGCCAATTTCGCCTGGGTGTCGTTGCTTTTTCATGAGGTATCCGCAGGCGTCATTCGGGTGCCGCTGGCCTATCCGCAGGCGGCGATGGCGCTCGGCGCGCTGATCCTGACCGTGGCGTTGGTCGACGAGTTTTTCATCGTTCTTGGCCGGGGCCGTCCCACGTTCCGTGCCGCGGAAGATGCGATCACGCTCGGGAAAGAAGGCTAACGATGTCCGTCGTCGAGCTTTCACTCGTGCTGATGCTGCTCCTGTTCCTGATTCTGGGCTCCGGTGTCTGGATTGCGATTGCGCTTGCAGTATGCGGTTTTTCAGCGGTGCTCACGAAGGTCGCGACACCGGCCGGTCAGGTGCTCGCCACCTCCATGTGGACCGCATCGAATTCGTGGGATCTGACCGCGCTCCCGATGTTCATCTGGATGGGCGAAATCCTTTACCGCACCAAATTGTCCGACGATATGTTCGAAGGGCTGGCCCCGTGGTTGCAGAAACTGCCAGGACGCCTGCTGCACGTGAACGTGATTGGCTGCGCGATTTTCGCCGCCGTGTCCGGTTCATCGGCCGCGACCTGCGCCACCATCGGCCGCATCGCGCTGCCGGAACTGCTCAAGCGCGGATACGACGAACGCATGGCGGTCGGAACCCTTGCCGGCTCGGGCACCTTGGGCCTGCTGATCCCGCCATCGATCATCATGATCGTCTATGCCACCGCGACCGACCAGTCGATCGCGCGGCTGTTCATTGCCGGAGTAATCCCGGGGATTGTGCTAGCCGGACTTTTTATGGGCTTCATTGTGGTCTGGGCGCTGTTCAACCAAACACACATGCCGCCGCCAGAACCACCGGTCGCGTTTCGCAAGCGTGTCTACGCCTCGCGTCGGCTTATTCCGGTGACTTTGCTGATCCTCGGCGTCATCGGCTCGATCTATGGCGGGTTGGCATCCGCAACCGAGGCCGCCGTCGTCGGCGTGTTCCTGGCACTGGCATTAAGCTGGTGGTCCGGAACTCTGACAAAGCAGGGCTTTGTCGACTCGCTGATGGGCGCGACACGCACCAGTTGCATGATCGCGTTTATCTTGGCGGGAGCGGCATATCTCACCGCAGCGATGGGGTTTACCGGCATCCCGAGCGCGCTTGCCGAATGGATCAGCGGATTCAACATGCCGCCGTGGGCGCTGCTGACTGTGCTCACAGCATTCTACATCCTGCTTGGCTGTTTTCTCGATGGCATTTCGATGGTCGTGCTCACAACCTCGATCATCATTCCGCTGGTGACGAAGGCGGGCTTCGATCTCATCTGGTTCGGCATCTATATCGTGCTGGTCGTCGAGATGGCGCAAATCACTCCACCGGTCGGATTCAATCTTTACGTCCTTCAGGGTATGACGGGACGAAATATCTTCACGATCGGCGCTTACGCGCTGCCGCTGTTCTTTCTCATGTGCGTTGCGGTGATTCTGGTGGCTGCGTTTCCGGGACTGGCGCTCTGGCTGCCGTCCACGATGCTTGATGCGCGCTAGCCGCGTGTGATGCGCATGCGCTGGCCGACGACAACCACCGCGACGACCGCGGCCGCATAGAGCACCGTCGACAATTCGAAACGCTCGCCATTCACAGGAACCGACAAGGCCACGATCACGAATGGCTGCAGCAGCATCAATTGACCCGCGCGCGAGACTCCGCCCATTGCCATCGCAGCGTTGAACACGAAAAACGCGAAGAACTGACTGATGAAGCTGACATATGCAAGACCCGCCCACGACGACGCGGGCACACCAGCGAATGAGGACGGCCACAAAATGTAAGTCGCGATCAGCGACAGCGGCAGGAATGCTGCTACTTGCCAGGAAATCACCTCCCAGCCCGGCTGCATGCGGCTCAGCCGCCCCGACAGCGTATAGCCGAACGCTCCCGAGAGCACGGTACCGAGCAGGTAAATGTCGCCGAGTTGGATCGTGTTGGCGTCACTCTGGCGGACCATGAAGGCCACGACGATTGCAGCTCCGACAATACTCACCAGCCAGAAACCGGCGCTTGGCCGCTCGTGGGCGACGAGCGCGGCGGCCGCCGCGGTTGCAAGCGGAATGATCCCAAGCACGACGCCGCCGTGCGAAGCCGGCACTTGCGCCATCGCCAGCGCCATGAACACCGGGAAGCCGACGATGGTGCAGATGCCGGCGAGAATGAATTCGAGCCATGACGCGCGCGGCGGGATCGGACGACGCAGGATGAGCAACAGCGCAAGGCCGGTGCACCCGGCGATCGTTGCGCGCGCGGCAGAGAGAAAGAATGGATCGAATGCGACGACCGCTAGACGCGTTGCCGGCAGCGTGCCGCCAAACAACAGCACGCCGGCAATTCCAAGCGTTATTCCGATTCTTTCGCGGGAAGTCGTCATGCGGGAGCCGGACGCTAGCCGGGAGCGCGATGGTTCACCAGTCGAAGTGCGTGATTGGTCGGTATGCGAAAGTGACGGCTGTGAAATTGGCGGGGGCCCGGCGGTTTTGCCACCGAGCCCCCTTACAACGCATCAGCCGGCCTGTAAGCCGGGTTCTGTATGGCCTGCGGCGCGAGCCGCAAACGTGACGGCCATTCCTCTTGCACGCCGGTTACCCGGCGCATCAAGCAACCTACCCGAACGGCTGATCCGGACAGATCCGGGACTATCCCCGCAAGCGGGAATCAACCCGTGCCGCTCCTATTCGGTCTTGCTCCCGGTGGGGTTTGCCGTGCCGCTTCCGTCGCCGGAAACGCGGTGCGCTCTTACCGCACCGTTTCACCCTTGCCACGGCTAAACGCAACGCGCCGAGGCGGTCTGTTCTCTGTGGCACTGTCCCTGGGCCGGCCCCGAAAGGCTCATCCCGCCGGACGTTATCCGGCACCGCTTGTCCGTGGAGCCCGGACTTTCCTCCCCGGCCGCCTTTCGGCACTGGCGCGGAGCGGCCGTCCGGCCGACTGACACGAATAGGAATGGTGATACCTGCCGGGCGCGTCAAGGCTGCTCATGTCGCAGGCTTAAAGGGCCCTGAAGCAGCCGCTTGACCGGTTAACCGAGCGGTGCCGGCCGCGTTTCGATCAGCGCGCGCAACGTGAGCAGCGTCGAAGGATCGGCGACGCCATCGACCCGCGCCTGCCGGAAATGGCGCTGGAAGGCCGTTACCACGGTCCGCGTCGCATCGTCGTAGTTCGCAGTCTCTGCCAGCCCATAGCCATAGGACCGCAAGGCGCGCTGCAGACGTGTCACCGCGTCCCCGCGGTCACCGGGTCTGAGGCCCGCCCCTTCAAGGTCGAGCGGAGCGGCGCGAACCCAATGGCCGACGCCGGATTCGCTCAGCAGGCCCCATGGAAATTTTTCGCCCGGATCCTGCTTGCGCGCCGGCGCCACATCGGAATGAGCAAGGATGCGGTCGGCATTGATCGGGCCGCGGCGGGTGAGGATCGATCTGCAAAGGGTGATGACCGCCGCAATCTGGCGCAGCGGAAAATCCGGGTATCCGAACTCATGGCCAGGATTGACGATCTCGATACCGATCGA